>NZ_JBITEL010000005.1:0-573196 GCF_044455125.1 Actinoplanes sp. NPDC051343
TCGAGTACCCCGAAGGGCCTTTCCGCTCGACTTGCATGTGTTAAGCACGCCGCCAGCGTTCGTCCTGAGCCAGGATCAAACTCTCCAACAAAAACTTGGAAAACTGTCCCGGCAACATAAGTTGCCAAAGGAATCCAAGCCGAAAAAACCGGCCAGGGATAAAACTAATTGGCACTGGCTTATCAAGCACCCTGTTGAGTTCTCAAAGAACAACCACACACCGAACCTGAGCTCCGCGAAGGAACCCACGCTCGGGGCAACTACATCGGTTTTCCACGGTAACCCCCGCCGTGAAAGCGGGAAGATCGTGGATGGCCCTTGCAGACCAGCCGACGATCGTCGAAACGATCAGTCCGCCTGGCTCCTGCGGGCTTTGCTACTCTACCTGGTCGACCTCGCTGGCGCAAACCCTGTTTCCGCCTGCATCGCCCGGCATCTTCCCCAGCTTAACGCTGCGTCCGACGTCCCGCGAGTCAACCGTCCGTTCCGTCACCTTCGTGGCGTTCCGTCCGGGTTTCCCTCGGGCAGAGAGAAAGTTACGCGAGAGGTCACCGCAGATGCAAATCGATGACCATGCTTGACGCGGCCGCGGAAGGGACGCTAGGCCCCAGAAGAACGTGACAGAGTGGGCGCATGGACCCCGCCCGCCCGCTCGCCGCCGACGCGCTGCTCGATCTCCTCATGCCTCTGTGGCAAGTGGTCATCGGCGTGCTTGTGCTGGTCACGCTCGTGGTGGCAGGTCACCGGATCCTCATGCGCGGCCCGTCCCGCATGGGCGGCGCGATGCTCCTGGCCGGCGGCGCAGTCATCGGACTCGCCGTTGTCGGCTACCTCGTCCAGCTGCTGTGACGCCCGCTACAACCGGCGATTAGCCAGGCTGGGCAGCTCGGCACGGATCTGGGCCAGGCGAGGAAGGTCCAGGTCAGCGGTCACGATGCCGATCGTGTCGGGGGCCTGAGCGATCACGGTCCCCCACGGGTCGATGACCATGCTGCGACCGAAACACGTGCGCCCCGGCTCGTGATCACCGATCTGGCCGGCCGCGACCACATAACACTGGTTTTCGATCGCGCGGGCGCGAAGCAACACCTCCCAGTGGTCGCGCCCGGTGTGCATCATGAACGCGGCCGGCACGACCAGCACCCGCGCGTCCCCTTCGACCGCCAGGCGGCGGTACAGCTCGGGGAACCGGAGGTCGTAACAGATGGACAGTCCGGTGCGCACGCCGCCGATCTCCGTCACCACGGTCTCCGACCCGGGTGCCACGGTGCGCGACTCCTGATAGGAAACCCGTCCCGCTATCTCCACGTCGTACAGATGGATCTTGCGATAGCTCGCGGTGAGCGAGCCGCCCGGGTCGAAGATCAGCGTGGTGTTGAAAGTGTGGTCGGCATCGGGCCCGGCCTCGTGGAACGAGCCGGCATGCACCCAGATGCCCAGCTCACGCGCCGCCCGCGCGAAGAACCGCCCGAACTCCCCGTCGGCCGTCTCCGGGTCGGGCGCCGTCTTGCCCGGGCCCAGATAGTCAACGTATTCCGGCAGCACAGCCAAGTCCGCCCCGGCCGCCGAGGCACGTTCCAGCAGCTCACGCGCGACCCGAAGGTTTTCCGCCCGATCATCGCGGGAGTTCAGCTGGCACACCGCAACACGCATGAGAGCAGCCTACGGCGGTCAGGCTTTTTTGAGTACGGCGTGGAAGAGTCCCGCTTCGTCAGTGCGGGCTGGGTGCAACACCGGGCCGTAGACCACCGCCGGCCGCGAGTTTGGCACCCATCTCCTGGGCCAGCGCCTGAGCCGCCGACAGCGGCCGCACCATGACCGTGAACTCGTCAACCTTCCCGTCCGCCGAGTAGTGCAGGAAGTCGGCGCCCTCAAGCTCCTTCTCCCCCACCCGAGCACGGAACACGAGCACGTGGTCGGTGGCCGTGCCAACCTCCCGCACGTACCGAAAGTCTTGAAAGACCTCGATCACCGCGCTGAGGATGGTGGTAAGGGCCGCGCGACCGCGGTAGGGCGCGAACGCCACCGGACTCCGGAACTCCACGTCGTCAGAACAGAGCGCGACGGCCGCCGGCACGTCACTGGCTTCGATTGCGGCACGGAACGGATGCATGAGCCGACCCCCCATTGGCTAGGCGCGCCTCGCACACTAGCCGGTGCCACTCCGCACCACGCGACGGACTGTGGACAACGGCGGCGCACAGCGCACTGTGCACAGCGACGAGCAGATTGTCAGACCCACCAGATCAACTCACCCCACCCAGGGGCGGGCTGCCGCGCCTGGGCGCCGCACAACGCGCGACACGACGGCCCTCACACAGCCGCCCAGCACAACCGCCAAACACGACCGCCGAGCACAACGGCGGGGCGCAACCGCCGAGCGCGACCGCCCAGCACGATCGCCGAGCACGACCGCCCCGCATGACCGCCGGGCACGACTGCCTGGCACACCCGCGCGGCGCAACCACCCAGCACGACCGCGGGGCGCAACCACCTAGCACGACCGTCCAGCGCGACCGCCGGGCACGACTGCCTGGCACACCCGCGCGGCACAACCACCCAACACGACCGCGTGGCACAACCGCAGGACACGACCACCCGCACAACCGCCGGGCACGACCGCCCGGCACGACCGCGGGCACGACCGCCCGCACGACCGCCGGGCACGACCGCGGGCACGACAGCCGCACGGCCGCCCGGCAGGAACGCCACGCTCGCCGATGCGGTTGGTGCAGGGACTCGTCGGTCAGGGGTATCGGTGAGGTTGCGTCTGTGTGCTTGGCGCGAAAAAAGACGCCGCCGCCCGGGCGGGGCGGCGGCGTCTTTGAAAGCTTGGTCAGGCTGACTTTTCCTCGCGCTGGTGCCGGCGACGGCCGACGAATTCGCGCGGGACGATGGTCGGGTTGACGTTTTCGAGGACCACCTCGCGCGTGATGACCACGCGGGCGGCGTCCGGGTTGCTCGGCACCTCGTACATCACGGAGAGGAGGACCTCTTCCATGATCGCGCGGAGGCCGCGGGCGCCCGTGCCTCGGAGCATGGCCTGGTCGGCGATTGCCTCGAGTGCGCCGAAGTCGAACTCCAGTTCGACGCCATCGAGCTCGAACAGGCGCTGGTATTGCTTCACGTAGGCGTTGCGCGGCTCGGTGAGGATCTTGATGAGTGCCTCACGGTCGAGGTTGCGCACCGTGGTGATGACCGGCAGACGGCCGATGAACTCGGGGATCAGCCCGAATTTCAGCATGTCTTCCGGCATGACCCGGCTGAAGATGTCGTCGGTGTTGCGCTCCGAGATCGACCGGAGGTGAGCGCCGAACCCGACGCCGCCGTGCCCGACCCGCGACTCGATGATGCGGTCCAGGCCGGCGAACGCACCGCCGACGATGAACAGCACGTTGGTCGTGTCGATCTGGATGAACTCCTGGTGCGGGTGCTTGCGGCCGCCCTGGGGCGGCACGTTGGCCACCGTACCCTCGAGGATCTTGAGCAGTGCCTGCTGGACGCCCTCACCGGAGACGTCGCGGGTGATCGACGGGTTCTCGCTCTTGCGGGCGATCTTGTCGACCTCGTCGATGTAGATGATGCCCTGCTCGGCGCGCTTGACGTCGTAGTCCGCCGCCTGGATCAGCTTCAGCAGGATGTTTTCGACGTCTTCACCGACGTAACCGGCCTCGGTGAGGGCGGTGGCGTCGGCGATTGCGAACGGCACGTTGAGCATGCGGGCCAGCGTCTGCGCCAAGTGGGTCTTGCCGCAGCCGGTGGGGCCGATGAGCATGATGTTGGACTTGGCCACCTCGACATCGCTGCCCGCGCCGGGCGCGCCCGACGACTCGGCCTGGATGCGCTTGTAGTGGTTGTAGACCGCGACCGAGAGCGCCTTCTTGGCCTGCTCCTGGCCCACCACGTACTGGTCGAGGAACTGGCAGATCTCCATCGGCTTGGGAAGCTCTTCCCACTTCACCTCGCCGGTCTCGGCCAGCTCTTCTTCGATGATCTCGTTGCAGAGGTCAATGCACTCGTCGCAGATATAGACCCCAGGCCCCGCGATGAGCTTTTTGACCTGCTTCTGAGACTTCCCACAGAAGGAGCACTTCAGTAGGTCGCCGCCGTCGCCGATCCGTGCCACCTACGTACTCCTTGGGCTCATCGGCCGGCGGATGCCGACCCCTGACGCGAGGACTAATTGCCTCGTTGCCATCTCATCGTCTGCCGAACCGCGTAACTGAGGCTGCTGACTCGACGTTACCCGCAAAGGGGCAGTTCTCCGACCCCCCAAAACGGGCGTGTCAGGGGTCGGTCAGTCTAACCCTGCCCCGGCCGGCCCCCGACACCACGCTCCTAGCTGCTCGCCCCGACGGACTGCAGGCTCTTCTTGCGGGTCGCCAGGACCACGTCGACGAGGCCGTACTCCTTGGCCTCCTCCGCCGTCATGATCTTGTCGCGGTCGATGTCCTTGCGGACCTTGTCGGCCGGCTGACCGGAGTGGTGGGCGATCATCTCCTCCAGCTGCGTACGCATGCGCAGAATCTCACGCGCCTGGATCTCGATGTCGGAGCCCTGCCCGTAGCCGCCCTCAGTGGCCGGCTGGTGAATCAGAACACGCGAGTGGGGCAGCGCCATGCGCTTGCCCGCCGAACCGCCGGCCAGCAGAACCGCGGCGGCGCTGGCCGCCTGGCCCAGGCAGACCGTCGAGATGTCCGGGCGGACGTACTGCATGGTGTCGTAGATCGCCGTCATGGCGGTGAAGGAGCCGCCCGGCGAGTTGATGTACATCAGGATGTCGCGGTCCGGGTCCGAGCTCTCCAGCGTCAGCAGCTGGGCCATCACGTCGTTGGCCGACGCGTCGTCCACCTGGACGCCGAGGAAGATGATGCGGTCCTCGAACATCTTGTTGTAGGGGTTCGTCTCCTTCATCATGCCGTTCGACGAACGCTCGACGAAGGAGGGCAGCACGTAGCGGTTGTGCACCGGCGCGAACCCGGGAGGCATGGTCAGGTCAGTCATAGTTCAGCTCCTCAGTTCAGCGTTCCGGCGCCCTCGGGCACCTCTTCGGCCGTGGTGATCACCTTGTCGATGAAGCCGTAGTCCTTCGCCTCCGACGCGGTGAACCAGCGGTCGCGGTCGAAGTCCTGCTCGATCTGCTCCTGGGACTGACCCGTGTGAAACGAGATCCGCTCCTGGAACATGCGCTTGGTGTAAAGCATCTGCTCGGCCTGGATGGCGATGTCGGCGGCCGTGCCGCCCATGCCACCCGACGGCTGGTGCATCATGATCCGCGCGTGCGGCAGCGCGAAGCGCTTGCCGGCGGCACCGGAGCAGAGCAGGAACTGCCCCATCGAGGCGGCCATGCCCATCGCGACGGTCTGCACGTCGTTGTCGATGAACTGCATCGTGTCGTAGATCGCCATGCCGGAGTAGACGGAGCCACCCGGCGAGTTGATCCACAGGTTGATGTCGCGCTCGGGGTCCTCGGCGGAAAGCAGCAGCAGCTGAGCGCAAATGCGGTTCGCCACGGCGTCCGTCACCTCGCTGCCGAGGAAGATGATGCGCTCGCGCAGCAGGCGGTTGTAGACCGAGTCGTCGAGGTTGCCACTCAGGGTGTCACCGCGTAGCACAGGGCCCGCGGGAATGTGGAGATCGGTCATGGCAGCCCTTCACAGCTGACTGTGTCGGCCGGCGAACCGGTCGGCAGATTATCCGTCGTACGACCAACCTAACCGGTCGAAAGAGTGTCAGCTTCCCGCTCGGGCGGGTGTTCGCTGACAGCGCACGCGGCTCCCCGCGTACCCCAAAAAAGCGAAAGCCGCCACACAGCCCTCACGCTGCGCAGCGGCCTTGACCCCTCGCAGGTAGTGCGATCGCCGCCGGTGTCATGGCCCGCGGTTTCCGAAGCCCGCCGGTTTTGCGGGCCTCGGAAACCGCGGGCCATGACACCGGCCTAAAAGGCGATCGCATACGCGGAGCGAAGCGCAGCCAGCTAGTTCAGTGGTTGTGCCCCTCGTGCTCGGCCTCGCTGGCGGCGCGGAGGTCGTCGAGCGTGAGCTCGTTGCCCTCGGTGTCCGACATCTTGACCTGCTCCATGACCGAAGCCAGCGCCTTGCCCCGCCGCACGTCGCCGAAGACCGCGGCCGCCGCGCCCGACTGCACCAGCTGGTCGTAGTAGCGCTGCGGGTCCATCTGGGCGCGCTGCGCGCGGTGCACGATCTCGTGGCCGAACTCGTCGTCGGAGACCTGCACGTCCTCCGCGTCGGCGACCGTGTCGAGCAGCAGCTGGATGCGTACACCCTCCTCGGCCGCCTCGGTCAGCTCCTGGTCGATCTGCTCCTCGGTCTTGTCCTCCGAGGCCAGGTAGTCCTGCAGGCTCGCGCCGATCCGCTCCAGCTGGTCGGTCATCGCCTGCTTGCGGCCCTCGACCTCGTCCTTGACGACGCCCTCCGGAGCCGGGATGTCGGCCGCCTCGACGAGCTGCTTGAGCGCCTCGTCGCGGGCCGCGTAGATCTGCTCGACCTTCTTGACCCGGGACAGCCGCTCCCGCAGGTCGCCGCGAAGCTCCTCGAGCGTGTCGAACTCGCTCGCCAGCTGGGCGAACTCGTCGTCGACCTCGGGCAGCTGCTTGTCCTTGACGCTGCGGACCGTCACCTCGACCTCGGCGTCACGGCCGGCGAAGTCGCCGCCCACGAGCTGAGTGGTGAAGTTGGCCTCGGCACCCGCGACCAGGCCCACCAGGACCTCGTCGAGACCGGGGAGCAGCTGCTTGCTGCCCACCTCGTGCGAAATGTTGGTCGCGGAGCCGCCGGGAACCTCTTCCCCGTCGACCGTTGCCTTCAGGTCGAGCTGCACGTAGTCGCCCTCGGCGGCCGGCCGTTCGACGGTCTTGAGGGTGGCGAAGCGCTCGCGCAGGCCGTTGATCTGCTCGTCGATCTCGTTGTCACCGATCTCGACGGCCGGAACCGTGACCGAGATGGTGGAAAGATCGGGAACGGCAATCTCCGGGCGGACATCGACCTCGGCAGTGAACTTCAGAGGCGCATTGTCGGCGAACTCGGTGATCTCCACCTCGGGGCGACCGAGCGTCTTCACCTCGTGTTCCTGAACCGCGGCGAGGATCTGCTGCGGAATCGCCTCTTGGACGGCTTCGTTGAGGACCGCACCGCGCCCCACCCGCTGATCGATCACAGCGGCCGGGATCTTGCCACGGCGGAAGCCCGGCACCTGCACCTGCGCGCCGATCTCCCGGTACGCCTTCTGCAGGCTCGGCTTGAGCTCCTCGAACGGCACCTCGATAGCGAGCTTCACCCGAGTCGGGCTCAGAGTCTCGACGGTGCTCTTCACAGGCGTACTCCTTGTTGCACTGGATAGTTGATAACAGTCGGGGTGGCGGGATTTGAACCCACGGCCCCTCGCTCCCAAAGCGAGTGCGCTACCAAGCTGCGCCACACCCCGTGGCGACGGCCAGTGTATGCGGTCCGCTTCCACACGCGTGCGCTGGAGTCACCTGGCGGCAAACCGGACCCGCGGCGCGCCCCGCCCGGACCATTCAGTAAGCTATGAACACACGCGGGCGTAGCTCAATGGTAGAGCCTCAGTCTTCCAAACTGATTACGCGAGTTCGATTCTCGTCGCCCGCTCCACGTTCGTGCAGCCAGACCGCTTGGCCAACAGCAATTTGAGCAACCCTCGCGTTGCAGCTGTTCGGGTCCTGGTCACTCCCGGGCCGACGGATCCTGCTCGCCTCGCCGCACTCCTTCTACGCCGGAGTCGAGCGCGCCGTGAAGGTGGTCGAGCAGGGGGTGTGGCGGCAGGAGCCCGTCGATCCACGTCCGACGGCAGATCCTCACCTCCGTGCCGCCCCGGGCCATGGGTCCCTGGTCTTCGGTGCGGCAAATGCTCGCGCCGCGACGAGGTCCAGCACCAGGGTTGCGGCGTTCGTGGCGGCGAGCTCCTGGGCGCCCGAAGTCTTGTCGCGGCCCCAGTCGCAGATGCCCTTCACCACGATCCACTCGACGCCCTCCCGGACCGATGACGCATAGACCGCCGCGCCCTCCATCTCGCCGCCCTCGGCATCGGGGTAGCGCGCCTTCAGCACCTCGCGCAGCGCCGACGAATCGATCAGCACGTCCCAGGAGAGCAGCACGCCGGTCCAAACACGTACGCCCGGGGGTGATTCGGCGACCGCCAACCGCTCGACCAGCTGGTGACCCGCGGTGGCCGCGTCACCGCGGTCCCGATCCTCGGTCTCGCCCGCCCGTACGTTGATCACCCGGAGCTGACGGCCCACGATGACGTCACCGGGGCGCTGGCGTTCCTCGTGCAGCCCGAAGCAGATACCCACCATGACCACGTAGCTCGGGCGCCACTCGTCGATGAGCCTCGGCACGCTGTAGGCGGCCGACACCGGGCTCGTGGTGCCCGCGCCGACCTGGGCGAGCAGCACGTCCACGCCGCCGATCAGGCCGAGCCGATAGACCGGGTGGCCTTCGGAGAACTCCAGTACGGCCTCAGCGTCACCGTGCCGTCTGGCCTGGGCGATCACGGCGGCCCGCTCGACCGGCGTGGCCACCAGCAAAAGGAGTCGCTCCTGGCGCAGGGCCTCGTCCATCGCCTCACGGTATTCGCCGGTCAGCTTCCGCCGATACCGCGAGTAGAAGACCAGACACAGAACGGCCATGGCGATCGTCATGGGGAGGAAGACACCGGCCAGCACACCCGTGCTCCGGGACCAGAACGTCTCGGCGGCGAGCCCGTCCGGATGCCGCCAGATCAGCCGGTAGCCGACCCAT
Source organism: Actinoplanes sp. NPDC051343 (assembly GCF_044455125.1). Classification (NCBI taxonomy): domain Bacteria; kingdom Bacillati; phylum Actinomycetota; class Actinomycetes; order Micromonosporales; family Micromonosporaceae; genus Actinoplanes; species Actinoplanes sp. NPDC051343. Next base: position 8,781 of record NZ_JBITEL010000005.1, read on the forward strand.
TCGAGTGCCGACGAGAACGTCACCGGGCGCCCGGCGCACCGGCTGGCGCAGGCATCGCGCTCCCAGCCGGCCACGCTCGTCGTCATCCCGAACGCCACCGCCGCGACGCCCGCGAGCCAGAGGAAGAAGAACGCGCCGGTCTCGGTGACCCGGTGGCTGCGCGCCGGCAACTGCTTGGGCGCCCGCACGCTGAGTTCGGGATCCGGGTGGCCGGTCTTGAGGTCGTCCGCCCAGGCCGCTACCCGAGCGCGCATGTCCCGGGTGGTGATCCCGTCGCGCGGGCAGGCCAAGGCCTCGTCGGCGCCGCCGAGGGCGGTGAGCCGACGCGCAACGTCGGCGAGCAGGGAGTGGCCCTGCTCATGCGCGTCGATGTGGTGACAGAGGGCCATCGTCCACTGCTCGAACGGGGCCTGCCCGGCGGCTACTTGATCGACCCGTAGCCTCGGGCGGCCCAGCGCCCGCAAGCCCCGCCAGGCGAACGCGAGCAGTGCCACAACCTGATCCGCGCAGATCGCAAAGAGCAGGAGGATCTCGACGATCTCAAGCCCGAGCCAGGTCCCGGTCGGCCCGATCGCCCGGCGGATCGCGACGAGAGCACACGCCATCACCAGAAAGATCAGGAACTCGCCGACCATGATCGCCAGGTTCCAGTGCCGGTCGAGCACTCGCAGCAGCCGCCCCGAGCCCTCGACCGCGCGATCGGCGGGCCGCCTGAGCATCGCGTACGAGCCTGGGTCGTGCCAGATCAGGCGCCCGTCGAGATCGGCTCGCCGTAGCTGAAGCCAGATCGGACCCCGCGTACGGATGAAGCCCAGCGTGCGAGGGCGCAGCAGCCGGACCAGATCGGACCCGCCCTCAGCTGCGCGCGCCGCGCGAGCCGCCGCCCGAAGGTCACCAATCGACGGCCGCTCAGCCATGAGACAACGATAGAGACCCACGCGTTGCCGGTCTCGTCGGCCGTCTCGATGCTGTGCGAGAAACGCGGGGCGTAGAACTTGCCGAGACCGTCCTCGATCTTGCCGCAAGACCCTGGAGAAGTCGGCGATTAGAAGGTCGTCCGCGGGCAGATCGAGTCGATCGAGCATCGGGCCCGGTACGCGCCGGATTCGGGTGGCCGACGATGCGCTGCGCGGCCTCGCCTGGACACCAGGCCAGCAGGTCCAGGCGCTCATCGGGGCAGGTGGGAAGCCCCGAAAGCGACTGCCAGGTCCCCTGCGCACGTACTCGGTCCAGGCCGACCCGGTGGACCGGGTCGACCTTGAAACGGCGCCGTTTCGAACTCAATCTTGTTGGGGAATTTGTTGGGGAACGACGCCGGACCCACCCGTCCAAGGGCGGACCCGGCCGGAAACGCTCGCAACGAGTCCGGAGTTGAGGGCCCTTTCAGTACTGAATCCGATCAAGCAGGACGACCCGAGCGGTTCTTCCAAACTGATTACGCGAGTTCGATTCTCGTCGCCCGCTCCACTCTGACGCTCCCCTGCCCGCGGAAAGCGCGGGCCTCGTCGTTCCGCATGTTTACCTGAGGGCCGAGCCCCCAGACCCCCACGGTGCGGTTACTTGCGGTCGGGTTGGGTCGGGGTCAAGTCAGGGTTGCGGGCGGGTGAAGGGGTTGCGGCCTGTTGCCGTCAGGTAGAGCGGCAGGAAGATGGGCCACAGGGCTACGCAAGCCACGAACCAGGCCTCCGGCGTGTTGAGCCTGAGGTTGCCTATGTTTGCCTCGGCTGGCCTGCCTTGCTTTGCGCGGGTGCGGGCGTCGGTCAGGACCCAGAAGTCTGAGGCCAGGGCCGCCAGCAGGAGCGCGATTGACGCTGCTTGGGCCGGATAGAGCGTGACCATGGCAAGGAACCCCGCGGGTCGATCGGCGCTTTTTTCAGAGAGTACGCCGGGAGGGTGGTCGCGCTCACGGTGTGGAGGCGCCGTTTGCCAAGGTCAGGGTGATCAACACGCCGGCGGCTGCCGTTGTCAGGCCGGCCAGTGCGAACACGTTGTGGTGACGGCGGGGATAGATCCAGCAGCCGGTGACTACCGTGAGCAGGCCGAGCAGTGCGCCTATGGTGGCTGACCAGGGGCCGCCTGGTCGTGTGCAGATCGCGGCGGGGGAGCCGCCTGTGCAGGCCGGGAGGTTGCTGAGGATCACGGCGATGACCAGGGTGAACGGGGTCCACAGGCTGAGTACTCCGGCTGCGATGCTGACCGCAGCTTGCTCGGGACCGGAAAGGCGCGGTTTACGCACTGCGGGCGCTAAGGGCGCCGGCGGGCTTGGTGGTTGACCCACGTCTCGAAACTAAGACCGCGGCGGGCTTCCGCGGGACTGATTCGAAAAGGCCGGCAGGACGCAGCGCCGGGCCGCCACCCGGCGCTGCGCCGTCATGCACCGACGAAAGGGAAGAACTCCGCCGCCGGTAGGTCGCGAGGACCGGCATGTTGTGGAGCACTTCCGAAAATTGAAGGTTCCAGTGTGTCCGGCGGCCAACATAACGTCCGGTTTCGATGCCGGTCCATTAGGCTCTCCTTAAATCCGACGATCTGCTGCACTCGCGTGTGCGGAGAGCACACGCTCCGCAGGGTTGAGAGTCGGTCACCGAGGGAAATCGAGGGCCATGACCACGCCAGCCGACAACCGGCCGCCGGAGGATTCCCGGCCGCCGGGTGACCCACGGTCGACGTCGGAGTCGCTGCCGGCCGATGCGTCGGTCTATCGGGACCCCGCTTCGATCCCCACCACTGAGGTGGAGCCGATCCCGGCGCCGGGGACCACCACGCCGCCGGTGCCGCCTGCCCGGACGGCGCCGCGGATGTCGACGCGCATCAGCGCGGCGTGGACCGGGGTGTGGGCCGGCGTCGTGGTCGTGATCCTGCTGATCGTCTTCATCGCGCAGAACACGGCCGGCGTGCGGATCCGCTTCCTGTGGATGGACGGGGTCATCCCGACCGCGCTCGCCCTGCTGGTCGCCGGGGTCGGCGGCGCGATCATCGCGATGGCGGTGGCTGCGGCCCGCATCGTCCAGCTGCGCCGCCTGGTCCGCCGCCGCCGCCGCTGATCGTCTCTGGTCACGCGGCCGGCCATCCCTGCACGCCCGGGACCGAAGTCAGCCTTGACACGTGACCAAAAGGTCTCATAACTTGGTGTCATGACGGACGACGACCGGGTCTTCAAGGCTCTGGCCGACGCGAGCCGTCGCTTCCTGCTCGATCTGCTGTTCGCGCGTGACGGCCGCACGCTCACCGAGCTGGAGTCCGAGCTGGAGATGTCACGCTTCGGCGTCGCCAAGCACCTGAAGATCCTCGAAGAGGCGGGTCTCGTCGTCGCGCGGCGCTCGGGACGGGAGAAACTCCATTTTCTCAATCCTGTCCCGATTCGCCTGATTCACGACCGCTGGATCGACAAGTACACCGAGCACCACGCGACCACGCTGATCGACCTCAAGAACGCCCTGGAGCAGGAGGAAGAGTCATGACCGCAGAGACGACCCAGGTCTACCGCGTGTGGATCAAGACGACGCCCGAGAAGATCTGGGCCGCGATCACCGAGCCGGAGTGGACCTCGCGCTACGCATACTCCGCGCCGGTCGACTACCAGCTCAAGCCGGGTGGCTCCTTCACCACGTCGGCGACCAAGGAGATGCACGAGTTCGGGAAGGCCAACGGGTTCACCGTGCCCGACACGATCGTCGACGGCGAGGTGCTCGAGTCGGATCCGCCGCGCAGGCTGGTGCAGACCTGGCGGATGCTCATGGACCCGACCACCGCCGCCGAGCCGTTCACCCGGCTCACGTACGAGATCGAGGACTCCAAGACCCAGCCCGGGGTCTGCAAACTGACCGTGACCCACGAACTCGTCGGCGCCCCGGCGACCGCCGCGATGGTGGCCGGCACCGAGGACGGCGCGGCCGGCGGCGGCTGGGCCTGGATCCTCAGCGACCTCAAGACGCTGCTGGAGACCGGGAAGAACTTCAGCGAGTGACCAGAAGCGCCCGGCCAAGGCCTCGAAAGGTGCCGGGCCGGGCGCTACTCTGCGGAGCCATGACCTGGGTGTGGACCGCGCTCATCGTGGTGGGCGTCGTGATGATCGCGGTGGCACTGTGGCCGAGCAGGCGGGGCCGGGCCACGCGCGAAGCAGACGACGAGGCCGACCGGCCCGCCGAGTCCTGACCCGCGGGCGGCTGGCACACTTGCCGGGGTGAGCGGCGAGGAGCTGGAGACGTACAGCCTGGTCGAGCTCACCATGGAGACCCTGCGGCGCGACATCCTGAGCGGGCGCATCGACCCGGGCCAGCGTCTGGTCGAGGAGCAGCTCACCAAGCGGCTGGGCATCAGCCGCGCCCCGCTGCGCGAGGCGATGCGGCTGCTGGCCCAGCAGGGGCTGGTCGAGCACATCCCGCGTCGCGGCGCCCGGGTGGCGACCCTTTCCGACGACGACGTGCGTGAGCTCTACGAGGTGCGTGACGTGCTCGAGCGGCACGCGGTGACGTCGATCGCGGCCTCGGCCGACCTGACCGCGCTCCGGGCCGCGCTGGACGTGATGCGGCAGGCGACCGCCGACGACGACCGGCTCGAGCTGGCCAACGCGCACCGGCGTTTCCACGTCGAGGTGGTCCGGCTGGGCGGCAACCATCAGCTGGCCGGGATGTACGAGTCGATTCTGGTCCGCATCCAGCTGTACATGGCGGTGAACATGCTGCGGGAGGCCGAGGTGGCTCAGGCCTCGAACGGCGTGCTGCGGCACGAGCGACTGTTCGCCGCCGTCCAGTCGGGCGACGTCGCGGACATCCGGGCCGCTCTCGGCGATCACGGAGCAACGGCGTACCTGGCTCGACCCTAAGCACGCCACGAAACCACGCGGTTACATACCGGGACGGTCGATGAAACAGAATTGTCGACAATCGACGGTGTGGATGCGGTGTGGATCAGCACTTTCGACCCCGGACAGGTACGTGCGCGAGCGGACGCGGCCGACCCCGCGCTGCCGCTCGCGGGCTTGAGATTCGCCGTCAAGGACAACATCGACGTGGCCGGCCTGCCGACGACGGCCGGCTGCCCGGACTTCGCCTACCAGCCCGAACGCAGCGCCCCCGTGGTTCGACGGCTGCTCGACGGGGGCGCGGTGGTGGCCGGTAAGACCAACCTCGACCAGTTCGCGACCGGTCTGACCGGGGCCCGCTCCCCGTACGGCGCACCGGAAAGCGTCTTCGGCGGCGGGCTCATCTCGGGCGGCTCGAGCTCCGGATCGGCCGTCGCCGTGGCCGACGGCAGCGTCGACTTCGCCCTCGGCACCGACACCGCGGGGTCGGGACGGGTGCCCGCCGCGATGAACGGGATCGTCGGGATCAAACCGACCCGTGGCCTGCTGAGCACCGCCGGGGTGGTGCCGGCCTGCCGGTCGCTGGACTGCGTCACGATCTTCGCGCGCGACGTCGCGACGGCCGACCGGGTGATGCGGGTGGCGCAGGGCCAGGTGGCCGGCGATCCGTGGGGCCGGGCGGGCGACCTGCCGCTCGTCACCGAACCGCGCGTCGGAGTCGCGACCGGACTCGACTTCTTCGGCGACGTGGGGCAGGAGAAGGCGTACGGACGGTTCACCGGCGACCGGACGGTCGACATCGCTCCCCTGCTCGAGGCCGGTGACCTGCTCTACCGCGGCCCGTGGGTCGCCGAGCGGCTGGCCGACCTCGGCGACTTCCTGCGCGACCACCCGGACTCGGTCCTGCCGGTCACCCGGGCGGTGCTGGAGAAGGGGTACGACTTCAGCGCGGCGGACGCATTCCGGGCGCAGCACCGGCTGCGGGAGTTGCGCGCGGCCGCCGACCGGATCTGGGACGAGGTCGACGTCCTGGTGCTGCCGACGGTCGGGACGACGTACACGCAGGCCGAGATCGCCGGGGATCCCATCGGCCGCAACCTCGACCTGGGCCGGTACACCCAGTTCGCCAACCTGCTCGACATGGCCGCGGTGACCGTGCCGAACGGCTTCACCGAGGACGGGCGGCCCGCCTCGCTGACCTTCTTCGGGCCGGCGTTCAGCGACCGGACGCTGGTCCGGTTCGCCCGCGCGCAACCGGTCGCCGGCGAGTCGATGACGATCGCCGTGGTCGGACTGCACCTGGCCGGCGAGCCCCGCAACCACGAACTGCTCGAACGCGGGGCGACGCGGGTCGGCCCCGCCCGCACCGCACCGCGCTATCGGCTCTACCGCTTGCCGTCCGGCGTACCCGGCCTGATCCGCGACGACGCGAACGGCGCGGCGATCGATCTCGAACTCTGGCGGCTGCCGGCCGCCACGGTCGGGAGCCTGCTGGCCGGCATCGCCGCCCCGCTCGGCCTGGGCCGCGTCGCGTTGGCCGACGGCACCGAAGTGACCGGGTTCCTGTGCGAGGCGTACGCGACCGCCGGCGCACTCGACATCACCGCCGGCGGCGGCTGGCGCAACTACCGCCTGGGAGGACACTCATGACCGCAACGATCGGCCCGGTCAAGGCCGACCCCTACCTCTGGCCGTACGACGGTGCCGTCCCGGTGAGCCGGACCGCCCTGATCTGCATCGACTGGCAGACCGACTTCTGCGGGCCCGGCGGATACGTCGACGCCATGGGCTACGACATCTCGTTGACCCGGGCCGGCCTGCCCGCCACCGCCCGCCTGCTGGCGCACGCCCGCGACCTCGGGATGCTGGTGATCCACACCCGGGAGGGCCACGACCCCGGCCTCTCCGACCTGCCGGCCAACAAACGCTGGCGATCGGCCCGGATCGGTGCCGAGATCGGCGCGGCCGGGCCGTGCGGCCGGATCCTGGTACGCGGCGAACCGGGCTGGCAGATCGTCCCCGAGGTAGCGCCGGCCCCCGGCGAGGTCGTGATCGACAAACCGGGCAAGGGCGCCTTCTACGCCACCAACCTCGACCTGGTGCTGCGTACGCACGGCATCACGCACCTGATCCTGACCGGCATCACCACCGACGTGTGCGTGCACACGACCATGCGGGAGGCCAACGACCGGGGCTACGAGTGCCTGATCCTCAGCGACTGCACGGGCGCGACCGACCCGGCCAACCATGCCGCCGCTCTGCACATGGTCACCATGCAGGGCGGTGTCTTCGGCTGCGTCGCCGCCTCGGACGACGTGATCGCGGCGACGGAGGCCTGACTCATGCCGACGGTCGACGCGAAACCCGGGCCGTTCACCTTCGACCCCGCCACCACCGCCCTGCTCGTCATCGACATGCAGCGCGACTTCCTGCTGCCCGGCGGCTTCGGGGAGAGCCTCGGCAACGACGTGCACCAGCTGCGGCGCACGATCGAACCGCTGGCCGCTCTGCTCGCCGCGTGGCGGGCCGCGGGGCTTCCGGTGATCCACACCCGGGAAGGGCATCTGCCGGACCTGTCCGACTGCCCGCCGGCCAAGCTGGCCCGCGGCGCGATCGGTCAGCAAGGCGCCTTCGGCCGCATCCTGGTCCGAGGCGAGTACGGCCACGACATCATCGACGAACTTCAGCCGGCGGGCGACGAGGTCGTCGTCGACAAGCCCGGCAAAGGGGCGTTCTACGCCACCGAACTGGCCGAGATCCTCGGCAAAGCGGACATCCGATCGCTCGTCGTCACCGGGGTCACCACCGAGGTCTGCGTGCACACCACGGTCCGTGAGGCGAACGACCGCGGCTACGAGTGCCTGGTCCTGGCCGACTGCGTCGGCTCCTACTTCCCCGAGTTCCAGCGCGTCGGCCTTCAGATGATCGCCGCCCAGGGCGGGATCTTCGGCTGGGTCGCCGACTCCCCCACCCTCCTTGAGGAGATAGCGCGATGAAGCTGCCCTACTGGGTCCGCGGCGACACCAACGCGTTCTTCGGCTTCGGCATCAACGTCCTGGTCAACGTGCTCACCCTGACCGGTCTCTGCATCGGCGTGATCAAGATGCCGCCGGGCGACGTCTTCGGCGTGATCCTGCCCGCGCTCGGCATCGCCCTGGTCGCGGGCAACGTCTACTACACGTTTCTGGCCCGCCGGCTCGCCGTACGCGAGAAGCGCGGCGACGTCACCGCCATGCCGTACGGTCCGAGCGTCCCGCACATGTTCATCGTGATCTTTGTGATCATGCTGCCGATCTATCTGCGGACGAAGGACCCGATCCAGGCGTGGACGGCCGGCATGGCCTGGGCCTTCATCATCGGCGTGATCGTCCTGATCGGCGCCTTCGTCGGCCCGTACATCCGCAAGTACGCCCCCAAGGCGGCGCTGCTCGGCACCCTGGCCGGCATCTCGATCACCTTCATCTCGATGAACCCGGCCGGCAACATGTGGAAGACCGCCTGGATCGCCCTACCGGTCTTCGGTCTGCTGCTGATCGGACTGCTCACCGACATAAAACTGCCCTTCAACATCCCGATCGGTCTGGTCGCGCTGCTGGCCGGAACCGCGATCGGCTGGATCGGCGGGGCCATGAGCGTGCCCGACGTGACCGCGGCGGCCAAGGACATCGCCTTCGCGTTCCCGCACCTCAAGATCAGCCTGCTGGTCGACGGGCTCAAGGACATGTCGCCCCTGCTGGCCACCGCCATCCCGCTCGGCGTCTACAACTTCACCGAAGCGATGACCAACGTGGAGAGCGCGGCCACCGCGGGCGACCGCTACAACCTGCGGAGCGTGCTGCTGGCCGACGGCGCGGGTGCGGTGATCGGCGCCTGCCTCGGCTCGCCGTTCCCGCCCGCCGTGTACGTCGGCCACCCCGGATGGAAGGCGGCCGGCGGTCGCACCGGCTACTCCATGGCGACCGGCGTGGTCATCGCCCTGCTCTGCTTCTTCGGAATGTTCGGCCTGCTCGGCACCATCTTCCCGACCGCTGCGATCGTGCCGATCCTGCTCTACATCGGCCTGCTGATCGGCGCCCAGGCGTTCCAGGCGACGCCGCGGGCGCACGCCGCGGCGGTGGTCGCCGCGCTCATCCCGAACATCGCGCAATGGGCCACCGGGCAGATGGACAACGTGCTATCGGCGGCCGGGACCAGCGCGGCACAGGTCGGCAACACCGCCCTCAACAGCGCCGGAGTCGTCTACGACGGCCTGCACACGCTGGGCGAGGGCGCGATCCTGGCCGGTCTCGTCCTCGGCGCGATCGTCGCGTTCATCATCGACAAGCGGTTCTGGTACGCCGCGATCTTCGCCGGAGCCGGCTCGGTGCTGAGCTTCATCGGCCTGATCCACGGCGAGAAGGTCGAGTGGAACGCCGACGGGCCGGTAGCGCTCGGCTACCTCTTCCTGGCGGTGATCTGCGCGCTCTTCGCGCTCGGCCGGCCCACCCCGCGGGAGCCCGAACCGGGCGAGCGGGACGAGGTCGTCGAGGGCAACACGTTCACCGAAGCGCCGGAGGGCGGCGTACCGGTGGCCTCCGTTTCCTGACTCCCACCGCAAAGGCAGGCATGACGTGGAGATCGACCGGCCGGACGTGATCGCCGAGGTCACCGAAGCTTTCGAGGCCTACGAGCGAGCGCTCGTGGCCGACGACGTCGAGGCGATGCTGGACTCCTTCGCCGGCCGGGCGCTGCGCTTCGGCATCGCCGACCAGCAGGCCGGTCTCGCCGAACAACGCCGGTGGCGGCGGGCTCAGCCGCCGCTGCCGGCCGGGCGGCACCTCAAGGACACCGAAGTGCGAGCGTACGGCCGGGACGCCGCCGTGGTGACCACGCTCTTCGGCTATCCCGGTTCGGACGTGCTGGGCCGGCAGTCGCAGACCTGGATCCGCCTGCCCGAGGGCTGGCGGATCGTGCACGCCCACGTGTCCGAGCCGAGGACCTAGGTCTGGCTGGTCACCCAGTGAACGGCGTCCATCACCCACTGCACCTGTTGCAGATCGGCGATGGCGACGCCGGCCAGGAACAGCGCGGTGACCAGGTGGGAACCCCGGGCCGTCCGGCGGGTGCGGCCCATCCAGCGCTCGAGCACCAGGTGGCCGACGACCCGGGCGAGGCAGAAAACGCCGACCGCGACGACCAGCGTGACCACGAAGACGATCGCCTGGGTCGACAGCGACCCGCGGTTGGAGATCGCCATGATGCCCCAGCCCACGAACGCGAACAGCACCGCGGCACTGGTCCACTCGCCGCCCCGGCGCAGCTCGCTCCAGCGCCAGCTCATCGGCGGCCGGGCCGGCGCGCCGGTGCCCGGCCAGCCGGTGCCGGTCGGCTCATGATCGGCGAACTGCTGCTTGACCGGCCGCGGGCTCACCTGGGCCCGGCCCTGGCTGAACGGCGCCTGCGGGGCCGGTGGGGCGGGCGGTTCGTACGCCTCCGGCGTGCCCCCGGCCCACGGCGTGGTCGGGTGCTCGGCCCGCGGCGCGCCGTGCGGCATGGTGGGGTGCTCGGCCCACGGATCCTGCGGCGGCATGTCGAGCGTCCGCTCCGACCACTGCGGTTGCTCCGGCATCTCGTCCCCTCCCGGCTCGGCGGGACAGCCGTCCCGCCCTATCGAGAGTAACGAGCCGACAAATAGTTCGCCGCCGCGCGCCCGTTCCGCTAGGAAGACATTCATGGACTCCTCGGTTCACCTCCGCCCGGCCACCCCCGCCGACCTCGACGCGATCTCCGACCTGCTGGAGTTCGTCTTCCACGAGACCCAGACCGAGAGCCGCCGGGCCGCTGAGCAGGCGATGACCGAGACCGACCGCTCGCTGATCGCCGAGCACGACGACCGCGTGGTCGGCCACGCCACCGCGCTGACCCGAGACCTCACCGTACCGGGCGCGATCATCCCGGCCGCTCACGTCACCGGCGTCGGCGTCGCGCCGACCCACCGCCGCCGCGGCATCCTCACCGAATTGATGCGTAAGCAACTCGAAGGCCTGGCGGCCGCCGGCCGCGAACCGATCGCGGTGCTGTGGGCCAGCGAGTCGGCGATCTATCCCCGCTTCGGCTACGGGCCGGCCTCGGCCCGGCTCTCCCTCGAGATCGCCAACCGGGAGGTACGCCTCACCGCGCCCCCGGCCACCCCGCCGAACGGCCGCCTGCGCCTGATCAAGCCGGCGACCGTAGCCGACGAGCTGGCCGCGGTCTACGAGCGGGTGCGGGCCGGTCGGGTCGGGTTCTCCAGCCGTGGCGAGAAGTGGTGGAAGCACCTGCTCGCCGACCACAACGACGAACACGGCGAGCAGACCGGGCGGCGCGGTGTGCTCTACGAGGACGACCGCGGCCCGGCCGGCTACGCGCTCTGGCGGGCCGAGGGCAAATGGACCGAGTGGGGACCGGACGGCGTGATCGGCGTACGGGAAATGGTCGCCGACGGCCCGGAGGCGTACGACGCGATCTGGCGCTTCCTGCTCGGCATCGACCTGACCCGCACGGTGAAACACTGGCACGCGGCGGTCGACGAACCGGTGCAATACCTGGTCGACGACCCGCGGCGGCTCGGGCGGCGCCACCTCGACGGCCTCTGGATCCGCATCGTCGACCTGCCGGCGGCGCTCGAAGCCCGGCAATACACCACGGCCGTCGAAACGGTGGTCGAGGTGAGCGACCCGCTGATCCCGGCCAATCAGGGCCGGTGGCGGCTTTCGGGTGGGCCCGACAAGGTGACGTGTACGCGTACGGATGAAGCCCCCGACTTCGCCTGCACGATCACCGAGCTGGGCGCCGCCTACCTGGGCGGCACGTCGCTCGCGGCGCTGGCCGCGGCCGGGCGGGTGCGGCAGCTGACCGGCAACCTGCCGTCGGTCGCGTTCGGGTGGCACCGGCAGCCGAACGCCATCGAGGTGTTCTGAGTGTTCCCGGCGGCGGTAGCGTCAGTGCCATGGCTGAGCCCGAGCGTCGCCGCCGGCGTGTGCGTCCCCCCTCGTCGGCCGCTCGCGCGGCCGCCGCGGCGTCCGTCGCCGACGAGACCGCCGAACCGTCCCCGGCTCGCCCCGGACCCCCGCCCGAGCGCCCCGCGTCCGAGCCGGCCACATCCGAGCGCCCCACATCCGAGCGCCCGGCATCCGAGCGCCCGGCATCCGAGCCCGCCACGTCCGGACCGGCCAGATCCGAGCCCGCCACATCCGAGCGCCCGGCATCCGAGCCCGCCACGTCCCGACCGACCAGATCCGAGTCCGCCACGCCCGAGCGCCCCGCATCTGAGCCCGCCACCTCAGAGCGCACCACGCCCGAGCGCACCACGCCCGAGCGCACCACGGCCGGCAGCCCGGAGCAGCTCGCGGGAATCAGGGCGGACCGTCTGGTGGGCGCCCCGGAGCAGCACGCCGGTGGCCGGGCTCAGCGGGCCGGGGCAGGCAACCCGGAACGGCTCGCGGGAGGCCGGCCGGAGCACCTGGCGGCCGACCGGGCCGAACGGGCCGAGCGGCGGGGTGAGACGGCGATGAGCGGGAACGAGCCGGTCGCCGCCACCGGGACGGTCGCCGCCACCGGGACGGTCGCCGGGGCCGGGACGGTCGCCGCGACCGGGACGGTCGCTCGGGCCGGGACAGTTGCCGCGACCGGGACAGTTGCCGACCCTGAGGACGAGGAGGGGGCCGAGCGGCGTCCGGCTCGGGGCAACGGCTTCCCGCGGCGTTCTGGACCGGGCGGCGGACCGGGTGAGGAGCGGGAGAGCGAGCGTGGGCTGCGCGGCCTGGTCGGCTCCGGGTCGTCGCAGGTCAGCGTCGGTGCGGCGCTGCGCGCTCGGGATGCCGCCCGCCCGTCTGACGATCAGCTCGCCGACGCCGATCAGAACCTGGTGATCGTGCGCCGCAACTGGACGCCCCGCGAGGAACTTCCCCGCCGCTGAGGCGGTGGGCGCGGGTAGTTCAGCTGGCCGGCAGGTCGGGGAGCCGGCGGGTGCGCTCGTAGTCGGCCAGCTGGGCGATGCGGCGGGCGTGGCGGGGGTTGCCCGAGAACGGGGTGGCCAGGAACGCCTCGACGAAAGAGGTTGCCTCGTCGAGGGTGTGTTCGCGGGCGCCGAGGCTGATCACGTTGGCGTCGTTGTGCTGGCGGGCCAGCTGGGCGATCTCGACCCGCCAGGCCAGGGCCGCGCGGACGCCTTCGATCTTGTTGGCGGCGATCTGCTCGCCGTTGCCCGAGCCGCCGATGACGATGCCGAGCGAGCCCGGGTCGGCGACCACGCGGGCGCCGGTGTGCAGGCAGAACGACGGGTAGTCGTCCTCCGGGTCGTACACGTGCGGGCCCACGTCCACGACGTCGTGGCCCTGCTTCGTCAGGTGGTTGACGAGGTGCATCTTGAGCTCGTAGCCGGCGTGGTCGGAACCAAGGTAGACGCGCATGGTCGAAGTCTCCCAGAAGATGCCACGGACGATGGTCAGAAGGTCAGCGCGGCGCGCAACGAGGCGGCGACCTGGTCGGCCGCGACCCGGGCGTCGTCGATCGTGCCGATCTTGCGGGCGAAGCCGTGGCTGACGCCCATGTAGCGGGTGTGCACGACGGGGACGCCGGCGGCCAGCAGCGCGTCGGCGTAGTCGGCGCCCTCGTCGCGGAGTACGTCGTACTCGGCGGTCTGGATCAGGGCCGGAGGCAGGCCGGACAGGTCGGCGGCGAGCGGCGCGGCGTCCGGGGTCATCCGGTCGGCCGCCGACGGGATGAATGTCTCCCAGGCCAGCTTCATCGAGGACCGGTCGAGGCCGTACGAGCCGAGCGAGGTGTAGGACTCGGAAGAGAGAAGCGGGTCGATCACCGGATAGATCAGGACCTGGAAGTCGAGCGGGGTGGCGGCGTCGCGCTGGCGGCGGGCCGCGACTGCGGCGAGGTGGCCGCCGGCGCTGTCGCCGCCGATCGCGATGCGGGCCGGGTCGACGCCCAGGCCGGTGCCTGATTTGCGAATGTAGTCCAGGACTGTGTCGACATCGAGGAGCGCGGCCGGGAACGGGTGCTCGGGGGCCAGCCGGTAGTCGACCGACAGCACCGCGCAGCCGGAGCGGTCGGCGACGCGACGGCAGAACCGGTCGACGGTCTCGATGCTGCCGTAACACCAGCCGCCGCCGTGCAGGTAGACCAGGACCGGGGCGTCGGCCTTCGTCGCGTACAGCCGGCAGGGGACGCCGGAGGTGTCCACGTCGACGACCACCGGAAGCGGCAGCGCCGGGCCGGTCTCGTCCTCGTTGGCGTCTTCCATGGCCTGCCGGATGAAGGCGAGCAGGGCCAGCGGGTCGCCGGTGAGCAGCTCCGGGCCGGGGCGCCGGCGGAACCCCGACGACGCCGCGACCTGCGGATTGAGTGCCATGGTCAGTCGAGCTGGGCCAGCACGAGGCCGCCCCGGGCCTTCGGGGTGAACCACGTGCTCTTGCGGGGCAGCTTCTGGCGCTCGAGGTTGACCGCGACGAAGTCGTCGACGGTGACCGGGGCGATCAGCACCGCCAGCTCGGAACGGCCCGCGTCGACCTCGCCGCGCAGCCACTCGGCCGGGTAGTCGCCGCCGATGTACGAGATGCGCTTGTCGCCCGGGTCGAGTCCGATCGCGTCGCGCAGGAGCACCCGCTCGACCAGCGCGTGGTCGAGGTTGTCGACCGCCGAGCCGTTCGGGTCGACCGGCAACCCGAGTGCGAACGTGCGTCCCCCGGCGTACATCTCGATCGTGCCCTTGGCCGGGATGCGCGCGACGCGCGGCACCTCGGTGACCGTCGCCCCGGCCGCGCGGAGGCGCGCCAGCAGTTCGTCGAGCGGCAGCGGGAGTTCGGCGACCAGCCGGTTGTAGGGCTGGATGAAGACCGACGCCGGTGTGGTGATCACGGCCAGGAAGCGCGGCAGCCCGCCGGTCTGCGCGGCGAGGCTGCGGTGGTTGCCGTCGGCGACCACGAGTTCGCCGCCGCCGGCCAGGGCGGTCAGCTCGTCCTGCACCGCGCCGGGACCGATCGGCCAGATCGCGTGGGTGCGCCCGGCCTGATCGACATCGGTCGCGGCGGGCTTGCCCGCCGACTCGGCCGCCGCGGCCAGAGCCGCGTGCAGATCGTCGCCCTTCGCGGTCTGCAGCAGGAGTACGGGCGAGAGCAGCGTGCTCAGCGCCCCGGCCAGTGCCACCCGCTCGCGGACCTTCTCGATGAAGACGTCCTCGTTGCGGATCACCAGGCCGGGCTCCTCGGCGTTCGTCGAGATCTGATCGGTGTCGACCATGCTCCACAGGCCGTAGGCCGGCGGCTCGCCCTCGCCGGTGATGCGGTAGAGGACGACCACCTGGTCGGACTCGCGGTAACTGCCCTCCGCCCGCTCCAGCGCGAGCCGGGCGACCGCGTCGGGCAGCGAGTCGGTGAAGGACTTGCCGACCGATTCGGGCGCCCGGTGCGGCATCTCGATCGCGAGAGCGCTGTGCGGGTTGTCGGCGATGATCTGAGTGATCTCGGAGTCGTCGGCGAACTCGTCATAGTTTTGAGCGCCGGTGCCGCCGGTGGTGATCCAGGCTCGGCTGATCGGGTGCACGACCGTCATGGGCCGCAATCTACCGGGCGCCCACCCGATGCCTGCGCACCGGCATGTTCCCCAGTGACCGGGCCAACTGGCCGCGCCGCCAGGCCCCGACCGGGCGGCCGAGGGGTGCCGCCGAGACCGAGACCGGCGGGGCCACCAGGGCCGCCATTTCGGGCGACAGGTTGGTCCAGACGTCCCGGTGCACGGCGAACGTCGACGTCGCGACCGCCTCGCTGTCGCCCATGTGGCTCTCCCGTTCGGATGAGGTTTCTCACCTCATCCAACGACCCGCGGGCCTCAAGGAAAGCGGATTCACTCGAAGATGGGGCCGATGTCCCGGGAGCGCTTGAGCTCGAAGAAGCCTTCAGTGCCGGCGACCAGAACGACGCCGTCCCACAGTTTGCCGGCGGCCTCGCCCTTCGGGGCGGGCGTGACGACGGGTCCGAAGAACGCGACCGTGCCGCCGTCGGGGCCGGGCGCGTGGATGACCGGGGTGCCCACGTCGGTCCCGACCGGCTTCATGCCCGCGTCGTGGCTGCCGCGCAGCGCGTCGTCCCAGGCGTCGCTGGTGGCCGCGTCGGCGAGCGCGGGGTCGAGCCCGGCCTCGATCAGCGATTCGGTGTACAGCTTCTCGCCCAACTCGTACTTCTGGAGGTGGATTCTGGTGCCGAGAGCCGTGTAAAGGTCGCGGAGCACCTGCGGGCCGGCCGCCTCGGCGGCGGCGATGCACACCCGTACGGGTCCCCACGCCTTGTCCATAGCGGCGCGATATGACTCGGACAGATGGTCCCGGCCCTCGTTGAGGACGGAGAGGCTCATCACGTTGAAGCGGACGTCGAGGGGCCGGACCTTCTCGACCTCGAGCAGCCAGCGCGAGGTCATCCACGCCCACGGGCAGGTCGGGTCGAACCACATGTCGACCATGGCGCGTTCAGTCATGGTTCGATACTCCCCCTCGCAACTATTCGGCGCCCTACAGGTCTCGCCTGCGGTAGGGGTGAGGTGCACCACCCGGGCGGCGCATAGGCTGGCCCGGGATGAGGATTTGCGCTCTTAAGGAGAGTGGTCGTGGCCGGAGTTCGTAACTTGACCCAGGTGGAGGCGGCCGAGCGGGCCCGCCTGCTCGAGGTCTCGGGGTACGACGTCACCCTGGATCTGACCGACGGGCATGGGAACCCGGCCGACGGCACCTTCCGCTCGACCACGGTGATCACGTTCCGCTGCAGCGAGCCGGGCGCCGAAACGTTCATCGAGGCCGCCGCGGCGTCGGTGCGCTCGGCCGCCCTGAATGACCAGCCGATCGACCTGGCCGGGTTCTCGGCCGAGAAGGGTCTCCGGCTGACCGGGCTGGCGGCAGAGAACACCCTGGTGGTGGACGCCGACTTCGCCTTCTCGGCGAGCGGTCAGGGCCTGCAGCGCAGCCCCGACCCGGTCGACAAGGAGGTCTACCTCTACAGCCAGTTCGAGACGGCGGACGCGCAGCGGGTGTTCGCCTGCTTCGACCAGCCCGACCTCAAGAGCGTCTACACCTGGCACGCCACGGTGCCGGCGCACTGGCGGGTCATCTCGAACATGCCGGTCGCCTCGGAGGCCCCGGCCGGGGTCGGCGCCAAGACGGTGCACTTCGAGACGTCGGTGCGGATGAGCTCGTACATCACCGCGCTCTGCGCCGGCCCCTACCACGAGGTGCGCGACGAGCACGACGGCATCTCGCTCGGCGTCTTCTGCCGCGCCTCGATGGCCCGCCACCTCGACGCCGACAACATCTTCGAGGTCACCAAGCAGGGCTTCGACTTCTTCCACGAGCAGTTCGGGGTGCGCTACCCGCTGGCGAAGTACGACCAGCTGTGGGTGCCCGACTTCAACGCGGGCGCGATGGAGAACTTCGGCTGCGTCACCCACGCCGAGGCGCATTACATCTTCCGGTCGCAGGTCACCGACTTCGAGTACGAGCAGCGCGCCAACACGATCCTGCACGAGCTGGCCCACATGTGGTTCGGCGACCTGGTGACCATGCGCTGGTGGAACGACCTGTGGCTCAACGAGTCGTTCGCCGAGTGGGCGTCGCACTGGGCCAACTCCGAGGCCACCCGCTACACCGACGCCTGGACGACGTTCCTGTCGGTGCGCAAGAGCTGGGGCTACCGGCAGGACCAGCTCAGCTCGACCCACCCGGTCTACTGCGAGATGCCCGACCTCGAGGCGGTCGAGGTCAACTTCGACGGCATCACGTACGCCAAGGGCGCCAGCGTGATCAAGCAGCTGGTGGCGTACGTCGGACTCGACTCGTTCCTGACCGGCCTGCGCGCGTACTTCCAGCGCCACGCCTGGCAGAACGCGACCTTCGACGACCTGCTCACCGAGCTGGAGACGGCGTCCGGCCGCGAGCTGCGCAAGTTCGCCGCCCAGTGGCTCGAGACGGCCCAGGTCAACACGCTGCGCCCGATCGTCGAGGTGGGCGAGGACGGCACATACCGCAGCGTGGTCGTGCAGCAGGAGGCGCCGGCCGACTACCCGACGCTGCGCACCCACCGGATCGGGGTCGGCCTCTACGACCTGCAGGGCGACCGGCTGGTGCGGCGCGACCTGCTCGAGATCGACGTGACCGGCGAGCACACGCCGATCCCGGCCCTGACCGGGGTGCCGGCGGCCGACGTGCTGCTGCTCAACGACGACGACCTGACGTACGCCAAGCTGCGGCTCGACGAGCGCTCGATGGCGACCGTGGTGCGGCACATCGCGGGCCTCGACTCGTCGCTGGCCCGGGCGCTGTGCTGGAACGCGGCCTGGGACATGCTGCGCGACGCCGAACTGGCCGCCCGCGACTACGTCACGCTGGTCTGCTCGGGCCTGCCCGCCGAGACCGACATCAACCTCACCACCTGGACGTTCCGGCAGGCGGCGACCGCGCTCGGGCAGTACGCCGACCCGGCCTGGGCGCCGACCGGCTGGGCTCAGCTGGCCGACACCGCCAAGCGGTCGCTGGAGGCCGCCGAGCCGGGCAGCGGCTGGCAGCTGAGCTGGGCCCGCTCGTTCATCATCGCCGCCCGCTCGGCCGACGAGCTGGCTGTGCTGCGCGGCTGGCTCGCCGGGACGAACGTGCCCGAGGGCCTGGTCGTCGACACCGAGCTGCGCTGGGCGCTGCTCCAGGCGCTGGCCTCGATGGGCCTGGCAACCGAGCAGGAGATCGACGACGAGCTGTCCGGCGACCGCACGGCCAGCGGTGAGCGGGAGGCGGCGGTGGCCAACGCGCTGGTGCCGACGGCGGAGAACAAGGCTCGCGTGTGGTCGCAGCTGACCGGCGACGCCGACCTGCCGAACTGGCTCAACCGGTCGCTGCTCAGCGGCTTCCAGACCACCAAGCACGTCGAGCTGACCGCGCCCTACGCGACCCGGTTCTTCGACGTGGTGGGCGACGTGTGGGCCCGCTCGGACAGCGAGCCGGCCCAGGAGTTCGCGATGATGGCCTACCCGGCGCTGCAGATCAGCGAGGAGACCATCGCGCTGACCGACGAGTGGCTGGCCCGCGACGGGCAGCCGGCGTCGCTGCGGCGGCTGGTCGCCGAGGGCCGCGACGGCGTGGTGCGGGCCCGCAAGGCGAGGGCCAAGGACATCGCGGCGGGCTGAGGACGCCCGCTAACGCCAGGCGTTGGGAGTTATCCGTACGGGATAGGGGGCGTCGAGCTTGATCTGCTCGGCGCCCTCGACGCATCCACGGGACCGGAAACGGCCCGCCTCGAGTTCGTAGACGTGCAGCACCGGGCCGGGCTCGACGCGCCAGTAGGCGCGGATGCCGGCCTCGGCGTAGAGGGTCGGCTTGAGCACCTCGTCGTAGCGCCGGGTGGCCGCGGTCTCGACCTCCACGACGAGCGCCACGTCGGCCGGGTCGCTCCAGGTCGCGCCGGACGAGCGCGGCCGCAGCACGGTCACGTCGGGCACCAGGTTGCTGGGGCCGCCGGTGCCCTCGTCGATGGCGATGCCGAGCCGGTCGCAGACCCACCAGCCGGGCGGGGCGGCCGACCGCAGCGTGGTGACGACCGCGCCGACCAGATCGTCATGCCAGCGCGGGGCGGGCGGGGCGACGTGCAGGCTGCCGTCGACGATCTCGTAGCGGTGGCCGTCCTGCGGGAAGAGATGCAGGTCGGGCTCGGTCCAGTCGCCCTCGGGAGCGGTCCAGCGGACGGGTGTGGCCGGCACCGCGCTCAACATGACCATGTGACCACCTCGGGTGCCAGCGTACTCACCGTGCGTGGCCGGCGCGGGCCAAAAAAAGGCCCGCGCATCGGCGCGGGCCCTTCCGGAGAACTGTGTCAGTGCCGGCCGGCGTGGCTGGCCAGCTGATCGATGCCGGAGACGACGCCACCGGCCAGGTCGCCGCCCGCGAACGAGGCGGCCATCGAGAGGCCGGCCAGCTTGGCGTCGCGGTCGGAGATGCGCTTGCGGGCCTCGTTGCCGGTCACGATCTCCAGGCGGCGCTGGTTGGGCGACAGCGCGACGAGGACCGCCCGGTCGGCGCCCTCGATCTGACGGTGCAGCCTCTCCGCGTGCTCGCGGGTCGGCACCTCGAGCTCGCCGATGTAGACGCTGAAGGTCAGGCCGGTCTGCTGGTCGGCGATGCGCAGCGCCTCGTCGAGCCGCAGCAGTTGCCGGGTCGTGAAGGGACCGTCGGCCACCTGGGCGCCGGCCTCGTCGCGAACCTGCTCGGGTTCGCTCGCGATCGTCTCGCCGCCCGGCTCGTCCAGAGCGGTCGGCGGTTGCGGTTGCTGCTCCTGCTGCACGTCACCAACTGTCACTTGCGCCTCCTACCGGACCGGGGACGACCCGGGCGCCGGAGCTGTCCTCGAAGATGGGCGCCTCGAGCACCGGAGTCGACGAGTGGCCACCGGGCAGAGCCGGCCGGCTGTTGACCCGCTCGGGCGCGGCCAGGAACCACATCGGCTGGAAATCGTACGGCCGGCCGGGACGGTAGCGGCGCGTGCGCCGGGACCGGTTGCTGCCGGTCATGACGACCGACGCCACCAGCACGATCACTCCGAGCGGAATGACTACGTACACACCAATGGTGCTTGCAATCGACAACCTCAACGCCCCCAGGCGCCCGTGTTCCAGTTGATCCGAACAACAATCACGGTAGCGGAGACCCGGTCAAGCCGGACGGTCGGGTCGGGAAGACAGCCGTCAGGTTTCTCGAGGGTGGTAGGCGGGGCGGTTGGAAGGCCGTTTACTCACGCCGTCGGGATCTACGCGGAACCGGGCCCGGGATGCGAAAATCACCCTCACGCGCCGTTCGTGCCCTGGTGCACGTGAACGGCAGGAGGGGGGATTCCATGCGCACATCCGTCCCTGCCGCCCTGGCGGCGCTGGCAATAGGGTTATCTGTCCCGTTTGCCCAGGCTCAAGCCGCGCATGCCGCGGCTTCGATCTTCCTCGAGACCAACCCGAGCACCACCCCGGCGGGGGACGAGGTGGCGCTGCGGGCATCCTGCGACGACAACCTGAAGTCGGCGACAGTCACCTCGGGCCTCTTCGGCACGGTCACGGTCAAGCCACACTTCGGCTTCCTGACCGCCACCGTGACCGTCCCGGCCCGCACCCGGCCGGGTGATTACCATCTCGACCTGCGCTGTCCCGACGGCGGCAAGACCGCCTCGACCACGCTGCACGTGGTCGCCAAGGTGGAACCGGTACGCGGCCCGGCCACCGGCGGGGGCGGCATGGCCCCGGGACGGCAGGCCCCGGCGCTGATCGGCGGGGGTCTCGCGGTTCTCGCCGCCGGCCTGGTGCTGGGCGGCTTCGCATTGCGCCGACGGCGCCTCGGCTGAGGGCCGCGCGTGACCCGCGAAGCCAGGGCGCCGCTGCCCTCCGTCACCGGCCGTCGCATGCCCGAGTCGGTCATCCGTAAACGGCCGGCCCAGATCGTCGCGCCGCCACCCGGCGTGATCACCGGGCCGCTCCCGGCACCGCGGCCGGCCCCCGGACGCCATCCCTTCCGGGGTACGCCCCCGCCCAAGCCCAAGCAGCCGCCCCGGCCGATCCGCGGCAAGCGCCCGGGTACGGTCGGGCTGATCGCGCTCGCCCTGCTCTTCCTGGGACTGTTCTGTGTCGCCATGGGCATCGGGGCGGCCACCAGCGCGCACTTCCCGGACTGGTTCAGCGGCCCGGCGCGCACCGATCCCCCGCCTCGGTCGTTCCCGGTGCTCGACCCGAGCCGCCCCCAGCGGCTCAGCATCCCGTCGATCAAGGTCGACGCGCCGATCCTGGACGTGGGGCGGGCCTCGGACGGGTCGATCGACGTGCCGCCCCTGCAGCGGCACGACGAGGCGGGCTGGTTCGACGGCGGCCCCACCCCGGGCCAGTTCGGGCCGGCTCTGATCGTCGGGCACGCCGACACCCGGACCGGGCCGTCGGTCTTCTACCACCTGCCTCAGCTCAAGGCCGGGCAGAAGATCGAGGTGGAACGCTCTGACCGCTCGATCGCGATCTTCGAGGTCAATTCGGTCGAGCACTACAACAAGGGCCGGCTGCCGATCCAGCGGGTCTACGGCGACTTCAGCCGTCCCTCACTGCGCCTGATGACGTGCGGCGGCACGTGGCTGGGTGGCAAGCAGGGCTATTCCGACAACGTCGTCGTCTACGCGTCCCTGGTCGGTTCCAAGAAGGCCTAGAAAAGAATCAGGCCGCCGCGGCCTCAGCCGGGGCGGCCGGAAGGTCCAGCCAATCTGCCCAACGGGGGTCGGGGGTGCGGTGTCCCAGCACCCGCCACGCCACCCCACGGGGCGCCGCCGGTATCTGGTGGAGCCGCCATCCGAGCTCGGCCGGGGTCTTGTCGCCCTTGCTGTGGTTGCACTTGGCGCACGCGGCCACGACGTTCTCCCAGGCGTGCAGGCCGCCGCGGCTGCGCGGGAACACGTGGTCGATGGTCTCGGCCGAGCCACGGCAGTACGCGCAGCGGCCACCGTCGCGAGCGAAGATCGCCCGGCGGGAGAGTCCCACGTGAGTGCGGTAAGGAACCTTGACGTAACGGGTGAGCCGCACCACCGACGGCACCGGAAGGTCGGTGTGGGCGCTGTGGAGAATCCCGTCTCCGTCGGAGACACATTCGGCCTTGGCGGTGAGCACGAGGATGGTGGCTCGACGCACCGATACGACGCACAGCGGCTCGTAGGTGGCGTTAAGAACCAACGCGGATGAGCCCACTGTAGGTCGTATGTCAGGCATCGTGATC
Organism: Actinoplanes sp. NPDC051343; assembly: GCF_044455125.1. Taxonomy (NCBI): domain Bacteria; kingdom Bacillati; phylum Actinomycetota; class Actinomycetes; order Micromonosporales; family Micromonosporaceae; genus Actinoplanes; species Actinoplanes sp. NPDC051343. The sequence goes on from NZ_JBITEL010000005.1 coordinate 31,370, forward strand.
ACCCTCCGGTGTAGGTGCTGAGTCGCTCCCGCTGCGTCTTGGCCGTGTGCATGGTCTGTGAGGAGGCTCTCCAATTGGAGAACCTCCTGCGCCAATAGTCCCTGATGGATGACCAAATTGCGAGCGCAATCCGTAGCCGGGTGGTAAACGTCTGAGGTCTACGCGCTGTGCGGGCCCTGAAAGCCGGTTCATCCCGGCCCGGTACGGTGGCTTCTCGTGTTCGCGTTACCTCCGACCCCTGATCCCTCCTCCTCGCCCGGGCCGATCTTCACCAGCCACGACGTCACCGAGGCCTGCTCCGACGACCGGCTCTGCCAGCAGGTCTTCCACTGGACGAACAACCAGTGGCTGGCCAACAGCAGCTACGTCGTCATCGTCAAGCCGCTACGGATCCTCGCGATCATCCTGATCGCGATGCTGATCCGCTGGATACTGCACCGGGCGATCCGGCGGCTCACCGCGAGCACCACCCGGGCCTCGATGCCCGCCCTGCTCCGGCCGCTCCGCGAGCGGGCGGCCGCGGCGGCCGAGGACGGCCAGTTCATCCCCGAGCGCCGGCGCCAGCGGGCCGAGGCGATCGGCTCGGTGCTGCGCAGCTTCGTCACCGCGACGGTCTTCACGCTGGCCGTCCTGCTGGTGATGGGCGAGTTCGGCTTCAACCTGGGCCCGCTGCTGGCCAGCGCCGGCATCGTCGGCGTGGCGCTCGGTTTCGGCGCCCAGAGCCTGGTCAAAGACCTGATCGCGGGCCTGTTCATGCTCCTGGAGGACCAGTACGGCGTCGGCGACACGGTCGACCTGGGCGAGGCGACCGGGGTGGTCGAGACGGTCGGCCTGCGGATCACGACGGTCCGGGACTCCCGGGGCGTGCTCTGGTACATCCGCAACGGCGAGATCGTCCGGGTCGGCAACAAGAGCCAGGGCTGGTCGATGGTCGTGGTCGACGTGCCGATCGGGTTCGTGAACTCGGAGACGGCCAGCGCGGTGCTGCGCCGGGCCGCCGAACGGGTGGCCGCCGAGCCCGAGCACCAGAGCGAGTTCCTGGAGCCGCCGACCGTGGTCGGTGTCGAGCAGTTGACGGTCGACGGCGCGGTCATCCGCACGATCGCCAAGACCACCGCGGACGCCCGGGTCACCGTGCAGCGGGCGCTGCAGCAGGCGCTGACCGAGTCGCTGGAGAACACCGGGCTCTCCGAACGCATCGCCGCCTCTCGATTGGTTCCGCGATCCGCAATTCCGCCGGAATACACTCCACCGGAGTCCGGACGGTCCCCCGAAGGGGGTCTCTGACCTGCGTTTTAGTCATCCGGGGGATGCCCTGCCTCGGCCGAACGGCCGATAATCCTCGGCAGCCGCCCTAGCATCGACTCGGACGATCGGGCAGAATCCGCTTGAGCATCTGCACATGCGGCATCACGTTCCCGTCAAGATCCATCGCGGGGGCGTGCCCGGTGAAACGCCGCGACCCGGCGAGCCACCGAGATCGATGGAGGACCTGGTGTCCGAAGACCCCTCTGCCCCGGCAGCAAAGGATACTGCTGCGGTGACGGAGCGGAAGCGTCCAGTAACCTTTCGCGACGTCTTCGCCGTCGTCGAATACCGGGCGATCTATTTCTCGCTGCTGGTGAACTGGGTCGGCGACTATCTGGCCCGGGCCGCGATCACCGTCCTCGTCTATCAGCAGAGCCACTCGGTCCTCCTCTCCGCCGCCTCGTTCGCGATCAACTTCCTCCCCTGGGTGGTCGGCGGCACCGTGCTGTCGGCGCTGGCCGAGCGCTACCCCTACCGCACGGTGCTGATCACCTGCGACGTGTCCCGCATGGTGCTCATCGGGCTGCTGCTCATCCCGCACCTGCCGATCTGGGCCATGCTGGTGCTGCTGTTCGTGGCCAGCCTCGGCGCACCGCCCACCCAGGCCGCCCGGTCGGCCCTGCTGCCGCTGCTGATGAAGCGCGAGCAGATGCCGATGGCGATCGCGACCAACGCGACCACCACCCAGTCCGCGCAGGTCGTCGGCTACCTCGCCGGCGCCGCGCTGGCGACCGCGATCAACCCGCAGTTCGCCCTGATGATCGACGTGGTGACGTTCGCGATCTCGGCGGCACTGATTGCTTCCGGCGTACGCTCGCGGCCGTCCGCCCGGGACCGTGACAAACGCACTCACCTGTTGCGGGAATCGGCCGAGGGTTTCCGGGTGGTCTTCGGCCGCGAAACCCTGCGGTCGATCGCGATTTTGATCTTCGTGTTGACGATGTTCGCGATCGTGCCCGAAGGGCTCGCCGCCGCCTGGGCCGCGCAGGGCGACCCGGACGCCACCACCCGCGGCCTCGACCAGGGGCTGATCATGGCGGCCGGCCCGATCGGCTTCGTGATCGGCGGCCTGATCTGCGGCCGGTTCGCCGGCCCGGAGTGGCGCGACCGGCTGATCCGCCCGCTGGCCGTGGCCTCCACGCTCATCCTGGTGCCCGCGCTGGCCGGTCCTCGGCCGCCGGTCGCGGCGGTGCTGGTCGCCTTCTCCGGCATTGCCCAAGGCGGGCTGTCACCGACCCTGAACAGCAAGTTCGTGCTGATCCTGCCGCACGGCTTCCGCGCCCGTGCGTACGGCGTGATGCAGACCGGCATGCAGCTGAGTCAATTCGTCGGCGTGATGGCGACCGGCTGGCTGGCCAACGACTTCTCGCTGCCGCTGGTGGTTGGCGTGTGGAGCATCGGCGGAACCGCGGTGATGGCGTTCCTGGTCGCCCGCTGGCCGAGCCGGGAGTCGTTCCGCAGGGCCACCGACGAGGCGGCCACCGGCCTCCCGCACGTTCCCCGGCACGCCGCTCCCCCGTCGGTCGAGGCCGCCCCCGAGCACCACGGGCCGCCCCGCCATTCCGCCGAGACCACGGCCCTGCCGGTGCCGACGAGCGTCACACCGGAGCGCACCTGACCGCCTGGCAGGATGGACAGGTGACGACACCCGCTCCCGAAGAGGCCAGCTTCTACGACGCCGTCGGTGGCGAGCCTTTCTTCCGCCGTCTCGTCGACCGCTTCTACTCCGGCGTCGCCGATGATCCGCTGCTCCGCCCGATGTACCCGGAAGAGGACCTCGGCCCGGCCGCCGACCGCCTGACCCTCTTCCTCATGCAGTACTGGGGCGGCCCCAACACGTACTCGTCGACCCGCGGCCACCCGCGGCTGCGCATGCGGCACGCGCCGTTCGTGGTCGACGAGGCGGCCCGCGACGCCTGGCTCAAGCACATGCGCGATGCGGTCGACTCGCTGAACCTGCCCGAGCCCCACCACACCGCCCTGTGGGACTACCTGGAGCGCGCCGCCTATTTCATGGTCAACAGCTAGATAGTGACTCCTGACGCAAGTCACTCGTTTGCTGGGTGACAATTCATTTACGCCCGACTTGTCGGGTATCGCGTCAGGAGCCGCCCCATGCGTCGCCGCCTGTTCGCCGCCGCTACCGCAGCCGCCGTCGCCCTAGCGACCGCCGGCGCGCTGCCCGCAGCGGCCGACCTCGCCCAGTCCTCCGTGGTCTCGGCCAACCCGGTCGACTTCACCCCGAACGTGCTCGACGGCACGGTCTGGAGCTTGGCCCTGGTCGGCGACGAGGTCGTCGTCGGCGGCGCCTTCACCAAGGTCGCCGACAGGTCCCGCCGGCAGACCTACGCCCGCCGGAACGTCTTCGCGTTCAACGTCTACACCGGCGCGATCAGCTCATTCGCCCCCGAAGTCGACGGCGCCGTCTACTCACTCGCCGCCGGCGCCGACGACACGGTCTACCTGGGCGGCGCGTTCAAGACCGTCGACGGGGCCACCTCGCGCGGCATCGCCCACATCGGCCTCGACGGCGACCGGGCCCGCGCCTTCAGCGCCAAAATCAACTGGGGCGACGTGCGGTCGCTCGCGGTGCGCGGTTCCCAGCTGTACGCCGGTGGAACGTTCTCGGCGATCAACGGCGTCAACCGGGCCGGCCTGGCCCGCCTCAGCGCGACCACCGGCACCGTCGACAGCAGCTTCGACGCCAAACTGTCCGCACCCGGGCTGAGCCGCACCCGCGTCGAGCACTTCGACATCTCGCCCGACGGCCACAAACTGGTCGCCGTCGGCGCCCTGCTCAAGGCGAGCGGATACGACCGCACCCAGATCGCGATGTTCGACATCTCCGGCCCCACCGCGGCCCTGACCAGCTGGTACACCGACGCGTACCGGCCGGCCTGCATGAAAGGCTTCGACACCTACCTGCGGCAGGTGAAATTCTCGCCCGACGGGTCATACTTCGTGGTCGCCGCGACCGGCCGTGCCTCCGCGCCGGACAAACTCTGCGACTCGGCGGCCCGGTTCGAAACGACCGGCGGCGGCCGCCACAACCCGATCTGGGTGCAGCGCACCGGCGGAGACTCGCTCTACGCGGTGGCGGTCACCGGCGCCGCGGTCTACCTGGGCGGCCACCAGCGCTACTTCGACAACCCGTACGGCACCGACGCCAAAGGCCCCGGGCCAGGCGCGGTGGCGCGGCCCGGCATCGGCGCGGTCAACCCGTCCACCGGGCGGGCCCTGTCCTGGAACCCGACCCGGGCACGCGGGGTGGGCGTACGCGCCTTCCTCGTGACCCCGCACGGCCTGGTGGTCGGCTCGGACACCGACGAGCTGGGCCACGAGTACCACGGCCGCGTGGGCATGTTCCCGCTCAGCTGAGATTGGCGGGCTGGCCGAGATCGGCCGGGCCGGGCGGGTCGGCTGGGCTGAGATTGGCCGGGCTGACCGGACCGGCTCGGCCGAGATTCGCCGGGCTGGATGGACCGGCTCGGCGGAGATTGGCCAGACTCACCGGACCGGCTGGGCTGAGAACGGCCGGGCGCACCGGACCGGCTGGGCTGAGAACGGCCGAGCCCACCGGACCGGCACACCCCAGAACGGCCGCGCCCACCGGACCGGCTGGGCTGAGAACGGCCGGGTGCACCGGACCGGCTGGGCTGAGAACGGCCGGGTGCACCGGACCGGCTGGGCTGAGAACGGCCGGGTGCACCGGACCGGCACACCCCAGAACGGCCGGGCTGGGTGGTTCGGTTTGCTGAATTTGCTGGCTCCGCTTCGCTCCGCGGCGCTTTGCCCCTGGGAAGCTGATGAGTTGGAGCCGGTTTTCCGGCGCCGCAAACCCGGCGGTGGCGGAAAACCGGCTCCAACTCATCAGCGGGGCAAAGCGCGACCGTTCTGTGGCATGGCCGTTCTGTAGAACAGCGATCGTCGGGGCGCAACGGCACAGGTTGTTGGGTGAGGCGTCAACTGACGCCCCGAACGCGGAAATTCTCGCGCTTACCCTCGGGCGGGACGCCAAGTCAACGGCGACGGTCGGCGATTGCCGCCGGTGTTATCGCAGCTGATTCTCTGACGCCCGCCGGGTTTGCGGGTGGCAGAGAATCATCTCCGATGACACCGGATCCGAGGCAATCGCCCGCGGAGCGAAGCGGAGCCAGAAAGTAGAGCGGAGCCAGAAAGTAGAGCGGAGCCAGAAAGTACAGCGGAGCCAGCAAACTACAGCAGGGCACCCTCGTCGTGGAGCCAATCGACGAATGAGGTGGCGACTGCGGCGCCGCAGTCGAGCATTTCGACTACCAGGGCGTCGTGGGCGCCGGAGGCTAAGGGGACCTGCATTTCGGCGTAGATCGGCAGCTGGCCGCGCTCGGTCGGGTCGCCGACGTAAGCCTTGCAGAAGCGCCTCGTGTGGTTCCACTCGTTGACGATGCGGTAGGCGCGGTCGGCCCAGTCGGGCGGGACCGTGGCGTGCGGGCGGGCGCGCATCACCAGGATCTCGTCGTCGGGGCCTTCCAGGGTGAACAGCACCGCGTGCCGCTCCCACATGGCGAGGAGGCTGCCGCCCCCGTCGGCCAGGTATCGGATGTCGAGCAGGTCGAGCGCCTTGCCGATGCGGGCCAGGGTGACCTCGGAGACGTGCTCCGTGTCCTCCGTCTTGGCCAGCTCGGCCGCCTTCGGCAGCTCGGTCGCCGGAACTATGACCCGGCTCGGCTCACGTTGGGCAGGGACCCCGACGCGGACGGTGCTGCGCACCGAGGAATTTTCGTCGGTATCCGATCCGTTGCCCCCGGCCGAACCCGGACGCCATGACCACCACGGCATCGTTGTGCACCTCACTCCCCAGCGGACCTGGTCGCCGGACGTAGCGACTGGATCCGAGGGCCGACGGTACCCGTACAGGTCGCGGAGGTCATCCCCCCAACGGGAGGGCGGATCCGGTTGTCCGATCCTCCATCACCCGATCGGGTGTACACCTATAGGCACAACGGCCAATTTATTGACTTTCTGTAGCCACGCAACTCCATATGGTGCAGAAAGACCCACCCATTTTCCGGCTGTCCGGACCCGGGTCTCGGGACTGTCCACTCCGTCCGGTCCGAGGAAACCCATGCGGGAGATCGCCTGAACGAGTCGCTGGGACACCTCGACCGGCTCACCGGCGGACGGCGTCACGGTCAACGCGACATGATCGAGGAGCGCATCGCGTACAGCTCTCTGGCCGATCGCCCGATCGCCGAGCGCGCCCGCCGCGACCTCGCGAAGCGTGCCGGCCGCCGCGGCGGCCAGGCGCGCGAGTTCGGCGCCGGAAACGGACTCCACGGTGAGAGCCGAGGCGGGCGGCAGCGGCCAGCGCCACTGCGCGTCGCGAAGAGCAGGCAGCGTGTCACCGCCCTTGGCCAGCACCGACAGCAGTTCGGAGGCCGAGACCGTCGCATCGCCCGGCCCGGTCCCCGCCACCTCGCGGGTCACCAGCACCTCCCAGGGAAGGCGGGCCCACAAGGCGGTTCGGCCGCCCGACGACCTGAGGCGGACCGGCGCGGCCGGGTCGAGCCGGACCAGCCGGGCCAGGAAGGCCCCGGCGTCGGCGACCCCGGCCAGGCCGTGCGCGGTCATCCGGAGTAGTACGGCGCGAGGAAGTCGCGCTCGGTCTGGTTGAGCCGGCGCGGATGGCCCTCGGCCAGGTTGTAGGGGACGCAGATCGATTTGGCCCGGCTGGCCAGCACGCCCGCGTCGAACAGCTCGTACGAGACGGTGAACGCCGCCGCCCGCAGCTCGGAGATCCAGATCTCGACCCGCACCGGCTCGCTGTAGTTGACCGGGCGCAGGTAGTCGATCTCGTGGCGGGCGACGACGATGCCCTCCTCGAACGACCCGAGGCCGTGCTTGCGCGCGCCCACGAAGAACATGGCAACGCGCGCCTCCTCGTACAGCGTGAGGAAGCGCGCATTGTTGACGTGCCCGTACGCGTCCATGTCGGACCAGCGCACGGGAACGTCGTGGATGAATCTGTCAGTCACGGGTCAGCTTGCGGTAGGTGACCCGGTGCGGACGGGCCGCGTCGGCACCGAGGCGGTCGATCTTGTTCTTCTCGTACGCGTCGAAGTTGCCCTCGAACCAGAACCACTTGTCGGGGTCCTCGTCGGTGCCCTCCCACGCGAGCATGTGGGTGGCGACCCGGTCGAGGAACATCCGGTCGTGGGAGATGATCACGGCGCAGCCGGGGAACTCGAGCAGCGCGTTCTCCAGGCTGGAGAGGGTCTCGACGTCGAGGTCGTTGGTCGGCTCGTCGAGCAGGAGCACGTTGCCGCCGATCTTCAGCGTCATCGCGAGGTTGAGCCGGTTACGCTCGCCGCCGGACAGCACCTTGACCGGTTTCTGCTGGTCAGGGCCCTTGAAGCCGAACGCCGCGACGTACGCCCGGGACGGCATCTCGACCTTGCCGACCATCAGGTGGTCGAGCCCGTCCGAGACGACTTCCCACACCGTCTTGGTGCCGTCCAGGCCGGACCGGTTCTGGTCGACGTAGGAAAGCTGCACGGTCTCACCGATGCGCACTGTGCCGTCGTCCGGCTGCTCCAGCCCGACGATGGTCTTGAACAGCGTGGTCTTGCCGACGCCGTTCGGGCCGATGATGCCGACGATGCCGTTACGCGGCAGCGAGAACGACAGATGGTCGATGAGCGTACGGCCGTCGAAGCCCTTGGTCAGATCCTTGGTTTCGATGACCGTGTCGCCCAGGCGCGGGCCCGGCGGGATCTGGATCTCCTCGAAGTCGAGCTTGCGGGTCTTCTCCGCTTCGGTGGCCATCTCCTCGTACCGCTCGAGGCGCGCCTTCGACTTGGTCTGGCGGGCCTTCGCGTTGGACCGGACCCACTCGAGTTCATCGGTGAGGCGCTTCTGCAGCTTCTGGTCCTTGCGGCCCTGCAACTTCAGGCGGGCTGCCTTCTTGTCGAGGTAGGTCGAGTAGTTGCCCTCGTAGGGGTAGGCGTGGCCCCGGTCCAGCTCGAGGATCCACGTCGCCACGTTGTCGAGGAAGTACCGGTCGTGGGTGATCGCGATGACCGTGCCGGCGTACTTGGACAGGTGCTGCTCCAGCCAGCTCACGCTCTCGGCGTCGAGGTGGTTGGTGGGTTCGTCGAGCAGCAGCAGGTCGGGCGCCTCGAGGAGCAGCTTGCAGAGCGCGACCCGGCGGCGCTCACCACCGGAGAGCTGGGTGACGTCGGCGTCCGGCGGCGGGCAGCGCAGTGCGTCCATCGCCAGCTCGAGCTGCGAGTCGACGTCCCACGCGTTGGAGTGGTCGAGCTCCTCCTGGAGCTTGCCCATCTCGTCCATCAGCTCGTCGGTGTAGTCGGTGGCCATCTGTTCGGCGATCTTGTTGAACCGCTCGAGCTTGGCCTTGGTCTCCGCGACCGCCTCCTCGATGTTGCCGAGGACGGTCTTGGCGTCGTTGAGCGGCGGTTCCTGGGCCAGCATGCCGACGGTATAGCCGGGCATCAGCCGGGCCTCGCCGTTGCTGACCTGGTCGATTCCCGCCATGATCTTCAGCAGGCTGGACTTACCGGCGCCGTTCGGACCGACCACACCGATCTTGACGCCCGGCAGGAAGCTCAGCGTCACATTGTCGAGAACGACCTTGTCGCCGTGCGCCTTGCGCGCCTTTTCCAGGACGTAGATGTACTGGGCCACGGTTGTGCCCTACCTCCGTGATCGATGTGTGGTGCCGGAAGAAATGCGGAAACTGATGCCGAATGCTCAGGCAATCTTTCCAGGTCCGCTCCGGCTCCTTACGACAACCCCGCCCGGGGCCCCGCGATTCCCCTGTTCACCCGACGGCGGAGGTGGCGGTGTACGACTCGTGGCGGCCGTCGGCGAACTCGATCTGCAGGCTCTTGCGGGTCACCGTGAACCGGTCCTTCTTCTGGTCGAGCACCACGTAGCCCGTGTCGGTGGCGGTCACGCCGGGCAGGAAGAGGCCGTTGTAGTTCTGGACCAGCGCCAGGTCCTGGCCGTTGACCAGGGTGTGACTCTGGTAGTAGAGGCCACCGTTCGGATCTTCGCAGATCCAGATGGTCGAGCCGTTGTTCGTCTTGATCATCAGGACCTGGCTGAGACCGCCCTTGCCGAGGGCGGAAGCCGCGGCCTGGGCCGCTGACGGGCACGCGGTGCCGCTGATCGAGGGGGCCGGCGAGGCGGTGACCACCGACTGCGTCGCCGGGCCGGCGACCTGCGTCTGCTGGGACTGCTGGGACTGCTGGGAGGGGTCGTCGCGGCGGTGACGCTCGCCGAGCACGTAGCCGGCGGTCATTCCGATGATCGTAAGAAATACCGTGGCGATGACCACAGGGAAGAACAGTGGCCGCCTCGGCGGGAAAAGATCAACGGACGATGTCACGCGCCCAGGATGGCATCCGGCTGCTACTGAGGTCTATCAAAGCCATGCGGTACTGGGCGCACCCGGCGGGTACTACGCACAGTAGGCTCTCCGTGGGAACAGAAACGACCCGGAGGTGCACTCAGCGTGGCCGAACGAAGTTCCTTCGTCGTAGTTGCGAACCGTCTGCCCGTCGATGAGGTCACCACCGGCGACGGGGAGCGTCAATGGCGCACGAGTCCAGGTGGCCTGGTCACGGCGCTGCACCCGGTGCTGACCGAGCACGGCGGCACCTGGATCGGCTGGGCCGGCGGCACCGGTGACGCCCCCGAGCCGTTCGAGCTCGAGGGCGTCCGCATCCACCCGGTCCCACTCAGCGCCGAGGAACTCGAGCGCTACTACGAGGGCCAGTCCAACGCCACGATCTGGCCGCTCTACCACGACGCGGTCGAGACGCCGGTTTACAAGCGTCGCTGGCGCGACTCCTATCGGCTGGTCAACCAGCGTTTCGCGCGGGCCGCGGCCGAGGTCGCCGACGACGGCGCGACCGTCTGGGTGCAGGACTACCAGCTCCAGCTGGTGCCCTCGATGCTTCGGGAGCTGCGCCCCGACCTGCGCATCGGGTTCTTCCTGCACATCCCGTTCCCGCCGATCGAGCTGTTCATGCAGATGCCGTTCCGGGCCGAGGTGCTGCGCGGCCTGCTCGGCGCCGACCTGGTCGGCTTCCAGCAGCGGCTGGCGGCGCAGAACTTCGTACGCCTGGCCCGCCACCTGCTCGGCCTGCGCTACGAGGGGCAGTCGATCCAGGTCGACGGCCGCAAGGTCAAGGCGGGCGCCTTCCCGATCAGCATCGACACCCGCGAGATGGAGCGGATGGCGGCCGACCCCAAGGTGCAGGCCCGGGCCAAGGAGATCCGGGCCGAGCTGGGTGACCCCAGGACGATCATCCTGGGCGTCGACCGGCTCGACTACACCAAGGGCATCGAGCTGCGGCTCAAGGCGTTCCGCGAGCTGCTGCACGACGGCAAGCTCAAGGTCGGCGACGCGGTGATGGTGCAGGTGGCGACCCCGAGCCGCGAGCGCGTCGAGCATTATCAGACGCTGCGGGTCAAGGTCGAGCGCGAGGTCGGCCGGATCAACGGCGAGTTCGCCCGGGTCGGCGTGCCGGCCGTGCACTACCTGCACCAGTCGTACAGCAAGCAGGAGCTCGCCGCGATGTACGTGGCGGCCGACGTCATGATGGTGACCCCGCTGCGCGACGGCATGAACCTGGTCGCCAAGGAGTACGTGGCCTGCCGGGCCGACACCGGCGGCGCGCTGGTGCTCAGCGAGTTCGCCGGCGCGGCGACCGAGCTCCGCCAGGCGTTCCTGTGCAATCCGCACGACCCGGACGGGGTCAAGGACGCCCTGCTGCGGGCCGTCGCGGCCGAGCCGGTCGAGCTCAAGCGCCGCATGCGGGTCATGCAGCGGCACCTGCGCACGCACGACGTCGCCCAGTGGGCCCGCACGTTCCTCGACGAGCTGGGCGGCGAGACCCAGGAGTCCTAGATGTAGAGGCAGAACGGATGGCCGTCCGGGTCGATGTAGACCCGGACGCCGTCTTGTGGCTGATAGTCCGCCAGGGTCGCGCCGGCCGCCGCGGCGTGGCGTCCCGCCTCGTCCAGGTCGTCGACCTGGATGTCGAGATGCATGCTCGTCGGCGGGTCGTCCGGTCCGGGCGGCCACACCGGCCGGCGGTAAAGGCTGGCGGTCTGGAAGGAGAGCCCGGGACCGCCGCCCGGCGCGCTCAGCATGACCCAGTTCGGCTCGTCCTTGAGTACGTCCCAGCCCAGCAGCCGGCGGTAGAACGCCGCCAGTTCGTTGGCGTCCGGTGCGTCCAGCACGACGCCGGTCAATATCATCCGTGGTCGCCCATCCATTTCTGTGAGTTACCCCACTGTCACTGAATCAACCACCTCGCCGATCACCACGACCGCCGGATGCCCGATCGCCGCCGTCCGCACGTCGGCCGCGACCGAGCCGAGGGTGCTCCGCAGGGACCGCTGGCGTTCGGTGGAACCCTCCTGGATGACGGCGACCGGCGTCGAGGACGAGCGGCCCTCAGCGATCAGCCGGGAGGCGATCGCCGGCAGATTTTTCATCCCCATCAGCACGACCAGGGTGCCGCGCAGCCGGGCCAGAGCCGGCCAGTCGACCAACGAGGCCGGGTTGTCCGGGGAGACGTGGCCGGAGACCACGGTGAACTCGTGGGCGACGCCGCGGTGGGTGACCGGGATGCCGGCCAGGCCGGGCGCCGCGATCGAACTGGTCACGCCGGGCACGACCAGAACCGGCACGCCGGCCTGGGCGCAGGCGATCATCTCCTCGCCGCCGCGGCCGAAGACGAACGGGTCGCCGCCCTTGAGCCGGACGACGAACTTGCCCTCCTGGGCCCGTTCGACCAGGACCCGGTTGATCTCCTCCTGGGCCTTCTGCGGCCCGTACGGAATCTTGGCCGCGTCGACGAACTCGACCTCCGGCCGCAGTTCGCCCAGGAGCATGCCGGGCGCCAGGCGATCGGCCACCACCACGTCGGCCGCGGCGAGCAGCCGCCGCCCCTTGACCGTGATCAGCTCCGGATCGCCCGGACCGGCCCCGACCAGGGCGACACCCTTGTAGTCGGAAGAGGCCGGCGGCGAGGACAACAGGGAAGCGGCGACCAGATCGCGCACGGCCATCGCCCGCCGCCGGTCACCCCCGTCGGTCACCGCCACGGTCACCGGGCCGTGCCGGGTCACGGCCGGCGTCCACGCGGTCGCGGCGTCACGGTCGTCCGCGCGTACGCAGAAAACGCGGCGGGCCTCCGCCGCCGCACTCACCTCGGCCGCCGCCGTCGCGTCGTCGATCGCCACCTGGACCAGCCACGCCCCGTCGACGTCGGCCGGCTCGAACCGCCGGGCGCTCCAGGACAGGCGGCCGGCGTCGACGTAACCCTGCAGCGCCGGGGTCAGTGCAGGCGCGACGATCTCGACCTGCGCGCCCGACGAGAGCAGCGCCGGAACCCGGCGGGTCGCGACGGCCCCGCCGCCGACCACCAGCACCCGGCGGCCCTCGAGCCGCAGAGCGAGCGGATAGAGACTCACTTCTCCGACACCCCGGCCGAGTCGAACGTGGCGACCTCGTGCAGCACGCGCACGGCCGACGCGACGACCGGCAAAGCGAGCACCGCGCCACTGCCCTCGCCCAGACGCATGCCGAGGTCGATCAGCGGCTCGAGGCCGAGGTGGGCGAGGGCGACCGACGCGCCCGGCTCGGCCGAGCGGTGCCCGGCGATCATCGCGGCGACCGCGTCGGGGGCGAACGCGGCGGCGGCCAGCGCGGCCGACGCGGCGATCACGCCGTCGACGATCACCGGCACGCGGTGGGCGGCCGCGCCGAGGATGAAGCCGGTCAGCGCGGCGTGCTCGAGCCCGCCGACCGCGGCGAGGACACCCAGCGGGTCGGTCCTGTCGGGGGCGTGCCGGTCGAGTGCGGCCGCGATCACCGCGGTCTTGTGCCCGAGCATCGTGTCGTCGATGCCGGTGCCGCGGCCGGTCACGGCGGCCGGGCCGGCACCGGTGAAGACCGCGGTCAGCGCCGCCGCGGGAGTCGTGTTGGCGATGCCCATGTCGCCGGTGAGCAGGCACTTCGCGCCGGCCGCGACCAGCTGGTCGGCGACCGCGATGCCGACCTCGACCGCGGACCGGGCCTCGTCGCGGGTCAGGGCGGCCTCGGCGGTCATGTCGCGGGTGCCCCGGCGCACGTTGGCGTCGAGGAGGTTCGGGCCGCCGTGAAGGGGGATCGAGACGCCGATGTCGATCACCATGACCTCGGCGCCGGCCTGCCGGGCGAACGCGTTGACGACCGCGCCGCCGGCCACGAAGTTGGCCACCATCTGGGCGGTGACCTCCTGCGGCCAGGGGCTGACGCCCTGGGCGTGCACGCCGTGGTCGCCCGCGAAGACGGCGACGGTGGCCGGCTCGGGCATCGGCGGCGGGCAGACGCCGGCCAGCCCGGCCAGGCGCACCGACAACTCCTCGAGCGCGCCCAGCGAACCGGCCGGCTTGGTCAGCCGCGCCTGCAGCTCGCGGGCCGCCGTCATGGCTGCCTCGTCCGCGGGCCGAATGGCCTCGATGGTCGTCTCCAGGGTCACGGTCGTTCCTCCAGCACTGCGGTCAGGACGTCGACGAATGCGTCGGTGGTGGCAGTGTCGCGCACGGCCAGCCGCAGCCAGTCGACGCCCAGCCCGGGGAAGGTGTCGCCGCGGCGCACGGCATAGCCACGTCGACGTAGCTCGTGGCGGATTTTGGCCGCCCCGTCCAGGCGTACCGAAAGAAAGGCACTTGCGGGAGCACCCGCGACCGTGAGTTTCGGCACCCGGCCCAGCCGTCCCACCAGGTGAGCGCGATCGCCGGCCAGGCTCGCGGCGATCGTTCGCTCGGCGGCGACCGCGGCCGGCGAGGAGCAGGCGATCGCGGCGGCGAGAGCCGGCGTCGAGACGGGCCAAAGCGGCTGCGCGGCGGCCAGCCGGGGCAGCAGATCGGCCGGGCCGAGCAGATAGCCGATGCGCAGACCGGCCAGGCCCCACGTCTTGGTCAGGCTGCGCAGCACCACCAGACCGGGAAGATCGCGGCGGCCGGCCAGCGACTCCGGCTCGCCGGCGAACCCCGGCCGATAGGTCGTGTCCGAAAATGCCTCGTCGACGACGAGCACCCGCCCGGGCCGGGCCAGCTTCGCGATCTCCTCGGCCGGGTGCAGCACCGACGTCGGATTGGTCGGATTGCCCACAAAAACGAGGTCGGAGTCCTCGGGCACCAGCGAGGCGTCGAGCCGGAACCCCCGGGCCTCCGACAAGATCACGCGTTCGACCTCATGCCCGGCGTTGCGCAGGGCGGCCTCGGGTTCGGTGAACTGCGGGTGGATCACGACCGGGCGCCGCGCTCCGCGCAACGCCTGCGCGAGCAGCACGAACGCCTGGGCGGCGCCGGCGGTCAGAAGGACCTCGTCCCGGTCGCGGCGATGCCTCTCGCTCACGGCGGCGACGGCTTGCGCATTTTCCGGGTACGCGGCGAGCCCGCCCAACGACCGCACCAACGGCGCGGAAAGCCACTCGGGCATCGGCGCGTGCCGCACGTTGACGGCGAGATCGATCAGACCGGCGCCCACCTCCGCGTCACCGTGGTGTCCGAGGTCGATCGTCATGCCACCAAGCATGACGGACCCCGTTCCGGCTGCCTCTTTGGGCCGTTTCGTCCGGTCTTGGCTGTGGGTTCTCTCATGTTCGGCCGTTCCGTCCGGATGTGAGCCCTTTTGCCATACCTTCGAGGGGTGTCAGCCGGAAAAGTCGCACCCCTCATCCGAGCCGGGCTGATCGCGAGCCTCGTCGTGGCCGGCCTCGCCTACCCCCTCACCGCCCTCGCCGGCATCGGCATCAACGCCGGCGCCCACGCCCTGCAGAACATGCCGGACGAACTCACCGTCGTGCCCAACGCGCAGACCACCTACGTGTACGCCCGGGACGGTCGCACCCTGCTGACCACGTTCTACGAGGAGTACCGCAAACAAACCAAGATCCAGAACATGTCGCCGTACATCACCGAGGCGATCGTGGCGTCCGAGGACAGCCGGTTCTACGAGCACCACGGCGTCGACGCGAAAGGCGTGGCCCGCGCATTCGTCGCCAACCAGCAGGCCGGCGGCGTCTCCCAGGGCGCGTCCACGCTGACCATGCAGTACGTGCGGATGGCCCTGCGCGACGCGGCGAAGACCCCGCAGGAGGCGCTGGACGCGACCGAACAGACCACCGGGCGCAAGATCCGGGAGATGCGGCTCGCGCTCGAAGTCGAAAAGCGCATGTCGAAACAGGACATCCTCGAGCGGTACCTCAACGCGGCCTACTTCGGGCACCGCGCGTACGGCGTCTACGCCGCCTCCCAGATCTTCTTCTCCAAACTGCCCAAGGACCTCGACCTCGGGCAGGCGGCCCTGCTGGCCGGCCTGGTCAAAGCACCCTCCGCCTTCGACCCGGCGAGCCACAACCAGAGCGCGGCCATCTCCCGCCGCAACTACGTGCTCGACCAGATGCAGAAGATGGGCTCGATCACCCCGGCCCAGGCCCTCGCCGCGAAAAAGGCGAAGATCACCCTGCATCTGAGCACGCCGCCCAACGACTGCGTGTCGATCTCGGAGAAGCACAACGACTGGGGCTTCTTCTGCGACTACTTCAAAGACTGGTGGATGCGGCAGCCGGCCTTCGGCCGCAACCCGGTCGAACGCGAGGAGAACCTGCGCCGCGGCGGCTACACCGTGATCACGTCGATCGACCCGTCCATCCAGGCCTCGGCGATGAAGCACATCCTCGCCAAGGAGAAGAAGCGCAGCAAGTACGCCCACGGCCAGGTGGTGATCGAACCGGGCACCGGGCGGATCGTCAGCATGGCGGTCAACCGGACGTACTCGCTGGACCAGTCGCACAACGGCAAACACAGCGACCCGTCGAAGCGGAAACACGCCAAGGGCAACTATCCGAACACGGTCAACCCGCTCCTCGGCGGCGGCACCATGTCCGGCTACCAGGCCGGCTCCACCTTCAAGATCTTCACCATGCTGGCCGCGCTGGAATCCGGGATGCCACTGAGCACGTCCTTCTACAGCCCACCGCAGTACGTGTCGAAATACATCGTGGCGCCCGGACCGGCCGCGTGCGGCCACCGCTGGTGCCCGAAGAACTCCAGCCAGGGCATGACCGGCACGCAGACAATGTGGAGCGGCTTCGGCAAATCGGTCAACACGTACTTCGTACAGCTGGAAGAAAAAGTCGGCGCCGACAAGGCGGTGGCCATGGCGGAGCGACTCGGCCTGCAGTGGCGCACCGGCATCGACAAGGAACTGGCGTCACCGGAACACTCCGCCGGCTGGGGCGCGTTCACGCTCGGCGTCAGCGACGTCCAGCCGATCGAGATGGCCAACGTGTTCGCCACGGTCGCCGCCGACGGCGCCTACTGCGAGCCGCTGCCGGTCCGCTCGATCAAGAACCGGGACGGCTCCAACGCCACCTTCCAGGGCAAACTGATCGCGGCGCCGCGATGCCATCGGGCCTTCAGCCCCGACGTGGCCCGGGCAGCGACGGACGCCGCCGGCTGCGTGACCGGGTACGGCGCGTCGAAGGGCAGCTGCGGCGGGTGGCAGACGTCGCCGATGGTGTACGCGACGCTGCACCGCCCGGTCGCCGGCAAGAGCGGCACGACCGACAACAACCGCACGGCCTGGTTCTGCGGCTTCACCCCGCAGCTGGCCGCGGCCGCCTTCGTCGCCGACCCGGACAACTCCAACGACAACGTCGGTTCCGGCCGGTCGACGATCTCGAAATACACGCTCGCGGAGACGCTGCGGGACGCGCTGAAGGGCCAGCCGAAACTGAAGTTCACGCCGCCCTCCCACGCGCTGACCTACGGCGGCCACGACCCCGACAGCCGCGACTCGGACCGGCACAGCACCTCCGACAGCCGCTCCGATTCCGGCTCGGGCTCAGAATCAGCCGCGGACTCCGGCTCCGGTTCCCACTCGGACTCGGGTTCCCACTCGGACTCGGGTTCCCACTCCGGCTCGCACGCGGACTCGCACTCCGACTCCCACTCAGGTTCGCACTCCGGCTCGCGGTCCCACTCCGGCTCGGACTCCCACTCCGACTCCCACACCAGCTCGGACTCGCACTCCGACTCCGGCTCGCACTCCGGCTCTCACTCCGGCGCCCGCGCGGGCACGCACTCCGGTTCCGGGTCGTCGGGCGACAGCAACTGAGACGGGCGTTGGCCGTCAGGCGGCTGAGACGGGCGTTGACCGTCAGGCGGCTGAGACGGGCGTTGACCGTCAGGCCGCTGAGACGGGCGTTGACCGTCAGGCCGCTGAGACGGGCGTTGACCGTCAGGCCGCTGAGACGGGCGTTGACCGTCAGGCGGCTGAGACGGGCGTTGGCCGTCAGGCGGCCGGGATCACGGGCAGTTCCGGGTTGCGGGGCGGGCGCCAGCGGGCGTTGCGGCCGGCCCGGCACAGGACCTGCTGGAGCAGCTCGTCCTCGGGGTCGGCCGGGATCGCCGGCCCGAACATGCCCGGGACGCCCTCGGACGGCCCCTGGGAGAGAAACTCGAGCAGCACCTCGAGCGTGCGCGGGTCGGCCGCATAGTCCTGGCCGGTGGCCCGCGCGAGATCCCAGCTGTGCATGATCAGCTCGTTCATGGCGACGGTGCCCATGGCGGTCGCCGGCATGGTCGCGCCGCCCGCGGTAGCCGTGCCCGTCCAGGCGGCCGGGTCTTTCCACGCCGTGGCAAGGTCTTCGAGGAGGACCGGCAGGCGGCTGCGCCAGTGCCGGGAGAGCCGCTGGGCGGAAGGCTGCGGCGGCGGCCCGTCGGCGCCGGGGGTGTCGGTGCGCTTGCGGGCGGCCTGCGTGAAGGCGTAGGCCAGGCCCATCAGATGGTCGAGCAGGGCGGCGACCGTCCAATCGTCACACGGTGTCGGCGCGGTCAGCTCGTTGTCGTCAACTCCCAGCAGCAATGCTCTCAGCTGACGAACCGGCGGGTCGAAGTCCAGCGGCACACGGTCGGCCACGGTCGTCCTCCTTCGGTCGTCGGTGTTAAGCCCACGTTACGGGTGGGGTACGACACTTTCGCGCCGGGCAACGGGGGTTTTCGCGGCTGGACGGCTTTCTTTCCGGATCGCTTCCCATGGATCCCGGAACCGTTCAAGATCAGGGTGCGGTTATGTCCACGGTGTCGCTGAGGTTGGCCCCACTCGGCCGCGGACGCCCCTGCTCAGACGCCGCCCCGGACCGCTCGACGGCCACCCCGTTGCTGTGCGCCCCATAGACCGCCCCGAACTCGGCCGCGACCCGCTCCCCCAGCCCCGCATCAGCCAACCCCGGCGACGGCATCCTCGGCATCTGCGGCCCGGCCTGACGCTGCCCAAGACCCGGACCCGACTCACGCAACGGCATGCCAGACACCTGCGTCCCCGACTCACGCGGCCCCAAACCCGGACCCGGCTCACGCAACGGCAGACCCGGCACCTGCGGCCCCGACTCACGACCCGGCAGACCCGGCACCTGCGGTCGGCCCCCGGCCGGCCCCCGCTGTGGCAGACCCGACATCTCCACCGGGCCGCGCTGCTCCACTGCACCACGCTGCTCGACCGGGCCACGCTGCTCCACCGGGCCACGCTGCTCGACCGGGCCACGCTGCTCCACCGGGCCACGCTGCTCCACCGGGCCACGCTGCTCCACCGGGCCACGCTGCGGCGAGCCGGCCCGCGCACTCACCTCCGCCGCCCCGCGCGACGGAAAACCCTGCGCCTCGGCGGACAGGAAACCCGGCGCGTCGGCGGGGCCGCGCGGCGGAAGGTTCTGCAAGTGCGTCGGCACCTCGGCCGGGCCTCGCTGCGCCAGGGCCGGTTCCGGCGCGACGAACTCGATGTGGTCGGGCGTAGACGGTGCGTACTCCGGCTCGCCCGGCCCGAAGCCCGTGCCGAACTCCGGTCCCCGGCGGTCGGCCCGGCCCGGCACCAGGTCGCCCCGCTCGGCCGGCGGCCCGAAGTCGGGACCGCTGACCTGGCTCGGCATCTCCGGCGCGGGCGCCCCGCCGACCGTCGGCATGGCCGGTGGGGGCGACGACATCGCCACCGTGGGCACCGGCACCGGCACCGGCTGCTGGAGCGACATCGGACCGGCAATCGCCGCGGCCACGATCCGCTTGGCGATCTCGGGTGCGGCTGCCCAGTGCAGGCCCAACTGGGAGGCGTGCACCTGCCGCCAGACGAACCCTTCCGGGTTGCCGCCCGACCAGGTCCAGGCCGGCACCGCGCCGGCCCGTGGCGTCACGACTGCCCGGTGCTGCTTGTAGCCGGTGATCCGCGCCCCGGCCGGCGCCAGCACCGAGGTGGTCGGCGCGGTTGCCTCGCGGTAGCCGGCGATGGTCTGTTCTCCGGTGTAGGCGGTCGCGTCGAGCACCCCGCACATCGGCCGGCCGTCGAACTCCTGGCCGAGCCAGGGCAGCGCCACGCCCTCGGCGACCACCGGCCAGCCGTCGGCCGCGAATTTCGCCACGGTGCTGCAGAGTCTGCGGTTGGCCGACAGCTCCTCCGCGTACCCCTCGGGAAGCCCGGCCCCGACGATCAGCGCCCGCGTTCCGGCTGGGAGCGTCTCGTCGCGCAGCGGGTCGACGATTGCCACGTCGGCGCCGGCCGCGGAGAGCAGTTCGGCCGTCTCGACGTACGTGTAGGGGGCGCCCGGTCCACCGGCCAGCGCGACCACCGGTCGCTGCTCGAAGGGGTCGGCGCCGATCGCCTCGGCCGGTGTCCACAGCGGGCCGGGGAGTGCGGGCGCCGAGTTGGCCAACCCGATCAGGCGATCGAGGTCGAGGCCGCCGACGACGGCCTCACCCAGCCTGCGTACGGCGCGGCTCGCCTCGACCGTACGGTGAGCGACCGGTACGGGCCCGTGGGCCCGGGCCGGCAGGACGTTGGGCAGGTCACCGCGCCGCAACGCACCGAGCACCGGCATGCCGATGTCGTCGAGCGCCGTCCGCAGCATCTGCTCGTGGCGGGGCGAGGCGATCCGGTTGAGGATCACGCCGCCGAGGTGCACCATCTCGTCGAACATGCGGAACCCGTGCACCAGCGCCGCAATCGAATGCCCCATCGCGGCCACGTCGACGACGAGCACGACCGGCGCGCGCAGGGCGGCGGCGACGGCCGCCGTGCCGTCGATCTCGGGCTGTCCGGTCAGCGAGTCGAAGAGGCCCATCGCGCCTTCGATCACCGCGAGCTGCGAGCCCGACGCGCCGTGCGCGAAGAGAGGGGCGACACGCTGCGCGCCCACCAGCCGGGGGTCGAGGTTGCGGCCGGGACGGCCGGCGGCCAGACCGAGGTACGCGGCGTCGGTGTGATCGGGCCCGACCTTGAACCCGGACGCCGTCACGCCCCGAGCGACCGCCGCCGCGAGCAGGCCGACCGCGATCGCCGTCTTGCCGTGCCCGGAGGACGGTGCGCTCACGACCAGACGGGGCTGGGCGTTCATCAGTGGCTCTCCCGACGATTCCGTTCCTGTGCGCCCGCGTGATATCGACCGCCGCCTCGGCACAGTACCCGCCGGAAATGGACGCCTCGGGCGGCCGGGTAGCCTCGGGGCGTGTACCGGTTCCTCCTGACACCGCGCTGGCTGGGCGCCGCGGTGCTGGCCATCGCCGCCGCCCTGGTGATGGTCCGGCTGGGCGAATGGCAGCTGCATCGTTATGAGGAACGGCACGCGATCAATACGCGCATCGATGCCGCCGACTCGACCCGGGCCGCGCCTCTGACCTCGGTCGTCTCGCCGCCGAGCGCCGCTGGAAAGGCCGGTCCCGCCCCGGGCAACTCGGTGGCCTGGACAAAGGTGACGTTCACCGGGCAATACGACCCGGCGCACGAGATCCAGGCACGCGGCCGCACGGTTGACGGCGACGTCGGTTTCGAGATCGTGACCCCGCTCCGGTTGAGCGACGGCAGCGGTGTGCTGGTCGACCGCGGCTGGGTGCCGGCACCCGATGCGGGGGCGCTCGCCGCGCCTACGGTGCCGCCCGCACCGACCGGCCAGGTGACGGTCGTGGGCCAGATCCACCTGTCGGAAAGCCGACCTACCCCGATCGAGCACCGGGACGGCCGTCTCGACACCCGGCGCATCTCGGTGCCTCGCCTCGCGGGCCAGATGCCGTTCCCGGTCTACGGGGCTTACATCCTGTTGACCGACCAGACGCCGGCCAACGACAAGGCGTTCTCCCAGATCCCGATCGACCACGAGGACGACTGGCAGAACGCGGGCTACACCGTCCAGTGGTGGCTCTTCGCGTGCATGACGCTGTACGCCTACGTCTATTACGCCCGCAAGGAGAAGCAGCTCCGCGCCGACGCCCGGGCGAACGGGGCCGCCTCGTCCCCACCGACCGGCGACCGCGTCGACGAGGCCGACCGCGATCTGGCCGCCGCCCGCAGCACCGCCCAAGCCGACCACGCACAAAAGGCCGCCCCGACCGGCAGCCCCCTAGCCGACCACGCACAGGAAGCCGCCCCGACCGGCAGCGCGCAGGCCCAGCACGCACAAGAGGCCGCCCGGACCGGCAGCGCGCAAGCGGCCGGCGGCGCGCAGCCCGGTGCGAAAGGGGCCGCCGCGCAACGAGCCGGTGCGAAAGAGGCCGACGCCCAAGGACGCGGTGTGGAAGCGGCTGCCGCGCAACGACCCGATGCAGAAGCGGCCGCCGCGCGACGACACGATGTAGAAGCGGCCGCCGCCCAAGGACACGATGCGGAAACGGCCGCCGCGCAACGACCCGATGCAGAAGCGGCCGCCGCGCGACGACACGACGCGGAAGCAGCCGGCGCGCGAGTAGCCGGCTCGGTCGGCGGCGTGGAAGCCGACGGCCGTGTGCAAACGACCGCCGGCCAACCGGCCGCCGTGCCGGGGGGCCGGGTCGGCACGAAGGAGCGGGCTGAACGCAGGCGCGCCGAGAAGGAAGAGCGCAAGCGGGCCGGCAGGGAAGAAGCCGAGCGCAAGCGGGCCGAGAAGATCGAGCGGATTCGTGCCGAGGCGATGCGGAAGGCTCCGGTCGACCGGGTTGAAGAGGCAGATCGGAAACGCGCCGAGGCCGAAGCGAAGCGTAAGCTCGCGGCTCAGTCCGGCCAGGACTAGATTCGCGGCCATGACCGCCACGCCGAGCGATCCGTGGGACGTCCCGCCCGCTGTCACGCCGTCCGTGTCGCCGGCCCCGGCCGCCGATCCCGGTCCGGTGATCGTGCAGATCGCCGAGATCGGTGTGACGTCGACCGTCGTGCACACGCCGACCGGTGACCTTCCGCTGGCCGGGTCGCAGTGGCAGGTCAACGACTACTGGTTCACCACCCAGCGCATCCCGAAGTGGGCGATCGTGGCCGCGGTCGCCGGCTTCTGCGTGCTGACCGTCTTCAGCCTGCTGTTCCTGCTGGTCAAGGAATCGGTGGCGCAGGGGACGGTGCAGGTGACGGTGACCAACGGCACCCGCCAGTACGTCGCCCGCATCCCGGTCAGCGACCAGAACGCCGTCACCGCGATCAACCAGCAGGTCAACTATGTGCGGACGCTAGCCGCCCTCTGACCCGCGGCCCAGCGCCTTGACCATCTCGATCGTGTCGGCCTCGGAGGCCGGCTTGTCGTCGCGGTAGCGCAGCACCCGGGCGAACCTCAGCGCGACCCCGCCCGGGTAGCGCGGCGACGTCTGCACCCCATCGAAGGCGATCTCGACGACCTGTTCCGGCCGCACCTCGACGACCCAGCCGTTGTCGTTGACCTTCAGTTCCTGGAAGCGTTCGGTCTGCCATCGCAGCAGCTCGTCGGTCAGCCCCTTGAAGGTTTTGCCGAGCATGATGAACCCGCCCGTCGACGGGTCGCGGGCGCCCAGGTGCAGGTTGGACAGCCAGCCCCGGCGTCGGCCGTGCCCCCACTCGACGGCCAGCACGACCAGGTCGAGCGTGTGCCGCGGCTTGACCTTGACCCAGGCGGCGCCGCGCCGGCCCACGTCGTACGCCGCTTCGGGGGCTTTGATGACCACGCCTTCCTGCCCGTCGGCGAGCGCCGCCGCGAATGCGGCCGCGGCCTGCTCCTCGGTCTCGACGCTGGTGCGGCCGACGGTCAGCGATGAGGGCAGGGTGTCGGCCAGCGCCGCCCAGCGCACCCGGCCGGGCTCGTCGAGCAGGTCGGCGCCGTCGAGGTGGAGCAGGTCGAAGAAGTAGGGCACCAGGACCGCCGTCGACGTGCCCCGGGTGGCGGCCCGGCTCGACGTCTCCTGGAACGGCCGCGGCCGGCCGGACGCGTCGAGGGTCATCGCCTCGCCGTCGAGCACGATCTCGCGGACGGGCAGTTTGCGCACCTCGGACACCACTTCGGGCATGCGGGCGGTGATGTCGTCGAGGCTGCGGGTGAAGACGGCCACCTCGTCGCCCGAGCGGTGCACCTGGATGCGGATGCCGTCGAGTTTGACGTCGACGGTGGCCGGGGTGCCGGTGGCGAGCAGGGCCGCGGCCACGTCGGGCGCGCTCTGGGCGAGCATCGGGGTGAGCGGGGTGCCGACCCGCAGGCGGATTTCGTCGAGGGCGGGCGCGCCTCCGGTCAGCGCGGCGACCGCGACCTGCTTGAGGTCGCCGGAGAGCAGCAGCGCGCGGCGCACCGCGGTGACCGGCACCTCGGCCGCCTTGGCGATCGCGTCGGCGAGCAGCCCGGCCTGGGCACCTTGCCGCAGCTCGCCGGAGAACAGGCCGATCAGCAGCCGCTGCTCGTCGGCGGTCGCGGCCCCGAACAGCGCGCCGATCAACTCGCGCCGGCGGGCCTGCGAGCCCGCCCCGGCGACGACCGAGATCTCGGCGACAGCCGCGTCGACCCCACCGACGGTCAGCGTCGGCTCAAGAGCCGGCGCCGGTCGGTCACGCAGGCTCGCATAGCCCACGCCGGTCTGGCGCTGCCGAAGCTCGCCGGCCAGGTATGCCGACCCGGCCGCGATCTCGTCAGGATCGAGACGTCTCAGCGCGTCGGCCAGGAGCTCGATCTTGGCCTTGCGCCCGGACACTGCCGATATGGCAGCCGAGGTGGCTGCCAGGTCTAGGAACCGCACGGCCCCATCCTGACAGCCACCTCCGACAAAAACGGTTCATGCGGCGAGCGGCTCGGTGATCGGGAAGCCACGAGCCCGCACCGCTTCGGCGACCCGCGTGAGCTGGGCGTCGATGGCGCAGAGAGAGGCGGAGATCTCGTCGAGATCGTGGGTGAGTGCGGTGTCGTCCCACCGTGCGACGTCGATGTCGTCGAGCGCAAGCACGGCGGCCCGGAGCCGAGCGATGGACTCGAGACGGTTGCGGTAACGGAGTCGATCAATGGAGTTGCGCGGCCCGACGGGCTTAGGCCGCAGCCCGGCGGCGACTGCCGGGCGAGGCTCATTCGAACGCATGTTCGATACTCTAACAGGACGCGAACGCCAGGCGCACCACAATCACCCGTTCAAGTCGTACCTCTCACAAAGCGGGAAACCGCAGCTCAAGCCTGCAAGATCGGCGAAAAAACCAGGACCGCGTCGGCCGGCAGACAGGATGCGGCCACGAAACCGTCGGGCCGGACGAGGTAGAGCCGGCCGGGCTTCAGACCGGGCGCCGACGGGAAGGCGTGCACGGGCACACCCAGGTCCGGCACGTCCGTCGCGCGCACTCCGCCGTACGCATGCACCTGCCAACGCAGCGAGCGCAAGCTCGCGAAATTGTCCCCGGCCCACGGCAGCCGCCGGCCGACCACCGGGTCGCGCCGGCCGCCCTGGACGCCCGGCGTCATCCAGTAGTGGATGCGGATCTGCGACACGTACTCGAAAAGCCGCGAACCGCGCGGCGCGAACCGGATCGCCAACGGCATCAGGAGAGGCACCGCGACCCGGCGAAACGCGCGCCGGCTGCGCTTCTGCGAGGTGATCAGCCCGAAGACCTGATCGGTCGTGGCGACCAGCTTGCGCGCCACCGGTCGCCGCTCGGCCTCGTAGCGGTCGAGCCACCCGTCCCGGCGGCGCCCCTGCAGCACGTCGGCCAGCTTGAAGGCGAGGTTGTGTGCGTCCTGCAGCCCGGTGTTCATGCCCTGGCCGCCGACCGGCGAGTGCACGTGGGCGGCGTCCCCGGCCAGGAAGAACGGCCCGTCCCGGAACGCCGCCGCGACCCGGTGGTGCACGCGGTAGGTCGCGAACCAGCGGGCCTTGCCGTAGGTCACCGCGAACTGGTCACGGAGGCGGGCCCGCGCGTCCTCCTCGGCCAGTTCGTCGCTGAGGTCGTCGTCGTGCACCTGGCCGATCAGACGGAAGTTGCCCCGGCCGTCCATCGGGAAGCCGACCATGAAGTCGTCGCCGCCCGGCCGTACGTTGATCGCGTCGGCGACCAGCCCGGCCACCGCCCCGGCGTCGATCACGAAGAAGCGCTGCGGGTTGGTGACACCCTCGTACGCGATCCGCCGGGCCTGGCGCACCTTGCTGTTGGACCCGTCGCAGCCGACGCAGAAGCGCGCCAGGATCGTGTCGTTGCCGACCTTGGCCGACACCCCGGTTTCGGTCTGCGCGACCGCGGTGAGCGCGGTCTCCCACCGCACGTCCGCCCCGAGCGACCGCAGATTTTCGTAGAGGATCTCCTCGTTGCGGCTCTGCTCGAGCACCTCGATGTACGGGAAGGGCGTGAGGCCCTCGCCGAGCGGGCCGATCGGCACTCGCCCGAAGACCCGGGTGAGGTAGCCCGGTGCAAGGGCGGTCGCCCGACGGGACTCCTTGAGCACGTGGTCGCCGATGCCGAGCTGGTCGTAGATCTCGAGGCTGCGGGCCTGCACGACCAGCGCCCGCGACTCGCGCGTGGGGCCGGCCTTGCCGTCCACGACGATCACACCGACCCCGAGTTTGACCAGCCAGTTGGCGAGCATCAGCCCGGTCGGGCCGGCACCCACCACGAGCACGTCACACGACAGCTCGGCCATCGCGACACTCCTTCTATCTGGTCAAAGCCTCCGCGACGTTCCTGAGCAGCAGCGCCTCGGCCTCGCAGACCCGCGCGAACTCGCCCAGGTGCAGGCTCTCGTCCGGGCCGTGCGCGGCCGAGAAGGGGTCTTCCACGCCGGTGACCAGGATCGCCGCCTGCGGGAAGAGCTCCTGGAAGGTGGCGATGAACGGGATCGACCCGCCCACGCCCATGTCGACCGGGGCGGTGCCGTCCCAGGCCGTCTGGAACGCGGCCCGCGCGGCGTCGAAGGCCGGGCCGGTCGCGTCGATCACGCAGGGGGCGCCGTCGCTCTCCAGCGTGACCTCGACCTGGGCACCCCACGGCGTGTATTTCTCCAGGTGGGAGCGGATCGCGGCGTAGGCCGACTTCGGGTCGTCACCGGGCGCCAGCCGTACGCTGATCTTGGCCTTGGCCGACGGCTGGAGCGCGTTGGCCGCCGCATTGGTGGGCGGCGCATCGATGCCGAGCACCGAGACCGACGGCTTGGTCCAGGCCCGGTCGGTGATCGAGCCGTGCCCGATGAGCTTGACGCCGTCGAGCAGGCCGGCCTCGTGGCGGAACCGGTCCTCCGGGTAGTCGACGCTCGCGCCCTCGCGGCCGACCAGCCCGTCGATCGCCACCTCGCCCTGCTCGTCGTGCAGCGTGGCGAGCAGCTTGACCAGGGCGGTCAGCGCGTCCGGCACCGGACCGCCGAACATGCCGCTGTGCACCGCGCTCTTGAGCACCCGCACCTCGACGAACGCGTTGACCAGGCCGCGCAGCGACGTGGTCAGCGCCGGCTGGCCGATGTCCCAGTTGCCGGAGTCGGCGATCACGATGACGTCGGAGCGCAGCTCTTCGTGGTATTTGTTCAGGATCGTGTCGAGCGACTCCGACCCGTACTCCTCTTCGCCCTCGACGAAGACGACCACGCCGACCGGAAGGTCGTCGCCGAACGCGCGCAGCGCCGCGACGTGGGCCATCACGCCGGCCTTGTCGTCGGCCGCGCCCCGGCCGTAGAGCCGCCCGTCCCGCTCGACCGGCTCGAAGGGCTCACTGGTCCAGAGTGCGGGGTCACCGACCGGCTGCACGTCGTGGTGCGCGTAGAGCAGCACGGTCGGCGCTCCGGCCGGTGCGGCCCGGCGGCCGATCACCGCCGGCCGGCCGCCCTCCCGGACGATCTGCGTGTCGAGGCCGCAGCCGCGCAGCAGCTCGGCGACCGCCTCGGCCGACCGGTCGACCTGCGAGTGGTCGAACCCCTCGAAGGCGATGGACGGGATGCGGACCAGCCGCTCGAGGTCGGCACGGACACCGGGCATCTCCCGCGCGACCGAGGCGCGCAGATCGTTTTCAGAAAGGCTCATGGCCCGATCGTAGTTAGGAATCGCCGTCCCGGCGCCCGCGGTCGTTGACCCAGGAACGGGCGCCCCGCGCCGCCGAGCCGGCCAGGTCGGCGGCACCGTCGCCGAGCTTGCGGAGCAGGCCGACCAGCGGGTCCTGCGAGTTGTTGAAGCTCTCGCGGTAGGAGTTGGCCGCCGCCTTCACGTCGTCGGCCACCGACGCGTCGCCGTCCGAGTCGCGGCGCGGGTAGTCGCCGCCCAGGATGCGCGCGTATTCCCCCGAGTCGACCCATTTGCGCAGCTCGGCGGCGCGGGCGACCGGCACCGGGTGGCTGCTCCACGCGGTCATGCCGATCTTGTGGATGCTGTCGCGCAGGTCGCCGCCGCCCTCGTATTCGGCCGCCTGCTCGAGGAACGCCGCGGTATCGATCTGCGAGAGGTCGCCCCCGCCGGCCAGCTTCATGAGCAGGCGGAGCGAGGCGGCCGGGTCCTGCCCGGCGAGCAGGCCCGCCCGGTCGGCCGACAACTCGGCCTTGCGCCACCACTCGAACATCGCGGCGATGATCGCCCGCAGCGCGAGGGCGCCGATCGGCAGCCAGCTCAGGCTGGCCGCCCAGCGGGTGAGGATCAACAGGATCGTGCGGTAGACCGCGTGGCCGCTGCGCACGTGGCCGATCTCGTGGCCGAGCACCGCCCGCAACTCGTCGTCGTCGAGCCTTTCCACCGCGCCGGTGGTGATCACGATGAACGGTTTGTCGATGCCGATCGCCTGGCCGTTGATGATCGGGTCCTGGGTCACGTAGAGCTCGGGCAGTTCGGCGACGTCGAGCGTGCTCGCCGCGTCGGCGAAGATCTGATAGACCCGCGGGTATTGACGGTGGTCGACCCGGATCGCGCCGGCCAGGAACGACAGGCGGAAGCCGCGCTCGTTCCACATGCCGAAGAACGCCTTCACGACATCGTCGAAACCACGCAGCTCACGCAGCGCGGTCAGGGCGCCGCGATCGGCCGGGTGCTCCCACGCTCGCGAGCTGATTCCGGTCAGGGTGACCCGCCTGCGTACCGGGCGGCTCTCTTCGTCAGTCATGTCGTCCCCACCCGTTCTCACTGGTCAGAAGCATCAAAGCCGCTCGTAACGATCATCGGCGGTCTCGGCCGAACCGTCGACGACCAGATCGGCATGCTGTTTCGTCCGGTCGGCGGCGAAGTGCCGGTCCTCGGCCGATCGCCAGCGCTCAAGGTACGCCCGAAACGCAACACTGTCGTCACCGTCACGGGCCAGCGCTCGAGCCAGCCGCAGCTCAGGCGGGGCGTCGACGAAAACAATCAGGGAAAGATCAGGGCGGATACCCCTACGGGCCACGCTGACGCCCTCGACGATCACGACCGGCGCCGGATCGAGCCGCACCGGAACCGGGTCGAAGGCGCCGCGATCCCAGCGATAGCGCTGGTAGAACGCGGTTTGGCCGCGACGCAGCGGCCCGAGCACGCGCTCCTCCAGCCGATCGAAGAAGGTGAATTGGTCTTCCCAACCGTCGAGAAGATCATCGGTGTGCACGACCGGCGCGTCGATCTGTTTGGCCAGCCTCAGGGCGAACCGCGTCTTGCCGGCCCCGGAGGGGCCGTCGACGGCGATCAGCCGAACGTCGCCCAGGCGGGGCTTCAGGTTCTTGACGTACGCGCTGAGCTGCGCGAACCGCCCGTCAAACTCCACTCGGCGCTCCCGGGGGAACGAACGGCAGCCCGGCCGGCGGGCCGCTCTCGATGAGCCGCAGAAGCCCGGAGGTGTCCAGGTGCTCCTCGACCAGGTCGGCAAGCGCGTCCAGGGCTCGCTCCCGGATCGCCGCGAACCGGGTGTCCGGCGCCACCGTGAACCCGTGCCGCCCGGCCTGCCGGGCCGCACCGGTCAGGAACCGGCGGCGGAACTCGTCCGACTCGAAGGCGCCATGCCAGTGGGTGCCGCTCACCGCGCCGGCCACCGCACCCTCCGGGCGCCCGTCGGCATAGTGCAGGAGCGGCTGCGGCGCGTCGCTCACCGCGTACCCGTGATGGATCTCGTAGCCGGAAACCGGCGCACCCAGCCCGGCCCCCGACGGGCGAGCGAGCGTCTTGCGCTCGGCGAAGCCGAAATCGACAGGGAGCAGGCCGAGGCCCGGCACCGTGCCGCGCCCGCTCTCCACCTCGTCGTTGATCGTGCGGCCGAGCATCTGGAAACCGCCGCAGATGCCGAGCAGCGGCTTACCCGCCCCGGCGTGCCGCTCGACGGCGTCGGCCAGTCCGGTGCGGCGCAGCCATTCGAGATCGCTGACCGTCGCCTTCGACCCCGGAATCACCACGAGATCGGCGTCGGCGAGATCACCCGCCTCGACGGTCAACTGCACCCGGACCCCCGGCTCGGCGGCGAGCGCCTCGGCATCGGTGGCGTTCGAGATCCGCGGAAGACGGACCACGGCGACCCGCAGCCAGGAGCTTCCGAGCGGGGCCGCCGGGCGGCCCAGCGTCCGGCCGTACGCCAGGGAGTCCTCCGCATCGAGCCAGACGTCATGATCGAAGGGCAGCACGCCGTGTACCGGCCGTCCGGTCGCCGCAGTGATCATGTCGAGGCCCGGCTGCAGCAGGCTCATGTCACCACGGAACTTGTTGATCACGAAGCCCGCGACGTGCGCCTGATCCTCCGCGCTGAGCAGCGCGAGCGTCCCGAAGAAGGCCGCGAACACCCCACCCCGGTCGATGTCGCCGACCACGATCGCGGGCAGCCCGGCGTGCCGGGCCAGACCCATGTTGACGAAGTCGCCGTTCCGCAGATTGATCTCGGTCGGGCTGCCCGCTCCCTCACAGATCACCGCGTCGTACTCCTGCTGAAGCTCGGCCAGCGCGGCGTACGCGGTCCTGGCCAGCGTGGGGCGCAGCGAGCGATAGTTGCCCGCCGTGACCGTGTCGACCGCCCGGCCGAGAAGGACCACCTGGCTGGAGCGATCGCTCCCCGGCTTGAGCAGCACCGGGTTGAACCGGAGGTCGGGCGGCAGGCCGCAGGCCGCCGCCTGCATCGCCTGAGCGCGCCCGATCTCCCCGCCGCGCCCGTCCGCACCGACGACGACCGCCGAGTTGTTGGACATGTTCTGCGCCTTGAACGGCGCGACCTTGACCCCGCGCCGATGCAGCCACCGGCAGATGCCGGCGGTGACCACGCTCTTGCCGGCATCCGAGGTCGTGCCGGCGACCAGCAGCCCGCTCATCGTCGTGCTCCCGCGGTGCCCGCCGCTATCGCGAGGGCCAGGGCGCCGACGACGCCGCTGATGCGGGCCGCGCGTCTGAGGTGCGCCGCCGCCGGCCTCGGCCCGTCGCCGAGAAAAGGCCGGGTCTCGCTGCGGCCAAAATAGACGTTGCGGCCACCGAGGCGTACGCCGAGAGCACCGGCCATCGCCGC
The DNA here is from genome assembly GCF_044455125.1 of Actinoplanes sp. NPDC051343. NCBI lineage: Bacteria > Bacillati > Actinomycetota > Actinomycetes > Micromonosporales > Micromonosporaceae > Actinoplanes > Actinoplanes sp. NPDC051343. The sequence continues at coordinate 62,370 of NZ_JBITEL010000005.1, forward strand.
CTCGCACTGCCCGGCGTTGGGCGAAGGATGATCGTTGCGGTCGCGCCGCCAGACCCGCAGCGCCTCTCTTCGCTGGTCCGCGACAGCGATCGTGAGCAGCCCGGTCAGCCGGCTCGGTACCAGGTTGAGCAGGTCGTCGAGGCGGGCGGCCGGGGTACCGAACCGGGCATATCGGTCGTTGCGGTGGCCGACCATGGCGTCGAGGGTGTTGGCGGCGCGGTAGGCCAGCAGGCCCGGAATGCCCGCGATGCCGCCCCAGATCAGCGCCGCGACCACGGCGTCCGAGGTGTTCTCGGCAACCGACTCGACCGTGGCCCGGGCCAGTTCCGACTCGTCGAGGCCGTCCGGGTTGCGGCCGCAGAGGTGGCTGAGCCGTCCGCGCGCCTGTTCCAGGTCGTGGTCTTCCAGATGAGCCGCCATGATGCGCGACTCTTTACGCAGCGTGCGCCCGCCCAGCACGGTCCAGGTGGCGAGCGCCGTGATCGTGGCCCGGGCAACCGGCCGGTTACGCGTGGCTCGGCCGGCCGCCCACCCGGCCGCCGCCGGCACACCGACCGCCACCGCGGCGAAGAGGGCACCGGCTTTGCGACCAGGCGCGTAGAGCTTCCGCTCCAGCCTCCCGGCCAGCGTCCCGAACCCGGCCACCGGATGCCACCTTTTCGGATCGCCGACGATCACGTCCAGCACATAGCCCGCGACCAGCCCGGCCGCATCCGCTCGCCCCACCCGGGAATCCTATGACCCGACCATCCCGATCGACGCCCCGCGCCCCCAGCTCACCGCCTTCGCCCGCTCCCGCGCGTCCCTTCAGCACGCGCCCGCCGCTCATGACGCCGCCCCACGCTCAACCAGCACGGATCAGTGACCTACGGCTCGACGTGTCCGAAGTCGACATCGGCCACCACCGGCCCCGCCCCACACCCAATCGCGCAGAAGAAGACGCTCCACCCCACCACCGAGCCCAACCGCAACTACCACGCCATACGCCCGTAGCCGCATCCACCGCGCCGTAACCGCAACCACCGCGCCGTAACCGCAGCCACCGCGCCGTAACCGCAACCACGAGCCGTAGCGCAACCACCGCGTCGTAACCGCAACCACCGCGCCGTAACCGCAACCACCAGTGGTAGCGCAACCACCAGCCGTAAGCGCAACCACCAGCCGCAAGCGCAACCACCAGCCGCAAGCGCAACCACCAGCCGCAAGCGCAACCACCGCAACGTGGGGTGTCCGGGGGCTCGGCCCCCGGAGGGAAATGGAGCGAGGCCCCGGCCCGCGCTTTCCGCGGGCAGGGGGTGGCGACTCGCGCGCGCCCGGCAGGATTCGAACCTGCGACCGATGGATTAGAAGTCCATTGCTCTATCCGCTGAGCTACGAGCGCGTGGGTGCTTAGCGTATCGTGCCGGGGCCTGAGCAGGAGTGACCAGTGTTGCCTGAGCCGATGCTTCAGGCGACCGATTCTTCGGGTGCGGGCGGCACTTCGATCTCTGGGCGGCCGGGTGGCGGAACGAATGCGTCTATCCACCGGCCGAGTTCGCGGAACACTTCCGCGCGTACGTCCGGGCCGGAAAGCGTGAGGTCATGCACCCCGCCGTCGAACCGGGTGATGGTGACTCGCGGGCCGAGGCCGGGGGCCCAGCGCACGATGTGGTCGACGTCGAGGACGGCGTCGGTGGCGCGGAGGTCTTCGTGCCAGCCTTTGCCACGATATGTCCGGGTCGAGCAGGCGACCAGGATCGGCACGTCGATGCCGAGGCCGGCGCGGAGGCGGTGCTGGCCGTGGCGGATCGCCTGCAGCCAACCGGCGGTGACCGGGAAGCTGATCACCGGTTTCCAGGCCAGGTTGTAGGTCCATTCGCCACGGTGGTCGGTGTGCAGGCTCTGGCCGTACAGCCCTAGTTCGGCGGTCGGCACCCGCCGGTAGGGCGAGCGCTTGCTGAGTCCCAGTACGGCCGTCATCAGCGGGCCTTTGATGAGCCACGGGACGTTGAAGTCGAAGAACGGGCTGTTCAGGAACAGGCCGTCGACCAGGCCTTGGCCTTGCCGGGAGTGCGCCCACAGCGCGGTGAGCAGGCCGCCGGTGGAGTGGCCGGCGACCAGCAGCTGGTCGTGTCCGTGGTCCGAGCGGATGATACGGGCCGATTCGTCGAGTTCGGGGTAGTACTCGGTGAGGCTGCGTGCGAAGTTGGGCGTCTGGTGCGGCAGCAGGCTGCGACCGTATTTTCGCAGGTCGAGCGCGTAAAAGTCCCAGCCTTGCTCGGCGAAGAAGTCGGCCAGGTGAGTCTGGAAGAAGTAGTCGTTGAACCCGTGCACGTAGAGCACCGCACGCCGCGTCGGCCGTTCGGCCCGGCGTCGGACCAGCGTCGCGACGACCGGCCCTTCGTCGTCGCGGCCGAGGTCGATCGTGTGGCTTTCGTAGGGCTCACCCAGAACGTCGATCTCCACGCGACCAGGCTACCTAGCACATGGTTCGCGCGCCGCGACGTCATCCACAGTTCGCCGGGGTTTCCACAGGTTCGAGGTCAAGGTCCCTTTTCCGTACGCGGAAGCCGACATGCTCTGGGCCTCGACGTCCGACAGGAGGACAACTTGTTCGATACAAACCTCGTGGTCGTGGGCAACGTGCTCACCGCTCCCGAGTGGCGACGGCTCAAGGACAGCGGCTCCCTGGTCGCCAACTTCCGGGTCGCCTCGACGGCCCGCCGGTTCGACCGTGACAAGGCCCAATGGGTCGACAGCAACAGTTTCCGCGTGCGGGTGACCGCTTGGCGCCGGCTCGCCGAGGGTGTCGCATCGTCGATCGCGGTCGGCGACCCGGTGGTGGTCTACGGGCGGCTTTACAACCGCGACTGGAAAGACGAGCAGGGCAACAACCGGGTGTCCTACGAGATGGAGGCGTTCTCGATCGGCCATGACCTGGCCCGGGGCCGGGCGAAGTTCTTCCGCACCCGGCTGGCGCAGATGACCAGCGAGATCGAGTCGGCGGAGGCGGAGACGTTCGTCCGGGGTGAGACTTCGGTTCCGCTCACCGCGGACGAGGCACCCGTGGTGTACGGCGATGGCCTGCCCGACCAGCTGGCGGAACAGGAGCCGACGTTTGTCGACGTGGCTCCGGGCGCCGGCCAGGTCCCGTCGCTGTCGCCGCCGTCGCACCCGCCGTCGGAGGAAGCCGGCGAAACCGGAGAGGAGCCCCTTTCCGAAACCGAGGGGACCGAGGAGGAGTCGCCTTCCGACACCGACGACCTCACGCTCGAGGTCGAGCGGCTGGTCGCCGAGCAGCAGCAACCGGCGTCCACCCGGCGTCGCGGCCGCTCGTCCAAGCGGGAGCCGGTCTCGGCCTGACCCGTCGGCCGGAGATCGCTCCCCCGTCGATCTCCGGCCGGCGGCCCCCTGAGTTATTTATCCGACATGCTGAGCTTTGCGAGGGTTATATTCACACCCGAACGGGGTGGGCCGATCAGGTCGAAGGTTTCCGGCCACCCAGCCGACCTGCCCGATTGGTCCGGACACCTGTCCGCCCGGCAGACTGGGCGACGTGCTGTTGAAGGAGATCCGCGCGATCGCAGGCGAAGCAGTGGTGCTCTCGCCACAGGACCGGGCCGCCGAGGACGCCAACACCAGCTGGTTCGGCGCCCCACCGCACGAACGCATGGGCATGTCAGCGGACGAGGTGGTGGCCGCCTTCGAGGAGGCCGCCGAGGCGCTCCGTGACAAGGTGGCCGCTGCCGGGCACCCCGGGCCGGCCACGTTCTATGTCTGGCACGACGGCCAGGCCGGGCAGCTGAGGTGTTCGGTCAGCACGGCCACGCACGACGATCTGCCGCTGGGCAGCGCCTATCAGGTGACCGCCGATCTGCACGCGATCGTGCAGGAGTTCCTGCTCGACCGGGCACCGGGCGCGATCAACTGGGGTTCGATCGAGCCGATTCCCTACCTCGGGGAGGAGCGCGAACACACGGTCGAGTCGGTCTCGGTGTGGGCGTGCGACTTGTGCGCGAAGGCCTGATATTTCTTGGCACGGCGTGGGGCCGGGTGGCTCCGCGCCGGGCCGAAGGGAGCCTGCGTGCATCTGGTCAAGGTCGGCCGCGATCAGGAGGTTCTCGCCACGATCGGGCGGGCCGTCGCCAGGCTCGGAGTCACCGACGCGGCGATCACGCTGGTCGGTGCGGTGCACGAGGCCCGCGTCTCGGTGATGCGGAAGTCCGACGCTTTTGACGATCTGGTTCGCGACTATGCCCAGCCGTTCGAGCTGACCGGCACCGGCGAGGTCTCCGGCGGGGCGGTCCACCTGCACGCCACCCTGGCCGGGGAAGATCTCGTGGTGTGCGGGCATCTGCACGCGGCCACCGTTCGGGACTTCTTCGTCCACGCCTATGTGACTCCCTTGTGTACCGGAGGTCCGACCGTGCCCAAGCTGCGCGTGCACAACATCACTACGTCGCTGGACGGCTTCGCGGCCGGCCCGTCGCAGGACTCCGAGCACCCGCTCGGCGTCGGCGGCGAGCGCCTTCACGAGTGGATCTTCAAGACCCGCTACGGGCGGGCGATGATCGGGCGGGACGGCGGCTCCGAGGGCCTCGACGACGCGTTCCTGCGCCGCGGCGACGACAACATCGGCGCGACGGTGATGGGCCGCAACATGTTCGGCCCGATCCGCGGCGCCTGGGGCGACAACTCCTGGTCGGGCTGGTGGGGCGACGAGCCGCCCTACCACCACGACGTCTTCGTGCTGACCCATCACCCGCGCGCCGACCTGACGATGAGGGGCGGCACCACGTTCCACTTCGTCACCGACGGGCTCGACGCCGCACTGGCCCAGGCTTTCGCCGCGGCCGCCGGCCAGGACGTACGCCTGGGCGGCGGCGCCGCCACGATCCGCGCCGCCCTGACCGCCGGCCTGGTCGACGAACTCCACGTGACGGTCGCCCCGATCCTGCTGGGCACCGGCGAGCCTCTCTTCGCCGACAACGCAGCCGCCGCCTACCGCGTAACCGACTTCACCCCGTCCGACCAAGTCACCCACTACGTCCTGACCAGGCCCGCCCCACCGAACGCCAGTCCCGCCCCACCGAACGCCAGCCCCACCTGACCGGAGGCCAGCCCCGCCGACCCCAGAGCCCAGCCTCCCGGGCGAGGATCAGAGCGGAGTGGGCTCAGTCGAGGGGTCGGGCTTCGGGTCGGCGTGGGCGTCGACCACCTCGGCCTCGGTGTGCGCCCCCGGCCGGTCGGCCCGGTCAGCCGCAGGGTCAGCGGAGCCGTCACCCGCCAGTTCGGCCGATGCGTCAGCCGCCGGGTCGGTGGAGCCGTCCGCTGTGCGCCGCGACAATCCGATCACGCCCCACGTGATGACCACCGCCGCGACCGCCACCACGGCCAGGCCCGCGTGCCCGAACCGGAACCGCTCGTCGAACACCACCACCCCGGCGATCGCCGCCGCCACCGGGTTGGTCACGCTCACCGCGGCCAGCGGGGCGGCCAGCCCGGCACCCTTGTAGGACAGCTGGCCGAGCAGGTAGCCCACGACCGAGAAGATCACGACCATCGTCACGATGAACGGGGAGATCGCCTCGACGCCGGACGCCCTGATAGACGCCATCACGGCCTTGGACAGCACCGACGCGATCCCGAAGGCGACACCGGCCGCCCCGGCCAGCAGGACCGCCCGCATGCGAGCTCCCGCAAACCACGCCGCGCCGCCGACCACGACAACCGTCACCAGCGTGGCCAGCGACAGGTAGCGCCCGGCGGGGGCCGACAGCAGCGCCGGGCGGCCGGAGTCGACCGAAAGAGACATGATCAGCGCGAGCCCGGCGACGGTCAGGCCGGCGTCGACCCATGACGCCGGGCCGACCCGCACCTGGTAGCGCAGCGCCGAGATGGGCAGCGCGAAGAGCAGGGTGAGCGTGCCGAGGGCCTGGACGATCGCCACCGTCCCGAAGTTGAGCGCGAGGACGTGCAGCAGCACTCCGGCCGCGGTGAGCGTGAGCGCGGCCGCCCACCGCGTACGACCGCGGTGGCCGTGCTCCGCGAGGCGCTCCTGGGCGACTGCGGCCGCGGCGTAACTGGCCGCCGACAACATCGACAGCCCGACCGCCAAGCCCAGAGACCCCATGGACACCCCCATCCGAGCTTGCCCCAGCTTGCTACCAGTCAGCCTGTCGGAGATGCGCGAATCGGGCGTCCTCCCCTGGTTGTAACCGTCCCTACATCTTTAGCGGTACGTCGACCTGCTTGGCCGGAAGCGACGTAAACGTACGAACCACTCAAAGAGTAATTGGCTGTCGGGCCCACCACCCGGGCTGCCAGGATCGCCCGATGAGCACCCCGACCCGCATCACCTGGGCCGACCTGCCGCCCGAGATCCAGGCGCGCGCCGAGCAAGTGGTCGGCGACCAGGTGGTCGAGGCGCGTTCCCAGACGCAGGGCTACTCCCCCGGCACCGCCGACCGTGTGCGCACCGCCGGCGGCCGGCGCGCCTTCGTCAAGGCCGTCAGCCCGGCGATCAACGAACATTCGGCCATCCTGGCCCGCCAGGAATTGCGGATCACGGCCGCCCTTCCCGAGCGGGCCCCGACGCCGCGCATGATCGGCGGTTTCGACACCGGCGACTGGGTCGTCCTGATCCTCGAGGACATCGCCGGCCGCCACCCCGGGTTGCCCTGGTCCGACGCCGACATCGACACCGTCCTGACCGGCCTCGACGACCTCGCCGCCGCCCTCACGCCATCGCCGCTGCCCGACGTTCCGCGCGCCGCCGATCATCTGGCGCGCGACTTCGCGGGCTGGGAGCGGATCGACGCCGACCCACCGGCTGATCTCGATTCCTGGGTCCGGGCCGGGCTGCCGGCCCTGCGCGCCTCGGCCGCCCGCGGCCTCGCCGCGACGGCCTCCGGCGACACTCTCGCGCACTGCGACATCCGGGCCGACAACATTCTCGTACGCGACGACGGCCGCCCGATCTTCGTCGACTGGCCGTGGGGCTGCGTCGGCCCGGCGTGGCTCGACCGACTCCTGCTCGCGGTGAACGTGCTGGTCAACGGCGGCACCGCCGACCGTCTCCTGACCGGCCTCGACCCGGAGGTGGTGACCGGCGTCGTGGCCGGCCTGACCGGCTTCTTCCTGCACACGAGTCGCACGCCACCGCCACCCGGCATCCCCACGGTCCGCGCCTTCCAGCGCGCCCAGGCGGACGCGCTGCTGCCGTGGCTGCGAGGGCGGCTGGGTTGACGACTAGGTGAGCGACGGGGAGATCGGCGGTAACCGGTAACGGCCATCGCACTAGGTGGGAGTCTCAGCACACCGCCCCGGTCCGGACAATCCCGGGCACTAACCTGATAGGTCGGGCTTCGGCGTGGCGGCCCGGACGGCAACTTCACACGGAACGGAACAAGATGATCGACCAGGCCAAGGTACGAGTCCTTCTGTTGGAGAACATCCATCCCGACGCGGTGTCCCGGCTCGAGGCCGCGGGCTACCAGGTCGAGTCCGTCCGCACCGCCCTTGACGAGTCCGAGCTGATCGAGCGGATCTCCGGTGTTCACCTGCTCGGCATCCGGTCGAAGACCAAGGTGACCGCGAAGGTCCTCGACGCCGCCGACAGCCTTGTCGCGATCGGCGCCTTCTGCATCGGCACCGACCAGATCGACCTGCCCTCGGCGTCGTCGCGCGGCATCGCGGTGTTCAACGCCCCGTTCTCCAACACCCGCTCGGTCGTGGAGCTGGCGATCGCCGAGATCATCTCGATGACGCGGCGGCTCACCGAGAAGAACGCGTTGATGCACCAGGGCATCTGGGACAAGTCGGCGGACGGCGCGCACGAGATCCGCGGCCGCCGGCTCGGCATCGTCGGCTACGGCAACATCGGCACCCAGCTGTCGGTGCTGGCGGAAAACCTCGGCCTGCACGTTTCCTTCTACGACACCGCCGACAAGCTGGCCCTGAGCAACGCCCACCGCTGCGCCAGCCTCGAGGAGCTGCTGGAGACCAGCGACATCGTCACGCTGCACGTCGACGGCCGCCCCGGCAACGCCGGGTTCTTCGGCGCCGAGCAGTTCAAGCGCATGCGCCGCGGCACGATCTTCCTCAACCTGTCCCGCGGCATCGTGGTCGACCACGTGGCGCTGCGCGACGCGCTCGACAGCGGCCACCTGGCGGGCGCGGCGGTCGATGTGTTCCCGAGCGAGCCCAAGGGGCGCGGCGACGAGTTCGTGTCCGAGCTGCGCGGGCTGCCCAACGTCATCCTGACGCCGCACATCGGCGGCTCCACCGAGGAGGCGCAGTCCGACATCGGCGACTTCGTCGCCAACAAACTGACCCACTTCGTCGAGGACGGCAACACGACGCTCAGCGTCAACCTGCCCGGCGTGGCGCTGCCCGAGCAGCCGGGCATGAGCCGCGTCGTCCACGTGCACGTCAACATGCCGGGCGTGCTGGCCCAGGTCAACAGCATCCTGGCCGAGCACAAGGTCAACGTCGAGGGCCAGCTGCTCAGCACCCGCGGCGAGCTCGGCTATCTGATCACCGACATCAGCGGTGGGTTCAGCGACGAGGTGCTGCACCGGCTGCGCGCCATGGAGCAGACGGTCCGCCTGCGCGTCCTGTCGTGACTGCCCGGGCCGGGCACGAAGGTGGCCGGCCCGCCGTCAGGCGTTATCCACGTTGAGCGACCCGATCGCCGCCGCCGTGGTCACGTCGTAGCGGTCCCGGTGTGCCTTCCAGTCCTTCGGCGTCAGCGTCGATCCGGGCGCGATGTCGTGCAGTTTCCGGGTGCCCGCGACCACGTCGTTCGCACCTCCGCCGACCTTGACCCGCACCGGGTTGTCGGCGGGCGACCGCAGCGCCAGCCGATCCACCGCACCGGTGATCTTCACCGGCACGGTCCCGGACGGCGCCGGCAGCTGCAGCTCGGCCTTGTGCATGCCGGCGACCATCTCGACGCTGCTGACCTTGCCGCCGCTGAGGTTGATCCGCTGCTCATCGGCGTACCCGGAAAAGCGCAACTGCCACCGTACCGCCGTGGACAACACGACCTGGATCTGGCCACCGGTCCCGGTGCCGTCACGATCGACCTGCAACTGCACGTCGTTGCCCTTGATCGCCGGGCTCGGCTTGATGCCGGCGTCGGCCGGCGTGCTGATCCGGTAGAGGTCACCGCCCAGGTCCTTCATGCTGACCTGCACGGTGCTGGCCCCGGCCAGCAGTTCGAAACTCGCGGCCTTGCGGTCGCCGATCGGCGCGCTGACCGTGCGCTGGGCGCTGTCATTCGCGGCCGGGCTAGCGCTGCGGCCGGCCACCCGGTCGTCGTTCCGGTCACCGCCGGAGAAGTAGACGACGCCGGCCACTGCACCCGCCAGCAGCACGACAACCCCCATCAGGACCAGCCCGACGGTAACCAGCCTCGGTTGCCGCGGCGCCGCCGCTTTCTCGCCTTTTCCCGTACGCGCGGAGCCCGCACTGTGCTGCCCCCCGTCAACCGTCCGATGACCGCCGGTCCGTCCACTGTCACCACGCCCGACCGATTTGTCCGCCCAGCCGCGCTCCGCCCGCCCGAACTCCCCGCTCGGCGCATCCCACGCATACCCGTCCGACCCCGACGATCCCGCCCCACTGCCCGGCAAAGCCTCCGACCCGTCCCAACCAGTCGAAGTAGACCCAACCGCCCCAACTCCCGAGCCGGCCTCCAAATCCAACGACCCGCCGCCACCCCACCCCGACCCGGTCAAGCCCGGAGACACAGCCCCAGACCCACCCCGCCCGGCATCCGCCGCGAAGGACCCACTCCAGCCGACATCGGCCGCAGAGGATCCGCTCTCCGAGCCCGCGGAACCCGAACGCTCCCAGCCCGGCCCCGCCGGTGGGAACGCCCCGCTGCCCGACCCCGCGGAACCCGAACGCTCCCAGCCCGGCCCCGCCGGTGCGAACGCCCCGCTGCCCGACCCGATCTGGCCGGAATTGTCGGACGTCGAGGCCGCCGGCCCCGAACCGGTCCAGCCCGAACCGGTCGAGGTCGACGGCGCCGTTGACGGGGCGGAGTTGCCCGCGGGGAGCGCCCATCTCCCGTTCACCTGGTGAGCGGTCCGGCTGCTTTCGGTGGCGGGCTGCCCGAGTACGGGAAGCGCCTCGGCCGGAGCCGCCGCACCCGGCCCTTGTGTCGCCTGACCGCGCGAAGAACCGTCGCCGCGCGAAGAACCGTCGCCGCGCGAAGAACCGTCCCCGCGTGAAGAACCACCGCCGGGCGCCGTGGCGCCCGGTGCGCCGCTCCACGGACCGCCGGCGAACGATCCACCTTCGACGGTCGTGCCGCGCGGGATCCGGGCGGGCAGAGCGGCCCCGGACCGCCTCGGCGAGATCGGCCCGGACGTCACGCCGAAGGAGGTGCGTCCGGCGCTCGCCGGGCCGAAGTCGGGCTCGGGCGGCGGTTCGGCCGGCGGGGCGTCGCCCTCGGGCCGGGCGGCGCCGTCCTCGGCCGCCGCGACGCGCGGGCCGAACCAGGTCGACGAGGTTGTGCCCGGTGTCGGGCTGGCCTCGGGGACCGGCAGCTGTACCGGCGGACGGCGAAAGGGCGGTTTGGCGACCCGTCCGGACGGCGCCTCGGACGCGGACACATCGGACAATGCGCCGTCGGCAGTTGTGCGGTCCACGGCATGCCTCCCCTGATCACGCCGTATGAGCGGCGCTCATGTTCAGGTACGGATTCCGCAGCGTTGCGGATGAGTGCTGACGTGAACTACTTAGAGTTACGGGCGATTGGGACGGATCAGCCCACGGCGGGTCGCAATGGCGACCGCTTCCAACTGACTGTGCGCGCCGAGCTTGGCGAGGACCGCTTTCACGTATCCGCGGCACGTGTGGAGGCTGATGCCCAACCGCCGGGCGATGGCCCGGGCGTCCAATCCGGCCGCCATCAGCTGCAGCACCTCGTCCTCACGGACGGTGAGCCCACCACCGCGCGGACCGACCACGGGTGTCGTGCTGCGCAGCAGCCGGGCGAGGATGTCGGTGGACACCGTCATGCCGCCGCCGTGGGCCGTACGCAACGCGTTCAGCACGTCGCCGAGCGCACCGTTCTTGGACAGGAACCCGGCCGCGCCGGCCGCCGTCGCGCGTCCGACCAGGGCGGATTCGTCGCTCGCCGTGAGGATCACCACACGGGTGTCCGGTTGGCGGACACGGAGCAACTCCGCGATGGCGATGCCGTCCGCATCGGACAGTTCGGGATCCAGCAGGATCACGTTGGGTTTCAGTTCCGCGGCGAGCCGCAGTGCCTCCGCACCCGTGAGCGCGTGGCCCACGTACCTCAGGTCGGGTTGGCCGGCCAGTGCGTGTCCGAGCAGCTCGGCAAACGTCTGGTGGCCGTCGACGACGAGGACGCTGATCGCTTCGCCGTTGTTCATGCGCCACCTTTCCTCTGACCGACCCCGCGAAGTCTAAGGAGTACCAGCATTGATCCCCGACCTACCAACAGCCTGGTGGTCCGACGGGCCGTCTCCGTTCCGTCGGTACGCCCGATGACGGGTTGAAGCCAAGCGGCCGTCATTACCTATCTTTCGGGTGAGTGGCCCCCTCGCATTGGGGCTTGCCGCTCAACTCTCTCAGACGCAGAGTTCCGTTTCATGTTCGACATCCAGCTCTTCGGCCGGCTCGAGGTCCGGACCCGCGGTGAGTGCCTCGCGGGCGACGACTTCGGCGGCGACCGACCGCGCATCCTGTTCGCCCTGATCGCGTTGCGTGGCAAGGCGTCCATCTCGGAGCTGGCCGAACTGTTCGGTACCACCAAGCGGGCGATCGAAACCGATTTGGCCGTGTTGCGGGAGCATCTCGAGCCCGGGGTAAATGCACGCGATTCCGTTGTCGTCACTCACCGCAATCACGTGGCTCTCGATCAGGATCGGGTCCGGGTCGATGCAGCCCGTTTTGACGAATTGATCTCGGCCGCCGCCGGCCGGCCGGCCAACCGCGCGGTCAAGCCGCTCACCGCTGCCGGTTTCCTGGCGTCCCGCCCGTTGCTCGAGGACGTCGACGAGCCGTGGGCCGCCGAGGCGCGGGCCGAATACCGGGCGAAGCTGGTGCTGGCCGGCGATGTGACCCAGCTTAAATAGGGCGCGGTCACCGGAGCCGGCGCGCAGAATCGCCCGGTGCACCTGACCCTGCTGCCGGTTCCGCTGGCCCCCGAGATCTCGCTGCACCTGCTCGACGAGCCGGTCGGCCTGTTCGATCTGACCGGTGGCGAGTTCCACAGCGACGAGCCGCCGCCGTTCTGGGCGTTCGTCTGGGCGGGCGGTCAGGCCCTCGCCCGTTACGTGCTCGATCATCCCGAGGTGGTGGCCGGCAAGCGGGTCCATGACCTGGCGACCGGTTCCGGCGTCGCGGCGATCGCCGCCGCCCGGGCGGGCGCCGCCGACGTGAGTGTCAGCGACGTCGATCCGGCCGCGGTCGCCGCCGCGATGCGTAACGCCGCGGCCAACGGTGTCGAGATCGCCGAGGGCGAGCCGGCCGGTGACGTGATCCTGGCCGGCGACGTCTTCTACAGCCCCACGGTGGCGCCTCAGATGACGTCCCGGCTGCGTAATGCCCGCCGGGAATCTGCCGATGTGCTGGTTGGCGACCCCGGCCGTGGGTACTTCCCGGAGAGGCTCTTCCAGCAGCTCACGGCGTACGTCGTGCCGGTGCCCGCGGCGCTGGAGGAGACCGGGTCGCTGTCGACCGGCGTGTGGCGGATGCGATGAGCGTCACTGGCCGCTGAGCCTTCGCGAATTGGTTTCATCAAGCAAATACTTGTACGCTACATGCATCAATCTCCTGCACTGAACGGCAGACATAGTGCGCAAATCGGACGCTAAGAACGGCACCGCGCGCCTGGCCGACGAAGTCATTCGATTCATCCGGCTGGGCCAGCGTGCCAAGAGCATGCTCAACACCGGAGACCTCGGTGCGGAGTTCTCCGCCCTGATGTTGCTGTTCCCGCTGAACGTGATGGGGCCGATGCGGGTCACCGACCTGGCCGAGCTCAAGCAGGCCGACCCGTCCACGATCAGCCGGCAGGTCGCCCAGCTGGTCAAGGCCGGGCTGGCCCGCCGGGAAGCGGACCCCGTCGACGGGCGGGCGTCCCGGCTGGCGGTGACCGAGTCCGGCGTCGCCGCCTGCGAAAAGCTGCAGCACCTGCGCCTCGGCATGCTCAGCGAGGCCCTCAACCACTGGCCGGACGAACGGATCGTCGCGTTCGCCGACCTCTTCGAACAATTCAACAGCTCGGTCGAGGCGCTTCTGCGTCAGGAACCGGCCGCAACACCACCCACACGGGAGATCGCGTGAGCAACCCCAAGACCACCGAGCCGGCCATGGCCGGACCGCCGGCCGCCGCCCAGCCTTCCGCGGACTTCAGCCATCGCCAGATCCTGACGATCCTCGCCGGTCTGATGATGGGCATGTTCCTCGCCGCCCTCGACCAGACGATCATGGCGACGGCGACCCGGACGATCGCCGACGACCTGCACGGCTTCAACCTGCAGGCGTGGGCCACGACCGCGTTCCTCATCACGTCGACGATCTCCACGCCGCTCTACGGCAAGCTGTCCGACATCTACGGCCGCCGCGGCTTCTTCCTCTTCGCGATCAGCATCTTCGTGATCGGCTCGATGCTCTGCGGTCTCTCGCAGAACATGTACGAGCTGGCCGCCTTCCGCGCGATCCAGGGCATCGGCGCCGGTGGCCTGATGTCGATGGCGCTGGCCATCATCGGTGACATCGTCCCGCCCCGCGAGCGGGCCAAGTACCAGGGCCTCTTCCTCGCCGTGTTCGGCACCGCGAGCGTCATCGGCCCGCTGCTCGGCGGCTTCTTCGCCGGCCAGGACTCGATCATCGGCATCACCGGCTGGCGCTGGATCTTCTATCTGAACGTGCCGATCGGCGTCGCGGCGCTGGCCGTCGTGGCCAAGGTGCTGCACCTCCCGCACACCCGCAACGACCACCGCATCGACTGGCCGGGCGCGGTCGCCCTGATCGTCGGCCTGGTGCCGCTGCTGACCGTCGCCGAGCAGGGCCGCGACTGGGGCTGGGACTCACCTCGCGCGTTCGCCTGCTACGTCATCGGCGCGCTCGGCATCGTCGCGTTCATCCTCGCCGAGCGGGCCTACGGCGACGAGGCACTGCTGCCGCTGCGGCTCTTCAAGAACAAGACGGTCGCGGTCGGCTCGATCTCCAGCACGATCATCGGTATGGCGATGTTCGGCGGCCTGCTGACCGTCCCGCTTTACCTGCAGATCGTCAAGGGCTCCTCGGCCACCGAGGCCGGCCTGCAGATGATCCCGTTCGTGATCGGCATCATGGCCGGTTCGATCACCGCCGGCCAGCTGATCGCCCGCACCGGCCGCTACCGGATCTTCCCGATCATCGGCAGCACGCTGATGGTCGCCGCGCTCGTGCTCTTCGCCACGATCGGCGCGGACACCCCGCTCTGGAAGACCATGCTGATCATGGTCGTGATGGGCCTCGGGCTCGGCGGCAACATGCAGCCGATGATCACGGCGGTGCAGAACGCGGTCTCGCCGCGCGAGATCGGCGTGGCGACCAGCTCGGTGACCTTCTTCCGGTCGATGGGCGGCACGCTCGGCACCGCGATCTTCCTGTCGGTGCTGTTCAACGTCGTCGGCGGCAAGATCGCGTCGGCTTACCGGTCGGCGGGTGCGACCGACGCGTTCAAGCAGTCGGTCGCCCAGAACCCGGGCCAGCTCCAGGTTCTCCAGCAGGCCCAGAGCGGCAGCGCCCTCAACGACACCTCGTTTTTGGGCAAGCTGTCCGCGGTGGTGGCCCACCCGTTCAAGGTCGGCTTCTCCGACGGCATCCAGGTGGTCTTCATCCTGGCCGCCGCGGTCATGGTCGTCGGGCTGATCGTGGTGCTCTTCCTGCCCGAGATCCCGCTCTCCCGCCGCTCGGCCCAGCAGCAGCGCGCCGACGACGTCCTGGCCGCCGAGAACAGCATGGGCGTGCCGGGCGAGGTCGGCGCCGGGCCGCTGCCGGCCGACGAGCCGGTCCCGGCCGGCAAGGACAACGCCTAAAGATCAAGGTCAAAACCCGTGAGGGGTACGCACGTCCGCCGGGCGCGTGTGCCCCTCACTGCTTTCGGGCGACCGCCACGACGAGGCGGTCGGCGACCGTTCGCCGGTCGAGTCCCAGGCGTTGCGCGGTGTCCTGCAGGAACGCGTAGGCCTCCTGCACACCACAGTTGCGCTGCGCGATGATCACGCCGACCGCCCGGTCGACGGCCGCGCCCTCGACCAGAGCGTCCCGGCGGCGGATCTCCCCCAGCAGGATTTCGGCCTGGGTGGCGATCGCCATCGCGGTCAGCAGCATCGACGGCGCGATGCCGTCCGGCGCCTCGGCGTAGAGGCTCAGCGCACCGACCGAGACCCGCTGCACGTCGATCGGGACCGCCACCACCGAACGCACGCCGCTCTGCGAAGCAACCGGTGCCAGGTCGGGCCAGCGCTCGTCGCCGATCAGGTCGGGCGACGTGACGAGGGTCCGCGTACGAGCAGCGTCGAGCCCGGGGCCGCTGCCCACGGCGTACGAAATCTCGTCGAGCTGTTGCCCCGCCGGACCATGCCCGGTGATCGTGGCCGGACCGCCCTCGCTGATCAGGGTGACCGAGCATCGGACCGCACCCGGCACCGCGCTCGCGCCGAAGGCCGCGAGCCGCTCGACCGCCTGAGTGAAGCTGTCGGCGCCGAGCAGCAGCGCCGTGACCTCGTGGAGGAGTCCGGCGGTCTCGACCGTGTGCGGGCCGCTCAGCTCGCCGGAACGCGGGCGCCCGTGGCCGGACACCGACGCGCGGCGCAGCAATCGCCGGGCAAGACCGGGCTTGGACGCCGAAATGCGGCGATTCTGGGCGGACACGCGCTGGATCCTGCCATGGGGATCGACCGGCACGGAAGTCGCGTGCCCTACTGGGCGCTCTGATCGGAGGAACGCTCCTCGACGGGCTGCGGGTCGTGCTCGCGCCGGTCCGAGTCGGCGAGGATCGCCTCCGCCTGCGCACGCGGGTCGTCGCTTCCGGCCGCTCGCTCCTCGGGGAGCAGTTCGGCGGCGCGCTGGTCGGTCCGGTCGTCGGTCATGGTGATCGGCTTCCCCCGGTGGCCCGCGACCGAAACCGAACAGGGCCCCCGGATTGCTCCGGAGGCCCTGCCCACAAAGGTGTCGGTGTGCATGTCGCCTCGCGGCGAAAGGCTCAACACGGCTCCAGCCGAACGGTATTCCGTGAAGGCAAAGTGGTGAGGCCCGGGGACAGTGAACACACCGACATCTGCTCTCAACGGTCGGTCCCGGTCCACGATTCCGTTAGCGGTTGTGACGCCGGTCACTCCACTTGTTTCTTCGCGGCGTCGTAGGCGAGCTGCAGGAAGTCCGACACGGCCGTCGCAGTGAGGGCGGCGGAGGCGAGCCGAGTCGCGCGGGGTGCCAGCACCAGACCGCCGGTCAGGCCGGTGGCGACCCACACCGCGAGGCAGAACGGGCAGGTCACCAGCTCACCGATGCCGTGCCGCACGGCGCTGCCCTCGTCGCGTACCTCCTCGTTGAGCTCGGCCGCACCGGCCGGGGCCGAATAACGGGTGAGCGGGGCGCGCAGCGGGCTGGTCACCGCGTCCTTGGCGAGCAAACGGCTGAGTTTGTGGGTGGCCACCGACACCAGCGCCACGTCGGCCAGCGAGGGCCGCTCGGGCGCGGATCGCCCGAGCAGCCGGGCACCGGCGACCAGGCTCACGCCCAGCGCGCCGAAGGCGCCCATCGCCACCAGGTAGCCGTCCAGCGGGCGGTGCTCGTGCGGCGCGTACGCCTGGCTGACGTGCGCGACCCGCTCCCGGAGTGCGCGGATCACCTCAGAAGTCCTGGGTGAGGCGGCTCGGGTCGACCTCGCGGCCGGGGTGCCGGACCACGTACTCGGTCTCCAGCGCGGCGGTGCGTTTGAAGTGGTTGGCCAGCGCGGCGTCGGGGCCGTGCCGCAGCGTGCTCAGCCGGGTCCGATAGAGGCTGGACAGCTCACGGAGGAGGTCGTCCTCGGTGAGCTCGGCCGGATCGATGCCGATCTCGAAGACATCGGCCTGCGTTGCGTCAGTCATGACTCTGCGGGTGCCCGCTCAGACGATCAACAAACCCCCACTTGTACGCTCAAAGGCATGAAGGGGCTGTGGACTCCCGCGTGGCTCGCGCGGCACCTTTTGGCCCTCGCCCTGACCGTGGGATTCCTCGCGCTGGGCTGGTGGCAATTCGACCGCGCCGCCGGCGGAAACACGCTGAGCTGGGGCTACACGTTCGAATGGCCGATATTCGCGGGTTTCGTGGTCTTCCTCTGGTTCCGCGAGGTGCAGGTCGCCCGCCGGGGCCCCGATGGAGAGGAGCCTGCCGAGACGCCCGTCGAACCCCCAGCGCCGGCCGGGAAGCTTCCAGGCGCGCCTGTTACGGTCGGCCGGCCGGTGCGGGTCCCGGTCAAGGCCGCGGCCAACGAGGACGACCCCGAGCTGGACGCCTACAACGACTACCTGGCCTGGCTGGCGGCGCATCCCGGCGCCCGGCCGGGCGACTACCCCGGCCCGAGGCGGGTCGAGCAAGAGCGGACACAGTAAGGACGTCGAAGTGCACGGAGCTCTCGTTCGTTACCGGATCATCGCCTGGATCGTCGGCGTGGGCCTGCTCGTGCTGGTGCTCGTCGGCATGCCGCTGAAGTACGCCGCCGGTAACGACACGGTGGTGGCGATCGTCGGCCCGGCGCACGGCTTCCTCTTCATGATCTACCTGGCGCTCACGTTCGATCTCGCGCGCCGGCTTCGCTGGCCCTTCCTGCGGATGATTCTGGTGATGGCGGCCGGCACCATTCCGTTCCTCTCGTTCTGGACCGAGCGGAAGGTGTCGCGTGATTGGGCACGTACTGAAAATGACGACGCGACTCTGGCAAAAAGTCCGGTTTGAGCCTACAGTTCTACGCGTTGCTCATGCCGAATGACAATGCGTTATCGGGATCATCGACACATACCGGTCTATTGGCATAATTCACTCGGATAGCACTTGATTTTGAATTTCCCATCGATAGGTTGGTGCGGTTGGTTCGGTCCGCAGCCACACCCTCCGGTGGCGCCGGCCAACGCTGCCTAATCATCACGGCGTGTTTGGCGCTCTCCCCCGGGCGTTGTTGAAAGCGCGTCGTGACGAGCCGGGGAACCGTGTTCGTTGGGGTGAATCCGCGTCAGCGGTAGGGCCTTCTTCCCGCCCGAATCCGTCAGCTAACCCGGTAGGCGGCCGAGCGGAAGAAAGGCCACTACACCCGTGCCACACCCCCGCACGAGGCTGAGAGCGCTCGTGATCGCGGTGACGGCATTCGCGGTCACCCTGACCGGTGCCCAAGCCGCACACGCGAGCCCCTCGACAAGCGATCTGACCAAGCAGATCGACGCGCAGTCCAAGCAACTCGAGGTTGTCGTCGAGTCGTACAACGCGATGAACATCAGCCTCCAGAAGACGCAGTCCGATCTGACGAAGCTCCAGGCTTCCCTGGCCCCGGCGAAGGCCGCCCTGCAGAATGCGAGTGCGCAGGTCGGCACCATCGCCACCACTGCCTATGTGCAGGGCCGGGTCGGACCGATGAGCGCCCTGCTGGACGGCAACAGCGGCGACCTCATGGCGAAGATGGGCTTCCTCGATCAGCTCCAGCAGTCCAACCAGCGCGACATCGACAACTTCACCCAGACGACCCAGACGTTCGCCCAGCGGCAGACCGAGTTGAAGTCGACTCAGCAGAAGCAGGCGGCGCAGCTGGCCGAGATCAAGGCCCGCAAGGCCAAGATCGAGAAGGACATCAAGTCGCTCAAGGCGAAGCGGACCCAGGCGTACGGCAGTCCGACGCAGTCCGGTCACAAGTACACCGGCTCGATCCCGAACGTTTCGGGTGACGCCGGCGTCGCCGTCCGGTACGCGTTCAACGCCATCGGCTCGTCGTACGTGTTCGGCGCCGACGGCCCGGGCAGCTACGACTGTTCCGGTCTCACCATGGCCTCGTGGAAGGCGGCGGGTCACTCGCTGCCGCACAACGCGGCCGCACAGTGGGGTGACGTGGCGCACATCAGCCGCGGCGACCTCGAACCCGGCGACCTGGTGTTCTACAACAGCCTCGCGCACGTCGGCATCTACGTCGGCAACAACCAGATCATCGACGCCCCGCGCGAGGGCGAACCGGTCGACAAGCGCTCGATCAACCGTGGCATGCCGATCTACGGCTACGGCCGAGTGACCTGATCGGATCCACGTAGCAGAAAAGGCCGGTACCCCTCGCGGGGTACCGGCCTTTTACGTCGTTGCTCAAGCGGCCTGCAGGCCCTCGGCCCGGGCGAGCTCACGCAGCCGGCCCAACGCCTGGATCTCCAGCTGGCGGATGCGCTCCCGGCTGAGCGAGAAGCGCGAAGCCACCTCGGTCAGCGAGTGCTCCCGGCCGTCCTCGAGCCCGTAGCGCGCCCGCATGATGCCGGCCGAACGGTCGTCGAGGTGGTTGAGCAGGCCCTCGATGCGCTGCCGCTCCAGTGCGGTCAGCACGATCTCTTCCGGCGACGGCGCGTCGCTGTCGGCCACCAGGTCACCCAGGTTGGTGTCGCCGTCGTCGCCGACCGGCGTGTCCAGGGAGACGGTGTCCTGGGCCCAGCGAGTGAGCTCGTTGACCCGCTCGACGGTCACGCCCAGAGACGCCGCGATCTGCTCGGGCTCCGGGTCGCCGCCCAGCTCACGGACGAGCTGACGGGTCACGTTGCGCATCCGGTTGACGTCCTCGACCAGGTGCACGGGCAGCCGGACGGTGCGCTCCTGCTGGGCGATCGCGCGGCTGATGGCCTGGCGAACCCACCAGGTCGCGTACGTCGAGAACTTGTAGCCGCGCTCGTAGTCGAACTTCTCGACCGCGCGGACCAGACCGGTGTTGCCCTCCTGGATCAGATCGAGCATCGGCATGCCCGAACGCACGTAGCGCCGGGCAATCGAGACGACCAGCCGCAGGTTGGCCCGGATGAACAGGTCCTTGGCCTTGGAGCCCTCGGTGACCAGGCGCTCCAGCTCTTCCCGGCTCACACCACGCCGGACCTCACCAGAGTCGAGAAGAAACTCGGCATAGAGGCCCGCCTCGATTGCCTTGGAGAGCTCGACCTCCCTGGCAGCATCCAACAGTGGCGTCCGGGAGATCTCGTGCAGGTAGACTCCGACGAGGTCGCGCTCCTCGGCGACCTGGTCGGTCCGCATCACGGTGTTCTTCTCCACGTTGCCCACGGTCCCCTCATTGCCTTCACGAATCCCGTTACGGGTGTTACCTGCGTTCATCAGCGCGCCCCGTAACGTCCGCGGTTCGTGCATTGCGGTTGCTGACATCTACACAACAAATGGCGGCCAGTGCTTGATTCCGGCTGGTGGGTCGAAAGTGTCACGAATGTCTGGGCGGTAGCTGAGAGCCGAGTGCAGACTTGCTGTGGAGGGCTCCGCAGCGGGCTTTTCTGACCGCGTCTCGGCTCAGTTCCGCGCACAGACGCATACCCGTTGTGGGCTCCATGACACCATCGGCCTCTCATCCGTCACAGCGACGGGCATCACCGGGGGCTTGGGATGCTCGTCACTACCCTGTACGGCCAGCCGGCTCTCCAGGTTCACGTGCAGCATCGACCGGTTGCTGACAGCCTGAAACAAAAGGCCTCAGCAAAAGATCCCGTCACACTGCCGAACGGGACCACCTGCCACAATGCGGCACGCGACGCCGCAGTTCACTCGCCCGACCGGGTGACTCCCTCTTCCGGTGACCACCCTTTCGCCAACGGTTCGGAGCCGTTCGGCCATCCCGATGGGTCAGTGACGAAAAGCACAGGCGTGCGGGCGGGCCGGCGTGCTCGGATGATCCGCATGAACACCCCGGGAACCGCACTGATCACCGGCGGAACGGGTGGCCTGGGAGCCGCCACCGTCTCCGCCTTCCTGGCCGGCGGATGGCGCGTGGTCGCGCCGGTGCGGCCGGGTTCGGCGGGACGCCTCGCGGAAGGCGCGATCGCCGTCGAAAGCGATCTGAGTGTCGCGGCGGAGGTCGAAGCCGCGGTCCGCGTCGCGGCCGGGGCGGATGACGCGCCGCTGCGCGCCGTGGTCAACGTCGCCGGAGGATACGGCGGGGGCGCGCTGGTCGGCGACACCCCGGTCGAGGACTTCGAGGCCATGCTGACCCGTAACCTGCGCCCGACCTATCTGGTGACCTCGGGCGCCCTGCCACACCTGGTGGCGGCGGGCGGCGGCTCGATCGTGTGCGTGTCGTCGCGGGCGGCGGTCTCCCCGTTCGCCGGGGCGGCCGGCTACGTGACGGCGAAGGCGGCTGTCCTGGCCTTCGCCGGTGCGGTCGCGGTCGAATACCGCAAGCAGGGTGTGCGCTGCAACACGGTGCTGCCGAGCATCATCGACACCCCGGCCAACCGCCGCGATCAGCCGGACGCCGACCACGGCAGGTGGGTCTCCCCGGACGAGATCGCGCGGGTCATCCTGTTTCTGGCCTCGGACGCTTCGGGCCCGACGAGCGGCGCTCAGATCCCGGTCTACGGCCGGGCCTGAGTCCCCGACCCCGCGGCCAACGCGCCTCCGGTGGACCGCGCGGATCACGAGGCGCCGCGCTGCGCTTCCGAGTGGGCCGAAGCGCGGCGCTGCGCCTTCGAGCGGGCCGAAGCGGGCGACGTGGTCCCGGGCGGGTCATGCGGCGCCGGGGACGCGGGGTTGGGCGGGTGGGGCGGGCTTAGAACACCTCGGCCAATTGGCGGCCGAGTGCGGCGGCGCCGGCGAGGACCGGGGTGCCGGCCAGGACGGTGGCGCGGATCCTGGCGCGGTGGGCGGGCTCGGGGGCTACCGCGGGCAGGGCGGCCCGGATGCCGGCCGCCACCTCGTCGGGGGTGCCGTTGCCGTCGACGACCACGAAGGCCGGGAACTCCGGCAGTGAGCGGTAGGCGGCGGACGAGGCGACCAGGTAGTCGAGGGTTTCGTGGTCGTAGCCGCGAGTGTCGATGCGGTGCTGGGCGGTGCGCGGGTCGACCGTCAGCAGGACGGTCACGTCGGGAGCCGGGAACAGGCGGTAGGCGAGGCGGGCGCGGCGCTCGGCGGCCGGGGCGGCGGAACGGGCGCGGAGGCTGGCGTACTGGCAGGCGGCGTAGCGGTCCATGACCGCGATCTCGCCGGTCAGGGTGCGCCGGAGCAGCGTGCGGAGGATCGCCAGCCAGCGCAGGACCGACTCGGCGAAGAGCATCCGGCGGCTGCCCAGCAGGGCGTCGGCGTCGGCGCGGCCCAGGCGGGCGGCGAGGCGGCCGAACCAGCGGCGGCCACCCGCGTGACGGAAGTAGGTGGCGGGCAGCCCTACGGCGGCCAGCTCGGCCGCGAGGCGGCGGGCCTGGGTCGTCTTGCCGGAACCGTCGGGACCGATCAGGGCGATGGTGCGTACCGGGCGGGGCTGCATGTGAACCAACGGTATCCGGCGCGGTCACGCAGGGTTCTCCGGCGACGCTGCTGCCGGGCGTACAGAATGGGGTTGAAGCAGTTGATTTTGACCTTGGCCCCGGGTGGGTAGTCCTTATCGGTACAGACCACGTATCACCACAGGGGGATATTCATGCCGCACCGGGTTGACGAGGGGCTGGCCGGAACGCTGAAGTGGGTGGCCGCGACGTTGAAGGCGGCCGACATCCCGTTCGCGCTCGGGGGCAGCTTCGCGGTGTACGCCCACGGTGGCCATTCCAGCGATCACGACGTCGACTTCCTGATCCGCGAGCAGGACAAGGAACCGGCGCTCGCCGAGCTGGCCAAGGTCGGCTTCCGGGTCGAGCAGCCGCCCGAGGACTGGCTGGTCAAGGTCTACGACGAGGACCGGATGGTCGACCTGATCTATCGGCCGGTGGAGTCGCCGGTGACCGACGAGACGCTGGCCGACACGTCGCGGATCTCGGTCGAGGCCATCTACATGCCGGTGATCTCGGCCAGCCGGTTGATGGTGCACAAGCTGCTCAGCTACAGCCAGCACTACTGCGACTTCGCCACCGGGCTGCCGATCGCCCGCTCGCTGCGCGAGCAGATCGACTGGGCGCGGGTGCGGAGGGAGACGGCCAAGTCACCGTACGCCGAAGCGTTCATGCTGCTGCTCGACCGGCTGGACGTCGTGCCGCTCGGCGACGACGACGACATCAAGGTGGGTGGTTGAGATGACGAAGCAGATCGACCTGGAGGCAGAGATCCAGCGGCTGCTGACCGAGAACGACCGGGTCGCCGAACAGGGCATCACCGTGCAGCGCCGGGACCACCAGGTGGTGCTCGGCGGCGAGGTGGAGAGCGGGCAGCGGCGCGACGAGATCTGCCGGCAGATCACCGAGCACTTCCCGGACGTCGAGATCGTGTGTGACATCGGCGTCACCCGGGCCCAGGCGCCCAGCGAGGTGGAGGAGATTTCATGATCCGGATCGCCGCCGTCGGCGACGTCCACGTGGACAAGGACGTGGTGGGCCGCTACCGGCCCGCCCTGGAAGAGCTGCCGGAGCGGGCCGACGCGCTGCTGGTCGCCGGCGACCTGACCCGGCACGGCACGATCGACGAGGCGAAGTGCTTCGCGACCGAGTTCGGCGGGCTCGGCGTGCCGGTCGTGGTGGTACTGGGCAATCACGACCACCAGAGCGACCAGCAGGACGCGGTCACCAAGACGATCGAGGACGCCGGGATCACCGTGCTGGAGGGCGCGGCGACCGTGCTCGAGCTGCACGGGCACCGGCTCGGCATCGCCGGCACCAAGGGCTTCGGCGGCGGGTTCGCCGGGGCGTGCGCCAGCAATTTCGGCGAACGCGAGATGAAGGACTTCGTCGCCACCACCGAGAGGTACGCGGCGAGCCTCGGTGAGGCGCTGCGCTCGGTGCAGTGCGACGCGCTGGTGGCGCTCACCCACTACGCCCCGGTGCCGGAGACGTTGGTCGGCGAGCCGCTCGAGATCTACGCGTTCCTCGGGTGCTATCAGCTCGGCCAGGCGATCGACTCGGCGCCGACCGCGCTCGCCCTGCACGGGCACGCGCACCACGGGTCGGAGCGGGGGCGTACCCCGGGAGGAGTACCCGTACGCAACGTGGCCCACCCGGTGATCAAACAGGCGTACAACGTCTACCAGCTGCTCTCCGATCAGGACGAGGTGGACAGCGAGCTCGCCGGAGTTTCCTAGGTTTTCGATTTCGGACGTCCGGGTAATCGCCAGGTCATGGACACACTCCTCTGGATCCTTGCAGTCATCCTGGTGGTCGCCGGTATCTTCGCGCTGTTCCGGCGGCAGCTCCTCTGGGGCATCGTGCTGATCATCGTCGGACTTCTGGTGGGCCCCGGCGGCGTCAGCATCTTCACCTGACCGGCCCGTGCATCTCGACTCCCCCGCCGGGGTCACCTGATCAGGTGGCCCCGGTTTCCTTTGTCCGGCCACATGCGCACTCTGCGTCCGCTGACTGGCCACCGAAACCTGACTGAATCGCTCGCGAACGATTCTTCGATCTTCGCGAGGTGCGGTCCGTGGCCCATGTCCATCACTTCACGTACGGAGCATTCAACCCGATCGCTGCGTTCCTGCTGGCGTTCCTGGGGTCCTTCTTCGGGTTGCTCGGCACCAGACGGGCCCGCGACGCGCGTACGAGAAGCCGGCGCAACCGCTGGCTGGCGATCGCGGCCTTCGCGATCGGTGGTGGCGCGATCTGGCTGATGCACTTCGCGGCCATGCTCGGTTTCGACGTGCCGGACAGCCCGGTGCGCTACTCGATCCCGATGACCGTCGTCAGCTTCGCGTTCGCCGTGGTCACCGTCGGCATCGGGCTGCTGGTCGTGGGCAACGGGCGGCGCAGCCTGCCCAAGGTGGTGGCGTCCGGGCTGCTGACCGGCATCGGCGTGCTGGCCATGCACTACAGCGGCATGGAGGGCCTGCACGTCGCCGGCGTCGTCCACTACAACGTGATGCTGGTCGTCGCGTCCGGGATCATCGCCGTGGTGGCGTCCACGATCGCCCTCTGGTTCACCGTCTCGGTGCGCGGCTATGGACCGACCGCCGCGGCCGCCGGAATCATGGCGGTGGCGGTGTGCGGCATGCACTACACCGGGATGGCCGCGATGTCGGTGCAGCTGCGACCGATCACCCCGGGCGACGTCAAGGGCCTGGCCCCACTCGCGATGATCATCCCGATCACGCTGATCACCGCCGCCTGCGTGGTCGGGGTGGCCCTCGCGGCGCTCCAGGCCATGACCGAGGAGGAGTTCACCGACGGCGCGACCCTGCCGCGGGGTGGCGTGCACGCCGAGTCGGTCAACATCTGGTCGCTCAAACAGGCGTCGATGAACGCCAACCGGCGTCCACCGTCCGGGGCCCGGCCCTCACCCCGGCCGGTGCCGCTGCGACCCACCTCGGGTGGCAACGGCACAGTTGGTAGCTGATCGCGACCTAATCGGGCGGACGGTCGGGTATATCTGTTCGGCATGGCGCCCAGGATGCTGCTGTCGATGCCGCTGCACGCGATCACTGAGGTCTACGGCGAGGACGGGCTGCGCGACCGCTTCCTGATGGAGCTGGAGCCGTTTCCGGCCACCGAGCACGAGACGCTGGTCGAAGCCCTCGGTCTGGCGGCCCGGCTGCACGCCGGTGATCGCCGGGTGCGCGAGCCCTACCTCAACCACCTGCTGCGGGTCGCGATCCGGATCATCCGCTACTACGGGGTGCACGACGTCGACGTGCTGACCGCGGCGCTGCTGCACGACGCGGTCGAGGATCACCCGGAGGAGCTGGCCGGCTTCGCCGGGGGCACCCACACCGAGCTGACCGACGCCGCGCTGGCCGAGCTCTCGCGGCGGTTCAACCCGCGGGTGGCCGAGCTGGTCCGGTCGGTCACCAACCCGGAGTACGACCCGGGCCGGGACCGCCACGAGCAGTACCGAGCCCACGTCGCCGAGAGCCTGGAACGCGACCCGTGGGCCCGGGTCATCAAGGTGTCCGACTTCACCGACAACGGCGTGGGGGTCGTGCACACCACACTCGACAAGGCGACCTCGGCCGCGACGAAGTACCGCCCGCTCGTGCCGAAGCTGCGTGAGCTGGTCGGACGCCCCGACACCCCGCTGTCGATCGAGGCGAAGGATCACATCCTCGACCAGCTCGACCTGGCCGAGGAGAGATTCGCGGCCATCCTGGATGACTGATCCTTCACGACTAACGTCGCAGGTATGCCTCCCACTGAACACTGGTGGCGCGATGCCGTCATCTACCAGGTCTACCCACGATCGTTCGCGGACAGCGACGGCGACGGCATGGGCGACCTGCCAGGCATCACCGCCCGCCTCCCTCAGCTGCGCGACCTCGGCGTCGACGCGGTCTGGCTCTCACCCTTCTATCCCTCGCCGCAGCACGACGCCGGCTACGACGTGGCCGACTACCGGTCGGTCGACCCGCGCTTCGGCGACCTCGGCGCGGCCGACAAGCTGATCGCCGAGGCACACGACCTCGACCTCAAGGTGATCATCGACCTGGTGCCCAACCACACGTCGACCGAGCACGAGTGGTTCCGCGCCGCGCTGGCGGCCGGGCCGGGCAGCCCGGAGCGGGCCCGCTACATTTTCCGCGACCAGCCGGCCAACTCGTGGCAGAGCGTCTTCGGCGGCAGTGCGTGGGAGCAGGTCGCCGACGGTCAGTGGTACCTGCACCTGTTCGACGTCTCCCAGCCCGACCTCGACTGGGGCAATCCGGAAGTGCGGGCGGAGTTCGTAGGCATCCTGCGGTTCTGGCTCGACCGGGGCGTCGACGGCTTCCGGGTCGACGTGGCGCACGGCCTGGTCAAGGAGTCCAGCCTGGCCGAGTGGACCGGGCCGACCGAGATCCTCAAGGATCCCGACCCGGACGCCGCCCGGCCGCCGATGTGGGACCAGGAAGGCGTGCACGACATCTACCGGGAGTGGCGCGCAGTGCTCGACGAGTACCCCGGCCCGCGCATCCTGGTCGCCGAGGCGTGGGTGACGCCCGAGGAGCGACTGGCCCGGTACGTACGGCCGGACGAGATGCACCAGGCGTTCAACTTCCCGTTCCTGGTCGCGTCGTGGCAGGCGGCGCTGAGACGCGAGGTGATCGACTCCTCGCTGGCCGCCACCTCGGCGGTCGGCGCGCCCACCACATGGGTGCTGTCCAACCACGACGTGGTGCGGCACGCGACACGCTTCGGCTATCCACCGGTCGAGGGCCGGATGCTCGGCATCGGCGCCGGCGACCCGCAGCCCGACATCGGCCTCGGCCTGCGCCGGGCCCGGGCGGCCAGCCTGCAGATGCTGGCCCTGCCCGGCTCGGCCTACCTCTATCAGGGTGAGGAGCTGGGGCTGCCCGAGCACACCACGCTGCCCGACGACCATCGGCAGGACCCGACCTGGGAGCGCTCCGGGCACACCGAGCGCGGACGCGACGGCTGCCGGGTGCCGATCCCCTGGGAGGCCGACGCGCCGTCGTACGGGTTCGGGCCGTCCGATGCCAGCTGGCTGCCGCAGCCGGCCTCCTGGGCCGAATATGCCCTGGACCGGCAGCGGGACGTGCCGGGGTCGACGTGGGAGCTGTACCGCGCGGCGCTGGACCTGCGGCGCTCGCACGGACTCGGCACTTCGACGCTGACCTGGGCGGAGTCGTCGGAGGAGGTGCTCGCCTTCCGGGTCTCCGACGTGCTGGTGCTGACCAATTTCGGGTCGGCGCCGGTGTCTCTACCGGCCGGGGTGCGGGTCCTGCTCAGCAGTGAGCCGCTCGTCGACGGGCAGGTCCCGGCGGACGTCACGGTCTGGGCGCAGGTCTGAGGCGGTCGCCAGCAGGGCCGCGTGGGTGCCGGCCATGTCTTTGGCGACGGTCTTGCTGGCCAGCCAGTACATGATGCCGGTCGGCACGAAGAAGAACTGGAAGCCGGCCAGGCCGACCGCGTAGTTGAGGGGCGGCGGGAACGCACCGGACAGGCCGCGGAACACCACCGCGACCACCGCGTTCCCGCCCGCCCGGCCGAAGCCGTTGACCAGGTTGCCGAGGCTGTAGACGGTGCCGCGGTGCTCGGGCGGGTTGACGTCGGCCAGCAGGGCGAACCAGTTCGGCGAGTTGGCCGAGGTCAGCATCAACGCGAAGACCGCGGTGGCCAGGCAGAACCCGACCGTCGGCTCGGTGAAGACGTCACCGAGCACCGCCTTGATCACCTGTCCGGAGCTGCCGCCGTCGGGCACCTCGATCTTCATCGGCACGAAGAACAGAACCACGTAGAAGGGCACGGCGGCGAGGACGCCGACGGCCGCGACCAGGGCGCGGCCTCGGGGCGTACGCCGTTGCAGACGGTCACCGACCAGCCCGCCCACGATGCTCAGCGCCCCGCCCAGCTGGAACAGGGTCGCGAAGACGCTGCCGACCAGCACCGCGGTGCCCGAGGAGTAGCCCTGGTGCTCGGCCCGCGAGCGGAACAGCACCGGCAGCCAGACCAGCGAGCCGAACGCGATCTGCGCGGTGCCGCCCTGCAGGATCAGCCAGATGTTGGTGCGCCGGTTGAAGATCACCGGCAGGTCGCGGGGACGGATGCGCTCGTCGTAGTCGACCCCGGCCAGTTCGGGCTGGCTCTCGCCGCGGGGCACGTTGTAGGTGAAGACGTAGGCCAGCGTGGCCACGACCCCGGCCGCCGCGGTGACCAGGAACGGCCGGCGCCAGTCGGCGTGCCCGAGCAGGCCGCCGACCAGGGTGCCGGCCAGCGTGCCGACGCCCTGCGAAAGCCCCCAGAAGCTCATCACGAGGCCGCGGCGCCGGGGCGAGATCAGGTCGCTGACCACGGCGAAGCTGACCGAGGCGACCGCACCGAGCCCGAACGCGGCCACCACCTGGGACGCCAGGAACGAGGGGTAGCCACCGGACAGACCGGACCAGGCGGTGCCGGCCACCCAGATCGCCGTGCCGATGATCAGGACCGGTTTGCGGTCGGTGCGGTCCCCGGCGTACGCCCAGGCGATCGCGGCCACCGCGCTGATCAGGAACATCACCGTGGTCGCCAGGGCGATGTGGCCCTCGCCGACCCCGAACGTGTCGCCGATGCTCCCGTAGAGGGGCGGCACCAGTCCGATCGCGACATTGTCCAGCGAGGCGAGGATCACGAAGACCGCGACGCTGTAGACGCGATGGGCGGTGCCGCCTCTGTTCACGCAGGAGAGGGTAGTCGGTTGATCAGCGGACCCGGTCGATCACCGCGTTCTGGGCCGCGGCGTACTGCTCGCGGATCAGCGGGACGGGCGTGTCCTCGTACGTCTCGGGGGCCTCGGCCGACCAGGTCGGCGCGGCGTCGCCGCCCAGGGTGACCCACGCGGCCTGCCGGGCGGCGCCGTCGGCGACGTATTCACCCGGCGGCGGCACCAGGACCGGCTTGCCGAACAGCGCCGGCGCGATGCGACGGACCGCTTCGCTGCGGGCGCCACCGCCGACCAGCACGATGCGGTTGGCCTGGGCACCGTGCGTGACCAGGGCGTCGAGGCCGTCGGCGAGGGCGCACAGCATGCCCTCGACCGCGGCCCGGGCCAGGTGCGCGGGGTCGGAGGTCTTCAGCGTGAGTCCGTGGATCGCGCCGGTCGCGTCGGGCCGGTTGGGGGTGCGCTCGCCCTGAAGGTAGGGCACCAGGACCAGGCCGTCGGCGCCGGCCGGGGCGGAGAGCGCGAGCCGGGACAGCTCGTCGTGGTCGACGCTCAGCAGCTTGGCCGCGGCGTCGAGCACCCGGGCCGCGTTGAGCGTGACCACGATCGGCAGGAAGCGGCCGGTCGTGTCGGCGAAGCCGGCGACGGCCCCGCTCGGATCGTTGGGCGCCACGTCGGAGGAGACGAAGACGGTGCCCGAGGTGCCGATCGAGACGATCACGTCGCCGGGGAGCGCGCCGGTGCCGAGGGCGGCCGCCGCGTTGTCGCCGGCGCCCGGGCCGAGCGGGGTGCCGTTGCTCAGATGACCCGCGATGCCGGTCGGGCCGAGCACCGCGGGCGTCCTGATCAGGCGACCGAAGCCGAGTTCGAGCAGGTCGGGGCGATATTGGTTGGTGGCCGCCGACCAGTACATGGTGCCGCTGGCGTCGCTGCGGTCGGTCTTGATGTCGTCGATGCTGGTGGACCCGGAGAGTTTCCAGGTCAGCCAGTCGTGCGGCAGGCAGACCGCGGCGACGCGGGCCGCGTTTTCCGGCTCGGTGCGGGCGAGCCAGCGCAGCTTGGTGAGGGTGAAGCTGGCGACCGGGACGATGCCGACCGCGTCCACCCACTTGTCGGGACCCCCGAGTTCGGCGGTCAGGTCGGCGGCCGCGCCGGCGCTGCGGGTGTCGTTCCACAGCAGCGCCGGACGGACCACCTCGCCGTTCTCGTCGAGCACCACCATGCCGTGCTGCTGCCCGGCGACCGAGACGGCCGCGACGTCGTCGAGACCGCCCGCCTCCTCGATGGCCGACTGCAGCGCGGCCCACCAGGCGTCCGGATGCACCTCGGTGCCGTCCGGATGGCTTGCCCGCCCCTGGCGGACCAGTTTGCCGGTCTCCGCGTCACGGATGACCACCTTGCAGGACTGAGTGGAGCTGTCGATCCCGGCGACAAGAGTCATTGTCAGTTGGCCCTCAAGACGTGGTCGATGGCGAGCTGGTGCAGCTTCACGAAACCGTAGCCGGGGCGGCCCGCCGCGTCAGCATCGAAGTCCTCGAACGCCGACCGGTCGTTGAGCAGATCGGTGTAGGTCTCGCCCTCGTTGAGGGTCGGCTTGCGCAGCTCGGCGACCTTGCTGGCGGCCAGGGCCTCCTGCACGGCCGGGTCGGCGCGGAACGCCTGTGCCCGCTCCTTGAGCAGCAGGTACATCCGGATGTTGGCCTTGGCCGACTCCCAGACGCCGTCCATGTCCTCGGTGCGCGACGGCTTGTAGTCGAAGTGCCGCGGGCCCTCGTAGGCCTGGCCACCCTCGGGGTTGCCGTGCTCGAGCAGGTCGACCAGCGCGAACGCGTTGAGCAGGTCGCCGTGGCCGAAGACCAGGTCCTGGTCGAACTTGGGGCCGTGCTGCCCGTTGAGGTCGATGTGGAACAGCTTGCCGTGCCAGAGCGCCTGGGCGATGCCGTGCGCGAAGTTGAGGTTGGACATCTGTTCGTGGCCGACCTCGGGGTTGATGCCGAACAGCTCCGGCCGTTCGAGGTCGTTGACGAACGCGATGGCGTGCCCGGCGGTCGGCAGCAGGATGTCGCCGCGGGGCTCGTTGGGCTTGGGCTCGATCGCGAAGCGCAGGCCGTAGTTCTTGTCCTCGGAGTACTGCGCGAGCAGGTTCAGCGCCTCGGCGTAGCGGTCGAGAGCGGCCTGGATGTCCTTGGCCACGTCGTACTCGGAGCCCTCGCGCCCGCCCCAGAGCACCAGGGTCTTGGCGCCCAGCTCGGCGCCGAGGTCCATCTGGCGCATGACCTTGCGGATCGCGTAACGCCGCACGTTGCGGTCGTTGCTGGTGAGGCCGCCGTCCTTGAACACCGGGTGGGTGAACAGGTTGGTGGTCACCATCGGCACGATCATGCCGGTCTCGTCGAGCGCCTTCTTGAAGTTGGCGATGATGCCGTCGCGGGTGTGCGCGTCGGCGCCGAACGGCACCAGGTCGTCGTCGTGGAACGTGATGCCGTAGGCACCGATCTCGGACAGCTTGTGCACCGACTCGATCGGGTCGAGGGCGGGACGGGTCGCGTCGCCGAACGGGTCCTGTGCCCGCCATCCGACGGTCCACATGCCGAAGGAGAACTTGTCATCGCGCGTGGGTTGGACCGGCACGGTTACCTCCACGTAACAGATCGGATTTGTTTATTGGTTGAATTATTTGAGGGCGGTGTGGCATTGTCAAGGGCGTGACGGGCCGAATGATGACTGCATCCAACGGCCCCGTCCGACAGTCGAGCGTGCGGGCCCATAATCTCGCGCTGGTGCTGCAGACCGTGGCAAACCGGGCAGATCAGCCGTCCCGCGCGGCCATCGCCACGCTCACCGGGCTCACCCGGGCCACCGTTTCCGCGCTGGTCGACGACCTGATCGCGGGCGGGTTGCTGGTCGAGAGGGACCCGCTTCCGCGTACCGGAGCAGGCCGGCCCGCAGCCGGGCTGGCCCTCTCCCCCGACGGACCGGCCGGTCTCGGCCTGGAGATCAACGTCGACTACCTGGCCGCCTGCGTGGTCGACCTGGCCGGCACGGTGCGCCACCGGGCGGTGCGCCCCACCTCTCCGCCCGTCGCGCTGAGCGATCTGGCGTCGCTGGCCGGCGAAGTCGCGGCGGCGGCCTCGGCCGACGGGCTGACCCTGGCCGGAGCGGCGCTGGCGGTGCCCGGCCTGGTCACCCCCGGCGGCATCGTGCGGGTCGCGCCCAACCTGGGATGGCAGGACGTCGACGTGCCCGCCCTCCTCGCGGGCGCGCCCGGACTGGCCGGGCTGTCGATCTCGGTCGACAACGAGGCCAACCTGGCGGCGCTCGGCGAATTGCGGGCGGGCGGGTCGGCGCCGACGTTCCTGTACGTGTCCGGCGAGATCGGCATCGGCGCGGGGATCGTGCTCGACGGAGTGCTGTACCGCGGTGGACGCGGGTGGAGCGGCGAGATCGGGCACGTCACGGTCTATCCGGACGGCCGGCCCTGCCGGTGCGGTGCCAACGGATGCCTCGAGCAGTACGCGGGGCAGTCGCAGGTGGCGGACGATCCGGAACTGGCGGCGTCGGCGCTCGGCATTGCGCTGTCGGCGGTCGTGAATCTTCTCGATATCGGGGTAGTCGTCCTCGGTGGCGCTTATGCACCCGTGTTCGACCAGTTACGGGACGGGATCGAGGCCGAGCTGCGGCGGCGGGTGCTGACCGCGGGGTTGTCGCCGGTGGAGTTGCGGCCGGCGGTGCTCGGTGCGGACGCGGCCATCCGGGGTGCGGCCGACACCGTGGTGCGAGAGGTGCGGGAAAACCCGGCGGCCTGGCTGAGCCGCGCGGTTTGATCAGGCAGACTTGGCCGAGGACTCCCTCGCGTCGCCGGACGCGGCGGCGAACTCGGACAGGCCGCGCAACAGGGCGGCCCGGCCGGACGCCGACATGCGCTCCAGCACGTCGGTGAGCGCGCGTCGGCGGATCGCCCGGAGCTCGCCCAGGAGGGTGCGCGATGACGGCGTCAGGAAAAGCGCGATCTCGCGGCGGTCGGCCCGACCCGGCACCCGTTCGACCAGGCCGGAGGCGACCAGCCGGTCGCAGAGCCGGCTGGCCGAGGAGAGCAGCATCTTGAGCTCGGCGGCCAGCCCACCGAGATTTATGCCTTCGGTCCGCTCGACGGCCAGCAATGCGTTGAGCTGGGGCCAGGAGAGCCGGGGAGTGACCTGCTCCCGCGCGATGTCGAACGCGACCAGCAGGGTTTGCGCGGCGTCATCGATCGCCGCGGCATGCATCGGGTCCGGCCCATCCGGCCCATGGTGAACAGCCATGGTGCAGCAGACACTACCGGTACGGCGGGGCGTCTTCGAGGAGGTTGGCCGGTGATCGAGCGGCTTATCACGGTCCGGCGGATCCTGACCGGCTCGGCAGCCGACGCGCTGCCCGAGCGGCTGGGCGAGACGCTGGCCAAGGAGTACGCCCTCACCGGCACCGAGGTGCTGCTCGTGGACTACCGTCTGGCCGCCCTGCTGCCGGTCTCCGGCGGCGAGCCCGTGACGGGTGCCGGGGAGCCGCCGTGGCACTGCTTCGACCACCAGTCCGAGGTGATCGACGGCACCGATCTCTATCTGCCGGTGACCGCGCGAGGCGAGCGGATCGGGGTGTTGTGCTGCTCCCCCGCGCCGCACGACATCGATGTGCGGGGCGAACTGGCCGAGGTGGCGACGCTGCTCGCGCACGAGTTGCAGGCGGCCGCGGCCGGCAGCGACCGCTACCGGATCGCCGCCCGCACCCGGCGGCTCACACTGGCCGCCGAGATGCAGTGGGAACTGCTGCCCGGGCGCAGCCGCAGCCGGCCGACGTACAGCCTGGCCGGGCAGCTGGAGCCGTCCTACTCCGTGCACGGGGACAGCTTCGACTGGGCCGAGCACGAGGACCGGCTCTATCTGTCGGTGCTCAACGGCATGGGCGAGGGCGTGTCGGCGTCGATGCTGACCGCGCTGGCCACGTACGCGCTGCGCAACGCCCGGCGGGCCGGGATCCCGCTCGCCGACCAGACGGCGCTGGCCGACCAGGCGCTGTTCGCCGAATACCGGGGCGCGCGGCACGTGTCGGCGCTGATGCTGGAGGTCAATCTGGCCGACGGCGAGCTGACCGTGATCGACGCCGGATCACCCCGAATGCTGCTGCTGCGCGACGGCACGGTCGACGATCTGGCGCTGGAGGCGCAGTTCCCGCTCGGCATGTTCGAGGGTTCGGACTACGTGGCGCAGACGTTTCCGCTGCGGCCGGCCGATCGGCTGGTGATCGTCAGCGACGGGGTGGCCGACGCGGCGGCGGCCGCGGGCCGGTACGGGGATGCGGCGCTGATGCGCTTCGTACGGCGTACCCAGGTGATGGCGCCGCTGCAAGCGGTGCGTTCGCTCCTGGGCGACCTGCGCAGCTTCCTCGGCTCGGGCGAGATCGATGACGATGCGGTGGCGGTCTGCCTGGACTGGACCGGGGCCGTCTGACCTGCAGACGACCCCGGTCCGGACGTCAGCCCTGTGCGCCGGTGCGGTTGGCGATCGCCTGCAGGAAGATCTGACCGATCTTGGCCGGGTCCTCCGCGATGAACACGCCGCCGGCCGGCGTCGCGCTCGTGATCGCCTGAAGTTCGTTGCGGTCGACCCCGGTGCCGATGCCGATGATCACCAGGCGGACCGGCCGCTTGGGGTCGTTCAGCTTCTTCAACTGGGAGATCAGCGTGGCCTGGTTGATGCCCTCGGGGTTCTCGTTCACACCGTCCGTGAACAGCAGCACCGAGTTGATCTTGCCGCGCTGCCAGGTGTTTTCCACGTTCTTGTAGGCGGCGAGCACCGTGTCGTAGAGGCCCGTGTCGCCGTCCGGCTTCGGCACGATCTTGGTGATCGCGTTCTGCAGATCGGTGCGCCGGCTCGCCAGCGGACTGATCGGCACGATCTCCTTGTACGGCTTCTTGCCGTCCATGTCGGTCGAGAACAGCCAGGTGCCCACGGCCCACTTGTCGTCGAACAGGGCGAGGCCCTGCGTCGCGGCGCCCTGGGTCACCTTTGCCCGCGTCAGACCGCCCGCGGTCGGCACCGGCTCGGCCATCGAACCGGAGACGTCGAAGACGGCGAGCACCCGGCCGGGCAGCGTGATCGCGGCCCAGGAGCCGAGGGCCTGGCTGAGCGTGCTGGCGTCGAGACCGGCGGCCGCCGAACCGGACGAGTTGGCCGAGGCGGAGACCGCCGGCGAGGCCACCGGAGCCCCGATCGGCTTGGCGAACCCCGTACCGACCGAGCCGTCGGCTGCCCGCAGACCGGCCGTGGCCAGCGCGTCCTTGAACGAGCTGGTCTGCAGCTGGGCCCGCAGCGCCTCGGCCGCGCGCGACTTGGTGATGTCGATCTCGGGCATCACCGCGTACGGGTAGTCAAGCGGCGGCGGGCTCGGCTCCATGTAGAGCGCGACGAGCGGCACCGGCGGCTTCTGCGCGTTGTACGACACCACGTCGGCCTCGGACAGCGGCGCCGCGCTCAGGCTGGTCGCGATGTCGTTGGGGTCGGTGGACTGCGGGAACTTCTGCAGCAGGTCCGGCTTGAGGTTGGAGCTGCCCTGGGCGAGCGCCCGCAGCGCACCGACCTTGACCGCCTGGGCCTTGTCGCCGGCGCCGGCCGCCTGGCCGAGCGCGAGCAGACCGGACAGGCCGGTGGCGTCACGGATCGGGTCGGTGGTGCCGGTGCGGATCTGGGTGTTGGTGGTGAGCAGACCGAGCAGGTCCTTCCACCCCAGTTTCTTGTCGGGCCAGCCGATGGTCTGCGCGACCGGCTCGGGCATGCCGACGATGATCGGGCTCTGCGCCAGTGGCTTGAGATCGGTGGGCGTGAAGCCGGGCGCCTCCGACTTGAGGCGCAGCAGCCACGTCGACGAGTCGGCGACCCAGACGTCGGGCACCGTGACGGTGGCCGGCGCGGCGGGAAGACCGGTCAGCGTGACCTTGTGCTCGCGGGCCACCGCGGACGCGACCGTCGCGGGGAGCATCGCTTGGACGTTGACGGCCACACACGTTCCGTTGACATTCGCTCCGTCCTTGACCCAGCGTTGTGCGGCTGAGCTGACGGCTGGAGCGATCTCCGTGGCGGCGGCGACGTTCAGCTGGATGGAACCGGCGCATTTGTGGTCGGACAGCTGCTGATAGCCGTAGTACGACCCGGTGAGAACGACGACGATCGCCATTGCTGCACCGACGACGCCCGCTCCCCTTATGTGGAAATTCCGACGATGGCGACCTGACACGCGCTCCATACTGCGCATGACCGAACCCGAATGCCATATACGTTCGGCGGAAAGTTACTCGGATTGGCACGTCTTACCCGCCCCCACCACGAACAGTGATGGTCCCATTTCGATCAGTGCGGGAATCCGTCCGCTTTCGCGGCTCCCATCCGGCTTGTCGGGAATTGCCGGGTCTCACGCATGATCTGGTTCACCCGGCAACCATCGGTGTCCAGCGCAGAAGACACGTCGGGGTCGGCTCGGCGCTCGGCTCGCCCAGCGCCACCGGCACTCCGGTCTCCCGATCGACCCGAAAGCTGCTCACGCTCTGTGACAGTTGATTGGCTACGTAGAGGTGATCGCCGAGCAGCGTCATGTGCCGCGGCCACTTCCCGCCGGTCGGCACCTCGGCCACCAGCGTGGCCTGGTCGCCGTCCCAGTTGAAAACGGACACCGTGTCGGGTCCCCGGTTGGCGACGTAGACGAACCGGCCGGCGCGACCGCAAATGATCTCGGACGGGTAGTTGACGCCCTCCTCGCCCGAAGCCGCCACCTCGCCCTCCAGCACCAGCGAGCCGCCCGGGCCCGGCCGGTACCACCCGAGGGTCGCCGACAGCTCCCCGACCAGCAACAACGCGCCGTCGGCCGAGTGGCGCAGGTGGCGCGGGCCGGTGCCGGGCTTGGCCACCACAGCCGGCGGCAGCATGGTCAGCCGCCCGGCGAACGGGTCCAGACGACACCGCCACACCCGGTCGGACCCGAGGTCCGCCACCAGCCACTCCCCCCGGTCGGCACGGACCATGTGGGCGTGCGGACCAGCCTGCCGGTCCGGCTCCGGGCCGCTGCCGACCAGGTCGAGCAGGTCGGTCCGCTCACCCGGAGTGCCATCCGGCGCCAGCGGGTGTACGGCGACCGAGCCGCTCGTGTAGTTGGCCACCAACAGGTGCCGGCCGTCCGGAGAAACGGCCAGGTGAGCCGGGTCGTCGCCGCCGGTCGGCTGCACCGCGAGCGGGGTCAGCGCGTGGTCGTCGCCGACCGTGAACGCGCTGACCGTGCCGCCGTCGGCCAGTTCGTTGACCGCGTAGAGCACCGGCAGACGCGGGTGCTGGGCCAGGAACGACGGGGACGGCGTGCGCGCCCCCAGGCCGAGCCGGGTCAGGACACCGGAGGCCGGATCGCGCCGCAGCAGCGAAATGCCCTCACCGTCACCGCCCTTGTCACCGGTGTAGCTGCCGACGAAGACGTACTCAGCGTTCGCGCCCATGCTGAGATCCCATCACACCGCGCCGCGGATCAGAGCGCGGGCCGCTTCCCGGCACGGCGCGTCGAGGGCCACCCGGTAGCGCGCGACGATCACGTCGGCCACGTCCGGGCGGCGGCCGCTGAGCCGGCGGGCCACCACACCCTCGGCGGCCGGATAGCGGTCGGCCAGGCCGAGCGCGGCGACGACCTCCCGGAGCGGCACCGGAACGCCGCTCTCGGTGGTGCCCATCGCCCGCAGCAGGACGTCGGCGTAGCCGGTGCCCACCTCGGCGATCTCGGAGGTCAGCTCCGGAGTGCCGGCTC
Organism: Actinoplanes sp. NPDC051343; assembly: GCF_044455125.1. Lineage (NCBI taxonomy): Bacteria > Bacillati > Actinomycetota > Actinomycetes > Micromonosporales > Micromonosporaceae > Actinoplanes > Actinoplanes sp. NPDC051343. Next base: position 100,392 of record NZ_JBITEL010000005.1, read on the forward strand.
CGGCGGCCAGGGCGGCGTACGAGAAAGAGCTGAGCCGCCCGTCGGCCCGCCAGAGATAGAAGCGCCGTGCGTGGTGGCTGCCGTGCAGCCGCCACCGCACGCCGGCGCTGCGGCCGGTGCGCCATTGCGGCCACCGGAAGCAGTAGTACTCCTCGACCGCCTCGGCCCAGAGCCGGGCCACGCCGAGATCGTGCAGACACCGGACGTGGCAGGCACCGGGCAGGACCTCGTCGTCGGTGACCCCGGCCGCGAGCATCCAGGGCAGTACGACCCAGTCCTGGTCCTCGAGGCCGAGAACCAGCCGGCCGCAGAGCGAGCAACGGCCGTGCGGACCCCCGTCTGACCCGCACGACCGCCGCTCCCCCGGCTCGCTCAGCTGTTCAACATGTCGTAGACGGCGGAAACCGCCTTCTGCTGCTCGCCGGCGGCCGGAGCGGCCGGCGTGGTGGTGCTGTCGTAGTCGCCGTAGACCGCCGAGTACGTGTGCGCCTTGACCTTGCCGGCCGCCGGAACCTTGAGGTCGAGCCTCGTCAGCCGACCCTTGGCGTCGGTGGTCGCGGTGAACGGGACCGTCTTGGCCTTGCCACCCATCGCCTTGAGCGCGGCGTTGTCGACGATGTCCTCGACGCCGGTCTGGCCCAGGTCGGTGACGCCGCTGTAGTGCCCGGCCGACGTCTGCTCGACCTTGCCCGCGCTGGCGATCACCTCGTGGGCGTAGCCGGGGTCACTCTGGTCCTCGCCGTACGCCAGCGGGCTGTTGTCCTTGTCCTTGATCTTGCTGGGGTCGATCAGCTGCCACTTGGCCGGGATCCTGGGCAGCCCGGGGGTGTTCGACGGCGAGAACTTGATCTTCACCCAGGACTTCGAGTCGAGAATCAGGAACTTCATGTCGAGCGTGACCGGTACGCCGTCCTCCTTCTGGGTGATGCCGATCGACATGGCCTTCCGGGGTGCGTCGACGACGCCGGCCAGTTTCCCGTCGATGTTGCTGACGGTGAAGTGGTAGGGGCCGGACTTCTCGTCCGGGACCGAGGCCAGGAGAACCTCGGCCGGAGTCCTGGGTGTCTCCTTGGCCGTCTCCTTGGCCGGCGCGTCGTTCGTGGCCGCGCTGCAGCCCGCGATGGAGATGAGTACGAGAGCGCCGAGGCCGGCAATGCGAGCAGTCATGGCAACAGGTCCTTCTGCGAGGTGGTCGAAGTGACGGCGGTCAGCCTGCGGGACACGACTGCCGGACCGCTGCCGCTATGCTGCTGCCGGCTGCCGTACTGCTGCCGTTCTATGTCTGCGCTGGTCAAGAGGGGGTCGGCAGTGCGCTTCGAGATTTTGGGCGAGGTGCGCGCACTCCGCGAGGCCAACGTCGTCGACCTCGGTCCGGCCAAGCAGCGGGCCGTGCTGGCCGTACTGCTGCTGCAACCAGGCCGACCGGTGCCCACCCACCAGATCGTCGACGCGGTGTGGGGCGACGACCCGCCCGAGAACGGCGCCAACGTCGTCCAGAAATATGTGGCCGGACTCCGCCGGGTGCTCGACCCCGACCGGGCGCCGCGCACCCCGGGCGAACTCCTCGCGCTGACCGGCAGCGGCTACGTGCTCCGCACCGACGAGGCGAGCGTCGACGCCGAGGAATTCCAGGCCGCGCTCGCCCTCGGCGACACCCACCGGCGGGCCGGCCGACCGGCCGAGGCGGCGGCCGCGCTGCGCGGTGCACTGGCCCTGTGGCGCGGCGACGCGCTGGCCGGGCTCACCAGTCCGGTCTTCGAGGCCGCCCGCAACCGGCTCACCGAGGCCCGGGCGAACGCGTGGGAAAAGTGGTCCGAGATCGAGGTCTCGCTCGGACACCACACCGCGGTCCTCCCCGACCTCTCCCGGCTGGTCGAGGAATTCCCGCTGCGCGAAGGACTGCGGGCCCAACTCATGATCGCGCTGCACCAGGCCGGGCGGCAAGCCGAGGCGCTGGCCGCCTTCCGCGACGCGCGGGCCTACTTCCTCGAGGAATTCGGCGCCGAACCGGGCGAACGCATGCAGGAGGCGCACCGCAAGATCTTGCGGGGCGAGCCGTTCTACACCGAGCCCGTCGACCCCTGGGCCGGCTCCGCCGAACCCATCCCGGTCCCCGACTCACCGGCCCCCAGCCTCAGCGTCAGCATCCCGATGACCACCCCGCAGCCGTACGCGGTGCCCTACGCCGCCATCCCGCCGGGCGACCCGTTCCTGTCGATGCTCACCTCGGTGCAGAAGGAACGCCATCGGCTGCCGCTCGGCGAACTGTTCCTGGCGATCCTGGCACCGCTGGTGTCGTTCGGCTTCGGCACCTGGTTCTACTTCGTCTACGCGGCCACCAAGCACCACGACCGGCGGCAATACTTCGTGGCCGCGATCTACGCGGTGCTGCTGCTGGTCGGCTTCTCCCTCGCGTTCGTGGTCGACCCGAGCCCGGTCGACAGCGACGTCTTCACCACGGCGGAAAACGTGGGCTTCCCGATATTCCTGATCCCGCCGCTGATCTCGGCCGCGCACGGGGCGCTGGTCGCAGTGCACCTCGGCGCGGGCCGCGGCGAATGGGCGCGCCGCGAATCGGCCCGCCAACTGGCCGCGTTCGACCCGGCGCGCGCCCGGCAGATCGGCATCGGACGCCCCGCGCAGCTGCGCAGCTTCTCCGACGGCGGGCTCGTCGACATCAACCACGCCGCGGCGTCCGAGCTGACGGCGCTACCCGGAGTCGGCCCCGAACTGGCGTACCGGATCGTGCACGACCGGCATCAGCGGGGGCCGTTCCGGACCGCCGACGAACTGGTCGCACGGGGCCTGGTCACGGCCCGGCAGATGGCGCGGATCGAGCCGCGGGTGGTGTGCATCGCCGCCGCCCCCAGCTTCCGCTAGCGCGACCCGGCCGCCGCCCTTTCGCCTAGCGCGACCCGGCCGCCGCCCTTTCGCCTAGCGCGACCCGGCCGCCGCCAGCTGGCGGCGCGCCACGTACTCGACCAGCTCGATCAGCACGTTGCGGGCGCCCATCGGCTCGCGGGCGTCGAACAGCACCACCGGAACACCGGGGTCGAGGTCGAGGGCGCGGGCCACCGCGTCGGTCGCGAACCGCTGATCGGGATCGAAACAGTTGACGGCCACCACGAACGGAGTGCCGCGCTGCTCGAAATAGTCGATCGACGGGAAGCAGTCGGCCAGCCGGCGGGTGTCGGCCAGGACCACGGCCCCCAGCGCACCCTCGGACAACTCGTCCCAGAGGAACCAGAAGCGATCCTGCCCCGGCGTGCCGAACAGGTAGAGCTGCAAGTCGTCGGTGATCGTGATGCGACCGAAGTCCATCGTCACCGTCGTGGTGGTCTTGCCCTCCACGCCCGAGAGATCGTCGGCGCCGTCGACACCGGTGAGAATCTCCTCGGTCTGCAACGGCCGGATCTCGCTCACCGACCCGACCATGGTGGTCTTGCCGGCACCGAAGCCACCGGCGATCAGGATCTTGAGCGCCGTGGGGATGCGCGACAACCCGCCGTTGCGGTCAGAGCGCACGGAGTCCATTGACAACCGCCTTGAGTACGTCGACGTCGTGCGGCTGCGCGGCCGCCGGGGGTTCGTACAGCGAGATGAGGCCTGCCGAGCGTAGATCACCGAGCAGAACCCGGACGACACCGATCGACAGATCGAGAGTGGAGGCCAGTTCGACGACCGAGATCGGCTCCCAGGCGGCCGCCACGATCGCGTGGTGCTCGGGCTGCAGCCCGGGCATCGAGACACCGTCGGGCACGACCGCGACCACGAACGCAACCAGGTCGAACTCGCCACCTTGGGGGGCGACCCGGCCCTGGGTCATCGCGTAAGGCCGGACGACCGGCCCGGCGTCGTGGTCGAGCCAGTGCAGGTCGCCCGGAGCGTCAGCCGGCATCGGAGGACGCCGCCGCGGGACGTTCGGGAGCGGTCATGTTCTGCCCCACCCGGGTGACCAACATCGCCATCTCGTAGGCGATCAGGCCGAGGTCGGCCTCGCTGGCGGCGAGCACGGCCAGGCACGCGCCCTGGCCGGCGGCGGTCACGAACAGGAACGCCGACTCCATCTCGACCACGGTCTGACGCACCGGGCCGGCCTGGAAGTGCCGGCTCGCGCCCTTGGCCAGACTCTGGAACCCGGCCGCCATCGCCGACAGGTGCTCCGCATCGTCCCGGCCGATGCCCGACGAGGCGCCCATCATGAGCCCGTCCGCCGACAGGACCACCGCCTGCTGGGCCGTCGGCACTCGCTCCACTAGATCGTCGAGGAGCCAGGTGAGGTTCGCGCTCTGCTTTGTCGTTGTCACTATGCGTCCTTCTCCGGCCTGGTCACATCGGTCTGCTCGGTCCCGGTCGCGCGGTCGCCCACCGCGCCGTCACCACCGGTTTCGTCTTTCGCCTCGCCCGCGGCGGCCGCAAGGTTCACGATCGCCGGGAAACTGACGGTAGCCGCATCGGCGAACGAGGCGCCCCCGGACAGTGCCCCGTTGCCCGTTTTCTCCAGGTCGGACGACTCCGGCGTGGAATCAGCCTCCCGGGATGTGGGATCGGCCGGCGACGGCTCGATCCGGGCCGCGTCGCGGCGGCCACGCTGGGTGCCCTGCTGCAGGGCGCTCATGATGGCGCGGATCTGCTCCGGCGGCCGCAGCGGGACGGTCTCCTCGTCGGGCAGTGGGGTCGGCGGGCGATGACGAAGTTGGGGCGCCAGGTTGGCCTGCCGCACCCGGCGGGGCAGCCCGTCCTCGGTGGACGGGCCCGGCTCCCCGGCCGCAATCCCGCCGCCGTTCCCGTTCCCGGAGCCGTTCCCGGTGCCGTTCCCGCGGCCTGCGCCTCGGCCGATCAGGCCTGAGCCACTGCTGTTCTCGGCGCTGGGCGTGCTGGTGTCGGGCGTGTCGGAGCTGCTGCCGTTTCGGTCGGGCGGGGAGGTGGGGCTGCCGGTCGGCTCCGAGGGCGGGCGTCCGACGGCGGGCAGGCTGATCGTCGGAGCGTCCAGGCCGGGCAGGTCGAGGCCGGCGGGCGAGCCGAAGCCGCCCGGCCAGCCGAGGCCGCTCGGCAGGCCGCTGGCCGACGCCGAGCCCTCGCCCGGCTTGCGGTCGCCGGGCTCGGCGGAACCGGTCGCCGAGTCGTCGGCGGGGGTGCCGGTGCCGGTCGGTCGGTGGATGCCCGGCCGGTCGGTGCCTGGCCGATCCGTGCCTGGCTGATCCGTGCCCGGCAAATCCGTGCCCAGCCGATCCGTGTCCGGCAGATCGGTGCCCGGCCGATTGGCTACGGGCGACGGCGGACCGGAGGTCGGCGCCGCGAACATCGGCGCGGCCGAGGTCGGGGCCGGCGGGCCGGAAGCGACCGGCCCAGGCTGCCCGGCCTGGGGGAACAGGGGCGAGGAGGAGGTCGGCGTCACAGGCGATTCCGGCGAGCGGGGCGCCGGGATGCGCGGGCCGGCCAGGTTGGTGAAATCGCCGCCGGTAAGCCCGGCCAGGCCGCTCGGCCCTTCCCGATCCGTTCCACCCGGGCCGGTCGGATCGGTACCGGCGAAGCCGGCCGGGCGGGCCAAGCCGGTCGATTCGGTCCCCGCCAAGCCGGCCAGGCTGTCCCGGCCGGGCGAATCGGCTCCGGCCAGGCCGTCCGGGGCGAAGCTGGTCGGGCCGCTTCGGTCGCGGGTGGTGGGTGGGGTGGAGGCCGGCTTCGGGGTTGTGGGGCGGCGGTTGCGGCGGCGCTGTACCAGGCCGTCGGCGTTGAGTTCGCCGGGTGGGGTGGTCGGGGCCGGAGTGGCCGGGGCGGGGCCGGTCAGGCTCGGCGCGGCCGGCCGTGGTTCCCAGCCGGTTTCGGCGAGCTGACGGGCTGCCGTGCCGTTGATCGTGACCGGGCGGCCGGCGACCGAGACCTGGCCCGGGCCCTGCAGGGCGGCCAGCGAAGGGCGGTCTTCGGTGCCCGAGCCGACCAGCGGACGCTCGAGCGGTTTCGCGATTGGTCCCGGGCCGACCACGATCAGGTCGGCGGGGATGAGAACGATCGCGGTCACACCGGCGTACGCCGAAGGGCGCAAGGAAACCCGGATGCCGTGCCGACCGGCGAGTTGCGCGACCACGAAGAGGCCGAGACGGGCGCTGTCCGAGGGGTCGAAGTCGGGCGGTTCGAGCAGGCGGCGATTGGCCTCCTCGATCGCCTCGGGGCTCATGCCGAGGCCGCGGTCCTCGATCTCGATCGCGTAGCCGTTGGGCAGCACCTGGCCGCCTACCTGGACGCGGGTGTGCGGCGGCGAGAACGACGCCGCGTTCTCCAGCAGCTCGGCGAGCAGGTGGATGACGTCGCCGACCGCGCGGCCGAGGACCGCCGACTGTTCGATCGTGCGGATGTCGACGCGCTTGTAGTCCTCGACCTCGCTGATCGCGCCCCGGACGACGTCGATCACCGGGACCGGGTTGCGCCAGCCTCGCCCGGGTGCGGCGCCGGCCAGGATGACCAGGTCTTCGGCGTGGCGGCGCATGCGGGTGGCGAGGTGGTCGACCCGGTAGAGGTCTTCCAGTTCCTGCGGTTCGTTCTCGCGGCGCTCCATCTTGTCGAGAAGTGCCAGTTGGCGGTGCAGCAGCGTCTGGCTGCGCCGGGCGATGTTGAGGAACACCTCGTTGACGCCGCGGCGGACGGTGGACTCGTCGACCGCCGACTGCACAGCCGTACGCTGCACGTCGTTGAACGCGTTGCCGAGCTGGCCGATCTCGTCCAGGCCGTACGCCAAGGGTGGCGCCTCGACCGCGACGTCGACCGCCTCGCCGCGCTGAAGCCTCCGCACCACCGAGGGCAGACGCTCGTCGGCCATCTCCTGGGCCTCGGCGCGCAGCCGGCCCAGCCGCCCGACGATCGAGCGTCCGATCTTGACCGAGACGATGAGCGAGATCACCAGGGCGAGCAGGCCGAGGACCGCGGCCAGGGCGAGCCGCACCAGCACGCTCACGGCCAGCGGGGTCGCGCGCTTGGCCAGCGAGTCGGTCGCGCGGTCCTCGAACTCGCGGACCTGCTGACCGACCGCGACGTAGGTCGGGCGGTAGACCGAGCTGGCGACCGGCGGCGGAGCGTCCACCTTGCTGTCCTGCACCAGCTGGTCGAGCATCTTGTCGAGCCGGATGTAGCCGTCGCCCGCGCTGAGCTCGACCCATTCGGCCCGCTCGCTCGCGGTCATGTCGTCGATGCCCTGATCGAGCAGGTAGCGCGCGGTGCCGACGTCCTGCAGCAGCTCGTCGCGCATGTCGGCGTTGAGCGAGCCGGCCGCGGTCGCGCCGGCCACCAGCGAGTCGACCCGCCCGAGGTATTCCTCGCCGTTGCCGACCGTGGTCAGCGCCTTGAGCTCGCGGTCGATCGACTGGTCATTGAAGGTGGCGCAGGCGGCGAACATCTTGAACGCCCCGTCGATGACCTTGTTGTAGAAGTTTTGCGCGCCGATCGCGTCGATCTCGCGGCGGTCGATGTGGCTGCGGTTGCCGGTCAGGCTGTCGAGCTCGGTGATGATGCCGGCGATGCGGTTGTGGAGCGCGTCGTTGGCCGCGTTCTGCACCGCGTCGCTGCCGGCCGTCCGGCGGAACTGGGCGGCGACCCGGTCGGTGGCCGCGCGCTGATCGGTGAGCGCCTTCGGCACGGCGCCGGAGCCCGACAGGTATTCGACCGAGAACAGCCGTTCACGCTGCAGCTGGCCGACCAGCTCGATGCCCGGGGTGCCGACCTCGTCGACAAGTGTGCGAGCGTGCAGCAGGTTGAACGCCGGTCCGGCGGTCAGGGTGGTCGCGAAGATCCAGAGCGCGAGGAACGCCACCAGCGGCACGGTGATCAACGCGATGATCTTCGAACGGATCGACCAGTTGCGGGTTCTCATCAGGCTCCGCCCGAGGGTTGGCAGCTTGCGGCGCATCGGCGGTTTGCTGAGGGCCGGCCTCGTACGCCTCCGCGAGGATACGTAAAACCTTCAATTGCAGCTACCTCGGTGATGAGGCAATTTGTAGATAGTGTCCTAATTGTTCAGGGAGTTTGCGGTTGACTGATCACTATCTGCATCGTCGTTGTTGCGACACAACAATGGACCAACCACCCCTTTTCGCCGGGCGTGATTGGCGACCCACGGTGAGTGGGCATATCGGGGGCGAAGAAGGAGGAGGCCGATGTCCCCCATAGCCATCATCGTCCTGATCATCGTCGTCCTGGTGGTCATCGCCGCGATCGTCTACGGCGTGCAAGCGGGTCGGCGCAAGAAACTGCAGAGCACCTTCGGACCCGAATACGACCGGGCGGTGGCCGACTCCGGCAACCGGACGGAAGCCGAGAAGGAGCTGCGCGAACGCGAGCGGCGGCACGCCGAGCTGGAGCTCAAGCCGCTGTCGCCGGAGTCGCAGGCGAAGTACTCGGCGGACTGGGAAGAGGTGCAGCTCAAGTTCGTCGACGACCCGGCCGAGGCCGTCGGCACGGCCGACGACCTGGTCACCCGCTTGATCACCGAGCGCGGTTACCCCACCCGCGACTACGAGGACCGGCTGGCCGACCTTTCGGTCGAGCACGCCCGTACGCTCGGGAACTACCGCGACGCGCACGAGATCAGTGAGCGCAACCGTGCCGGCGAGGCGAGCACCGAAGATCTGCGCCAGGCGCTGGTGCACTATCGGGCGCTCTTCGCCGACCTTCTGGGCACCGACCCGGTGCAGGCTCCCGACTCGGCGCCGGTCGCCGGCCAGTCGGAGCCGGTCAAGGTTTCCGATTCGTCCGACCTGCCGGTGAGCGGTGCGGACACTGCCGCCGAGCGGTCCGATGCTGCTACTACTGAGGACACTCCGAAGACGTCGGCGCCGGCTCCTCGCAAGGCCGCCGACGACACGACCACGACCGCCTCGGACACCAGCCGCTAGGAGCCGCGATCATGCGTTTCTTCTCCAACGAAGCCAAAGAGAACGACGACCGGGAGGTCGCCGACAACGAGAACGAGCGTGATCGCGCCGAGACGGCGGGAGCACCGACGCCGGTGCCGCAGCAGCGAAGCGGGTCGCCGTGGAGCGATGCGCCCGGTTCGGACACGGCGGAGGCGGACGCGGTCGAGCCGCAGGCGCACGACGACCGCGAGGAAGCGCGTGACGGGAATCCGGATCTGCGCGACGAGTCGCTGCGACGGGACGACAGCGAGGAGCGCCATGACGGCGACGATCTCGTACGCGACGACGAGTCGCCCCACCACGACGACCCCCTCGACCTTCCACTGGACGACCACGCGGGTTCGCACCGCGCCGACTCCGACCTGGCCGACTCCGACCGGTCCGGCTCGGACGTGGCCGGGCAGGATCGGGCTTCGGAGGTCTCGGACGCCTCGTCCGGGGTTTCCGGCGCGCCGGACGTTGCCGACGCCTCGGACCGGTCCAACGTCTCAGATCGCTCGGACGTCTCGGACCGCTCCGACGTATCGGATCTGTCCGACCGCTCCGACCCCTCGGACCTCTCGGATCAGTCGGACGTCTCGGACGCCTCGGACCGCTCGGACGTCTCGGACCGCACTGACGTATCGGGCTTGTCGGACCACTCCGACGCCTCGGACCTCTCGGATCGGTCGGACGTCTCGGACGCCTCGGACCGCTCGGACGTCTCGGACGTCTCGGACGCCGATCGGATCAGCGTGCCCGGTGCCGAGCAGGGCGGCGGCACGACGACCACCTATGGGCCGGACGGATCGGTGGCCACGGTTGACGGCGCCTCCTCGGACTCGGCCGACGATCGGCGCGACTTCGACGAAGCGGCTCCGGTCGTGGCTACCGCGCCGGTCGGGACCACGAGCCCGGCGGCGGAGACCGGTGGCGCCGAGGCCGCCTCCGAGAACCCCGCCTCCGAAAACACCGCCTCCGGGAACGCCGCCTCCGGGAGCACCGCCTCTGGGAGCACAGGCGATGCCGCGGCGGCTGCCGCGGTGCCGGTCGGTGCGGCCGAGACGGCCACCGCGGCCAAGCCCGACCCGAGCGCCTCCCCGGTCGGCGACCGGCTGTTCACCGACGGTGACTCGTTCAACGACCGGCTGCGCGACATCGCGCTCAACTTCGTCGACAACCCCAAGGAAGCCACCCAGCAGGCCGGCGCCCTGGTCGACGAGGCGATCGACAAGGTGACGAGCGCGCTCAAATCGCAGAAGGACGCCCTGACCGGTGAGGGCGACGACACCGAACGGCTGCGGGTCGAACTGCGTGGCTACCGGGACATTCTGAAGCGCATCAGTTCGCTTTGATCGCACGGGACGGCGCGGAGGCGAGCAGCCTCCGCGCCTCGCTGCGCGGTCAAAATCCCGTACGGAAAGAAAGCTGACGCCCCTTGTCAGCTTTCACCGGATAGCTTGGCCGGTGTGCGTGCCGGCCGTTTGGTTTCTCTCCTGCTGTTGTTGCAGACGCGTGGCCGGATGACCGCTCAGGCGATCGCCGACGAGCTCGAGGTTTCGGTGCGGACGGTTTATCGCGATGTCGAGTCGCTGGGGGCGGCCGGCGTGCCGATCTATGCCGATCGCGGCCCGACCGGCGGATATCAATTGCTCGACGGCTATCGCACCCGCCTGACCGGAATGACGTCGGATGAGGCGGGTTCGCTCTATCTGGCCGCGATGCCCGGCCCGGCAGCCGAATTGGGGCTCGGCTCGGTGCTCGCCGCCGCGCAGCTCAAGCTGCGCGCGTCGCTGCCGGGTGAGCTGGCGGAACGCGCCGATCGCGTACGCGAACGCTTCTACCTCGACGCACCCGGATGGTTCCGGGCCGACGAGCCCACGCCCTATCTTTCGGCAGTTGCCGATGCGGTGTGGAGCGGGCGGCAGATGGAGATTCGCTATCGGCGGTGGAAGGCGCCGCGCGAGGTGACCCGCACGCTCGATCCGCTCGGGGTCGTGTTGAAGGCGGGCCGGTGGTACCTGGTGGCCGGGTCGGGGACGCGCACCACCACCTACCGGGTGACGAACATTTTGTCGGCGTCGCTGCTGTCCACGCCGGTGGTGCGGCCGGACGGGTTCGACCTCGCCGCATTCTGGCGGGAATGGACGTCCCGTTACGAACAGAGCGTGTATCGGCTGTCGGCGACGGTACGGATGACGGCGGCGGCACTCGAACGGATGGCATTCGTGTTTCCGCCCGAGATGTCCCGGCAGGCGCGGGCGGCGGCGTCGCCACCGGACTCGTCCGGCTGGCTGGTGACTACCGTGCCGATCGAGTCGGTGCGGCACGGGCATATCGAACTATTGAAGCTCGGCGATGCGGCGGAGGTTTTGGCGCCGCCGGAACTCCGGGCATTGTTCGCGCGGACGGCTCGCGGGCTGGCCGCACTCTACTCCGACCTACCCGACGAGAGAGGATATTTCATGACGATGCCGGATGACCAGCTGGCGTATAACCGCCAATTGATCGCGGAGTTCCGGGCCGACGGTGGCGCCTCGATGGGGAATCGACCGTTGCTGCTGCTCACCACCCGCGGGCGCAGGTCGGGCGCGGAACGGACAAGCCCGATGATGTACGTGCGGGCGGCCTCGGACGATCGATTGCTGGTGATCGCCTCCAACGCGGGGGCGGCCCAGCACCCGGCCTGGTACCTCAATCTGACCGCCACCCCCGAGGTGACGGTGGAGCTGCCAGGATCCCGGTTCTCGGCGGCGGCGGCGCCGCTGACGGGGGCCGACTACGACCGCGAGTGGTCGATCATCAAGGAGAAGTTCCCGTTCTTCGCCGAGCACGAGCAGAAGGCGGCGGGGCGGCGGATCCCGGTCGTCGCGCTGACTCCCGAAGGCTGAGCTGCCGAGCGCTCAGCGCCCCTGCCGATCAGCGCCCCGTTGGTCAGCGCCCCAGCTGCTCAGCGCCCCAGCTGCTCAGCGCCCCAGCTGCTCAGGGCCTGAGCCCTCGACGTTGCCTGAGCCTTCGCTGCCGCCTGAGACTTAGCTGCCGCCTGAGGCCCCCTGCCACCTGAGACCACGCTGTTGCTGAGCCCTCGCTGCCGCCTAAGCCGTGCCCACATCTGCGCCGTTGCCTGCACCAGTGCCGTTGCCTACGCCTGCGACTGCGCCGTTGCCTGCACCCGTGTCGTCGCCGCCGTCCGTGTCGTTCCCGGTGGGGCTGCTAGGGGGTGGTGACGGGGGCTGCGAGTCGTCGCCGGGGTCGGGACTTGTGCTGTTGTCGGACGGGTCGGTGGAGGCGCTCGGGGACGTGGACGGGCTCGGGGAGTCGGGGGCGGGTGACGTGGGTGGGGTGGTGGCGGTCGGGCTGGTTGACGGCTTGGCGGAGTGGGTGGTCCTCGCCGGGCGTACGTGGGTGCGTGGGGTGGCGCCTACCGGGGTGGTGTCTTCGCCGGTCTCGGTGTCGCCGGCGGCGGTGCCGCCCATCAGCTGGGTGGTGTCGTGGGTGCGGTCGACCGGCACGGGCCGGCCCGGCGGCGCCACGTCGAACTGGCCGAACTGCGCGCCCAGCCACAACGCGGGGCCGAGGCCCACGGCCACGATTGCCCCGAAGAGCGCTAGCGGTCCCCGATCCATCAGCGCGCCTCCCCTGCTCCAAGGCGATGATCGCGTCCCGCCCCGACGATCAGGTACCCAAACCGGGAAACGGTAAGCGAATGGCCTCTGAGATTATTGTGACCGAAGGTGACGGTTTGGTCGCTGGAACGTCGCGGATGCGACCGTGTTGTCGCGTCGCTTTCAGGTACGGCTCAGCAACCGCGCGTCGTTCACGCCGGTTTCCGCAAGATCTGAACTGGCCACTCAGGGGACCGGGCCGCCCGACGTGGGGGTGGCGGCGGCGAACTCGAGGCGGGGGTCGCGCGGGGCAGCCTCGGGCTCCTCGCGTGAAGAGCCCGGGGCGCGGGTGCGGGTCAGGAACGCGACGGCCTCGTCGAGGGCCTCCCAGCCGCCCTGCAGTTCGTCCGAGTCGAGGGTGGTGCGGACGGTCAGGACCGAGCCGTCGGCCAGCGTGAGTTCCCACTGCCGGCGACGGCCCTGCATGACCGCGGCGCGGGTGACGTCGGCGTACGGGATCAGCCTCGCATCCGCCTCGGAGCGGCCGGGCTCGGCCGCGAGGTCGGAGAGGGGGTCCGGTGCCAGGTCGGCCTCGGGCGGCGGGGAGTCGGCATCCGACCCGGCGTGGACGTCCGAGGCCCGCGGGGTCGCGGCCAGGGTGCCGTCGGGGTTGATGCCGGCGGCGGCCAGGCGGGCCAGGCGGCGGCGGGCGTCGCCGTTGCGGGAGCGCGGCAGGGACGGGAGCAGCAGCAGGCCCGTCTCGAGGATGAGCAGGTCGGTGCGTGCGCCGTCGGCCAGGACGTTGACCACGCCGCCGTGGACCGGCACGCGGGCCGGTGGGCGGGCCGGGTCGGGCAGGGCGGCCGCCGCGAGGTCGATACCGAGTTCGGTGAGGCGGGCCCGGGCCAGGTCGACGGTGGCCGGGTCGGCGGCCAGGGCGGCCGGTTCGGCCAGGTCGAGGTACGCGCCGTCGATGGCGACCAACTCGGCGGTGCCGCTCCAGCTGTGGCGCCAGCGGGCGGCGCCGCTGCGGAGGGCGGCCAGGGCCAGCAGCAGGGTGATCAGGTCGGTGATGCGCTCGCCGGCCTCGGCCGGTGGCAGGCCGGCGAAGACGACTTCGGCGGCTTTGGGGAGGCGGCCGTCGGCGACCAGGTCGAGCACCTCGGCGAGGCCGGGCACCGGGGTGCCGACGGCGTGGCCGATCGCGCGCAGGGCGGCGTCGGCCTCGCGTTCCATCTCGGCGTTGCGGGTGATGCTGAAGAACTCGTCCCAGTCGACCGTGGTGCGGCCGGTCGCCGGGAACGCCACCGCCTGCAGTGCCCGGCCCAGGCCGGGCAGGTCGGGGATCAGCCCGGCGGCCGGGTCATCGGGCGGCACGACGGCCTGGAGGGCGGGCCCTCCCGCGCCGAGCCCGGGCCCGCCGGCCGGGCCGGCGGTCGCCGGCTCGGTGTCGGCACCGGGCGCGGAGGAACCAGCGGAAGCGGAGGAACCAGCGGAAGCGGAGGAACCAGCGGAAGCGGAGGAACCAGCGGAAGCGGAGGAACCAGCGGAAGCGGAAGGAGCGGAGGAAGCGGAAGGAGCGGAGGAAGCGGAGGAAGCAGCGGACGCGGCGTCAGGGGCTGCGGGGTCGGCGGGCGCGGGGATCAGGGCGGAGAGGGCGGTGATGCGATCGGCGAGCGGCGGGTGCGGGTCGCCGTCGGGTACCGGTTCGGGTGGGAGGGCTCGCAGGCGGGCCATCTCGTCGGGGCGGGCGGCCAGCACGCGGAGGAGGCCGCCGAAGACGTCTTCCGGTACGAAGCCCGCCTGCCAGCCGGAGCTCAGGTATTCGGCGTGGAACAGCTGCTGCATCTCTTCGAGGGCGGGGGCGTCGCGGAGCACCGCGAGAGCCGCTTGAGGGCCGGCGAACGAGGCGGCGGCGCGGTCGGCCGCGAGTTCTTGCGCCCAGGCGAAACAGGAGTCGAGGCGGCGGTAGAACGACGCGTACGCCCGGAGCAGCGGGCCGGCCGGGCTGCGCCGGGGGATGCGCCGGACGATGCGGGCCACGGCGAGGCGGCCGCGGTAGGCGACCGGGGCGAAGCGGCCGAGGACCGTCGAGCCGTGTGCCAGCTCGTGGGTGATCACGGCGCCGAGGCGGGCGGTGTCCCACGCCTGGAGCAGCGGGAGACCGAGGTAGAGCTGGCGGGGGCCGCCGCGCAGGCCGATCAGGCGGGAGCGTTCGCCGACCCAGACGCCGGCGTCGGCGATCACGGTCACGCCGTCCGGCGGGGCGGCCTGGGCGGTGGACGCGGCGGCGTCGATCAACGACCACAGGCCGGGCGCGTCGGTGCGGCTCACCGGGACGCCGGCCGGGGTCACCTGGCGTACGCGAAGAGCGCGTGATGTGGCGAACCAGAGCAACCCGGCGGTGGCGATGCACAGCGGCGCGCCGATCCGCACCGCGACCGCGGCCGGCAGAAGGGCCAGGACCAGCAGCACGATTGCCAGTGCCGCCACCACCTGGGCCCAGGCGATCAACCAGAAGCCGGCGACCAGGGCGGCCGACCTCGTCGCCCGATTGCCCTCGCGCACCCCACGCTCCCCACTAGAAGAAGTTCGACCGGATCGGGAGCAAGCCTAGGGTGGCGGTCCGACGAAACCGGAGACGGGAGGTCCGCCGGAGGGGAGATTTAAGGAAGTTTTTGAAGCCGGTTTCACGCCGTTACCGAGGGGGATACGGACCGCCATGGCGTCTATCGACCAGACTCTTCTGATCGCCCTGAAGGGGTACGCGTGGTTACCCGATCTGCGTCGCCGGACAAATGGGCGGCCGGTGGCGATCCGGGTGATGGGTCAGCGGGCGGTGGCGATCGGCGGTCCCGAGGCGGCGCGGTTCTTCTACGGCGACGGCAACTTGGAACGGCACACCGCGCTGCCGCATCCGGTCGTCGCCACGCTGTTCGGCCGGGGGGCGGTGCACACCCTCGACGGTCCCGCTCACCGGCATCGCAAGGCGATGTTCGTCGACCTGCTGACCGGTGACGGCATCGACCGGCTGGCCGAACTGGCCGAGGAGGAGTTCGAGGTGGCCGCGCGCCGGTGGCGGGGCGGCCCCGAGATCTCGCTGTTCGACGAGACGGCCGGGATCATCGCGACCGCGGTGACCCGCTGGACCGGCGTACCGGAAACGCAGAGCGACCCGGAGGCCCTGCCGGCGGACCTCATCGCCATGGTCGATGGTTTTGCGACGCTCGGGCCGCGCCATGCGCGGGCCCTCGCGGCGCGCCGGCGCCGGGAGAGGTGGCTTGCCGGCATCATCGAGAACGTACGCCGCGAGCAGAGCACCCGCAGTCCGCTGACGTCGATCGCGCACTACAGCGAGGACGGGCGCCTGCTGGATTCGCGCACCGCGGCCGTCGAGGTTCTCAACATCATCCGACCGGCGACGGCCGTGACCTGGCTCGTCGCCTTCGCGGCACACGCTCTGGACCAGTGGCCGCACCTGCGGGGCGAACTGCACCGGGACGAGTACGCCCGCGCCTTCGCCCACGAGGTGCGCCGCTTCTACCCGTTCGCCCCGTTCCTCGGCGGCCGGGCCACCCGTGACCTGCGTTTCCAGGGCGTGGACATCCCGGCCGGCGCGCTGGTGCTGCTCGACGTCTACGGCCAGCACCACGACGAGCGGATCTGGCCGGAGCCGTACGCGTTCCGACCGGAGCGCTTCCTGGGCCGCCCGATCGGCGAGTTCGAGCTGATCCCGCAGGGTGGCGGCGACCCGCGCACCGGCCACCGTTGTCCCGGCGAGCAGATCACCATCGCCCTCCTGGCGACGCTGGCGCAGAGGCTGGCCGCGCTCGACTACTACCTGCCGCCGCAGCGGACCGGGATCGACCTGAGTCGCATCCCGGCCCGTCCGCGCGACGGCATCCGGATCGTGGTGCCGGTGCCGGTCAGGACTCCCAGTCGATCTCCGGGTCCTGGTAGAAGGTGATGCCCTGGGCCGACCAGCGCGGCCCGAAGGCACCCAGCCGCCGGCTGAACGGCTCCCAGTCGCGGGCCGCCCGGGGCGTCCACGCGACCTCGGCGATGGCCGCCAGCCGGGGGAACGTCATGAAGCAGACGTCGTCGAGGCTGCGCAGGGTCTCCGACCAGAGCGCCGACTCGACGCCGAGCACCGACTCCTCCCCCACGCCGGGCAGCCGCTCGGCCGGGTCCCAGTCGTACGACCGCTGGATGCCGACCAGGCCGGCCCAGTCGAGGCCGAGGGGGCTCGACTCGTCGTACTTCTCATATTTCATGTCGAGGTAGGTGCGGTCGGCCGGCGACATGATCACCTGGTGGCCGGCCGCGGCCGCGCGGGCGACCTCCTCGTTCGACGGCTCGATGCGCCAGTACTGCGGGATCGCGGTCGGGGGCAGGTCGACCGTGGCCATCTCGTGCCAGCCGATGGCCCGCTTGCCGTACTTGCCGACCAGCGGCAGCACCCGGGTCATGAAGGTGCGGTAGTCCTCGGGCGGGGTCGCGAACGCCTCGTCGCCGCCGATGTGCAGGTAGGGCCCGGGGGTCAGGGCGGCGAGCTCACGCAGCACGTCTTCCACGAACTCGTACGTCTTCTCGCTGCTCGCGACCAGTGAGCTGTAGCCGACCTTGGTGTCGGTGCGGGGCTCCGGCGCCTGCCCGTCGGCGGTCAGTTCGGGGTAGGCCACCTGGGCCGCGTTGACGTGCCCAGGCATGTCGATCTCGGGGACGATCGTGACGAAGCGCTCGGCCGCGTACGCCACCAGGTCGGTGTAGTCGTTCGCGGTCAGGAATCCCGGCCCGGCGCCGTCGACGCCGGTGCCCTCGCCGCCGCTGACCTCGGTGAGCCGGGGCCACGAGTCGATCACGAGCCGCCAGCCCTGATCGTCGGTCAGGTGCAGGTGCAGGTGGTTGATCTTGAACTGGACGATCGCGTCGATGTAGTCCCGGACCTGCTCCGGCGTGAAGAAGTGCCGGGCCAGGTCGAGCATCGTGCCGCGGTAGGCGAAGCGGGGCTCGTCCTCGATGCGGCCGCCGGGCAGCGGTACGTCGCCGCCGGTGCCGAGCGGGATCAGCTGCCGGATCGTCTGCACCCCGTTGAACAGGCCCTGGGCGCTCGGGGCGCGCAGCGTGACGCCGTCCGCCTCGATCACCAGCGCGTAGCCCTCGGGATTTTTCCCGTCGTCGGCGCCGGTCCCGCCATCGAGGAGCAGCTTGATCGAGCCGTTCGCGCTGAGCGGGATCGGGTGGCCCGATGCCTCACGCAGCAGCCCGGCCAGCAGCTCAGCCACACCGCTGGCTGCCGGGTCGGCATGCACCGCCGTATCGGCGGTGACAGTGAAGGTCGCGGCCTCGTCGGGCCGTACGGACGCCGGAAGGGGAATGACGTCACCGAGTCGTCTCATGGGAGCGCGCACGCTGGAAACCTTAAACTGTCTTTCCATGTCGATCACGACTCGTCGCGCCGGATCACACGACGCAAATCTTCTCCACGACCTGGCCGCGCGTACTTTCGGGCTCGCCTGCCCGCCCGGGACGCTCCAGGCCGACATCGACGCGTTCATCGCGCTCCACCTGTCGCGGGAGCGCTTCGCGGACTATCTGGCCGACCCGGCCCGCATCCTGCTGATCGTGGTTCACGACGACGAGCCGGTGGGCTATTCGATGCTGGTCAGCGGCCCGATCGCCGACCCCGACGTCGCCGCGCTGGTGGACGCCACGACCAGCATCGAGCTCAGCAAGTTTTATCTGGCCGAGGACCGGCACGGGTCGGGGGCTGCGGCCGCGCTGATGGCGGCGACCCTCGACGAGGCCGCCCGCACCGGGGCGAAGTCGTGCTGGCTGGGCGTCAACCAACGCAACGTGCGGGCCGGGAAGTTCTATGCGAAGCAGGGCTTCGAGGTGGTCGGCGAGAAGCGGTTCCGGGTCGGGTCGGAACTCCACCACGACTTCGTACGGCTGCGGCCGCTCACGACTTGACCAGCGGCGCGACCCGGTCGGCCGCGAACCGGACGAACTCCGCCGCCGACGGCTCGTCGGGCAGCGGGTTGAGGATGACCCGGGTCGCGCCGGCCGCGGCGAACTCGCGGACCCCCTCGGCGATGTCGGCCGGCCCGCCGCCCACCCCGATGTACGACTGGCCCCAGTGCTCGGCCGCGGCCCGCAGCCGGGCGGCGGCGTGCGGGCCTGACGCGACCGGCACGAAAACGATGATGTCGTGATCGTCGCCCTGGGCGATCAGTTCACGGGCGGAGGCGACGTCGGCCGGGGACGTGCCGCCGGACAGCACCGTGCCGTCGCCCACCTGCCCGGCCAGCGCCAGGGTCCGGGGACCGGTCGCGGCGACGAGCAGGCCGGGTGCGGGCGCCGACGGATGGTCGAGCCGTACGGCGTCGAGGTGGACGTAACGGCCGTCGACCGTGACGGTCTCGCCGTGCAGCAGGGAACGCAGCGACGACGCGTACTCCTGCAGCAGCGTGAGCGGCGATCCGGCCTTGACACCCACCTGCGCCATCCAGCTCTGCACGCCGTGGCCGATGCCGGGCATCGCCCGGCCGCCCGACATCCGGGCCATCGTGGCGATCTCCATCGCGCAGAGCGCGACGTTGCGGAACGGCACCGGCATGATGCCGAGGCCGACGCGCAGGTCGGTGGTCCAGGCGAGGGCGGCCGAGGCTGCGGCGACGCCGCCGTTGAGGAAGCAGTCCTCCCATAGCCAGAGTTCGTCGAGACCGGCCCGGTCGGCGGTCGTCGCGATCTCGCGCAGGGTTTCCGGCGGGTTGTTCGGAAGGGCGATGGCGCCAAGGGTCGTCATGCCGCCATTCTGCCCATTTCGTCGATCACCGCGGGGGCGCGGTAGTGTCTCGCAAGTGCTCCGACGCGCCCTTCTCGTTCTGCTGATTCCGCTGATCCTCGGTGCTTGCGGAGTGGCCGCACGACCCTCAGCGACGTCGTCGGCCGCGCCGGTACCGCCGATCGTCGAGGCGCCCCTGCTCGAGCAGTGGTCGACGTGGAGCGTCACCCCGCGCCGCGGGGCGCACTGCTGGCACGACAAGGAATCCGGCCTCTGGTTCGTCGCCGCGCCCTCGGGGCCGGCCTCGGCCAACTGGGGGTGCAACGTGCCCGCCGGCTCGTCGCTGCTGGTGGTGGCCGCCTCGATGTCCGGCGTGACGCTGCCGATGTGCTCCTACGACTACGCCGAGGAGGTCGGGGTCGACGGATCGGCCGGCTTGGACGGTCGGCCGGTCGCGCTGCGCTGGCTGGGCCCGGTCGACGCGGCCGCCACCCCGGGCCTTCGCACGGAGCCCGAGCGCACGTGCGCGCTGACCGGCATCACGGTGCCGCTCGCCAAGGGCTATCACACGCTGATCACGCAGTACATCCTCCGGGGAACGATGGTCACCGTGACGATGGACGTCAACGCGTCCTGAGCTGCTCCCGCGCCTGCATCAGCGCGAAGCCGAGCAGGTTGAGCCCGCGCCAGCGGACCGGGTCGGGGGCCCGCTCGTCGGAGGCGGCCAGGCCGATGCCCCACACCCGGTCGGTCGGGCTGGCCTCGACCAGCACGCGGTCGCCGGTGCCGGCCAGCCACGCCCGCAGGTCGTCGTGCTGCCCGAACTTGGCCAGGCTGCCGGCGACCACGATCGCGAAGCGCTCGGCGGCCCACTTGCGATCGTCGTAGCCGGCCACGCCGCGGCCCAGCATCTTGGCGTCGCGGGGATGCCCGGCGTCGAGGATGCGGGCGGCCATCGCGGCGTCGCCGAACAGGGTCGCCTTGCGCCACATCATGTAGTGCTCGGCGGAGCGGAACCGGAGCCCGTCCACCGTGAACTCGGCCGGCCACCACTGGCTCAGGCAGCCGGCGCCCACGCTGCCGTCGGGCTGCGGCCGGTGGCCCCAGAAGAAGAGGTATTTCACCGGGCCGGTCAGCGCGAGCAGTTCATCGACGCTGCGCGGGATGTCGGTCACGGCGCCCAGTATCCGGGACTCGGGCAGCGACCGGCATCCGGTTTACCGGATCCGATGTAGACAAGTTGATTCTTATATAAGCCTTCGCTGAAAAAAGCAGAAAGTTGTCGCACCCACTGACTAGTTTCATCTCTGCGGATCGGCGCCACGGGGGCGCCGATCCGCGCTCGCTCAACTCAACACTGCTCAATCAAGGCTGCTCAGCAGCAGCTCGCCGGTCGCGCGCACCCGCTCCCGCAGCAAAAGAGGCGACTCGACCACGAACGGCGCGCCGACCACGCCGAGCACCATGACCGGCCAACCCAGGTCGTCGACGCTCATCCGCAGCCGGCAACGGCCGTCCTCCAGCGGCTCGACAGTCCCCCAATGGCCGACGACCGCCTCGACCCGCGAAACCGGCGCCTCGAGCAGGAGAGCCACCTCGTGCCGGGTCGGTATCGCCGCCATCCGGGAGCGCAGCCAGGCCACCGGGTCGCCGCCCGGCAGTTCGCGGGGCCGGAACCGTGCGCCGGTCAACGCCGGCTCGTTCAGCCGGTCGACCCGGAAACTGCGCCAGTCGCCGCGGTCGAGATCCCACGCTACGAGATACCAGCGGCGGCCGAGCGAGACCAGGCGGTGCGGCTCGACGTGCCGGGCGGTCGTCTCGGACTCCCGCGCGGTGTACTCGAAACGCAGCCGCTCCTCGCCCCGGCAGGCCAGCGCGATCGTGGTGAGCGCGTCCGGATCCAGGGTCGGGCCGCCGCCGAGGACGCCGGGCGCGGTGGCCACCCGCAGCGCGTCGATGCGGCGCCGGAGACGGGGCGGTAGCAGCTGGATGACCTTGGCCAGGGCGCGTACGGAAGTCTCCTCGAAACCCGCCACCGCACCGGCCGCCGCCGTCCGCAGGCCGACCGCGATCGCCACCGCCTCGTCGTCGTCGAGCAGCAGCGGAGGCACGGCCGCCCCGGCCTGCAGCTGGTAGCCGCCGGCGACACCCCGGCTGGCGTCGACCGGGTAGCCCAGCTCGCGCAGCCGGTCGACGTCGCGCCGGAGGGTGCGGTCGCTGACCTCGAGCCGGCCGGCCAGCTCCGGGCCGGGCCAGTAGCGATGGGTCTGCAGCAGCGACAACAGGCGCAGCATGCGGGCACTCGTGTTGGCCATGACACAAGAGTGCCCGAGATTGCGGTCAGTTTGTGTCCGCTGTCGCCTCCGACCGCTACGGTCATGCCATGTTCGGGTCGGAACTCATCCCGCGGGCGCTCGGCCGCCTCATCGAGGGCATCGCCCCACGCGACCGGCCGGGCCTGCCCGCCCAGCGCCACGCCAATCCCGACGCGATCGTCGACTGCGGCGTCTACGCAGCCGGCGCCCGCCGCCCCGAGCGGGGCCACTTCACCGACGCGGCCCGGCAGGCCCGCCGGCTGCGGGGCGCATTCGTCTGGCTCGGGCTCCACGAGCCCGACCGGGCCACCATGCGGACGGTCGGCGAGATCTTCGGGCTGCACGAGCTGGTGGTCGAGCAGACGGTCGAGCCCGGGAACCGCCCGCTGGTCGACACCATCGGCGACGTCACCCGCCTGGTGCTGCGCACGGCCCGCTACGTCGAGCACGACCGGCTTACCGCGACGTCGGAGGTGGTCGACACCGGCGACGTCACCCTGCTGATCGGCCCGTGGTTCGTGATCTCGGTGCGGCACGGCGCGGCCGGCGCGCTCTGGCCCGTACGCCGCGACCTGGAGAAGCGCCCGGCCACCCTCCGCCAGGGCCCGTGGGCGGTGGCGCACGCCGTGGCGAACCGCATGGTCGACGAGTACCTCGAGGTGGCCGACCTGGTCGAGCGCGACCTGGAACGCCTCGAGGAGGAGACCTTCGCCGCCCAGCGCAACGCCGGCATCGCCCACTTCTATCAGCTCAAGCGCGAGATGGTGGAGTTCCGGCGGGCGGTGCTGCCGCTGCAGGAACCGCTCGCCCGGCTGGTCGAGGTGGCCGAGCCGCCGGCCGCCCTGCGCCCCTACTTCGCCGACGTGCGGAGCCGGCTGGGCCGGGCGGTCGACCGGGTCGCCGGGTTCGACAACCTGCTCGACTCGATCCTGCAGGCCCGCCTGGCCCAGGTGTCGGTCGACCAGAACAACGACATGCGGATGATCGCTTCGTGGGCCGCCATCGCCGCGGTGCCGACGGTCATCGCGGGTCTCTACGGCATGAACTTCGAGAAGATCCCGGGGATGCAGTCGCCGTACGGCTTCTCGGTCGTCATCGGTGCGATGGCCGCGATCTGCGGGGTTCTCTACTGGCGTTTCCGTCGGGTCGGTTGGTTGTGACTCAAAGTAACTGTCAGCACCAGCCCCAATTGCCCCATTCCTCAGCCATTCGGCCAGGTGCCAGCGCTGACAGGTGACCGATCTTCCGGCCGCTCCGCCCTACCGCTGATATACGCCGAGTAATTACGGTTGTCGGGTGACCGCCACCGAGGCAAGAACCCACCGCGCGCCCGCCGCGACACGCCTACGCGGGCACGTCGACCTTTTCCTCAACGCCGGCTCGCTGATGGCGACCACTCTGATCACCTCGCTGTTCGGCTTCGCCTACTGGTGGCTGGCGGCCCGCGTCGCGCCCGCCGCGGCCGTCGGCCAGGCCTCGGCCGCGGTCTCGGCGATGACGCTGATCGGCACGATCGGCATGTTCGGCATGGGCACCATGCTGATCAGCGACCTGCCGTCGCTGAAGAGCCACAAATGGGACCTGATCTCGACCTGCCTGCTCGTCGCGGGCGCGGCCGCCACGATCGGCGGCGTTCTCTACGTCACCCTGGCCCACTGGTTCGTTCCCGGGCTGCGAACCAGCACCCCGGCCACGATCCTGCTGGTCGTCGGCATCGCGCTCAACGCGATCACCCTGGTGCTCGACGAGGCCCTGGTCGGGCTCCTCCAAGGCCCGCTGCAGCTGATGCGCAACGCCTGGTTCTCAGTCATCAAGCTGGTGCTGCTCGGCGCGGCTGCCCTGCTGCCGTTCACCCTGAACGGCGGCGGCCTGCTGCTGACCTGGGTGGCCGGCATCGTGCTGTCGACCGCGATCCTCGGCCGCGCGCTGCGCCGCCGCGGGATGATCGACTCGCTGCAGCCGCGGCTCTCACTGCTGCACGGGCGCGGCCGCACCGCCTTCGACCACAACCTGCTCAACCTCGCGACCTATCTGCCCCGGGCCGCCCTGCCGCTGGTCGTCACCGCGGTGCTGTCGGCCGAGGCCAACGCGTCCTTCTACACCGCGTTCATGGTGCTGTCGTTCCTGGCCATGGTGCCCGGCAACGTGGCGCTCACCCTGTTCGCCGTGACCAGCGGCGACCGCGCCGCGCTGCGCTCGAAGGTGCGGGTCGGGCTGGCGCTCTGCCTGGGCGGCGGCCTGCCGGTCTCGCTGCTGGTGGTCGCCCTGGCCGGGCCGATCATGTCGGTCTTCGGCCACCAGTACGCCGCGTCGGCCACCACCGCGCTGCGCATCCTGGCCCTGACGTACGTGCCGTTCGTCTTCCACCACTTCTTCCTGGCCGTCTCGCGGGTGCAGAACCGGGTCCGCGGCGCCGGGATCTTCTCGGTCTTCGCCGGCGCCGCCGAACTGCTGGCGGCCTGGTACGGCGGCAGCCGGGGAAGCCTCACCGACCTCGTCGCCGCGGTCGCGATCGTGATGGGGATCGAGACGGTGATCGTGGCACCGACCGTCCTGCGGGTGGTCTTCGCTCGGCCCGCCGGCCTTGACCCGGGAATCAAAGTCATGTCGACCACACGCCTCACCGTGCACGAGCGGGCCTGGCTGCCGCTGGAGTACATCCGCACGATCGGCCCGCTGACCGGTGTCAACGCGCCCCGGATCCGGCTGGCCCTGCTCGGCCTCTACCAGGCAGATCCGAAGCACCGCGCGGTGTCCCGGCTCGACCGGTCGAGCGGCCGCTGGCAGCACCTCTACGCCTCGGAGATCGGCGCGTACATCGAGCAGGCGGTCACCGACCTGGGCGACGGACCGGCCGACTTCGACGCGATGACGCGGCAGTTGCAGGCCGAGCCGCGCGGGGACCACCCGGTGCGGATCCTGGTCGGCGGCGGATATGTCGCCATGAAGGTGTCGCACGCGTACGGCGACGCCGGCCCGGTCAACGACCTGCTGCACGAACTGGTCTCGGCGGCCGCGGAATACCGGCCGGCCATCCTCCCGCCGCTCGCCCGCCCGCGGTTCGCGTTGTTCAAGGCGTGGTTCGCGCAGTTCGGCACCAAGCCGGGGCGCTGGAAGACGGGCATCAGCTTCGCGCGGCCGCCGGCCCACGAGGAGACCGCGATCCGGCCCTGGGAACCGGCGCTGACGGTTCGTACGGCCCGGTCGGCCAAGGTGCTCAAGCAGATGCGGGCCTGGCGCGACGAATACGCCCCCGGAGTCACCACCTCGGCGATCACCTTCGCGGCGTTCACGGCCGCCCTGAGCGAGCTCGGCCTCGACCCGGACCTCTCCGGCGGCACGTTCCTCGCCGACGCGCGGCGCTACCTGGCCAAGGGCACGGTCATCGACAGCAACTTCTGCTTCGGGCCGTACCTCTCGCCGGACCGCCTGACCGACCCGATGTCGATCCACACGACGCTGAAGGCGGAGCTGGGCACCGGTCGCATCCTGACGATGATGATGCTGCGAACCGGCAAGATCGGGCTCCTGGGTGCCCCCGGGATGCCGGACACGTTGCCCTCGCAGATCACGGTGCGCCCGCGCCCGCGGCTGACGTTCAGCAACCAGGGCCGGCACGACATGCTGGGCGACCTGGACTGGACGGCCGACCCGGCGTGGCGGGTCAACCAGAGCGTGCCGACGCTCACCGGGCCGGAGGGCATCACGCTGACGACCAGCGAGATGAACGGGGTGCTGCACCTCGAGGCGACGTTCCACGCCTCGACCTTCGACGCCGGCCTGGTGGCCCGGGCACTCGAACTGGTCTGCACCGATCCGGCGGCGCTCATCATGGCGCGCCGGTAGTACGAGCCGCGCCCGGCCGGAACTGCCCCCAGCCGGCCGGGCGCTTCTCATTTCTCTATGTGATCAGCCGCGTGACGGTGGTATCTCTCCGGCCGTAGCAGCGGCTGGGTAGCCAAAATCAGGCGCGCACCGGCAGCCAGAAACCGATGGCGTCGTTCATGGTGGGCGAGTCCCACCGGCAGCGGTCGTAGTCGACCGTTGCCGCCAGGAACGCCCGGTCGGGCCCGTCCTCGTGCGCGGTGACCCGGAACGAGGTGTAGTCGATCCGTCCCGGCCGCAGCCCCTCCCCCCGTGAGAAGGAGGTGTAGCGGCGGTCGCTCGGATAGGCCACGTCGATGCTCCGTCCGCCGTGCACCCGGACCCGCACGTGACAGACCGGGCGGTCGGTGGTCCAGCGGATGGTGACCCATTGCGGGTCGTGCGGGTTGACCGGCTGCAGCACCGCGGTGAGCGGCTGCGGGCCGTCGCGGCCGGGCGGGGCGGCCGAGGCGGGTGCCGGGGCGCTCAGCGAGGCCAGGCTCATCGCCGAGGCCAGGGTTGCTCCGAGAACGGCGAGTCGGCGGCTCATTTTCATGGCAAGTCCCCCTGTCCTAGAGCCTAGGGGTGCCTGCCGGGAATGTGCTGGTTTTCGGGATTCGGGCGCGCTTTGCGGCGCCCTCACGCTTCTTTCCCGTACGCCGTGAGCCGTCGACCGTCCACGAGTCTGATCGTGGTTCGGTCAGCCCCGGTTGCCGTTGCCCCCGGTGCCGGTGCCCCCCGTGCCGTTCCCGTGGCCGTGGCCGGTGCCGCCGTTGTCGCCGGTGCCGGGCCCGTTGTGGTGGCTGCCGTCGCCGGTGCCGTTGGCCGAGGTGCCCGGGTTGGGAGCGCTCGAGGTCGTCGTGGCCGGAGCCGGGGTGGTGGTGGCCGGAGCCGGGTTGTTGTTCGCCGGGGCCGGCGCCGACGTGGTCGGGGCGGGGGCGCCGGTCGGGGGCAGGTGGTGGTGCCCCGGGCCGCCGTGGTTGTCACCCGGCTGGCCGTGGTCGTTGCCACCGGGCCCGCCGGGCTGGCCGTGGTTATCGCCGGGTTGGCCGTGGTCGTTGCCGCCCGGAGCCCCGTGGTTGTCACCCGGTTGGCCGTGGTCGTTGCCGCCCGGAGCCCCGTGGTTGTCACCCGGCTGGCCGTGGTCGTTGCCGCCCGGACCGTTGCCGCCGGGACCGTTGCCCGGACCGCCCGGCCAGTCGTGTCCCGGCCGGTCGTTGCGCAGCACCGGGAGCGTCAGCGTGAACGTCTTCGACTGGCTGCGGGCGTGGAAGCCGCAGGTGTCGTACGTGATGACGGCCCGCAGGAGGGCCGCCCCGGGCCGGTCGAAGTCCGGGTTGATCTGCACCGACGTGTAGTCGGTGCGGCCCGGGCGCAGCGAGTTGCCGCGGTTGAAGGAGGCGTAACGCCGGTGGCCGGGGTAGCCGACGTCCACCCCGCGGGCCGCGACCCGCACCTGGACGTCGCAGACCGGCCGGTCGGTGCGCCAGTAGATGTCGACCTGGTTGGTGGTGAAGGCGCGTACCGGGCGGAGCCAATTCGAGACCGGCTCCGGGCCGCGCGAGGCGGCCGAGGCGGGCGCGCTCGCGACCATGGACGCGACGCCGACCGCTGTGGTCGCCATCGCGACGATCGCGCCGATTCGCCGACTCTTGTTCATTCCGAATTCCTCCAGTGCCAGACGGTGCCGGCCGCTTGCGCGACCGACAAAACGGACACTATTGGAGCTACTCCGAGTTGTTGGTGCTAAACCCAGCGTTTCGTACTTACTTATTCTTTCTTGTACAAAATGTTTAGCCAGCCCTGACCGAAAAGATGATGTTGAACTCGCCCTCCCCAGCGGGCGCGTTTTCGCAGCTCAGAGGCGTGTCAAACCACTCATTAGCCGACAAGTAGGGCAGGATGACGCGTACGGAAAGAGGGGGAATCGATGTCGCTCAGCGGGGCCCACAAGGCGGCGTTTCGCCGCGAAGTTCTGGTCGAGGGGCGGGTCTTCGCGATCCGCGACGGGGAGGGCTACCCGGCACCGGCCGATCCGGAAGGCCGCCGGGCGGTGCCGTTCTGGTCGAAGCCGACCCGGGCCCGGCGGGTGGCCGACCAGGCCGCGGCATTCCTCGGGTTCGAGATCGTGGTGATCGAGCTGGACGACTGGCTCGCCGGTTGGCTGCCCAGCCTCGAACGCGACGAGATGCTGGTCGGCGTCAACTGGTCCGGAGCCCGGGCGACCGGTTTCGATCTCACTCCGGCGCAGGTCGCCGAGTGGTTCACCGAGCAGCGGGAGGCACTCGCGGCGGGGATGCAGATGGCGGCCGGCTGAGACCTACCCCTATGCTTGCGGCACTGCAAACAAAAGGGGACGACCGTGCGCAGCAACCTGCAGATCCTGGTCGTCGACGACGACGACGCGGACGCCCTGATGATCTCGGAGGCTCTGGAGAGCGCCGATGCGCAGGCCACCGTCGAGCGCGTGGCCGACGGCCGGGAAGCGCTCGACTATCTGCGCCGCGAGGGCAAGTTCGCCGACGCGCAGCGGCCCGATCTGATCCTGCTCGACCTCAACATGCCGCGCATGGACGGGCGTGAGACGCTGGCCGCGATCAAGACCGACGACCGGCTCAAGGCCATCCCGGTGGTGATCCTGACTACGTCCGGGGCCGCCCCCGACATCGCGTCGAGCTATCAGCACCGCGCCAACGCGTACGTGACCAAGCCGTTCGGCCTCGACGACTTCGAGGCGACCGTGCGGCAGATCGACCGCTTCTACCGTGAGGTCGCCACGCTGCCCTCGGACGGCCCGTCCCCGGCGTAACCCAGGCGTTCGGGGGTAAGACCGGGGGCATGACCGACGCACAGGACCTCGGCGAGCCCGTCTCCTACCTGGTGACCAAAAACGGCACTCCGGTCTTCGACAGTTCGGGTGACCGGGCCGGCGAGGTCGAGCACGTCCTCGCCGACGACGAGGACGACGTCTTCCACGGCCTGATCGTCAAGACCGCGGCCGGGCACCGCTTCGCCGCCGCCGACCACATCGACGGGCTGTTCGAGCACGGCGTGATCATCAACGTGCCGGCCGCGCAGCTTCCCGTGCCTTCGGCCGACGACAGCTCCTCGATCGCCGCAACGCTCAAGCGAGCCTGGGAGTGGCTGATCCAGCCGAAGTAGGGCCCCATCGCAGGAGTGCCGCCCCGACCGACATGCCGCCGCCGAACCCGGCCAGCAGCACCAGGTCGCCGTCGTGCAGCGCGCCGGAGCGGGCCGCCTCATCGAGCGTCACCGGCACCGAGGCGCTGCCCACGTTGCCGTAGCGGTCGAGTGTCAGGTGGGTGACGGCGTTCTCGAGGTGCGCCTCGCCGACCAGTTCCTGCAGCATCACGCCGTTGGCCTGGTGGGGAATGAAATGCTGCACGTCCTCGGGCACCGCGCCGGCCCGCTTGAGAAGCATGTTCAGCGCCGGCGGCACCCCCGCGTTGACGAAGTCGCGCACGCCACGGCCGTTCATGTGGAAGTAGTGCTGCCCGTGAGTGACGGTGTATGGCGAGGCCGGCATCCGGCTGCCGCCCGCGGGCACCTGGATGAGGTCGGCGGCGTCGCCCCGGCTCACCAGCTCGCGGTCGATGATCCCGTACCCGTCCGGCACCGCACCGACCACGACGGCACCGGCACCGTCGCCGAAGAGCACGGCCGTACGCCGGTCGGTGAAGTCGAGGATGCGCGAGTAGACGTCGCTGGCCACCACCAGGATGCGTGCCTCGGGGTTGACCGCGATCAGGCCCTCGGCCATGGCCAGCGCGAAGACGAACCCGGCGCAGACGACGTTGACGTCGAAGCAGGCGGCCCGCTCGGCCCCGATCGCGCGCTGCACCAGGGTCGAGGTCGGTGGCTGCGGCATGTCCGGGGTCGAGGTCGACACGATCAGGAAGTCGAGGTCGGCCGGGTGCACGCCGGCGTCTCGCAGCGCGGCCCGGGCGGCGACCGCGGCCAGGTCGGAGGCGGCCTGATCGGGTGCCGCGAACCGCCGGGCCTGGATCATCGTCTTGCGCGAGATCCAGTCCGGGTCGGCTCCGGGGACGCGCTCGGCAAGGTCGGCGTTCGTCACCACCTCGGACGGCAGGTAGGAACCGGTGCCCAGAATGCCTACGCCCATGTCGTCGCCCCCATATATCCGGCTTGCCTGCTACCGGTCAATGGTGCGTTTTGCGCGGGTAATCGCCCTCAGGCCGGGGTACCGGACCGCACGCCGATCGGGCGTCTCTTTCGCGGCTTTCGGTCAATTTGTCAGCGGGACGAGCGGTCGCGGTAGGTCCAGGCGCCGCCGAGCGTGGGGCCACTACGCTCGGCGGCACCCGGCCCGGA
Source organism: Actinoplanes sp. NPDC051343 (assembly GCF_044455125.1). Taxonomy (NCBI): domain Bacteria; kingdom Bacillati; phylum Actinomycetota; class Actinomycetes; order Micromonosporales; family Micromonosporaceae; genus Actinoplanes; species Actinoplanes sp. NPDC051343. The sequence continues at coordinate 130,198 of NZ_JBITEL010000005.1, forward strand.
CGGCTGGACCGTGGGAAACTCGCCGGTCCGCTGCTGCGGGACGGCGGCGGCCGAGCCCTCCCGGCGCGCGGCCAGATAGGCAGCGGCCGCCCGGTCCTCCTCGTTGGGTGCCGCCATCAGGGCGTAGACCAGGCCGATCAGGGCGAACACCACGGCCAGGCCGATCGGCACCAGCATGCTGCTGGCCGTCGCGCCGGCGAGGTTGCCCTGCGGCGAGTGCTCCATGACCGACATGGCGGACATGCCGGTGAAGTGCATCCCGTTCACGGCCACGCCCATGACCAGCGCCGACAGGAAGATGACCAGCGGCTTCTGCACGGTGATGCTCAACCAGAGGGCGACCGTGGCCGCGACCACCGCGATGCCGATCGAGAGACCGACCCGGGTCATCGAGTACGAGATGTCGCCGTTCAACCGCATCGCGGCCATGCCCAGGTAGTGCATGGCGACGATGCCCAGCCCCGACAGCACACCGCCGACGATGAGCCGCACGTTCTGATACCTGTTGCCGAACGCGACGATCGCCACGCCCACCGCGACCGCGGCGATCGGGATGATCGCGCTGGCGAAGGTGAGGCCCACGTCGTACCGGATCGGGGTGCCGACGACGCTGAAGCCCATCATCGCGACGAAGTGCATGCTCCAGATGGCGGTGCCACCGAGGGCGATGGAGGCGAGGACCAGCCACCAGATCCGCTCGCCGCGCCCTTGCGCGGCGCGCAGCCGTACGGCACACGTCAGCCCGAGCATCGAACCGAGTACCGACAGCACGTAGCTCACCGTCGGAGTGATCCAGCCGTGGTCGAAGTGATGGATCGTCGCCATCGAAGAATTCCCTCCCGCGATCTCGGGTTTCGCCGACCGATACGGCCTGCTTGATCGTTATCGCGTGAGGCATTGTTACGCAACTGGCGGCACGACGCAGCAACGGATGGCCGAACGTTCGCAGGAAGGCGTTGCGGCTGGTCAGGGCGGAAGTCGAGTACCAGCCGAGACTGATACGCCGATCGATGCAGCGCTGTCGCTTGACAGAGCCGTACGTCGATGAAGTATTTCCTTCGGGCAAAATTCGGAAAACCCGGAAATCCCGTAATCGATCACCCCGAAAATTGCGAGGTACGGGCCTTTACGTCCGTTTGGTTCCCGAGCGCTACGGGCCGGTTGCAGCGCGTATGCGGGGGCACGCAGATCCTTTGCAGGGACCGGCGTCATGGCTGGTCAAGCCGGCGAATCATGATTCACACCAGTCGAGAAGACGCCCAAAAGGAACGTCCGCGTACTGGACTAGCCGACTTTCCAGGAGCCGATCACGTCCTGCAGGGGCCAGACGAACACGATGTCGCCCTTGAGCGGCTGCTTGGGCACGTCGAAGACCACCGTGGTGACGTAGGTGCGACCCGCCGTCAGCCGCCGGAACAGCCCGGTCACGCCGGTGGTCTCGCAGCCACTGCCACCCACCGAGTCCAGCCACTCGCCGTCCGGGCGCTGGAACCGGAAGTCGAACTCCGACACATCGGGCACGCCGTCGAGCACCTTGACCCGTACGGTCGTGGGCAGGTATCCGCCCTTCTTGGGCTTGACCGCGTACGGGTTGCAGCCCGTCTTCCGGTACTTGCCGGCGATGACCGTGACCTCGAACCTCTCGCCGTTCTCGCCGGTCACGGCCAGCGGACGGCCCATGGTGAGCTGCTGCGGACCGAGGGCGGCGCCGTTCGGACCGGCGCTCGCCGATTCTTCAGGCGTCGTCGCGGCCGTTCTCGAGTGGGCCGACCTCGATGAGGTGACGGGGGCTGCCGCGTGATGATCGAACGCCGGGCGCAGCACCAGAACGACCGCGGTGACGAAGCCGATCACCAGCAGCGCCAGCCCGGCCGCGAAGTAGGCGGTGAAGAACCCGCCGATCGAGCGGCGCGGAGCCGGGGCGGGGGCGGCGTTCGGCGGAGGCGCCCAGGCCGGATAGGGGTCGTCCGGTACCGGCGGCCGCGGGGATCCGTTCACGGGAAGGAAGCATAGATGAGCACCGCTCACCCCCGTGGCCACGAATCCGTGGCAAGAAGCCGGCATGTCGCCTGACCCGTCACGAGCGTCATGGCCTGAACAGCCTCGTACGAGCATGGGTCTCTGATCCCGCCCAGGCGGGACCGCGGCGTGCGCGGCCCCGCCACTCGCCGAAGGGCATACAGCCGCCGGGAATGCGGCAGCGGCGTCAGGCGGATAGCACGGCGCGGTCGCCGTCGCTGACCGTGGCCGATACGTCGGAGCGGTACAGGACGCGGAGCAGTTCCGGGAATGACTCGGCCCGCCCGACGTATGCGGGCAGCACGCTGTGCAGCTGATCCAGGTACCGGTCCCGATGCTCGTCCAGGCGCTCGATCAATGCGCGCAACCGCTCATAGGTCACGTCCTCCATGGGCAGCACCCAGTCCTCGAGCCCGAGGTCTCGCATGATGCCGCGCGTCTTGTGCTCGTACTCGATGGCAATGCAGGGCACACGGCTGGTGAGCGCGAAGATGACCGAATGGAACCGGGTGCCGAGTAGGAAGTCGCACTCGCCGTACAAGCGCTTGAGGTCGCGATAGTCGACGACCTCGTCGACGAGTAGCGGCTTGTTCGTGCAGCGGGCGTGGATCCGCCGGCTGACGATCCGGTCGTCATCACCCAGGTAGTCCGTGGTCACCTGAGGAATGAGCACTACTTGCATCTGCCGCGCGTGCAGGTAGTCGATGATGGCGGCCAGCGCGCGCTCGTACCGCTCCTGTTCTTGCGGCGGTAGCCATTGCCGGGCGGTCATGCCGACCAGTCGCGTGGTGCGGTCGATGCCGAGCCGTTCCCGCCAGTCCAGCGATGTCGCCGGATCGAACGCGAAGCCGGAATCGACGGCGCGGATCACGCGATCCGCCGGCAGGCCACATGCGGTGAGGATGTCGACGCTGACGTCTTCGCGGGAAAGCACAAGCGCGGCGCGGCGCAGCGTTCTGGCGACGAAGCGTCGCTGCACGGCGGCCGGGAACGGTCCGTAGGACTGCGGCGCGAACACGACGGGAACCTTGTGCTTCTGGGCGATCAGAGCGGGCAGGAGGATGAAGAAGACGTTCTGGTATCCGTCGAGGCCGGGCCGTGCATTGAGGTATCCGCCGCCCATCGACACAACGAGATCGGCCTCCGACAAGGCCTGAATCTCGCGTTGCGCCTCGGCCGGCAGGAAACGCTTGGCCAGGGTTCCGACCGCGGCCGGCGCGGTGGCGTAGATGCTTGCGGCCAGGCCGACGGCGATTCGCCGGAGAATCCGCGTCGGCCTGCTCGCTGTTCCGTCGGCGACGTAGCGCAGAACTGACCCGATGTTCCGGCACCCGTCGAAGTCGGCATGCCGCTCGGGTGCCTCCATGCCCGCGATGCTCACGTCGGCGTCGGGGAAGGCTTCGCGCACGTGACGCAGGCAGACCGACAGGAGGGCCGCGTCGCCGGCGTTCTCCCGGACGTACGCGTTGATGACAACAACCTTCAAGGATGCTCCTGGGAAAGGTCAGGCAGCCGATTGGCCGACTGGGGAGGGAGATCGAGTTACCAGATACGACGAGCCTTTCGTCGTACACCTATGGCGTCCGGCGGGCCGACGAACTCTCGATACGAACAGGACGACCGCGGCATAGACGCCGGAGGCCGTATTGCCGATGAACCACGCCCAGCCGATGGCGAGCACTCCATGACGCCCGAATGCCTCGACCAGGCCGATAGTGATCACCAGGTAGATCGCGTTGCTGGCGATCAGGTGGCCCATCCGCCGCAGGAACTTGAGCGCAACACTCGCCCAGGTGTTGAGGCCCACGGCGAATGCGCTCAACGACAGCAGGATGAGTAGGTTCCGCGCCTCGGTCGCATACGCCTGCCCGAAGGCCCGCAGCAGCAGGCCACTCGCTCCGGCCACAACGGTTACCGCCGGCACCAGAATCGCCGACAGCATCAGGCCGGACCGGCGCAGCAACGGGCCGAGACGCGACTCGTCCGTCGAAGCCTCGGCCATCAGGGATTCGCCGATCGCGTAGGACGCGGCGTTCAGAAGGTTCGCGATCTGGAACGCCAAGTAGTAGTACGCGTTGGCCTCGGCGCCGAGTAGATGCAGGGTGAGTATCGGCAGCAACATGACCGGACCGAGATTGAGGACGCTCGACACGTAGCTGGCGAACGAGAACCCGACCCGGCCGAGCAGTGGGGTGCGCATCGGACGGAGGGTCAAGCGGAAGTCACTGACCCGGTAGAGAAGGATCACCGACGCCACGGCGGCCACGATGTATCCCCAGCCCACTGACGCGAGAATGCCTGCAGCGCCGAATCCCGCCAGCACGACGGGCAGGACCAGCTTCGTGATCCCTTGAATGAGGCCGTCCACGATCGCGTTGTAATGCGGGATGCGCCGCGCGACGAAGACCGCGTCGGTGAGCATGTTGACGGCGCCGAAGACGCTGAAAACGCTGAAGCCGATGCAGAAGAGCGGCTTTCCCCGGATGAACGTCAGCTCGCCGCTGATCAGCGGGATGGCGGCAAGGTACATCACCGAGACGACGCACGCGGTCACCGCGGTCAGAAGGATGGACTGAGTGACCTCGGTGTTCCGCAGCGGTGAGTTCGGGAAGCGGAGCAGCACGCTGTTGAGCCCGAGCAGGCTCAGATAGCCGATCAGCGACGTGGCCGACACCAGCGAGGTGGCGATGCCCACCGCGGCCGGCGAGAAAAGCCTCGCGACGACGACCCAGAACAGGAACCCCAGGAGCGCCGTGATGCCCGATGCGAGGATGAGGAAGGCCGAGTTGCGTACGAGCTTGTCCGGCCCGGACCCGTCCAGGCCGAGTAGCCGCATTACCGTTTGCAAGGGACCGCTGGGCCTCGGAGGCACCGCGGCTCGGCCGATGTAACGCTCGACATAATCGGTCACACGTCGCTCACCGTCATCGGTACACCTCCGCGCCCTCACTGGCGTAGACCTTGTCCTTCGTAACGTCGAGCAGCCCAAGCGGGTAGCGGTACGTGACCAGGTCGCCGCGGTAGGACAGTGTCGCCTCGCCCTTTTGCACGGTGGTGAAGCCGAGGAATACGTAGGTTTTCGCACCGATCAGCGTGGGATAGATGTCGTTGTAGGTCCGGCCAGTCAGCAGAGTCTGGACGCGGCCGAACGTGTACCGGTCGGTCTGAATCTCCGACTGGACCGACTCGCGATCCGCCTCCGGAGCCTGCTGTCTGAGCCATGCGATGCCGGACCGTTCCTCCGGATGCAGATAGTAAATATCGAAGTACTGACCCTCATTGGCCAAATGCAGCTGCGCCGGATACCCGCCGAGCAGTGTCGGCACGAACCCGGACAGGTCGAGGAACAATCCCACCGAGATGGCGAAGGCGAACGTCGTCGCCCGGCGACCGGTCCACCGAAATATCGAGACGGAGGCCGCTGCGATGAATGGCGCGAAGAAGAACAGGCCCTGCTGGAAGGCGCGAAGTACGCCGTAGTCGACGGACAGTTGCGGCAACACCGTGAGAACGCCGATCAGCACCACCGCGCCGACACTCAACAGAATTTGGTCCGAGGTTGCACGGAACACCGGCTTACGAGCCACCACCGCCAGCACGAGACCGATGAGGAGCAACACCTGAAGCAGCCGGGCAAACGACAGCCGGACGAGGCTGTTGATACCGGTGACGTTCACGCCGGCCCTTTCCAGCAGGCGGCCGAATGGGGTCAGCGGCAGGTCGGCCTGGTCGACCGACGTGACCGGATACTTGTCGACCTCGCTGAGAGGCAGGTAGTCACTGTCGGCGCGCGCCTGCGCGGTCTGTTGGATGGTCTGGGTCGCATAGTTCTTCAGCCGCTGAGCCTCGGTGACCTGCTTACCGCCGAAGATGCTGTACGAGGTGTCCGACGATCCGCTGTCCGACCTCTTGCCGAGAAGCTCGAGCACGGCTGCCTTGGTCGTCGCTTCAGCCTGTCCGCCCGTGTGTGTGGCGGGTCCCGTCCACAGCACTGCGGCAATCGCCGCAATCGCGATCATCCACCACGTCAGCAGCACCGGTCGTTGGAAAGCCTTGCCGAAGCCGCCTCGACGACGCGCCGCCAGACGCCAGCCCACGCCGAGGGCGTACGCCGTGCCGATGACCCCCAGCAATACGTATGTAGTGGAGTAATGCGACAGCACAATGCCGACCAGCAATACGGTCGCCGCGGTCTGCCGGGCACGTAGCGGGCGGCCACTGTCAGCCAGCACCAGAAGTACGCACGCCAGCAGCAAGAACGCGATTTCCTGCCGGGCGAGGAACGCCATGTCGGTGAAGTAGGCAGGAAAAGCGACGAAGTAGATGGCCGAGAGCAGCGCGATGGTCTGCGGGGCGCCGTGCCGGACCGCCCGGTAGAGACCGACCGGAGCTACGGCGAACAACAACGGGATGACCACCTTGAAGACGTACAGGCCCGAGATGCCGGTGAGCCGGACGATCGATACCGGCAGCACAGTGATGCTCATACAAGCGTTGTAGGCGTCGCGGAACGCCGCGATCTGCCAACGGCCGGGCTGATAGGCGAGCTGGAAGACCTCATACTCACGCTGAACGTCGTGGCCGGTGATATACCAGCCGCGCAGCGAGGTGAGCAGCAGCAAAGAGACCGCGACGAAGAACAGTCCGACGCACGTGACAGTCGTGCTGTGCTGCCCGCGCCGAACGAAAAGCACAACGAGAAGGAGCGCCAGGGCAACCAGCGCCGCCATGGCCACCTTGCCGCTGAGCCCGTTGTTCAGCCGGATCGGCCCGGCGATCGAAAGAATGACGCACACCGAGCCGAGCCAGAGCACCGGTCCGAGGCCCTGAACAGGAACGGCGAGGCGCCACCGGAGCCGTCCGGGGGCGGGCGCCGCCGCAGTCAAGGCCAGGATCAGGAACACTGATGCCCAAGCGAGGGGGATCCGCTCGAGCGGAGCTCCGATCCCCGCCCACGGCAACAACGTATTCGTCAGCAGTGCGGCGAGGATGTCACCCAGGACAGCGCCGCCGACGGCGAGAATCGCCCTGCCGTTACGAGTGGAAACGACGGCGTTGGCGATGCCGTACATCAGGACAATCGGCGCACCGAACAGTAACCACAGGCCGGCAGCGCCGAGAAGCGCGCCCGGTACCGATACGCATTCGGCGAGCGCGGCGATGAGGGTCACGGCCAGCAGCAGCCAGCGGCGCCGGAAACGAAGCCGAATCCCGCGGTCGGCGTGGCCCGCCACTGCGGCTGGCAGACGTGACGCGAAGGGAACGGCGGCTTCATACAGCATCGGCAGGTTCACGTCCGCGCCTTGGCGTATCCGGTCCAGCGCGACCGGCCGACTGTACAAGCATGCGGACGTGCTTTCATCTCACCCTTTCAGAAGCAGGCAACGCGTCACTGACGGCCGTTCGCCCGATGTCGCCGACGGAAAACCCATTCGGTAAGCGACGAAAGGAAAGATCATGCCAGCCGGCCCCGAGCGCAGCGGGCCAAGCCCGTTGGCGTACGGCAAACTCCGAAACAATAGGCGAAAGCCTTTCTGAACCGACTGCCAGGACGCTGCGTCTCGCGATGCGCCCAAACACTAACAGTGAACCGGCTCTGCCTTCCCGATCGAGTACCTCGACGGACCTCAGCCGCTAACCCTATTGGTCGATGACAAAGCAGACATTGCCGTCGTTTTTGGTCGCGCCTTGGCGACGCGCAGCCCATTATGAAAACCCTTTCGGGTGACTGCAGATATATTTATCGGAACGCAATCGATCGAATAGCTTGAACCTATGCGGTACTGGTGGCGGCCACCTCGGTTCATGCGGCGACGATCAGCCGCCACGTCGCGTCGGTTAGCCTGCCGTCATGGCGAGCGCCGAGCTGGATGAGTTGATCGTGGCGGACGCCGAGGCGCTACGCGCGTGGTTGTCGGCCAACCACGCTACGTCACCCGGCGTCTGGCTGGCATTGACCAAGAAAGGCGGCACAGTCACCACGCTGACCTGGCAGCATGCCGTCGACGAGGCCCTGTGCTTCGGCTGGATCGACGGGCAGACCCGGAAATGTGATCAGGAAACCTCCTGGATCCGGTTCACCCCTCGCAGAGCCCGCAGCTCCTGGTCGCAACGCAACATCGCCCACGTGTCCCGGCTGGAAGCAGAAGGACGAATGCTGCCCCCAGGCCGTGCTGCAGCAGACGCCGCGAAAGCGGACGGACGGTGGGCCAGGGCCTACGCCCCGCCGTCGGAAGCCGAGGTACCGGCCGACCTCCTCGCCGCCATCGCCGCCGTTCCGGCCGCCCAGGCCATGTTCGACGTACTCACCAAGACCAACCGGTTCGCCCTCATCTACCGCGTCAATGCCGTCAAACGGGCGCAGACCCGCGAGCGGAAGATCGGCGAGTTCGTCGCCATGCTGGCCCGCCACGAGACGATCTACCCGCAGAAGGCCAAGCCTCCGAACTCGCCGTAATCGGTACCTTCACCGATCTGCCGCGAACCGATCGCCACTTAGCGCCACGCCCCCGTTCAGTCGAGGCGCAGGCGGCTGTTCCAGCCGCCGCTCCACGCGTTGCGCCAGACGGCCAGCCCGTCGTAAGTGAACACGCACCCCACTCCTACGCCCCAGTCCTCGCTCTCGCGGACGGCGGGATCGGCAAGCGTCTGGCCGAGTGCATCGACGGGAACGACCGAATATGCGTCACTGCTGTCGTCGGGAAAGTGGCGTACCTCGATCAGGCCGGCACGGACGAAGAACAGCAACGGGCCCAGCTGCTCCTCGATCCACGCCTGCCGATCGGCGCCCTGAAGCTCGGATGGCGGGTCGGTCCAAATACCGAACGCTCCGGTCAGCATGCCGCTGGACTCCGCAGCACATACCAGCACCTCACGTTGCTCTCTGCTCAGCTGCTCCCACGCGGGAAAATCGGCCGTATCGACCACGGGGTACACGTCGGCGGACCAGCGGTCGCGCAACTGCTGCGCTGCGCGGAAGGTGTAATCATTCGCCGAGGAAGGGTTCCAGATCCAGTTGGCGGGCTCGGCGAGGACGTGCCGCAGCGGTTCGCCCGACAGCAGGACTTCGCCTTCGCCGCGGAGATGCCGCCGACGGACGATAGAGAGCAGTCCGCCGGTCGCCAGCGTCATCGCGACGTCCGCGAGTTGAGGGACCAAGCGGCACTGCTCGTCGTCGGTGTAGCTGCGCGGCGGCACGCCCGGCATGCCGGCCCAGCGCATCGCGGCCCCGTACGTCTGTATCGTGCCGGCCAGCCGCGCCCCAGACACAGCGGCACGAATCAATGTCTGCTCGGCGATGCTCAAGGTGTTCCAGGTCGGCACCTGTCCGGTTCGCAAATCAACTGCTCCCATAGCTGACATCCGGCAATCCATCAATGTCAACGTGCCTCGCCCACTGCGCGGGCATCGCCCTTAAGAACGTGCAGCAGCATCGTGCTGACCGCCGGCACAGGCAATCGAGTCGCCGCAGGGGCGGGAGGTGAGGCCGCCCGCCGACGTCTCACAAAGATCAAGGGCGCATAGCTCGGAAGCTATACGCCCTGGTGAAACCTGGTGCGCCGCGTAGGACTTGAACCTACAACCCGCGGATTAAGAGTCCGCTGCTCTGCCAATTGAGCTAGCGGCGCTCGCTGGCAACGACGGAAACGTTAGCACGGGCCTCGGTCATCCAAGAAATCCACCCCCCGCCAAGATCAGGAGAGGGATTCAGCCGCCTGGCCGACTCCCGACCTTGCATCCATGGGGCAGGATGTCCCCGGCAAACTTAAGAACGGGCTAAGGGTGGTCTGCATGCGTCGCTCGCTGGTGGCGGTCGTTGCGATGGCGGTGATCGCGCCGCTGGCGCTGTCGGCGTGCGACAGCAAGAAGAGCGGGGCGGCCGCTCCGGCGTCGGCGCCGAGTGACCGGGTGGAGAACGCCACGACCGCCCCGGCCGTTCCGGTCTCGCTGAGCATCACCCCGGCCGCCGGCAAGAAGGACGTGCCGGTGAGTGCCGAGGTCGGCCTCAAGCTTACTGGCGGCAAGGTCAGCTCGGTGACGGTCAAGGGCGGCGACGGCAAGGCCGTCGCCGGTTCGCTGCGCGACGACGGTTCCAGCTGGGTGCCCTCCAAGCCTCTGAAAACCCATGAGAAGTACGCGGTGACGGTCGTCGCCACCGGCGCGGCGGGCGATGCGAAGACCGTGACCACCTCGTTCACCACCATGGGCGCCCCGGCGCACAGGACCGGCACCGGGCTCTACCTTTTCGATGACCACACCTACGGGGTGGCCATGCCGGTCGTCGTCGAGTTCAGCCCGGGCATCCGGAAGGCCGACCGCGCGGCCGTGCAGAAGCGGCTGTTCGTCACGACCTCGCCGGCGCAGCCGGGCGTGTGGGCGTGGACCTCGAACGGCACCCAGGCCTATTACCGCGCGCCGAAGTTCTGGCATTCGGGCACCAAGCTCACGGTCCGGGCCGCGCTGGGCGGCCTGCCGACCGGCTCGGGGCGTTACGGCGACCGCGACCGCTCGGCCAGCGCCAAGATCGGGCGCGACCTGGAGATGAAGGTCGACAACGCGAGCAAGAAGATGTCGGTGGTGCAGGACGGCAAGGTGGTGCGCACGATGCCGGTGAGCCTGGGCAAGCCGAGCACCCCGTCGGCGAGCGGCACTATGGTCGTGATGGACAAGCTGGCGTCGACCGTTTTCGACACCACCGACACCGACGGCGCGGCGGGCTACCGCACGCAGATCGAGTTCGCGCAGCGGCTGACCTGGAGCGGGCAATACATTCACTCCGCGCCGTGGTCGACCGGCGCGCAGGGGCACACCAACGTGTCGCACGGGTGCGTCAATGTGTCTCCGTCCAACGCGAAGTGGCTGTTCGACAAGACGCTCATCGGTGACCCGGTGGTGGTCAAGGGCACGGGCGACAAGCTGCAGTACGGCGACGGCTGGACACCGTGGAATGTGAGCTGGGCCGATTTCGTCAAGGGCAGCGCGCTGCCGGTGCCGGCCAACCTGGCATAAGCCGTAACCACTCCGGGCGATACCTAAACACCCCAAATCGGATAGACGGACCCCGGCACGAATCCGGGATTGGTGCGGAGACAGGCATCAAGCATGATTGGCGGGCCGATCCGAAAAGGCCGTGAGGGGACGATGAAAAGCATTGTGGTTCGACGACCGTGGCGGATGGCCGGGGTCGCGGTGATCGCGGGCGCGGTGCTGCTCGCCTCCGGTTGTGGCCACGGTGACAAGTCGCCGTCCTGGCAGGGTGGCGGCGCCTCCCAGCAGCCCTCCGGTTCGAAGAACGAGGCGGCTCCCCCGCCGAAGCAGAGCACGGTCGCGGTGGTCGAGCCGAAGGCCGACGCCACCGGCGTCCTGGCGGTCACGCCGATCAAATACTCGTCGGAAGACCCGGAGAACACGACCGTCAAGGTCACCGACGCCAAGGGCAACGAGGTCAAGGGCACCGTCGACAAGGACGCCAAGACGTTCACCCCGGCCAAGGCGCTGTCGTACGGCACGAAATACACGGTGACCGTCAACGGCACGGCGACCGACGGCAAGGGCGGCACCAGCAGCAGCGCCTTCACCACGATGAAGGCGCCCACCAAGGTCATCCGGGCGACGAGCTTCCTCGGCGACGGCATGACGGTCGGCGTGGGCATGCCGCTGATCGTCAAGTTCAACCGGGCGATCCCGACCGCGTACCGCGACGACGTCGAGCGCCGCATGGTGGTCACCGCGTCGCCGGTCCAGGAGGGCACCTGGCACTGGATCAGCTCGACTGAGGTCCACTTCCGGCCCAAGGTCTACTGGAAGGCCAATTCCAAGGTCTTCTACCGGGTGTCGCTGGCCGGCGTCCCGCTCGGCAACGGCTACTACGGCAGGACCGACATGACCGTCGACATCAAGGTCGGCCGGTCGTTCATCATGACGGTCTCCAACCGGACCAAGCAGATGACGGTCACCGAGAACGGCAAGGTCATCAAGAAGCTGCCGGTGAGCCTGGGCAAGCCGAGCACCCCGTCGTGGAGCGGCACGATGCTCGTGATCGACAAGCAGCGCCACACGATCTTCGACACGACCGACACCGACCCGGTCAACGGCTACAAGACCCCGATCGACTTCGCGCAGCGCATCACGTGGAGCGGCTCGTTCATCCACGCCGCGCCGTGGTCGGAGGGCAAGCAGGGCCACGTCAACGTCTCACACGGCTGCGTCAACGTCTCGGAAAAGATGGGCGCCTGGCTCTTCGGCCGCACCCTGGTCGGCGACGTGGTCACGGTCAGCGGCACCGAGCAGAAGCTGAAGAACGGCAACGGCTGGACCGACTGGAACGAGAGCTACTCGGAATACAAGAAGGGCAGCTACCTCTAAAGACCACGTCGGTGGGGCCCGGTCGGTTTCCGACCGGGCCCCTTTCCGTACGTGGTGAGCCAACCCGCCGTAACCTGTCCAAATGCCGCAAAACCGCCACCGGTTCGCGCCCGTCGCGGCCGCCCTGTTCCTGGCCGCCTGCGGACACTCGACGCCCGCACCGCCGGCTCCCCCGGCCGCCCCACCGGCAACGACCTCGGCGATGGCCGCACCGCCCGCCCCGGCCGACGTCCCGACCGCCGAGGCCTCGGGAGCCCTGCCCGGCACCCGCACCTGCGCCGACCTGACCACCGCGATCACACAGGCCACTCTTATGGAACCGGGCGTGGTCGACCGCATCGTCAAGGCCTCGTCGACCGCCGACGCCCCGGTGGCCGACGCCGCCCGACGCCTCTCGGCCGCCTACGCCAAGGCGACGACATCGAAGGGCACCGCCCAGGAGCCGGACGCGGTCGCCGCGGTCAGCGCCGCCGCAGCCGACATGGCCGGCGTCTGCGCCGAAAGCGGCCTCGAAAGCGCCGGCTGACCCCGTTAGGCTGAGGCCGGCCGCTGCGGGAGGTGGGCGATGCCGGACCGTTACCGGGTCGACCTGAGCTACCGGCTGGTCGGACCGTTCGGCCGGTCCCCCGACACGCACCACAAGACGTGGTTCTTCGATCTGCCGGCCCCCCGCTGGGACGAACTGCTCCCCCGCATCTTCTACGACGCCAACGTGGCCATGCGCCGGCAGGAGCCCCACGACGAGAGCTGGCTGGCCCTCGACGACTACGACGGCCGCCCGGTGCCGGTCGGCGCCATGCTGGCCTGGGACGGCGAGGCCACCAGCGCGAAGGCCGCCGCGCACCTGCCGTGGATTCTCGCCTCCTGCGCGGTCACCTGGGAATTCACCTCCTGCTACCTGGTCGACGAGACCGGCGCGTACGACGGGATGACCGGCAACGACTTCTCGGAGCTGATGCTCTACCGGGCCCTGGAGGAAGGCCGGGCCACCGGCGCGCAGGCGCGGGAATTCCTGGCCAAGCTGTACCCGGGGAACCCTTCGGTCTACGCCGAACGGCAGCAGCGCCTGGCCAACCTGGTCACGGTGCGGGCGACCACGGACTTCCGGCGCCCACCCGGCAGCACACCGTTCGTCTCCGGCCCGGTGCGGGAGTTCACCTGGCCGGCCCGTCGGTAACCGGATGGCGTCGGGCGATGTGGACGGACGCGACGACGTGGTCACTGGTGATTTTCTGACCGAAGGCGGGTCTCCTCTCCTTTCAGCGGGGGGCGCCTTTCTCAGGTTCCTCATAGGTGACCTGGACTATTAGTAAAAAGGCGTCGCCCGCGTCCATGATCAGGTTGTATGGTCTGTCCGCCGTGTGCGCCGTCACTCCGTACGGGACTGACTTCAGGCATCGCAATGAGGCACCATCCACATATCGATGACGGACGGCACGCCAGGATGGGCCGGCCGCTGATCCCGGTGGGGGCACCGGTGGATCAGAAAAGAGGAATGAACTCATGACTGACGTTGCCACTGTCGCCGGCGACGACGACCGCATTACCGGCGATATTCTCAAAGTCGCCGGGGTGGTCGTTCTCGGCGCTATCATGTCGATTCTCGACATTACTGTCGTCAACGTCGCATTGCCGACGTTCGAGACCACGTTCGGCTCGGCCGGACACCCACTGGCGTACTCGACCGTGGCGTGGACCGTCACGGCGTACACGCTGGCGCTGGCCACGGTCATCCCGCTGACCGGTTGGGCGGCCGACCGGTTCGGCACCAAGCGGCTCTACATGGCGGCGATCGCGCTGTTCACGCTCGGCTCCGCGCTCTGCGCGATGGCCTCCAGCATCAACATGCTGATCAGCTTCCGGGTCCTGCAGGGTCTCGGCGGCGGCATGCTGATGCCACTCGGCATGACGATCATGACGAGGGCGGCCGGTCCCAAGCGGATGGGCCGGCTGATGGCGATCCTCGGCGTGCCGATGCTGCTCGGCCCGATCGGCGGCCCGATCCTCGGCGGCTGGCTGATCGACGCCGCGAGCTGGCACTGGATCTTCCTGATCAACGTGCCGATCGGTGCGATCGCGCTGATCTACTCGTACTTCGCCCTGCCCAAGGACTCGCCGCACCCGTCCGAGTCGTTCGACTTCGTCGGCATGCTGATGATGTCGCCCGGCCTGGCACTGTTCCTCTACGGCGTCTCCTCGATCCCGGCCGAGGGCCGGTTGGACGCGCCCAAGGTGCTGATTCCCGGCATCGTCGGCCTGGTGCTGGTCGTCTCGTTCGTCTTCTACTCGTTCAAGCCGAAGCATCCGCTGCTCGACCTGCGGTTGTTCCGCAACCGCAACCTCGCGATCAGCATCATCACGATGTTCCTGTTCGCGATCGCGTTCTTCGGCGGTCTGCTGCTGGTGCCGACGTACTTCCAGCAGATCCGTGGCGAGTCGGTGCTCAAGGCCGGCCTGCTGGTCGCCCCGCAGGGCATCGGCGCGATGCTGACCATGCCGATCGCCGGTGCGCTGACCGACAAGTTCCCGGTCGGCCGGATCGTGCCGTTCGGACTCGTCTTCATCGCGGCCGGCATGGCGGCGCTCACCCAGATCACGTCCACCACGTCGTACTCGGTGCTGATCGGCATCCTGTTCGTCATGGGTCTCGGCATGGGCGGCACGATGATGCCGATCATGACCTCGGCGCTGAAGACGTTGCGGTCGGCCGAGGTGGCCCGAGGGTCGACGTTGCTCAACATCACCCAGCAGATCGCGAGCTCGATCGGCGTGGCGGTGATGTCGGTGATCCTGACCAACGGCCTGAAGGACGCCAAGCTCGGACCGGCGGCGATCCTGGCCCGGCACGACCCGCGGATCGCCCAGCAGATCGGCGGCGACGCCGGCATCAAGGTGGGCCTGGCCAACGCCGCGCACGCGTTCGCACACACCTACTGGGTGGCGTTCGCACTCGTTCTGGTGACGGTGGCCGCGGCGCTCTTCCTCCCGCGCAAGCAGGAGGAGTCGCGCCTGCTCGACGACGACCAGGCCGAAGCCGTGCCGGTGGTCATGCACTGAGTTCCTTTTCGCCCGGGTCGGGCCCGCGGTCGGTTGACCGCGGGCCCGATCTGTTTTGCGGATCGGGATTTCCGGGCAGACTGGCGGCGTGAAGGAGTTGTCAAGTGCGGAGGGTTGATGACCCGCCGGCGGCCGGCAGCCGTCACGGAGCTACGACGGCGGAGGCTCGGGGAACGAACTCGTCCGGACGCTGAGCGAATCGCCCGCTCACTGCAGAACGAGACGGACCTCGAGGACACCCCTGCAGGGCATCACCCGGGCGGCGGCGCAGACGGTGCCCGGCGCGCACTGGGCGGGCATCAGCGAGGTGCAGGGGCCGGCGGACCACTGACACCTGGGCCGCCACCGACGAGGTGGTGAAGGCGATCGACGACGGTCAGTAGGCGACCGGCCAGGGCGGGCCAGATCGCTGTGCGCCTCACCGAGTCGGGCGTGCTGGAATGATGTCGCGCAGCAGCGTACTTCGCTGCCGGGCCTGCCACGCGCGTAAGCAGATGTCGTGGGCCTGCCGGCGAGCGCGCAGCGACCAGGTCAACAGTTCGTCCACCTCGTCGGCGTCCAGCCGGTTGGCCTCGTGGCCGGACGATGCGAAGCCGAAATGCCGGGCCAGACCGACGATGTCGAGGATGCGCACGACGGCCGGGTGGGCATCACCCGGCTCCAGGCGTACGCCGTTGTGGCCCGCGGCCGTCTCGCACTGCAGCAGGCAGCGGACCCCGGCCGCGTCGATGAAGGTCAGCTTGGCCAGGTCGAGCACAATGCTGTCGGGCCGGGGCCGGTCGGGCAAATGCCGGGTCGCGAGATCGCTGACCGCCGCGATCAGCAACGCTGAGGTCTGACTGTCGAGTTCGCCCTGCGCGACGAGCCGCACGCGCCGCTCGTCGCCCGTCGGCTGGGAGTCGACGCGCAAATAGTCCGACGCATGGTCAGTGATGCGGGGCTGGTCCATGGGATCCTCCGGCGGAGGGATGGCCGCGTTCCCTCGAATGTTGAAGGCTAAGACCATCGCGCACCACTCTATCCCTATTTTGACGTGCCGGGCGGGCCGACTTCACCCGGCGGGCCGCGCCCGCTCCAGCAGCGCCTCGAGATCGGCGATCGCCTGGGCGGTGCTCTCGAACAGCACGGCCGAGACACCCAGCTCACGGGCCGCGTCGACGTTGCGGGGCAGGTCGTCGAGGAACGCGATCTCGGCCGGCTCGACCGACATCCGGCGAGCGGTCACCTCCCAGATCGCCGGATCGGGCTTGCTCACGCCCACCTCGTGCGAATAGACGAGGTCGTCGACCAGCTCCTCGAAGCCGAAAAGCTCCTGCTCCCGCTCGCGCGCGCCGACGAAGCTGTTACTGAGGATGCCGGTGCGGTAGGCCGGGCGCAGTCCCCGGGCCCACTCGATCAGCCGCGTGTTGGCGACACCCAGGTATTGCCGCCACATCTCGGCCAGCACCGCGTCGGCCTGGGCCGCGGTCAGCCCGCACCGCTCGAGCAGCGCCGCCGTCACGTCGGCCTCGGTGACGCCACCGATCCGGCCCGCGTCCCACACGTCCTCCAGACCGGCGCCGAGCGAACCCGGGCGCAGCCGGTGCTCGGCCTCGGCCCGCTGCGCGAAGTCCATCGGCTCACATTCGGCGAGGACGCCTCCGATGTCGAAGACCACCGCTCGTATCGTCATGCCCACACGGTAGGAATGTCTGCGGGACGGTTCCATACGCAAATGCGCGTAGAACGGAGGGTCGGATGGCGCTGGCGGACGAGGCGATCAGCAAGATCAAGGAGATGATCGTCTCGGGGGCGTTGCGGCCCGGCGACCGGCTGCCCAAAGAGGCCGACCTCGCCGAGCGGCTCGGGCTGTCGCGCAACTCGCTGCGCGAGGCGGTCAAGGCACTGTCGATGATCCGGGTGCTCGACGTGCGGCAGGGCGACGGCACGTACGTGACCAGCCTCGAACCGCATCTGCTGCTCGACCTGCTCGGCTTCGTCGTCGACTTCCACACCGACGACGCGGTCATGCACTTTTTGGAGGTGCGGCGGCTGCTCGAGCCGGCGGCGACCGCGCTGGCCGCCCAGCGGATGAGCGCCGACGACGTCGAGAAGCTCCAGTCCGTCCTCGACGAACTCGGATCCGAGCCGTCGATCGAGGCGCTGGTCGCCAACGACCTCGAGTTTCACCGCCGGATCGCCGCCGGCGCCGGCAACCCGGTGCTGTCGTCGCTGCTCGACGGCATCTCCGGCCCGACCACCCGGGCACGCATCTGGCGCGGCCTCACCCAGCAGGGTGCGGCCGAGCGCACCCGCGAACAGCACCAGGCGATCGTCGACGCGATCGCCGCAGGGCAGCCCGACCTGGCCCGCTCGTGGGCGACCGTGCATGTGGCGGGCGTCGAGGAGTGGCTGCGCCGGGCGCTCTAGATCGAGTTAAGGTCAGCGTCATGCGACGCGATCATCTCTACGACGAGTTGCTCGCGGCGGCGATCGGGCTCGCGTCGTCGCGGTTGTCGCTCGCGATCCCCTCGCTGCGGGCGGTCGCGCGGGCGTGCGACGTCTCGGCGACCGCGGTCTATCGGCACTTCGAGTCGCAGAGCGCCCTCAACCGGGCCGTTCTGCTCGCCGTCGACTCGTCCTTCGTCGCGGCCATGAGCAACGTCGACGAACCCGGCCGGGCGCCGCGGGCGCGGCTGCGGCTCCTGGCCTGCGCCTATCTCGAGTGGGGCCTGGCCAACCCGGGTCTCTACCAGCTCCGCTTCGAGAGCGCCGACCAGCTCGGCGCCGACCACGTGCACACCGACGGCGCCGACGTGCTGCTGGCCCAGATCGGGGAACTCGTCCGGGCCTCCGGGACGGCGTCGGCGGTCACCGCGGCCGACCTGTGGGGCGGCATCCACGGGCTGACCTCGCTGCGCCTGCACAAACCGGCCTACACCTGGCCCGACGACGCCACGACGCAGATCGACCGGCTCCTCGCCGCCTGGGACCTCGGGCTTTAGATGTAGCGACCAGGATCGTTGTTGACGCGGTTGATGGGTGGCTGGTCTCCGAGCGCGGTGTGGGTTCGGTGGTAGTTGTATTGGTGGAGTCGGCCGGGGAGGGCGTCGGCGCGGTCCTGGCCGTTGGTGAAGGGCCGGGAGTAGATCCGTTCGTCGGCCATGGTCGGGTTGAAGCGTTCGGCTTTGCCGTTGGTTTGGGGCCGGTAGTGGCGGGTGAACCGGGCTTGAGCGCCGAGTTCGGTCAGGGCGTCGCGCCAGGCGTGGCCTCGGCGGTAGGCCAGGGCGTTGTCGGTGATGACGCGTTCGATGGCGGGGATGCCCAGGCGGGCGAAGTGTTCTGCGGCGCGGTGCAGGAGCCCGGCGCAGGTACCGGTCTTCTCGTCGGGGTGGATTTCGGCGTAGGCGAGCCGGGTGTGGTCGTCGATCGCGGCGTGCGCGTATGCGTAGCCGGTCCGGGTGCGGTATCGGGCTTGGCGGTGTTCGAGGCTGTCGCGGCCATGGACACGCCAGCCGCCGCCGTCGCGTAGCCGGCCGGTCTTCTTGACGTCGACGTGGATCAGTTCGGCGGGCCGGTCGCGTTCGTAGCGGCGGATCAGTTGGCCGGTGGGCCGGTCGAGCCAGGCGAGGCGGTGCAGGCCGTGGCGGGTCAGCACGGCGTGGACGGTGGAAGCCGGCATGTCCAGCAGTGACGCTAACCGGCGCGGGCCGCGTTTGAGTTCGGTGCGCGGCGCGCACACACGTGCTTCGAGCTCAGGGCTGGTTTGGTGAGGGAGGCGGTGGTCGGTGACGACACGCTGGATCAGCAGGCGTCGGCCGTGCAGAGTCAGACGGGCATTACGGTGGGCCATGAGGACCTTCGGTCTTGGTGAAAGCGTCGCAACTTCCACCTCGCCGGAGGTCTTCTCACGTCTCAAGTCGCCACGCCGCCGCGTCAACAACCCTCGTGGTCACTACATTTAGATCCCGGGCGGCGAGGCCCGTCGGTCAGCTCACCTTCAAGGCGTCGACGATGACGACCGAAGTGGAGCGGCTGACTATCCGGATGGTGTGGCTGCCCGAGGTCAGGCCCGACTTCGAGTAGACCACCTGCTGCACCTGGCGGGCGCCGCTGACGTACAGGTTGATGTTCTGCTGCAGCGCGCCGTCGAGGTAGATGTCGGCGTTGCCCATGTCGCCGTTGCGTTCCGACAGCAGCTGGATGCCGGTGCCGGTGAACGTGAACTGGGCCGCCGCGCCGCTCGTCGTGGTGTGGTGGGTGTCGTCGTTGTAGTCGCCGTAGCCGCGGTTGGTGGTCGGGTACCAGTTGGCGTCGTAGGTCGCGGCCGTGTCGTTGAAGGTGCCGGCGGTCGAGCTGCCGCCGGGCAGGCCGAGCGTGGACGCGGTGTTGCGCAACGACTTCGGGCCCTGGTTGGCGGTGCCGGTGAGGGTCGTCGAGGCGTACGACGTGAGCGGCTTGGCGACCCGCTCGACCACGTAGACCGTGCCGGCCGCGGTGGCGAACGAGACCGTGCCCGCGGTCGTGGTGGCCAGGATCGCGTTGTCGGAGACCCGGCGCACCCGGATCTGCTGACCCGACCACGGGTTCACGACCGTGGCCGGCTTGCCGTACAGGCTCTTGACCCCGACGTACTTCGTCTCGCCGGTCTCGCGCTCGCTCGACACCAAGAAGCCGTCCTTGGCCAGCAGCGTGAACCTGCCGGTGAACGTCGAATCGGTCGGCGCGGCCGGGAACACGGCGATCTTGTCGTTGTAGCTCTGCAGCAGCGACTCGTTCATCGCGGTGAGGTGCACGCCGAGATATTCGAAGACGCCGTTGGTGTTGGCGGTCAGCCCGTTCGGATAGTTCTGGTACTTCTGCAGCATCGTTTTCATACCTGAGAACCCCTGGTCGCCCAGGCCGAGGCGGGCCGCCTGCACGGCGTCGTTCGACCACACGTTCCCGTACGGGAAGGGCCGCGCGTTCCACGTGTTGATCGCGGTCGACTGGTCGGGCGCCCCGATGCCGGTCCGGTCGTAGGGCCAGATGAGCTCGGATGCCACGTTCTCGTTGTTGCGGGTCGACGCGATCGGCGGATCGTGCGGCAGGTAGGCACCATTCGACACCTGGTAGGGCGCGAGGTGGTCGACGATGTTCTGCCAACCGGCCCGCTGGTCGGCGTCGAGCCCGAGGGTCTGGCTCGCCGAGATGGTCAGCGGGAACAGCAACCGGACGGCCGCCAGGTCGGTGATGGCATCGGGCACGTTCCAGTACGTCTCGTGGGCGTTCGAGTTGGCCATGTAGTAGCGGTTGTTCGCGCTGTCGTACGACAGTTTCTTGGCGTAGAACTTCACCACGTCCCGCATGAACGGATAGGCGGTGCTGCTCAGATAACCGGTGTCGTTGGTGTACCGGTATTGCAGGTACATGTTGTAGGCCGCTTCGGTGCCGGTCGACATGATGCCTTTGGTGTAGTCGCTGCCGGTGGTCCCGCGCGCGTTGCCGTCCCAGCCCATCGTCTCCGGCACCCACAACCCGTCGATGCCCTGATAGGACTGGGTGAACGCCTTCAGCGCGGCCGAATTGCGGCTGTAGAGGTTGTTGAACGTCTTCAGCAGGTCGGGATGGTTGGACGCCAGGAACGAGTTGTAGACGTCGCGCTGATTCCAATACCAGTAACCGTTGCTCCACTTCGACTGGTCGCCGGTCGCCCGGAAGACGCCGTTGATGAAGTGGACCGGGTAGTTGCCGTAACCACCGGCGGCAATCATGTACGTCGCCAGGTAGTAGACGTTCTCCAGGTAGTCGGCGTCCCCGGCCGAGTCGGCGTACTGCACGAACGACTTCTGCCAGAAGCCGTGCCAGAAGTTCTGGTAGTTGGCGAGAGTCGTCGCGTACCCGGAAGCCTTGACCGCGGAAAGCGCGGCGCGCGCCGCCGAGACCGAGTCGTGGTTGGCCGCGTTGAGGCGGCTCGCCGCCGTGAACCAGATCGTGTACGACGAACTCGGCGTGATCGTCAGCCGCACGTCGGTGCCGTTGACGACCTGGGTGGTGAAGCCGGTGCCCTCGACGGTAGCGGCCAGCGTGTAACCGAAGTTGTTGGGATCGGCCTGCCCGCGGCTGAGCCCGGCCGCGGTCGAGTCGGCGAACGTCGACACCGTCTTCCAGGTATTCAGGTCGGGCACGTCGGCGATGTCGGCGACGGTCGACATGTCCCACAGGCTCAGATCGAAGCTCACCGCGGTGACGTTGGTGCGGTTGTCGTCGACGTGCACGCCCATCGTCTCCGAACCGGGCCGCCCCAGGATCGTGACGGTGCGGCCATCGGCGTACCTCGTGGAGAGCAACCCGTCGTAGAGCGAGAGCCGCTGCTGATAGCCGGTGGAACCGGCGGAGAGCGCGGGTGTGGTCTGGAGGTTGATGTTGCCGGCGGCGTAGGTCGACTGCTCGGCGAGGTCGACGCCGGAGACCTGGGCGGTGATGCCGTTCTGATCCCAGACCATGGCGCCGGTGCGGCCGTTGCCGACTGTAAGGCCGTAGCCGGGCGTGGTGTTCGGGCGGTTGTAGACAATGTCGTGTTTGGACAGATAGCCGGCGTAGTCGACGTTGAGGGCGCCGGTGCCGGTGTTGAAGGCCGCGTCGGTGGGGGAGGCGTTCGCGGCCGTCGCGGGGAGGACGACCCCGACGCCGATCACGGGGAGGACGAGGAGCAGGGGGAGTCTTCGCATGGGGATGCCGCCGATCCTGCTGATCGATGGGGTTGGATCCTCAGGTTAACGGATTCATCCGATGTCTGGCAGGGTCGGTCGTTCCGGAGAGACGCGATCCCGCCTAGCTTCGAGGCGGGAATCCCTATCTCAGCAGGGAAAGCCGCGCAGGAGCCGTGATCGATCGACCTCGGGCCAGCCTTCTCTCATCGCTGGAAAGATCCTATCTGTGAGCCAGCTTCGCGTCGCCCCGGAGAGCGCTCCATCAGAACTTAATTCATCTTCTTCGAGTAAGGCTCTTGTTCAACGCGGCATCGACCGTTAACAATGTTGCCAATTCCGTCCGATCCCCATCTCCGATCCAAGACGAGGACGCCCCCATGCCTCGAAAGATCCTGCGCAACGCCTTCGCGGCCGGCCTTGGGCTGGTGGCCGCCGCGGCGGTCGGCGTCGCGGTGCAGCCGGCCCAGGCGGCCACCACGCCGTTCAAGGTGCTGGCCTTCTACGACACCGACAGTGGCGACCCGGCGCACAACAACTACGTCAAGGAAGCCCTGCCCTGGTTCAGCCAGACCGGCAGCCAGAACGGCTTCTCCTTCGAGAGCACCACCGACTGGGGCCGGCTCGCCGGCGACCTGTCGTCCTACAAGGTCGTCATGTTCCTCGACGACGCGCCGCACGACTCGGCCAGCCGCACCGGATTCCAGCGTTACATGGACAACGGCGGCGGGTGGATCGGCTTCCACGTCAGCGCGTTCACCACCAACGCCAGCGAGTGGGGCTGGTATTACAACACATTCCTCGGCTCCGGGAACTTCCAGACCAACACCTGGGGACCGACCGCCGAGACGTTGAAGATCGACGATGGTAACCACCCGTCGACGGCCGGCCTGCCCGCCACCATCCAGTCGTCGGTCAGCGAGTGGTACTCGTGGAGCAACGACCTGCGGCAGAACCCCGACATCGACATTCTGGCGTCGATGGACCAGGGCACGTTCCCGGTCGGCGACGATCCCGACCAGCAGTGGCACAGCGGCTACTACCCCGTCATGTGGACGAACAAGAACTACAAGATGCTGTACGCCAACTTCGGCCACAACGCCATGAACTACACGACCAATACCGGGCTGTCGTCGACGTTCGCCAGCGCGCAGCAGAACCAATGGCTGACCCAGGGCATCCTCTGGCTGGGCGGCGGCACCACAACTACCACTCCCCCGACGCAGGGCCCGATCTCGTCGACCACCTGGTATTCGGTGATCAACAAGACGAGCGGTAAGTGCGTCGACGCCAAGGCGGCAGGCACCACCGACGGCACGGTGATCCAGCAGTACGCCTGCAACAGCAGCAACGCCCAGCAGTACCAGTTCGTGCCGACCAGCGGCGGCTACCTGCGCATCAACAACCGCGGCAACAGCGCCGAAGCCCTCGACGTCACGAACGTCTCGACCGCCGACAACGCCCCGATCCAGACCTGGACCTACGGCGGCGGCAACAATCAGCAGTGGCAGGCGGTCGCCGAGTCCGGCGGCTACTACCACCTCGTCAACCGGAACAGCGGAAAGTGCCTGGACACCCCGGGCGCGTCCGTCGCTGACGGCGTCCAGCTCGTGCAGTACGCCTGCAACGGCACCGGCGCCCAGTCGTTCCGGCTGCAGTAAAGGGAAGAACGGTGCCGGCGCCCGGCGGGGGCGCCGGCACCTCCTACGACAGTTCTTACGCCGGGACAGTCTTACTCCGCGACGCGCGCCACGAAGCCGTCGAGCTTTGTCATCGCCCGCTCGATCTTCTCGTCGAGGCTGAGCGTTTCCTCGAACTTCACCAGGCGGGCCCGCGGCTGGCGCTTGCCCCGCAGGTAGAGCGAGCACGCCAGGTCGGAGCAGAGGTATTCGCCGAGCGAGTTGCCCTTGCGGCCGGACGCCCCGGCGCGGGCCGCCGTGAACAGGCTCACCCCGCCCGACGCGTGGCTGGTCAGGCAGACCTGGCACATGCTCGACCGGGCGGCACCCCCCGACGCACCACCGCGGTCGGCCCGGCGCAGCAGCAGCGAGCGCAGACCGGTGGGGCCGGGCACGGCGATCGCAGCCCGCAGCGGTGCGCCCGGGTCGATCCAGCCGTAGAAGTCGAGGTCGGCCCAGGGCGTCCCGGCGAAGTCGGCCGGAAACTTGACCCGGGTCGCCTCGCCCTTGCTGCAGTTGAGGAACGAGCGCCGGATCCCGGCCTCGCTGATCGGTTCCATGACGTGTCCCCTGCTCGTAGCTCAACCGGGACCATGTCACGATCTTCGGGCCGGTCGCAGCTGATTTTCAGGGGGAAGAACCGTGGCGGTACCCGGACTCGGCACTCTGATCAACGCGGCCGCGATCGTCGGCGGCGCCGGGCTGGGCACGATGGCCGGCCATCGGCTGCCGGACCGCGTACGGGACACCGTGACCGACGTGCTCGGCCTGATCACCCTGGTGATCGGCGGCCTGGACGTGGCCTCGCTGGTCGACCCGTCGCTGACCCGCGCGGTCGGCAGCCGCGCGCCGCTGCTGATCATGCTGGGCGCGCTGGTGCTCGGCTCGGCGGTCGGCGCGGCCGTGCACCTTCAGCGCCGCCTCGAACTCCTCGGCGACTGGATGCAGCGGCGGCTGTCCCGCGACGAGGAGGCCGGTTCGTTCAGCGAGGGTTTCGTCACCGCCTCGCTGGTCGTCGCGGTCGGCCCGCTGGCGATCCTGGGTGCGCTCTCGGACGGGCTGGGGCGCGGCATCGACCAGTTGGTGATCAAGAGCGTGATGGACGGCGTCATCTGCATCGCGTTCGGCGCCTCGCTGGGCTGGGGCGTGGCCGCCGCCGCCCTGTCGGTGATTGCCGTGCAGGGGTCGTTCACCGCGGTCGGGGCGACGCTGGGCACGTTCCTGCCGGACGCCGAGATCGCCACGATCTCGGCGGTCGGCGGCGTGCTGCTGCTCGGTGTCGGCCTGCGCATCCTGAACGTGCGGCCGGTCCCGGTGGCGAACATGCTGCCCGCGCTGATCGCCGGCCCGCTGCTGACCTGGATCGTTGCGATCACTCGTTGAAAGAAATCGGCAAAGCTCTGGAAAAACGCAATCTCCCGGGGGAAGGTAGTGACACTCCTCGATGTCACACATCCCGGACGGAGTCCCCCGTGAGACGTTCCCTGCTGTCTCTGGCCGCCGTGACGGCATTGCTCCTGAATGCCGCGCCGGCCCATGCCGCCGACACCCCCGGGCAGCGCGCCGACGCACTGCTCGCCCAGATGACCACCGCCGAGAAGATCACCCTGATGCACGGCGGCGCCCAGTGCTCGTGGGGTGCCTGCACCGACGCGATCCCCCGCCTCGGCATCCCCTCGCTGCGGCTGCAGGACGGCCCGGCCGGCGTGGCCGACGGCGCCGGCGGCGTCACCCAGCTGCCGGCCCCGGTCGCCGCCGCGGCGACCTGGGACACCGACCTGATGGGCCGGTACGGCCAGACGATCGGCGCCGAGGAATGGGGCAAGGGCGCCACCGTCGTGCTCGGCCCGACGGTCAACATCGTCCGCGATCCGCGTTGGGGCCGGGCCTTCGAGTCACTCGGCGAGGACCCCTACCTGGCCGCCCAGATGGGCGCGGCCGACATCACCGGCATCCAGTCGCAGGGGCCGATGGCCCAGGTCAAGCACTACGCCGACTACAACCAGGAGACGAACCGCAACAACCCGCAGGACGACGTGGTGATGTCGGACCGGGTCCAGCACGAGATCTATCTGCCGGCGTTCCAGGCGGCCGTGCAGCAGGCCCACGCCTACTCGGTGATGTGCTCGTACGCCTCGGTCGGCGGCACGTTCGCCTGCGAGAGCGGCCACCTGCTCGACGACATCCTACGCGGCGAACTGGGCTTCACCGGCTTCGTCACCAGCGACTGGGGCGGAACCCATTCCACGATCGCGAGTGCGAACAACGGGCTCGACCAGGAGATGAACGGCAGCGACTTCTACGGCACCGCGCTGAGCACCGCGGTCGCCAACGGCCAGGTCTCGATCGACACGCTGAACACCCACGTACGCCGCATCCTCACCGCGATGTTCGCCGCCGGCCTGTTCGACCGTCCCCCGACCGGCGACATCACCAGCGTCGTCACGACCGACGCGCACACCGCGATCGCGGCCCAGGTCGCGCAGCAGGGCAGTGTGCTGCTCAAGAAGACCGGCAACGTGCTGCCGGTCTCGTCGTCGGTGCACTCGATCGCGGTGATCGGCGACGGGGCCGGCCCGAACGCGATGACCGCCGGGGGCGGAAGCGCACACGTGAACCCGTCGCGCCTGGTCACGCCGTACGCGGGTCTGAAAGCCCGGGCCGGGACGGCAGCGACCGTGACCTACGCGCAGGGCGTGGCCGACCCGAACGGTGACCTGATCGACCCGGGCTACTTCGGTGGCGGCCTGACCGGCCAGTTCTACAACGGCACCGGCATGTCCGGCGCCCCGATCCTGACCCGCACCGACCCGACCGTGAACTTCCTCTGGGGCGGAGGTTCGCCGGCCGTCGGCGTGCCCGCCGCCAACTGGTCGGCGAAGTGGACCGGCACGCTGACCCCGCCGACCACCGGTACGTACACGTTCGCGCTGAACAGCGACGACGGCAGCCGGCTGATCATCAACGGGCAGACCGTCGTGAACAACTGGTTCGACCAGCCGCCCACGACCCGCACCGGCACGATCCCGCTGACCGCCGGGCAGCCGGTGAGCATCGAGGTCGACTACTTCCAGGACGGCGGCGGCAGCCAGGTCGCACTCAGCTGGCAGGTGCCCGATCAGGACCTGCTGACCCCGGCGGTCAACGCGGCCCGCGCGGCGAACCTCGCGGTGGTCGTGGTGGACAAGGGTGCGGGCGAGGGCGCCGACCTCAGCGACATCGACCTCTCCGGCGTGCAGAACCAGCTGGTCAGCTCCGTTGCGGCGGCCCAACCGAACACGGTCGTGGTGGTGAACACCGGCTCCGCGGTGACGATGCCGTGGGCCGGGAACGTGCGCGGCATCGTCGAGTCGTGGTACCCGGGCCAGGAGTACGGAACCGCGCTGGCCCAGTTGCTCTACGGCGACGTCAACTTCTCGGGGAAGCTGCCGGTCACGTTCCCGCAGTCGCTTGCCGACGTGCCCGCGCACACGACCGCGCAGTGGCCGGGACAGGACGGTCACGTCCAGTACAGCGAGGGACTGCAGGTCGGCTACCGGTGGTACGACGCGCAGAACAAGACGCCGATGTACCCGTTCGGCTTCGGGCTGTCGTACACGACCTTCGGCTACGCCGGCCTGACCGTCGGCGCCCCGGCGGCCGACGGCAGCGTGCCGGTCGGCTTCGACGTCACCAACACCGGCACACGGGCCGGAGCCGAGATCGCCCAGGTCTACGTCGGACAACCGGCGAGCGCCGGCGAACCGCCCGGCAGCCTGCGCGGTTTCCGCCGGGTCCAGCTCAACCCGGGCCAGACCACGCACGTCAGCCTCAGCCTCGACGCCCGCAGCTTCCAGACCTGGGCCGGCGGCAACTTCTCGACCACTGGGGGCACGCACACGGTCAGCGTGGGTTCCTCGTCGAGAGACATCAGGCTGACCGGATCGGTCACCCTTGGTTCCGGTACGCCCGGCTCCGGTACGCCCGTGATCTCGTTACGAGCGCACGCGAACGGCAAGATCGTGACCGCCGAGAACGCGGGAGCGGCCGCCCTGATCGCCAACCGCGACGCGATCGGCCCGTGGGAACAGTTCGACGAGATCGACGCCGGTGGCGGGGCGATCGCGTTGCGCGCCCACGCGAACTCCCTCTTCGTGACCGCGGCGCCCGGAGCCTCGCTGATCGCGGACGCCACCACGATCGGCAGCCGGCAGACCTTCCGGCTGGTCCACAACCCGGACGGCAGCGTCAGCCTGGCCGCTTCCGACGGGCAGTACGTCTGCGCCGAGAACGCCGGTGCCGCGGCCCTGATCGCGAACCGGGCCGCAATCGGCGGCTGGGAATCGTTCGACCTGATCCCCGGCTGACCCCGTCGTTTGACCGAAGCTGTTTGCCGGTGACCTTTCCTAACGTTCACCCATCTCGGTCTCTCCGATCGGCTTCACCCAAGGGGATTTGTGATGACTGGAAAACTGAGCGGCAAGGTCGCGATCGTCACCGGCGGCAGCGCCAACCTGGGCAAACTGTTCGCCGAGGCGCTCGCCGACGACGGTGCCGACGTCCTCGTGCACTACAACTCGGCGCGGCGGGCCGACGAGGCCGCCGTGGTGGTCAAGGACCTCGAGTCGCGCGGCGTACGAGCGTTCGCCCACCAGGGCGACCTGACCGCCGACGGCGAGATCACCAAGCTGGTCGACGCGGTGATCACACAGTTCGGCCGGTGGGACATCCTGGTCAACACCGCCGGTCTGATCATTCGTAAGGCGGTGGCCGACACCACCGAGGACGAGTACGACCGTTCGATGGCGATCAACGCCAAGGTGCCGTACTTCCTGATGAAGGAGGCGGCGACCAAGATGGCCGACGACGGCCGGATCGTCAACATGGTGA
The DNA here is from genome assembly GCF_044455125.1 of Actinoplanes sp. NPDC051343. NCBI lineage: Bacteria > Bacillati > Actinomycetota > Actinomycetes > Micromonosporales > Micromonosporaceae > Actinoplanes > Actinoplanes sp. NPDC051343. The sequence goes on from NZ_JBITEL010000005.1 coordinate 158,855, forward strand.
CCACGCAGGTCGCGTTCACGGCGCCGACCTACTCCGCGTACGCGGGCAGCAAAGCACCGGTCGAGCACTTCACCAAGGCGTTCTCCAAGGAGATCGGGGTGCGCGGTGTGACCGTCAACTGCATCGCACCCGGCCCGCAGAAGACCGAATTCTTCTACAACGCGGAAACCCCGGAGACCATCGCGTGGCTGTCCGGCCTGACGATCAGCGGCGACATCGGTGACCCGATCGACGTGGTGCCGGTCATGCGTTTCCTGGTCGCCCCCGAGACCCGCTGGGTGACCGCGCAGACCGTGTACGTCAACGGCGGCATGATCGCCCCCATCAACTGAACCGCCACGCGTACCGCCCGCACCTTTTCGAAACACCTCCGAGCAGCATTCGGATGCGCCATGCTCGGGACGTGCGTTCCCTGAGCATTCGCGGAAGTCTGCTGGTCGTCGCGGCGATCGCCCTGGTCGTCGCCGCGGTAGTCGGTGTCATCGGCATCGTGCGGGCGGGTTCCATCGCCGACCGCACCGACGCCATGTACGCCGAGTCCCTCCAGCCGTTGAACGTCGCCAAAGACCTCCAGCAACTGGTCTGGCACGGTCGATGGGCCAGCCTCTCGGGCACCACGGCGAGCAACCCGACCGCCGCCAAGACGTACAACGACCAGGCGAAAGTGATCTTCGACCAGGTCCCGGTGCAGATCAAACAGTTCCGCACCTACCACGTCTCGGCCGCCGAGCTGGCCGCGCTGAGCTCCTTCGAGACGTCCTGGGCGAAGTACAACCAGCTCCGGGTGCAGGCCGTGCAGCTGAAGGCGGCCGGTCGAATGGCCGAATGGGAGAACCTGCGCGCCAACGGCCTCAACCCGACCATCGCCGAGGCCGTCCAGCAGATCGACACCCTGGTCAACACGTCGCTCAAGCGGGCCGCGGCCTCGGCCGCGAGCGCCCGCAGCTCGGCCCGCAGCGCCCGCACCACGATCATCGTGGTGCTGGTCGCCGGCCTGCTGATCGCGGGCGCCCTCGCCCTGGCCACCGCGCAGGCCATCAGCCGGCGGCTGACCGCCCTGCAACAGGTGCTGTCCGAGATGGCCGACGGCGACCTGACCGAGCAGCACCCGGACACCGCCGGCCACGAGATCGGCGCGATGTCCCGCTCGGTGCACCGGGCGGCGTCCCGGATGCGCGAGACGGTCCGCGAAGTGGCCCAGATCAGCACCGGCCTGTCCACCGGCTCGTCCGAACTTCAGCAGGCCAGCCGCAGCCTGGCCGGCGACACCGACCAGGCGTCCGGCCGCATCGGCTCGATCGACGCGGCGGCGGGCGAGGTCAGCGCCGGCGTGCAGGCGGTCGCCAGCGGCGCCGAGGAGATGGGCGCGGCGATCCGCGAGATCTCGATCAGCGCCACCGAGGCGGCACAGGTCGCGGCCAACGCGGTCGGCGCGGCCGCCCAGGCCAAGGAACTGATGGTCAAACTGGACGAGTCATCCGCCCAGATCGACAGCGTGGTCCGGGCGATCACCGCGATCGCCGAGCAGACCAACCTGCTCGCCCTGAACGCGACCATCGAGGCGGCGCGCGCCGGCGAGACCGGCAAGGGCTTCGCGGTGGTCGCCGGCGAGGTCAAGGACCTGGCCCAGGAAACCGCCAAGGCGACCGAGGAGATCAGCCGCCGCACCGAGGCGATCCAGGCCGACACCCGGGTCGCGGTCGACGCGATCGCCGGCATCGGCGACGTCATCGAACGCATCAACGACTACCAGAACACCATTGCCTCGGCGGTCGAGGAGCAGAGTGCCACCACCAGCAACATGACCGGCGACCTCAACCGGGCGGCCGGCGGCACCTCCCAGATCAGCCGCGAACTGGCCGACGTCGTCGCGGTAACCGCCACCACCCGCGACGCCGCCCAGGCCACCGAACGCACGGCCGGCGACCTGGCCGACATCGCCACCCGCCTCGACACGATGGTCGCCGCCTTCCGCTACTAGCCGGCATGCACGACCCTTCGTCACGACCACGGCAGCAAGCGACCGGCTCTCCGACCTCGACGCGGCACCGGCGCCACCTCGGCCACCGGCGAATCAGCATCGCCTGTAGACCTGGATGCGGCGGGTGCCCGCCGACCTTGGCTGGTAGTCGTCACCGGGCTCAGCAAGCCGTGGCGCACTGCCTTCTCGGACGCCGACTATCAAGCGGTCCAGGGCTTTGGGGGACGAAGGCCCGTCGTCTGACGCGGCTCAGGCGCAGCGGAGATCGTCCGACGAATTGGTGCGCACAGAGCCGCCTTGGAGAGGCCGGCCGCGACGCGGGCGTCGTCAAGCTGGTTCATGATGCGGTCGACCGTGGCGATGCGCACCGATTCCACCACGTAGGCGCGCAGGAATTCGGGGTCGGCAAGGTCCTCGATCAGATCGTCCCAGATGTCATACCAGGATCCAGCCCGGGAGCGGTCAGGGGCAGGCGGACGATGAAGGCGGTGCCGATGTGGGGGCGGCTGGTCGCGTCGATGCGGCCGCCGTGGTCGGTGACTATGCGGTGGGCGATCGTCAGGCCCAGGCCGGTGCCGCCGGTGGCGCGCTGGCGGGCCGGGTCGGCGCGCCAGAAGCGGTCGAAGACGTGGGGCAGGTCGCCCGGGGCGATGCCGACCCCGGTGTCCTGTACGGTCAGCGCGGCCTCGCCGTTCTCCGCCCGCACCTTGAGCAGCACGTGGCCGCCCTCGTCGGTGTAGCGGATCGCGTTGCTGAGCAGGTTGCCCAGCACCTGGCGGATGCGGTCGGAGTCGGCCTGGACCCAGACCGGGTGGGGTGCGTCGACGGTCAGGGCGATGCCGGCCTCGGCGGCGACCGCGCGGTGGGCGGTCGCACCGGTCGAGACCAGGTCGGCCAGGTCGGTGGCCGACCGGGCGTAGTTGAGGTGGCCCGCCTCGGCCTGCGCGAGCACCTGCAGGTCGTCCAGGATGCGGTTCTGCAGCAGCGTTTCCTCGTGCAGCGAGGCGAACAGTTCGCGGCTTGGCTCGACCACACCGTCGGACAGCCCTTCCAGGTAGCCGCGGAGGTTCGACAACGGCGTACGCATCTCGTGCGCGACGTCGGCGATGAGCCGGCGCTGTCTTTCCTCGCTGCGCTGCACCGCCTCGGCCATGCTGTTGAACGACTCGGTGAGCCGGTCCAGTTCGCTGCGCCCGCGCACCGGCACCCGGATGTTGAAATGGCCGCCCGCCAGCAGCACCGACGCCATGGTGAGGCGGCGCACCGGGCGGCTGAACCGGCGGGCGATCAGGGCCGTGCCGAGCACCGCCACCACGATCAGCCCGGCCGCCCCGAACGCGGCCGGCCGGCCCAGTTCGGAGAGGTTCAGTTCGTTGCGGGTGCCCAGGAAGAGCTGCAGCGGCACCGCCGAGATGCTGGTCACCGCGTTGGTGAAGGCGGCTTGCAGGCAGCCGGGTTTCCGCTCGCCGACGGAACCGGGCGGTACGCACGCCCGGTAGTTGAACAGGATGTAGGAGAACCAGCCCTGGTCGTCGCGTACCGAGGTGACCGCCTGCGCGACGCAGGCCGAATGGCCGGAGATCTGGGCCGGGGTCAGGTAGGGCGCTGCGGTTGTCTGCAGCCCGGTGTCGGTGTTGGTCTGCCGGCCGATGCAGCGGGCCGCGGTCAGCGCCGCCCGATATTGGGCGACCTGCCGGATCATCAGCGCGCCCGGTCCACTCAGGACGGGGTCTTTCGGCGCCGGTCCGAACAGGCCGTTCAGCAGCCGGCCCATGTTGCCGGGGAGGAGTTTCTCCTCCGCGGATCCGGGCCGGAACGGCGCCTTGAGAATCGACGGGTCGAGGGTGGGCCGGGGGTCGATGCCGAGCGCGCCTCGCACCGGACCGGAGGCCTTGTGGTCGATGTTGTCCGAGTCGGCCACTATCTCGCTGTCCGCCGAACGCAACTGGATGTGCAGCCGGGTCCGGTCGGACTGCGCGGCCACCACCCGGTCGACCCCGGGCCAGTAGCCGTGCCGCAGGCCGTAGTCCTGCACCGCGCCGACGATGTCGTTCTGGTGGTCGGCGGCCGCCCGGGCGGCCTGCGTCAACTCCCGCTGGGTGAGCCGGAGGGTGAGCCACGCGGTGGCGCCGATCGCGGTCACCGCCACGACCATGACCAGCACGAAGATCCGCAGGCGGAAACTCAATGCTCGGCCATCCGGTAGCCCCGGCCGTACACCGTCTGCACGTAGCGCGGCTCGGCCGGATTGTCCTCGATCTTGCGGCGGAGGTTGACCACGTGCGCGTCGACCGTCCGCTCGGAGACGTCGTGTTCGAAGCCGAACGTCTTGTCGATGATCTGGCCGCGGGTGAACACCCGGCCCGGCTCGCCGGCCAGCAGTTCGATGATGCCGAACTCCTTGGCGGTCAGGTTGACCGCGACGCCGCGGATCCGCGCCTCGAACCGGCCCGGGTCGACCTCGAGGTCGCCGACCTTCACCACCGCGGTGGGTCCCTCGGATGCGCCGGTCCGGCGCAGCAGAGCCCGTACGCGTGCAGTCAGCTCCCGCGGGCTCACCGGCTTGCTCAGGTAGTCGTCGGCCCCGATGTCGAGCCCGAGCAGCATGTCGTTCTCCGAGGAACGGGCCGTGACCAGCAGAATTGCCACGTTCGACTCGGCGCGCAAGATGCGGCAGACGTCCAGGCCGTCGACGATCGGCATCATCACGTCGAGCAGGATCAGATCGGGCCGGCGCGCGCGGGCCTGCTCCAGAGCGGCCCGACCGTCACCGACGGTGAGAACCTGGTGCCCCTCACGCTCGAGATAAAGCTTGATGAGCTGCGCGTGCTTGGGATCATCGTCGGCCACGAGAATACGTGCAGTCACGTCGCGATTCTGGCTCAGCTGGTCAAACATTGTTGGGATCCGGTGAAGAACCGCTCGGATTTCGATGGGCGCCCGGATCTCGACGACTTCCGCACAGGTTCCTCACAAGCCCGGTCGTACGTTCCGCCGCATGTGTGGTCTCAGTGTTTTCGTCAGCAGCCGCCCCCAGGCCGGTGCGCCGGACCCCGGCACGATCGCGGCGTTCTCGTCGGCGCTGGAGACGATGCACCACCGCGGCCCGGACGACACCGTCGTCGAGTACGCCGGCGGGATCGCCTTCGGCTTCAAGCGGCTCGCCATCATCGACCGCGCGGGCAGCGCCCAGCCGGTGCACTATCCCGCCGATTCCGGCCGGTGGACCGTCGTCTGCAACGGCGAGATCTACAACTACCGGCAGCTGCGGGCCGAGCTGATCCGCGAGCACGGCGCCGTGTTCTCGACCGACGGCGACGCCGAGGTGCTGGCGGCGGCCCTGCACCACTGGGGTGCGGCCGCGCTGCCCCGGCTGCGCGGGATGTTCGCGTTCGTCGCCTACGACCACTGGACCGGCACCCTGCACGCCGCCCGCGACCCGTTCGGGATCAAGCCGCTCTATCTGCTCGAGACCATGGACGGGATCTTCCTGGCCAGCGAGCGGAAGGCGCTGGAGGCGTTCAGCGGCAACGCGGCGGCCGCGCTCGACACCGATGCGCTGGCCCACTATCTCAGCTTCCAGTTCGTGCCCGACCCGCTGACGCTGCACCAGCAGGTGAAGCGGCTGCCACCCGGGCACCGGCTGACCTGGACCCCGGGCGGCGGCGTGCGGCAGGAGCGCTACTTCCGCCCGTCGCTGCGGCCGCTGCACCGGCCCGCCGACGAGGCCCACGAGCACATCCGGTGGGCGCTGCGCGACAGCGTGCGGGCCCACCTGCAGGCCGACGTGCCGGTCGGCGCGTTCCTGTCGAGCGGCATCGACTCGACCGCGATCGTGGCGATCGCCCGCCAGGAGGTGCCCAACCTGCGGGTGTTCACCGCCGCGTTCGCGGAGGACGGCTACTCCGAGCTGGACATCGCCCAGGACACGGCCAACCAGCTCGGTGTCGAACTCGTCCCGGCGCCGATCACCGAGGACGACGTCATCCTCCAGCTGCCGCGCATCGTGCACCTGCTCGACGACCCGATGGGCGACCCGTCGCTGATCCCGCTCTACTTCGTGGCGCAGACCGCCGCCCGCTACGTCACGGTGGCGCTGTCCGGCGAGGGGTCGGACGAGCTGTTCGGCGGCTACACGATCTATCGCGAGCCGATGTCGCTGGCCGGCATCAACCGGCTGCCGACCGGCATGAAACGGGGCCTGCGCGGCCTGTCCCACGTCATGCCGGAGGGCATGCGCGGCCGCAGTTTCCTCGAACGCGGCACGACGCCGATCGAGGAGCGCTACTACGGCAACGCGCGCATCTTCTCCCCGGCCGAGAAGGCCCAGATCATGCGATTCACCGCCGAGCCGCACACGGCGGTCACGGCCCATCTGTACGCCGAGACCGCCGACGTCGACGACTCGGCGTCGATGCAGTACGTCGACCTGCACACGTGGCTGCCCGGCGACATCCTCACCAAGGCCGACCGCATGTCGATGGCCCACTCGCTGGAGCTGCGGGTGCCGTTCCTCGACCCGGCCGTCTATGCGGCCGCGGCCGGGCTGCCGACCGGGATGAAGCTGCCGGCCCACCAGCGTACGACCAAGGCGGCCCTGCGCGAGGCGATGCGCGGCATCGTTCCCGAGTCGATCCGCGACCGGCCCAAGCTGGGTTTCCCCACCCCGACCCGGGTGTGGCTGAAGGGCGCGATTGGCGACTGGATCGGCGGCCTGTTCGCCGACTCGGGGGCCGGGCATCTGCTCGACCTCAACTACGTCCAGCGGCTGCTGGCCGACCACCGGGCGGGCTTGGCCGACCACTCCCGGAAGGTGTGGGCGGTCGCGATGTTCTGCCTGTGGCACGCGATCGAGATCGAGCGGACGATCAACCCGGCGCCGCCCCACCTGGCCCGACGGCCCACCGCGCCTCTAGGTCACGTCGCGGCGGCGTAGCAGGGTCGCCGCGAGGGCGACGAAGGCGACCAGATAGAGCGCGGCGGTGAGCACGGCGGCCGAGCCGGTCAGCGACGTCACCACGCCGGGCGTGCCGTCCGGGCCACCGGCCGGCGCGGCACCCACCGCGGCGGCCAGCGAACCGGCCGCGCTGCCCGGCAGGTGGTCGGTGACCGGGCGCAGCCAGTCGAGCGGGCCGGCGACGCCGCGCAGCAGGTTCTCCACCGCCAGCGCCCAGACCAGCCCGAGGCCGACGGCCAGGGCGGGTCCTCGGGCGAGCAGCCCGATGAAGACGCCGCCCGAGGTCCACACCGCACAGATGAGCAGCGTCGCGCCGAACGCCTCGAGCAGCGCCCGGCCGCCCGGCAGCGTCGCCGCCTGGCCCTCCGACCACGCCACGACCAGGGACAGCGCGAGATCGAAGACGACGGTCAGCACCACGAAGGCGACCACCGCGACGGCCAGGGCCTGGAACAGGCCGCGGACCACCTGCAGGCGGGTGCGGCCCTGGGTGAGCACGGTCTTCCAGGTGCCCCAGGAGTAGCCCGACCCGGCGGCCAGCGCGCCCAGGATCAGCAGGATCGCGCCGCCGAACATCGGCGTACCGCTGACCAGCGTGACCGGGAGCTGAGCCGGCAGCATGGACGACAGCAGCTGGGCCCGGCTCACGCCCTCGGTGGAGAAGCCGCTCGCGCCGCTGCGATAGGACAGGTAGGGGAACAGAAAGCTGAAGAGCCCGTTGAGCAGCAGCCAGACCCCGAGCATGGCCCAGGCGGCCGGCCACCTGCTCAGGCGCAGCAGGTCGGCCCTCATGCTGCCTCCGTGAGCTCGAGAAAGGCCTCTTCCAGCGAGCGTTCCGCCGGACGGATCTCCAACACGCCGGCGCCCGCCAGCACCAGTTCGCGGACCAGGTCCGGGGCGCGGGCGGTATCCAGGCGCAGATGCACCCGGTCGTCGGCGACGGTGACCGCGTCGTCGCCGGCCATCCGCATGCCGACCGCGAGCACCACGTCGATGGGCTCGGCCCGCACCAGCAGCCCGCCACCGGCACCGAGCAGTTCCGCCACCGGTGCCTCGGTGACCAGCCGGCCGGCACTGATCACGGCGACCCGATGGCAGATCTCCTGCACCTCGCCGAGCAGATGGCTGGAAAGCAGCACGGTCTGGCCGGCCGCGGCGAGCGCGGCGACGAGCGTACGCATCTCGGCCACCCCCGCCGGGTCGAGCCCGTTGGTCGGCTCGTCGAGTATCAGCAGGTCCGGGTCGCCGAGCAGGGCGGCCGCCACGCCGAGCCGCTGCTTCATGCCGAGCGAATAGGACCTGAACCGGTCGCGCGCCCGGTCCCGAAGATCGACCCGATCGAGCACCGCGTCGGCGGCCGCGTCGGGCAGCCCTCGATAGCGGGTCAGCACCCGCAGGTTGTCGCGTCCGCTGAGGTAGGGGAAGAAGCCCGGGCCCTCGACGAGGGCGCCCACCCGCCGGGCGACCTCGGGGCGGCCCGGCTCGCCGCCGAGCACCGTGGCGCGGCCACCGGTCGGTTTCACCAGTCCGAGCAGCATCCGCAGGGTGGTGGTCTTGCCGGCGCCGTTCGGGCCGAGGAAGCCGTAGACCTCGCCGCGCCGGACGGTCAGGTTGACCCGGTCGACGGCGACCCGGTCGCCGTACCGCCGGCTCAGATCGTGCGTTTCGACTACTGAAGTCGTCATGGTGCCCAGGCTGCCGCCGGGCGGCTTCCGCCGCGTCCGCGGCACGGCGGCCTTTCGCCTACGCGGATTCGCGTACGCGACGTACGCGCGCACCGGGACGCCGGATGTCCCGGCGCGTCCTACGGTGGTGGGTGAACCGGCGCCGATGGGTCGACCTTGCGATCGTCCTGCCGCTGCTTGTGGTCGGGCTCGGTGGCACCGGCCCGGCCGGCCACAACCAGCCGGCGACCACCCGCGCCCCGGACGCGCTGGCCTACCTGCTGGTGCTCGCCGCCGTGACCGGGGTGGCGCTGCGCCGTCGGCCGGGTTGGAGCCTCGCGGTCACCGGGGTCGCGCCGGCCGCCTATCCCGCGGCCGGTTATCCGTACGGGCCGATCATCCTCACCGCGCCGGTCGTTCTCGGCAACGCCGCCGCCCGCTGGCCGTTGCGCCGCGCGACGGCGGCCGGGACGGTCTGGATGGTGGCGCTGCTCGGCGCGTTCTTCCTCAAGGAGTCGCGGTCCGACCCACCGATCGGCGCGGTCGGCGGGGCCTGGCTGAGCTTCGCCTGGCTGGCGATCGGCTCCGGGGCCCTGGCGGTGGGCACGGCGGTGCGGATCGGCCGGGAGTCGGCCGCTCGCGTACGCGCCGAGCAGGCCCGCCGGGCCGTCGCCGACGAGCGGCTGCAGCCGGGAGTCGCTGGAAAACCTGCGGGCCCAGCTCGACACGCTCCGCGGCACCTCACGGGGCCCGGCGGCCGGCCTCGCCGACCTGCCTCGGCTGATCGAACGGGTGCGGGCGGGCGGCCTGACGGTGCGGCTGCCGGATCCGCCTCCGGTGCCCGAACCGGTGGGCGCGGCCGCCTACCGGATCATCCAGGAGTCGCTGACCAACGTGCTGCGGCACGCGGGCACCACGTCGGTCGACATCACGATGGCGGTGTCGTCGGGCATGCTGCATCTGACGGTCGCCGATGCGGGGCGGGCACTGGGCGTACCGTCGCAGCCGCCGGCGACGTCCGGCGGCTCGGGAATCGCCGGCATCCGGGCCCAGGCGCAGGCCCTCGGGGGTCTGCTGACCGCCGCTTCCGGCCCGGGACCGGGTTACACGGTCGACGCCGTGTTGCCGTTGGGGGAGCTCGCGTGACACCGATCCGGGTGGTGGTGGTCGACGACCAGCCGCTCGTACGCATGGGCGTGCGGGCCCTGCCGGCCGTCGAGCCCGACACCGAACTGGTCGGGGAGGCCACCGACGGGCGGGCCGGCATCGAACTGATCCGGCGTTCCGGCCCCGACGTCGCGCTGATCGACATCCAGTCGGGTCTCGGCCCGTCCTGACCGTGCGGTCGGCCGCGGCGGAGGCTACAGGTCGTGCCAGGGTGACCGGGGTGCCGCCGAGCGTTCCACGGGTGTGGTCATCGACGCCGGGCGGCGTGGAGGCCACTCGGGCGGCGGAGACATGGTCTCGCCGGCCACCTCGTCGTCCGGTTCGGACAGCCAGCGCGATTCCGCCGTCCAGCCGGGCGCGAACGCGGCCTCGATGTCGGCGTCGTCCAGTTCGGACATCCAGCGTGGCCGGGGTACCGCCTTGGAGTCGGGCTGGTCCTCCTCGGTGACCCAGCGCGGCTGGGCTGCCCGGGGTGCCGTGACCGTGTCGGCGTCGGCCGGGCGGGGCGGACGCCAGTGCGGCTCGGCGTGGCCCGGTGCCGAGGTGAGCGAGGCGGCCGCCGGGCGGCCCTGTACCGAGGGCTGGGGGCGGGACGGCGGCACCCAGACCGGCGGCGGTCCCCACCAGATGATGCGCTCGTCGCCACGGGACAGCCTCGGGGTGACCGGGATCGGGGCGGGCGGCCGGACCGGCGGGGGCGGCGGTGCACCCTCGGCCGACGGCACCGCGGTGTCGTTGCTGGCCGGCGCGCGGGCCAGCAGCACGGCCGCGAAGACCGTCACCAGGCCGGCGATCGTGGCCGGCAGGGCCCAGCCGGGGCGCACGGTGTCGCCGAGCATGAGCAGGGCCATCGCCGACGGGACGATGACCTCGGCGATCCAGAGGACGGCGGTGACCGGGCCGACCTGGCCGCGTTGCAGGGCGCTGGCGTAGAGCAGCATGCCGGTGCCCGCGAAGACGACCAGCGCCCCGGTCACCGGCTCGGTCACGACGGCCAGCACGGCCGACAGCGGGTGCGCGGAGGCGTCCGGCGGGAGGGCGAGGGCCCGCCCGCAGAGGGCGGCAGCTCCGAGGGCGAGCCCGGCCAGGCCGGCGGCGACGCCCGGCCCGGTGACCTTGGTGGAGACCCAGCCGATCAGGGCGGTCGCGACCGCCGCGATGCAGAAACCGATGCGCAGCTGGGGTGAGGCGACGACGGCCTCCTGCGGTCCGGCCGACATCGCCAGGACGGTCAGGGCGGCGACGGTGACCACGATGGCGGCCGCGTCGCGCCGGCGCAGCCGGGAGGCGAGGAAGATGCGGGCGGCGACGACGGTGATGGCGAGCGAGCCGGCCAGCACCGATTCGACCAGATAGACCGCGAGCTCGCGGAGGGCGACCATCGAGCCGGCCCACGCGAGCAGGTCGCAGACGGTGCCGACGATGTAGAGCGGATGGCCCAGGGTCTGCACGGTGCCGGTGCTGCGGCGGGCGCCGACGGCCTGGAGGATCGACGCCGCCGCGTACGCGAAGGCGCCGAAGATGGTGATCGCCAGCGCGATCCAGCCGGCGGAGGTCATGACCGCCGCCCCGCCGCGGAGTGACGCTGGGTATACCGACCAATCACACAGCGATAATATGCATGTCGGTGACTTGATCGATAGTCCTGATCAGACGGGAACCGCGACGAGAATCTGTCCGGCATACGTTTCGGCCTGCACCGAGGTCACGTCGGCCGGGGCCATCAGCGCCGAGCCGTCCACCGTCATCGACTCCGCGGCGGCCAGCCACGACGCGGCCTGCTGCCGGGCGCCGTCGGCCGAGACCACGAAGATGCGGCACTGCGAGCCCGCCGGCACACCGGAGAGGGTCGCGTGCAGGCGGACCCACCCCGTGGCGGGCGTCAGGGCGACAGTCATCGAGACGCCGGTCTGCGGGTCGGTCGCGGCCACCGGCACCGCGGAAGAGCCCGCCGGCACCGCGGAAGAGCCCGCCGGCCCCGCGGGGGAGCCCACCTGCGCCGCGGAGGAGGCCGGAGGCGCCGCGGCGACCGGGTCCGGAGACGTCAGCCGGCCGGCCGATATGCCGCCGGCCAGCGCGACGACGAAGACCGCCACGGCCGCGAGAGCCCAGAGATATCCACGGCGGCGGTGCTCACCCCGTACCTCTGCAAGCGTGAGTTGCAGCAGGCCGGAACCCTCCGGAGGAGGGCCGTCGATCAGCGCCTCGGGCGGGATCTCGCCCAGCGCCGCCTCCATCTCGCGCAGGTCGCCGGCCTCCCGGCGGCAAGCCGCGCAGCTGTCCAGATGCGAGTGGACGGTGGCCCATTCCTCGCCGTCGAGTATCCCCAGGACGTACGCCCCGAGCAGCTCGTTCTCGTGCCCGCTCACGGCCCGGCCTCCTCGGCGAGGACCAGCGGCACCGGCGAACCGCCCAGCACGTCCCGCAGCCGCCGCAGCGCCGACGACACCCGCACCTTGACCGTCGCCTCGGAAACGCCCAGCTCGGCCGCGGTCGACGACACGTCACGTCCCTGGAAGTACACCGCGAGCAGCACCTCGCGCTGCTCCGGCGGCAGCGTGCGCACCGCCCCGAGCACGGCCGTCGAGTCGACCACCGGACCGTCCTCGGCCACCTCGCCCCGGCGCTCGGCGACCACCCGGCGCACGACCGCGAACAGATGGGCGCGGGCGGTGCCCGCATCGGCCGTCGACCGCGGGTCGGACCAGGCCCGCAGGAGAGTCTCGCGGACCACCGACTCGCCGCCGGCCCGATCGCCGGTCAGCCTCGAGGCGTACGCCACCAGCGCCGCCCCGTGCTCCTCGAACAGCCCTGAGATCAGGACCTCGCCGGCCGAGCCGACCGGTCGCCGGCTCACTCCCCCACCCGCAGCACCGAGATCGTGTCGTCCTGGCCGTTGGAGACGTAGGCCGAGCGGCCGTCCGGCGACACCGCGAGGTAGCGGGGACTGTGCCCGACCTTCACCGTGGCCGTGACCTTGCCGGTGTGCCCGTCGAGCACCGAGACCGTGTTGTCGCCCTCGTTGACGATGTAGCCGTGCTCGCCGTCGGCCGAGAAGGAGGCACTCTGCGGCTCCTTGCCGACCGGGAACGGTCCGGTCCGTTTGAGCGTGGACGCGTCGATCAGGTTGGCGGCGTTCGCCCCGAACGCGGCGACCAGCACCCGGCGCCCGTCGGGCGAGACGGCCAGGCTGTGCGGGGCGTTGCTGACCGGCACCGACTTGATGACCTTGCCGGTGTCCATGTCGATGGCCGAGACCACGTTGGACTCGTGGTCCGGGGTGAACGCGCGCATCAGATCGGACGAGAAGCCGACGGAGTGCGGGTTGGGTGGGGTCTGGATGCGGCCGTTCGCCTTCATCGTGCCGGGGTCGTAGATCTCGACCCGTCCGGCGCTGTGGATCGGCACCCAGAGTTTGCCGTCCGGGCCGATCGATAGAGCGTACGGCTGGGTGCCGGTGGTCAGGTTGCGCAGCACCTTGTGGCTCGCCGCGTCGATGACGGCCACTCCGCTGCCGGTCAGGTTCGTCTCGTACATCGACACGAAGACCAGCTTGCCGTCGCGCGAGGTGGTGACGAACCGCGGCGTGTTGCGCAGCTTCACCGAGGTCACTTTGCGGGTGCCGACGTCGACGACGGAGAGGACGTGTGCGCTCTGGTCCGCCACGTAGACCGTGCGGCCGTCGGGCGAGACGACCAGGCCCTCGGGCTCGTTGCCGACCTTGATCGTGCCGGCGACGGCCGGCTTGTCGACGCTGGCGATGCGCTTGGCCAGCGGCTCCCGGGCGACCGCGCTGGGCCCCGGTTGCGTGGTGGGCACGGCCGAGACCGGGGCCGGGATCCGCGGTGCCGCGGCGACCGGCGCGGGACTGCCCTTGTCGCGCATCGTCAGGGCCATCGCGACGCCCGCACCGCCGAGCACGACCAGGGCGACCAGCGCGCCGGCGAGCACCGCGGTGCCGGCCCGGCGGCGCCGCCGGACGGGCGCGGCGACGGCGGGCAGCACGGTCACCTGAGGTGTACGCAGAACGCCGAGCGAGTCGACCGCACGCAGCCGGGCCTCGACCGCGGTGGTCGACATCGGACCGGACGCGATCTGGCCGGTGACCCGGACGTCGGCCCAGCCGGCCGGGCCGCGGACGGTGACCGAGCCGTCGAGCCAGTCGGATCGTGGCTGCCACACGATGTGCAGCCGGCGGCCGTCGAGCATGGCCCGCAGGCCGGGACCGGAGACGGTCAGGGTGGCGGCCGCGACGGCGAGCGGCGGCCCCTCGACCGACACCTCGGCGGCGAGCTGCGGGGTCTCGGGTGTGACCTGGCCGAAGTCGATGCGGTCGGGATTGAGGCGGACGGCCGTGCGCTCGAGTGAGGCGGCGGCCGAGGCGGCCACGCTGCGACTGTCGTCCTCGGTCATCCGCTGCAGCACCGCCCGGGCGGCCGCGGCCAGCTGGAGGTCGGTGCCGGCGGCGATGCGGGTGAGTTCGTCCACCCCGGACAGCCGCTTTTCCCGGATCGGGCTGCCGATCTCGGTCAACACATGTGGTGGTATCCGTAGTTCACTCATCGTGTCCCCTCGATCATCATGAGTGACGATCGGTGCTCAAGGGAACCCGTCAGCGCAAATTGGCATTTGACGAACGTCGATCAAGGGAGGGTCCACGGCTCCACCACAGCGACAAGCCGACCCCGGCGAACACGAACAGCGCCCCGGCCAGTACGAACCAGACACTGATCTCGACGTGCTCCCGGTGCAGCCCGATCTGCCTGGGCAGACCGGAGAGGACGTCGTCGAGCCTGCCCGCGTCCTGGGCCCGGAAGTAGCGGCCACCGGTCGTGTCGGCGACCTTCTGCAGCGTGTCCTCGTCGATCTCCTGGACCCGGGCCCGGCCGCCGGCGCCACCGAACCCGCCGAAACCCCCGCCCCCGCGCGGCCCGAACGCGCCGTCGTCACCGATCTGGCTGGAGCTGCAGACCATCGACGCCGGATTGGTGGTGCCGAACCCGATCGTGAAGATCCGCAGATGCCGGGCGGCCGCCTGCTGAGCCGCGGTCACCGGGTCGACGCCGGTGGTGTTGGAACCGTCGGTCAGCACCACGATCGTGTCCGGCTGGAAGTTGCCGGGCCCGCCGGACGCCTGATCGCCCAGGTCGACGCCCGACTTGGCGACCGCCGGGTTGATCTCGGCGATCGCGTCGATCGAGGTCAGGATGCCCTGGCCGATCGCGGTGCCGCGGGCCGTCTTGAGACCGTCGATCGCGTCGAGCAGCTTGTCCTGGTCGGTGGTCGGCGGCACCAGCAGACCCGCGATGCCGGAGAACGCGACCAGGCCGATCCGGGTGCCGCCCTTCTGCGCCTTGACGAACTTGCGGGCCGCGTCGCTCGCCGCGGTCAGCCGGTTGGGCTGCACGTCGGTGCTGCACATCGAGCCGGAGACGTCGAGGGCGAGCAGGATCGAGGTGTTGTCGGCCGGCACCGACACGGTCGCCTGCGGCCGGGCGAGGGCGGCGGCCAGCGGAAGCAGGCCGGCCAGGAACAGGTAGACCGGGATGCGCCGGCGCCAGGCCGTACGCCCGGGCAGGGCGGCCCGGATCAGGGCCACGCTGCTGACGGTGATCGCGGCCCGCTTGCGGCGCCGGTTGAGCCACCAGCGCACCACCAGCAGCAACGGCACGGCCAGCAGCGCGAGCAGCGCCCACGGCCAGCTGAGCGACATCAGACGATCCTTCCGTGCCAGCGGGTGCCGAGCAGCCCGCCGAGCGTCAGGAACACCAGCGCCGCCCCCGCGAACGGCCCGGTCAGCTCCACCGGCTCCTTCTTCGTGGTCAGCCGCAGGTCGATCGACTTGGTGATCGCGTCGACGGCGCCGGCGTCGCCGGCCGCACGGTAGGCGCCGCCGCTGGTCTGCGCGACCGTCGTGAGCTCGGCCGCGTCGAGCGCGGTGCCCAGCTGGAAGCCGTCGACCTGCACGGTCGCGCCCTGCGGAGTGCCGACACCGATGGTCTGGATGCGGACCCCGGCGGCGGCCGCGACCTCGGAGGCGGCCTCGGCGTCCGGGCCGCCGGTGTCCTGCCCGTCGGAGAACATCACGATCGTCGCCGACGGGAAATAGCCGAGACTGCCGGTGGTCGGGGCCTGCCCGTCCTTGGGAAGCGCCACCGGCTTGCCGGTGATCGTGCCGAGAGAAACCAGGATCGCCTGGCCGAGCGAGGTGCCGCCGCCCGCCTCGGCGCGGTTGACGGCGGCGATCGCCAGGTCGTGGTCGCCGGTCGGCGCCTGGGTGAGCAGCGCGGTGTCGCCGAAGAGCAGCACGCCGACGTCCACGCCGGACGGCTGGTCCCGCACGAAGTCGGCCGCGGCGGCCTGGGCGGCGGCGAGGCGGCTCGGGTTGACGTCGGTCGCCTTCATGCTGTTGGAGACGTCGAAGGCGAGGATCACGGTGCCGCCGACCTTGGGCACCTTCAGTTCGGCCTCCGGCCGGGCCAGGCCCACGAGCAGAATCGGGAGGGCGGCCAGGAGAAGGGCGTACGGCAGATGCCGCCGGATGACCGCCCGGCGTGACCGCCCGCCGGCGAGGGAACCGAAGCCGGAAGCGGTGAGGGCGGCGCTGCGGCGCCGCTGCAGCAGGACGTACGCGACGACGGCGCCGGCCGTGAGCAGCACCGCGACGACGATCACGAGCGGGTAGTGGACGCTCATCGGCGGCTCCGTCCCGAGCGGCGGACCATGTCCACCAGGGCCGCCAGCAGATCGTGGTCGGTCGTGACGTGGTGCGGGTCGACGCCGGCCCGGCGCATGCCGTCGGCGAGTTCCGCCTCGCGAGCGCCGACCTGATCGGCCAGCCGTTGCCGCAGCAGCGGGTCGCTGGTGTCGACGAGAAGTTGCTCGCCGGTCTCGGCGTCCTCGACCAGGATCAGGCCGACGTCGGGCAGTTCGAGTTCGGCCGGGTCGGTCACGCGGATCGCCACCACCTCGTGGCGGTGCGTGAGCATGGCCAGCGGGCGTTCCCAGCCGGGTTCGGCGATGAAGTCGCTCATCACGAAAACGAGGCTGCGTCTCTGAGCCGTCGTGGTGGCGGCCAGTTTGAACATTGCCGACAAGTCGGTCGTCGTCGTGGATGCCTTGGGTTCTCTCGGGGTGATCAACTCGCGCGCTATCCGGAGAATCTGATCACGGCCGGTGCGCGGCGGAATGACCAGGTGGTGCCCGTTGTCGAAGAGGATCGCGCCGACCCGGTTGCCCCCTTGCGTGACCAGCCTGCCCAGGCTGACCGCCAGGTCGGTCGCGACCGATTCCTTCCCCGCCTTCCGGCCGACCCTCATCGAGGCCGACCGGTCGACGACCAGCCAGGCCGTGAGCTCGCGGTCCTCGGTGTACTGCCGGACGTACGGCTCGTCGAGGCGGGCGGTCACGTTCCAGTCGATGTGGCGTACGTCGTCCTCCGGGACGTAGGCCCGGAGATCGGTGAAATCGATGCCGTCGCCGTGCCAGACTGTGCGGTAGGCACCCTGCAGCCGCCCGTCGAGGCGGCGGCCCAGCCGCCACTCCAGGCGCCGCAACAACTTCTCGGGTGCCGTGGCCACTATCGCCCTCGTCCGGCCGGCTCGGGCACCCGCAGATTCGCCAGAATCCTGGAGAGAATCACGTCGGCCGTGACCTCGTCGGACAGTGCCTCGTAGGACAGCACGAGGCGATGCCTCAAAACGTCAAGAGCCAGATCGGAGAGATCCTCCGGCACGACATATTCGCGCCCCCGGATGTACGCGAGAGCCCGCGCCGCCAGCACGAGACTGATCGACGAGCGGGGGCTGGCCCCGAACGTGACGTAACGCGCCAGGTCGCCGAGCCCGGCCCGCGCCGGATCGCGGGTGGCATGAGCCAGGGTGACCGCGTACTCGATCAGCGACGGATCGACGTAGACGCCGTCGGCCTCGGCCTGCAGCACAATAAGGCTCTCCGGGTCGATGATCCGCTGGATGACGGCGGCCGGGGCGAGCGCCCGCTCGACGACCACGAACTCCTCGGTCGCACTCGGATAGCCGACGACAACCTTCATCATGAACCGGTCGACCTGCGCCTCCGGCAGCGGATAGACACCCTCCGACTCGATCGGGTTCTGCGTCGCCATGACCAGGAACGGGTCCGGCACCTTATGCGTCTCACGGCCGATCGTGACCTGCCGCTCCTGCATCACCTCGAGCAGCGCACTCTGCACCTTGGCCGGCGCGCGATTGATCTCATCGGCGAGCAACAAATTGGTGAAGACCGGGCCGAGCGACACCTGGAACTCACCGGTCGGCTGGTGATAAACCCGGGTGCCGAGGATGTCGGCGGGCACCAGGTCGGGCGTGAACTGCACCCGGTGGAACTCCCCGCCGATCGCCTCGGCAAGCGACTTCACGGCGAGCGTCTTGGCCAGGCCCGGCACACCCTCGACCAGGATGTGGCCGCGCGCAAGAAGGGCGACAAGCAGCCGCTCAAGCAGCGCATCCTGCCCGACGATGGTCTTCTTGACCTCGTAGAGCACCTTCTCGACCGGCCCTTTCGGGGCGCCTGCGGTGTCGCTCCAGCTCATGTGTCCTCTTCTTCGCTACTGGCTCTACCGATCAGCCCGACCGGGCGGGCCGACCGCTCCCCATCGGATCGGCCACCTTCCCTGGCCCACCGCTGCCCTCGGCCCGTTGCTTCTTTCTGGTCTGTCGCTTTCACAGGGGCGGCGCCGGCTGGCCGCTTCCCCGGCCGGCGCCGAGGGCGGCGCCGATCGGGACGGCGAAGCCGATGCCGATGAAGGTGTCGGAGCCGGTCGGGTTGGTCAGGGCGACCACGATCCCGACCACCTGCCCCCGCTCGTTGATCAGCGGGCCGCCCGAATTTCCCGGGTTGACCGCCGCGTCGAACTGGATGAGGCCGCCGATGTCGCCGTTCCGGTCGCGGGACAGCACCCGGTCGAGCCCGGACACCACCCCGCTGGTCGTGGTGCCGGTCAGGCCGAACGGGTTGCCGATGGCGGTGACGTCGTCGCCGACCTGGACGCCGCCGCCGAGCACGGCCGGGACGACCGTGCCGGGAAGCTTGGCCGGGGTGAGGGTCGCGATGTCCTGCTTCGGGTCGCCGGTGGCGACGGCGGCCGGCGAGGAGGTGCCGTCGACGTACGTGACCTCGACATTCTTCGAGCCGGCGATCACGTGGTCGGCGGTCAGGATCGTCCCGTCCGCGTTGATGATCACGCCGGTGCCGGTGGCGACCTCGGTCTCCTGCTTGCCGTCCACGCTCGAACTTCCGCCGACCGCCCGGATCAGAACGACCGACGGCCGGACGGTCTGATAGATCTGCGCGACGGTCAGCGGGGCGGCTGACGCTGACGGGCTGGGAGTCGGCCTCGCGCTCGCCGGGGCCGGCGCCTTGTCGCCGCCGCGGGTCAGCACCACAGCGGTGATCGCCACCGCCCAGACCACGACGACGGCGATGAGCACCTTGCGGCCGAGCGACCTGTCCGGCATGCGCCATCGCCGCCGCGGCGGCTCCGGCGTCTGGTCACCGTCGGTGCGCAACACGGTCATCACGGGACCTGGCCCCGGGGTGTCCATGGCTCCGACTGTAGGTTCGTTTTCTCAAAATTGGCCGTGAGAGGCCTCCCTGTCTGCACAACGCGAGATCACCCGCCCTCCTCGAATCCTCCGAAACCGGACGACTCGTCCGCGACCACGACAGTGCGCCCGGTCTCCGCTGCTTCCTCGATCGCCAACCCGATTCGATGGTCGTGAAGGCCCTCGACCAGCGGGTATGGGGGTAGGGCTTCCCCGCGTACCCAATCGGCCGTAGCCCGCAGCAAGCGGGCGGTGGCAATCTCGTCGTCGTTGAATCGAATCCCCTTCCAGGGGATATCGTCACGGCCGATTTCCGTACGCACGATCGTGCGCGGCCCGACCAGCCGGACCAGCTGATCGTCTTGCAACTCCCCGTGACTGCCCCGCACGAGCAGCCGACGGGCGCGCAGCTGATTCCGCGTCTGGTTGTCGGTGAAGTCGTAGAGTCCGCTCCGCCCACCCCCGAAGTCCAGCATCGCGATGGTCGTGCCGGCATCCTTGGGCTGCGGATCATCGGTCCACCCTCCCCGGTCGAGCGGGTCGACAAGCCCCGCCCGGTGCCGCGAAGCCCGCACGGTCACCCGGCCCCGCCCCACCCCCAACATGCCCCGCATCAGCGACACGGCGTGATAGAGCTGCGTCGACGAAACCTGAACTTGCCCCGGCACCCCGATCAGCCCCTCACGGATGACCGCACGCCGGGCAGAATGCGTAGGCATCAGCAGATATTGCTCGGCCACCTGAACCAGCCCACTCCCGCCGACGGTCCTCCAAAGCCACCGCATCCCGTCGAGGTCAGCAGCCGGCGGCGTCTCGGCCAGCACCGGCACCCCGTGGCCGACCAATTCGGCAACAATCCGAGGGGTGACCGCCCGAGGAACCGCCGTAACGACAAAGTCGGGCGCCACAGCCCGAAGGCAGGCCCCGACGTCGCCGAATACGGGCACCTCAAGCTCCCGAGGAGTACGCGCGACCACCCCCACGCACTGAGGCTCTCCCACAACCGCAGCGATCCGTCGGTAGGCCGCCGCGCGAAACCCGCTCCCCACCAGAGCAAACGAGACCATCCCAACCTCCTAGACCCTCTTCGGGGTGCCGCCGTCCCGAAGCCCCCGCGCCGCGCGAGCCAGACCGGACGGCCACAACCAGCCGGCACCAACCTTCCCGAACCCGACGACCCACAAAAGGGCCTAACACGCGCGTGCCGGACCCCGCGAGTGTCGCCGCCGAAGTCGCACAAGCCAGGCCGCCCACAAACCCGGCACAGCCCGCCGCAGCCCAGCCTGTTGCCGGCCCAGCTCGGCCCGACGCGGTCCAACCCAGCCCGGCTCAACCCACCACGACCGCCCTGCCCAGCACGACCCGGCGCGGTGCCGTCCGGCACGGGAGACGACGCGGCCCAGCACGCGGGGCGCAGCACCGCGCGGTGCGATGCGATGCGGTCCGGCGTGGGCGACGAGATGCGCCCCGGCACGGCCCCGCCGCAGTACAACGCAACGTCGGCGCAGGCAGCGCGACGCGGCCCAGCACCCCGGGGCGTGGCGCAGTCCGGCACGACGCAGTCTGGCGCGGGCCGGAGGCGACGCGGCCCGGCACGCGTGGCGCAGCCCGGCGCGGTGCGGTCCGGCCCAGCGCGGTCCGGCCCAGCGCGGTCCGGCCCAGCGCGGTCCGGCCCAGCGCGGTCCGGCCCGGCCCGGTGCGGCCCAGTGCGGTCCGGCCCGGCCCGGTGCGGCCCAGTGCGGTGCGGCCCGGCCCGGTGCGGCCCAATGCGGTGCGGCCCGGCCCGGTGCGGCCCAATGCGGTCCGGCCCAGTGCGGTGCGGCCCGGCCCGGTGCGGCGTGGGCGCGAGATGCGGCCCAGCATGACCGGCCCGGCCCGGCCCGGCACAACGCGGCGCGACGTCGGCGCGGACGGCACGACCCGACACGACTCCCAGTCCGGCACAGCGCCGTCCGGCAGGGCGCGGTGCAGTCCGGCGCGGGCGCAAGGGCCGCGCGCGGCACAAGACGGGGCAGCACAGCGCGGCTTCCATCAGACGCTGGTTCGGCCAATGGGCCGACGTGGGCGCACCACCCGCAGGGGCCGCCTGGGATCGGTGGAGCACGGGTGCACCGCCAGCCAGCCTGCGCGACTGCGGCACCGTCGGCCGTAAACGGAAGGCGGCCGACGCCTCGGCGGCATGCCGGCACGGCACGATGCGAAGGCGGGCGTGCACGGTGGGAGTGCGGGCGTGACGCAGGCGAGGCGCGACGGAATCGCGGGCCAAACTCGAGCGGGCGGCCGGTGCGGCACAGGGCAGATAGCAGACTACGCAAACCGCTGCCATGCGAAACGCGACACGAACTTTCATGGGCGACACCGCCGCGCAATGGCATGATGTCGCGCCGGGCCTCAGCGGGCTCCCGTCCTGGACAACTGCATACCCATACGCGATCACCGGAATTGGCTGACGACCACATTTTTGGCAATTCGCTTCGGGCGCCCTTTCCACGTCCGTCAGATGTGGTTGGCTGGGAAAATGTAGGCGATTTGGCTGATGCGGGACGATCAATCGGTGGAGTAGCGCGGCGGGAGCTGGAGTGGGCCGGCGAGGAGGCGGAGACCCCGTGCCCAACGTCGGATCGCGGCGGGTTGGAGTGCTCGCGCTGGTTGACCGGCTTTGGGTCGTTGCCCTGGGCAGCACAGACGCCCGCTTCACCTTGCTCCGGTCGCTGGATGGGTGCCGCGACTGAACAGCTCTGCCGACCGGGCACTGTCTCTGGCTGCCTGATCTCGCCGCCTGAATGCACGGTTTTCGGAGGCGCAGATCGCCGGGTCTTGTTCGTGGAGGCGGGGTTTTCGTTCGGGATTGATCGCGGCGGGGTTCCAGCATCGGCGTGCACGGAAGGGCTTCCGGTTGCCGGCCTGTGGCTGCCGTCGGCACATGCACGGCTCAGCTTCTCTGCCTGGCGGCGCTCGAGGCCCCAAGCGCGGTGACGCTCGTGTTGGCGACGAAATTCCTCCCCCTCGGGGGAAATAATTGCGCGACGCGGTGCGATCACGCATTGGCGCCAATTCGGCCCGGGTGAATAGCTCCAGCTGTCGCATGAGGTAATTCTTTCGCACGATCGAGCTCTCGCGTCAGCATTCGATCATGCCAAAATCCGTTCACACACTCGGGAACGCCGCCTATCAGAAAAGGTCAGCAATTCGCAACCGCGCCTGTGGACCAATCCGCCGCCGCCTCCCCCGCCCTGTTTTGGGTGGGCTGAGTCAAACGGCCGGCACCGACATTTTCGGACCGTTGTCCACAGCCCCGGCGCAGCCGGTCCGGCCGGTGGTGACCGACCGCTGCAGGATATGAGTCGTTGCAGAGCCGCCGACCGCGCCACAACGGAACGGATCACTTGCGATCCTCGCTTGCGCCGGCCGGGTGGCTAAGCCCTACTCGCCCCGCCGAGCCCGTCCCGCTTACCGCGCCGACCCCACCCGCCGCGACGGACCAACCCCAAGCCCGCCGAGCCCGGCCCCAACCCACAGGCCCAGCCCCAGCCCGCCCAGCCCGCCCAGCCCACCCACACGCCAGCGCCAACGCCAGCGCCAGCGCCAGCGCAACCCCGACCCACCCAACCAAGTCCACCGACCCCCGACGTTCGGTAATGTCGAACGGCGTTCCTGGTGTAAAAGGCCTGGCCCGGATGACGATCGAGGCGGGCTGCGCCGCCTCGCCTCGGCGTAGCTTGTCTGCAGGCTGGTTGTCAGCCCGGCATCCGAGCGAGGAGCCACCGATGAAGAAGCTCATCAACGACCCGGCAACTGTCATCCCGGACGCGCTTCGCGGCCTCGCCGCCGCCCATTCTGAGCTGCGCGTCGATTTTGAGAACCGCATTGTGTACCGTGCCGACGCGCCCGTGTCGGGCAAGGTCGGGCTGATTTCTGGTGGGGGTTCGGGGCACGAGCCGCTGCACGGCGGGTTTGTCGGGCCCGGCATGCTCGACGCCGCCTGCGCGGGGGAGGTTTTCACCTCGCCGGTGCCTGATCAGATGGTGGCCGCCACCAAGGCCGTCGACGCCGGGGCGGGTGTGCTGCACATCGTCAAGAACTACACCGGCGACGTCATGAACTTTGAGATGGCGGCCGAGATCGCGGCGGCTGAGACCGGTGTCGAGGTGGCTTCCGTGGTCACCAACGACGATGTTGCGGTTGAGGACAGTCTCTATACCGCTGGGCGTCGTGGTGTCGGGGTCACCGTGCTGCTGGAGAAGATCGCGGGGGCGGCGGCCGAGGAGGGGCGGCCGCTGGCCGCGGTCGCCGAGGTTGCCCGCAAGGTCAACGCGAACGGTCGCAGCATGGGCATGGCGCTCACCAGCTGTACTGTGCCGGCGGCCGGGAAGCCCACGTTCGACCTGCCGGACAACGAGATGGAGATCGGCATCGGCATCCACGGCGAGCCGGGCCGGCGCCGGGTGCCCGTCGCGCCGGCTCGTGAGATAGCCGAGATGCTGATGACGCCGATCCTCTCTGATCTTGACTTCAAACAGGACGCCGTCATTGTCTTCGTCAACGGGATGGGCGGGACGCCGCTGATCGAGCTCTACGTGATGTACCACGAGGTCGCCGAGATCCTCGCCAAGAGCGGCGTTTCGATCGCCCGGTCGCTGGTCGGCCCGTACATCACCAGCCTCGACATGGCCGGCTGCTCGGTCACGCTGGTCAAGGCCGACGACGAGCTGCTGCGTCTGTGGGACGCTCCGGTGCGTACGCCGGGCCTGCGGTGGGGAGTCTAGGAAGATGAGCGACAGCGTCGACGTCACGGCCTGGCTGCGCGAGTTCGCCCGGCTGATCGCGGAGCACAAGGAGGAACTGACCGCCCTCGACTCGGCGATCGGCGACGCCGACCACGGCACCAACATGGACCGCGGCATGACGGCCGTGGTGAAGGCGCTCGATGAGAACGAGATCGGCGGCGGTACCCCGTCGGCCCTGCTCAAGCAGACCGGCATGAAGCTGGTCAGCACGGTCGGCGGGGCGAGCGGCCCACTGTACGGAACGGCGTTCCTGCGCATGGCCGCGGCGACCGGCGACGCCGCGGAGCTCGACGGGCCCACGTTCGCGAAGGCGTTGCGGGCCGGCCTCGAGGGCGTGGTCACCCGCGGCAAGGCGGTCGCCGGCGACAAGACGATGTTCGACGCCTTGTCCCCCGCGGTCGACGCTTTCGACGCGGCGGTGGCCGGCGGTCAGTCGCTGCCCGATGCTCTCCGGGCCGCGGTCACGGCGGCCGAGGAGGGCCGGGACGCGACGATCCCGCTGGTCGCCCGCAAGGGCCGGGCCAGCTACCTGGGCGAGCGCAGCGCCGGCCACCAGGATCCGGGCGCCACCTCGGTGACGCTGCTGCTCACCGCCGCCGCGACCGCGGCCGGCGCCTGACATGGTGGGCCTGGTGGTGGTCGGGCACAGTCGTGCCCTGGCCACTGCGGCGGTGGCGC
Organism: Actinoplanes sp. NPDC051343; assembly: GCF_044455125.1. Taxonomy (NCBI): domain Bacteria; kingdom Bacillati; phylum Actinomycetota; class Actinomycetes; order Micromonosporales; family Micromonosporaceae; genus Actinoplanes; species Actinoplanes sp. NPDC051343. The sequence goes on from NZ_JBITEL010000005.1 coordinate 183,673, forward strand.
TGGCCGCCGAGATGGTGCACGACCGACCGGTCCCGATCGAGGTGGCGGCCGGCCTGGACGACACCACTTTCGGCACCGACGCCACGGCCATCATGGATGCCATCACCAGCGCCGACCGGGGCGACGGGGTAGTCGTGCTGATGGACCTGGGCAGCGCCCTCCTCTCGACCGAGCTGGCGCTGGAACTGCTGGAAGACGGCGTACGGGAAAAGGTGACGCTGTCCGCCGCGCCGCTGGTCGAGGGTCTGGTGGCGGCCGCGGTTTCCGCGGCCGCCGGCGCCACGCGGCAGGAAGTCGCCGCCGAGGCCGCGAACGCCCTGGCCGGGAAGCAGGCCCAGCTGGGCGCGGAGGTCACGCTTGCGGCGGGTACGCCGTCAGATCCGCCGATTGCGGTTTCGGACGGTACGGCGTCCTTCGTCCTCCGAAACGCACACGGGCTGCACGCGCGACCGGCCGCCCGTCTGGTCGCCGAAGCGCGAAGATTCGACGCGTCGGTCGAGTTGCGCAACGCGACGACCAGGTCGGCGTGGGTGCCGGCCGGAAGCCTGTCCCGGGTGGCCACGCTGGGCGCGCTGGAGGGCCATGTCGTCGAGGTGCGCGCGTCGGGCCGACAGGCGCACGAGGCGACGGACGCCGTGCTCGCGTTGGCCGGGCGCGCGTTCGGCGAGGACTCCCACGACTTGCCCGCGCCGGCGGGTGATGTGCTCGCCGCGGGAATTTTGCCGGGTCAGCCTGCCTCAGCTCGCGATCGGCCCGCGCCTCTCCCACCCCCACCCCAGCACTGGGTGGGGTCCAGTAAAGCGGGTGGATCCGACAATTCTTCGGGGTCGTCCACAATCGGAGCCTCCTCACACACAGCCAAAGCAACATCAACCACAGCGGAAGCCACCTCGCCCAAGCCCGCGGACATCCCGTCCACAGTCATGAATGGACAAGCGGCCTCCCCCGGCATCGCCATCGGGCCGGTCTGGCACCTTCAGGGCGGCACTCCCCAAATCCCCGACACCCCACCCCAAGACGCCGCCACCGAGCAGCACCGCCTGAACGATGCACTCGCCTCCGTGCGCGCGGACATCGAAGCGGTCAAAAGCGTCACCACCCAAGAAATCGGCCCCGCCGAAGCTGAGATCTTCGACGCGCACCTGCTCCTTCTCGACGATGCCGACATCCTCGACGAGGCACATCGGAGAATCCGGGACGGGGAAACCGCCCCCCGCGCCTGGGCCACCGCCACCGAACGGACGGCGGCCGCCTTCCAGGCTCTCGACGACCCCTACCTGCAGGCGCGGGCCGCCGACGTCCATGCGGTCGGCGATCAGGTCCTCCGGGCGCTACTCGGCATCACCGCCGCCCCCCTGAACCGGGAGGGCATTCTGGTCGCTCCCGAACTGACCCCGGCCGAGGCGGCGGCGCTCGATCCGGCGACGGTCACCGGAGTGTTGCTCGCCTATGGCAGCCCGACTTCGCACGGGGCGATTCTCGCGCGTACGCGGGGAACCCCGGCCGTCGTCGGCCTCGGACCCGCCGTCCTGGAGGTCCCCGACGGCGCCTTCGTGGTTTTCGACGGCGGCACCGGCGAGGTCGTCATCGAGCCCGGCGCCGACCGCAGAGCGGCTTTCCGCGAGCGGGCCGCCGCCCAGGAGCAGCGGCGCAAGCACGCTTTCGACCGGTCGGAAGGCCCGGCTGTCAGCCGCGACGGCGTGACCGTTTCGGTCGGGGCCAACGTCGGCTCGGTTGCCGACGCCGCGGCCGCGGCCGCCTACGGCGCCGACATGGCCGGTCTCGTCCGCACCGAGTTCCTGTTCCTCGACCGCGACGCCGCGCCCGACGCCGACGAACAGGAAGCCACATATCGGGCCATCGCCGCGGCGCTGGGCGGTCGCCGCATCACGCTCCGCACGCTCGACGTGGGCGGCGACAAACCGTTGCGCTATCTGCCGGGGCCGGCCGAGGAAAACCCCTTTCTGGGCGTACGCGGTCTCCGACACTCCCTCGCCCATCCCGACCTTCTCGCCATCCAGTTGCAGGCGATGGTGCGGGTGGCCCGCGACCACCCGGTCGACATCATGTTTCCGATGGTCAGCACGGTCGACGAGGTGATCGCCGCCCGCCGCGTGCTCGGCCAGGTCCCGGAAACTCTCCGGGTCGGCATCATGATCGAGGTGCCGGCGGCCGCCCTGAAGGCCGCCGCCTTCGCCCCGTACGTCGATTTCGTCAGCATCGGCACCAACGACCTGACCCAGTACACGCTGGCCGCCGAGCGCGGCAACCCGGCGCTGGCGTCGCTGGCCGACGGTCTCGACCCGGGCGTCCTGCGCCTGATCGACACGGTCTGCCGGGCCGCGCGCGGCCACTTCGAGGTCGCCGTCTGCGGCGAACTGGCCGCCGACCCGGCCGCCGTGGAAATCCTCACCGGCCTCGGCGTCCACGAACTGAGCATGGCCCCGCCGGCCATCCCGGCGGTCAAGGAACTGGTGCGCGGCCTGGACCTGAAGGAGGCGGCCGCCCGGGCCGCCACCGCACTCACCTTGCCGTCGGCCGCGGCCGTCCGCGCGCCGCATTGACGTCGTTACGGGGCAGCCCGGGAGCCGGAGCGACCCTAGGGTTCTCATTCGTGCGCAACAAGCAGATCAACCTCATCGATGTAGGGCTGGAGGCGTCGTTCGACGCGTCGATGACCTTTGTGCAGTCGGTCCTGCAGAACATCAACGCCGGCTACGCCAACCCGGTCGCCGACATCGACTTCATTCGGTCGCGCGACCTCGACACGGTTCTCTCGGCGTTCACCTCGACCTGCCACGTGCTCCACGTGATGGCCCACGGGGATGCCACCGAGACGCCGACCTTCCTCAGTGACGACAACTCGTTCACCGTGTCGTTCGAGGAACTCGGCGCGGTCGCCTCGCAGCGTGGCCGGGGCATCTCGGCCGGCGCGATTCTCGCCGACGGCTGCCGCACCGGGACGGGTGCCTGGCAGCGGGCAGTCCGCGACTGTCTGCAGGGCGAGGTCACCTACATCGGCACATCGGCCAACATCGGCTGGCATGACAGCACCGTGTTCTGTTCGGCGTTCTACGGCGCCCTCTTCCGCAACCGCGGCAAGGGGCTGACCCCCGCACAGCAGGCCCGCGACGCCGGGGAGCGGGCGATGTCCGCCTACGCCACGCTGACCGACAAGGCCTGCCCGTTCAAAGTGGTGTCGCTCGGCCCGAGCCGCCGGGCCCGCAAATCGCTGGCTGCGTAGTTGGCGACCGGCTAATGTCCCCGGGGGGCACGGCGGCGGCCTGCACAAGAAGACCCCGGCCATGGTCGCCCGCGCCCGCGCCGCCGTGATCACCCACGGTTTCCGGGTGGTCGCCATCGACGCTCCCGGGCACGGCGACCGGCCGCACCGCCGAGGACGATCGGGCCCGCGCCGACATGCGCCGGACGGTGACGACCGGCGACCGGGACCGATTCAAGGACGTCAGTGTCCGCTACATCAGCGGGATAGCGGAGCGGGCCGCTGGAGAATGGCAGGCGATCATCGACGCGTTCGGCGACGGGGCGAGGCCCTGGCGTTGTTCGATTCCTTCGGCTCGGCCGAGAAGACGCTGCACGCCAACCCGGGTGACCACCGCACGATCCGCTGGGTGGGCGTCGACGACGGGTTCCTGGCCCGGCATCTGAGCTGACGAGCTACCGGCGGTCTCCGAGCTTGACGGCCACTACGCCGGCAATGATCAGGAGGCCGCCGGCCAGCTGGGACCAGCCGGGCAGTTGGTCGACCAGCAGCCACGCGAAGCAGACCGCCGCCACGACTTCGAGCAGGGCCACGAACGAGGCGACCCGGGAGCCCAGCAGGCGGCTGGCGGCGATGCCCATGACGTACGCGAACGCGGCCGTGACCAGACCCAGCAACAGCAGCGGAACCCACCAGGCGACGGTGCCGGGCGCGAACGCCACCGAAGCCGTGCCGGCGTGCATCGGCAGGATGCCGGCGACGGCCAGCAGGGCCAGGACCGCGGCGCCGATCATCAGGCCGATCCCGGCCAGGGAGAGCGGCGGCAACCCGGTCCCGGTGTCGGCCGAGATCAGAAAGTACGCGGTGGCGCCGACCATCGCCGCGAGCGCCCACGCCACGCCCGACCAGGCCAGATGGGCGCCCGAGACCAGGTTGAGCACCAGCACCAGCCCGAGGGCGGCCAACACCGCGCCGAACACGGTCAGCAGCCGGGGGCGCTGTCCGTGCCGGAGCCAGAGCCACCCGACGACCGCGGCCGGGGCGGTGTATTCGATCAGCAGCGCGGGACCGACGTCCATTTTCGCGACGGCCGAGAAGTAGCAGAACTGGGCGCCGGCGACGGCCAGTACGCCGTACACCAGAAGGCGCGTGAGCTGACCGCGCAGCTGGCCCCACCGCCCGCGCAGCGAAGCGAGCGTGAAGGGCGCCAGCCCGATCGCCGCGAGCCCGATGCGGGCCAGCACGATCGCGCCGGGGCTCCACCCGTTGGCCAGGAGGCCGGCGGCGAGCGGGCCGGAGAGGCCGAACGAGGTGGCCGAGGCGACGGCCAGCAGCAGGCCGCCGCCGACACTGCGGGAGGCGACGATCGGGGCGTCATCGGCTAACTGCGTCATAGAAAATGACAGTAGGAAGGAGCCGGTAAGATGTCAAGGTGCTCTTAGCCCATGACACAGAGGCGTCGCTGCAGGCCGCGGTCGACCTCGTCAACAGCGCCGAGGACCCGGACACGCTGACCGAGGTGGCCGAGGTCGACGAGTGGTACTCGAGGCATGGCTACACCGGCCGGCGTGACCGCGACGACGCCGAACTGGCCGCGCTGCGCGCGCTGCGCCCGGTGCTACGGGAACTGCTGACCGCCGGGCGTGACCGGGCGGCCGGCCTGGTCAACGCCATGCTGGCGGACGCCCGGGCGATGCCCCAGTTAGTGCGGCACGACGAGATCGACTGGCACCTGCACGCGGTCTCCCCGGACGAGCCACTGGTCAGCCGGGTGCTGGTCGAGACCGCGATGGCGATGGCCGACCTGGTGCGCGGCGACGAGATGTCCCGTCTGGCGATCTGCGCCGACGTGACCTGCGACGGCATCGTGCTCGACCTGACCCGCAACCGCTCCCGCCGGTTCTGCAGCACGACCTGCGCCAACCGCAACGCCGTGGCCGCCTACCGGGCCCGCCGCAAGGTCACGTCCTGACACCCCGCTCCGCACAGGTGGCGGCACTGCAGAAGGCCCGGCGGCCACTCGGGTTGAGGAACAGCCATCCACAATGCACACCCGGGCAGGCGCAGACCGTGAACCGGCGCGGGTCGGCGAGCAGGTCGGCGGCGCTCCGGGCGGCCGCGTGCAGCGGGAGCGCCAGCCCGGCCCCGGCCGGGAGCACCCAGCGGCCCAGGCCGTCGTCGCCGGCCGTGAAGACCGAGACGTGCGCGGCCTCCGAGGCGAAACGCGCGACGGTCGCAAACGCCTTCCGGTCGGCCGGGTCGGTCAGGCACGCATAGAGGGCGGAACGCAGCCGACGGGCCCGGGCCAGCACCTCCGCACCGGCGTGCGGGGCGCGGCGGGCCTGCCGGAGAAGACCCGAGACCGTGGACGACGACGCCAGATCGTGCTGCTCGGCCCAGACCGCGAGGGTGGCGTAGCCACGCAGCCACTCCGATGAGAGCTCACCCGGGGCGCCCCAACCGGCGTAGGTGTTGCAGAACTCCAGCGCCGGATGCCCGCCGACGTTCCAGGGCAGCCACTGGTCGCGTACCCGCACCGCGTAGGCCGGCGCGGCCGGCCGGTCGAGGTCGGGGTCACGCCGGAGTACGCGCTCGCGCAGGGCTCGGAGCTCGGACCCCGGCGGCACGCCCAGCTCGGCGTCGAGCACCTTGGCCGTGATGTCGTAGCGCCGCAGCGCCTCGGCCCGCCGATCGGTCCGGTGAAGGGCGGTCATCAGCAGCGCGACCAGTCGTTCCTCGGACGGGTCCCGCTCGACGATCGGGGTGAGGTCGGCGGCGACCCGCTCGTGTTCCCCCATGGCCAGCCGGACCTCGGCCCGTCTACGGACCGCCGTCAGCCACGGCTCGCGCAACGCCGGCTCGAGTCGCGTCCGCAGCCCGTCCCCGGCGACGTCGGCCAGCAGCGGGCCCCGCCAGAGGGCGAGGGCCTCGTCGTAGAGTTCCGCCCGGACGAGATCATCCGTGGCTTTGGCGGCCCGTCCGCACCGGTCCGAGAAGTCGGCGATGTCGAGGCGGTGGCCGGCCGACACGACCGTGTAGCCGTCATGATGAGTGACGATCCGCAGGCCGCGCGGGGTGAGCGCCCGCCGGAGCCGCCCGACGTAGGTGTGCACGGCTCCGCGCGCCGTCGACGGTGGATTCCCGTCCCACAGCAGGTCGGCCAGCCGGTCGATGGTCACCGGATGGTCGGCCTCGAGCAGCAGGATGCCGAGCAGGGCCCGTTCCTGCCGCCGAAGCCCTCCGGTCACCGACTGGTCACCGTCGCCGATCTCGAACGGCCCGAGCAGACGGAAGTCCATGCCCCCATCATGTGGACAACCGCGGAAAGATGTCAGACCCGGCTGCTCTGCTCGTCCCCACCCGGAAACGGGTGGGGACGGGAGGACGGGCCGGCGGCCGTCATGGTCAGGTCGCGGTGAGCGGACGCCTCGAAGCTGGGTCCCATGAATCTGATTGCCGTCATCCTCAGCGTGTTGTCGCTGCTCACCGGTCCGTCCACGACCGGCTGGACGCCCGCACCCACCCCGCCCCTCGATCGGGCGGCCGGCGTGCTCTGCGCCTTTCCTGTCCACGCCGAGCCGATCGTCGATCACGTCGTGACCAAAGTGCTGGCGTCCTATCCGGACGGCTCGATCAAGCGGGACGCGTTCAAGGGCCCCCTCATCGTCCGCGTCACCAACACGTCGAACGGGCGCTTCTACGACGCCGACGCGAGCGGCAGCGCGATCGTCGATCACGCCGCCGACGGCGCCCAGACCTGGTATGTCGCCGGCCCGATCCTGGCCGGGTTCCGCGCGGAAGTCGGCAACCTCCCGCGCGGCCTCTACGTGATCGACGGCCTCTACCGGCTGGTGATCACCGCCGACGGCCACCTCACGCTGACGCTCGGACACCCCGCCAACGTCTGTGAGCACATCGATTAGGGGTCCTTACGGCAGTAGCGGACCGTGCGGACGCCGCGGCGCAAACGCCGGCGGCGCGGTGGTCACCGTGGGTGCGGCGGCGGCCGGCGGCAGACCGGCCCGGCCGGTGAGAGGAAGCGTCAGCGAGCTGCCACGCAGGTCCAGGCGTACGGTCGCCCCGCTCGGATCCGGCGAGGAGTAGTCCTCGTCGCTCTGCTGGAGGATCAGCCCGAGCACGTGGCCGGTCGCCACCGTCTGATCGGTCGCCTCCATCGGCACGTCGATCGAGTACCAGGTGCCGGGCCGGAGCGGGGTCCGGAACCGCAGCGACACGTGGTGGGCCGCGTCCTGCCAGCCCCGGGTCAGCACCGCGTGGTCGCTGGTCACCACGTCCTCGGCCGTGTCGAGGTAACAGGCGTCGTCGGCCGGCGTCGACGAGCCCCAGCACGACTGGGTGCCGAGCGTGGTGATGCCTTCCCCCGGCCCGAGATAGTTGATCCGCGAGGCGGTGCCGTAGTCGACCAGCCGCGCGGTGAGCTCGGTCGTCGGCCTGTCGGCCCGCACCCTCAGCGTCGCGTGCGGGATGCCGGAGATCCGCACCGGTTTGGTCAGTGGCGCCGAGAGGAACGCGACCCGTCCGGAGATCGTCGCGTTCGGGTCGGCGACGGCCTGCTCCTCGGTGAGGCCGGGGTTGTCGGTCCAGGTCGTGGACCCGCCCGGCGTCCGGGGGTTCAGGACGCCGTCGCCCAGCGGAACCCGCACCGGGCGGGCGTCCGCGGCCGGCCAGGAAGGCTGGTCGGTCCAGGTGCCGGGCGCGGTCTCCAGGCTGGCTCGAGGCGCACGGTCGATGCCGTTGGGCAGCCCCTGCAGATAGAAGTCGAACCACCGGTGCAGCGTGTCGACCCAGTCGGCGCGCCGGATGTCGAACGGGTCGACGTGGCTCATCTGCGACAGCCAGATCTTCTTCGGCACCCGCAGCCGGCTCCACCACAGCGCGAACTGCGAGGTCGTCACGTTGGTGTCGTTGATCCCGTGCACGACGAACACGCTGGCCCGCACCTTGCTCGCGTCGGGCCGGAAGTCGCGCGAGGCCCAGAACGCGTTGAAGTTCCCGGTGGCGTCGTCGCTGTCGATGTTGAGCGAGTCCAGCACCGCTGCGCAGTCGGCGTCCGGCCGTCCGGTCACGGCCTGGTTGAGGAAGAACGGATAGGACGGGCTGCGCAGCACCCCGTTGAACCGCTCGTAGTCGTACCAGCTGGAGATGCTGGAGATCGGCACGATGGTCTTGAGGCCGTCCACACCGGTGGCGGCCACCCCGTTGGCCACCGACCCGTCCCACGACTTGCCGATCATGCCGACCTTGCCGTTGGTCCAGGTGGTCGCCACCGCCGGGGTGCCGTCGGCGTGTACGGCCTTGGCCCGCCCGTTCAGCCAGTCGATGACCGCCTCGGCGCCCAGCACCTCCTCGCGGCCGCCGACGTCCTCGCAGCCGGTCGACCGGTTGGTGCCGGGCAGGTCGACGGCGACGAACGCGTAGCCGCGCGGCACGAAGTAGTTGTCGTAGTAGAGCGGTTCCTTGCTGATCGTGCCGCTCGGGTCGTACCCCTTGAGCTCGCTCTCGTTGCCCCGCCCGCAGCAGGCGTAGTAGGGCGAGGCCTCCATGACCACCGGCACCTTCAGGCGATCGGCTGCGGCCTCGCGGGGGCGTACGAGATCAACGGCGACCTTGTCGCCGACGCCGTCGTGGTCGTTGTCCAGGCCGGTCTGCACCCAGACGCTTTCCCGGACGGCGTTCGCGTAGGAGTACACCGGCACGGTCTGGTTGCCGTGCACGTAGGGGGTGGTCGAGGCGCTCGCCGGCGTGGCGGTGACGGACAGCGCGGTGAGGACGCCCGCGAGCAGGGCGAGCCACCGCAGTCGAGGCTTTGACATCGATGCATGCTAATGCAGAAATGCCCCGCTCGGGTCTATGCTGCCGGAAACCCCTGAGGTAAGCGCATTCCTGAGGAGATGCCATGTGGACAGCGGCGGCGATGGCGGTGGCCATGATCGTGTCCGGGCCGGCGCCGGGCACCCCGTCCCGGCCGATACTGAGCCGGGGCGAGGCGGCGCCCTATGTCGCGGCGAGCTATTGGCGCTTCTCCGGCGCGTACGCCCAACCGCAGACCGACCCCTGGCGACCGCAACCGATAGTCACCGGCCATCCCGACCTGGTGGTCCGCAACGGCGAATCGGTTCAGGCGGCGGTCAACGCCGCGTACCGGATGGGCGGCACCGCCCGGCGGCGGATCGCGATCCGGCCCGGCACCTACACCGGCACGGTCTTCGTCCCGGCCGGGTCGCCGCCGCTGACGATCTACGGCGTCGGCCGCCCGGAGGACGTCCGACTGGAGTTCACGGTCGACGCGACGATCACCCCGGCGGCGTGGGCGGCGCTGGTCAACCCGGACGGCCGCTACGCCACCGGCGACCCGGCGTGGCCGATGTTCGAGTCGTGCGCGACGAAGACGAGCGCGACCGCCGGCCTCTGCGCGACCGTGGTCTGGGCGCAGAGCACCGACCTGCAGCTCGAGGGCCTGACCATCACCAACACGCTGCTCGACACCGTCGACCGCGGCACCCATCAGGCGCTCGCGCTGCGCACCGACGCCGACCGCACCCAGCTCGAGAACATGCGCCTGATCAGCCGCCAGGACACGCTGCTCACCAACGCCGACGACCCGGAACGCATCGCGCGGGTCTCGGTGCGCGACAGCTACATCGAGGGCGACACCGACTTCGTCTTCGGCCGGGCTGCCGCGGTCTTCGACCGCTGCCGGTTCCACCTGGTCTCGAGCCGGAAACCCGCCGGGGGCGTCGTCTTCGCGCCGAACACGGCGCCGGCTTTCCCGTACGGATTCCTGGTCACGCATTCACTCATCGACGCCGACGAGGGCTACCGGGAGGCACCGACCGGCTTCCTCGGCCGCGCGTGGGACCAGGGCGCGAGCGCGACCGGCTACGTACCCGGCGTCACCCCGAACGGTCAGCTGGTCCTGCGCGACAGCCTGATCGGCCCCGGTTTCAATTCGGCGACCCCGTGGGCCCCCGCCGCGACGACGGCGAGGCCGTTCCGGGCCCGCACCGATGCCGGCCGCGACCTGAACGACGTCAACTACAACCGCCTGTGGGAGTACGCCACCGTCCAGGCCGCCTGACGGCCACCGTCCAGGCGGCGTGACCGCCACCGCTCAGGCGGCCTGGCGGCGCCGTTCCAGGCCGTCGAGCAGGAGGTCGAGGCCGAAGGCGAACTCGGTCTCGTCGTCGCAGCCGCCGAGCGCGCCGTCGTGGGTGACGGCGGTGGCCAGCTCGACGATGTGCGGCATGGTCTCGGCCCACTCGGGCGGAGGCGGGGCCGATTCACCGGCCGGCGGCGAGTCGTCGAACAGGTCCTGGCTGAACCCGAGGATGCGACTGCCGAGCAGGTGGATCGCGTGGTGGCCGAGGCCGACCGAGCAGCCGCCGGCCCGCATCACGGCGAGCACCCGCTCGATGTGCAGCAGCACGGCCGGCGTCGGCGTGGCGCGATCGGTGAAGATCCGGACGGCCCACGGATGCCGCAGCATGACCTGCCGCGCACCCATGATCAGCGCCCGCAGCCGCGCGGTCCAGAGCCCATCGGCCGGCACCTCCGGAATCTCGGCCGCGACCGCGTCGGCCATGGCTCCGAGAAGCGCCTTCTTGTCGCGCACGTGGTAATAGATCGACATCGCGTCGACGCCGAGGTGCTGCGCCAGGCGCCGCATGCTCAGGCCGTCGAGCCCGTCCCGGTCGGCCAGCTCGACCGCGGCGGTCACGATCCCTTCCCGGCTGAGGCGGCTGGGCGCGCGCGTGGCGGTGGGTCGGTCGGAAGAACGGCGAGGCACGGGCTTGACCCTACAGTGTAGAGTTCGCCCTACAGTGTAGACCTACAGTGTAGGAGGAATCCTCCGATGCCCAAACTGCCCCCGCGTTGGTTCGTCCGCACCGCCTGGATCACCCATCGCGCCCTCCTCCGCGTCACCCTCGACCGGGTGGGTCTGTCCCTCCCCACGCCGGGCCGCTGCGGCATGCTCCGGCTCCACACCCTCGGCCGCCGCTCGGGCCGCCGCCGGGCGGTCATCCTCTGCTACATCCAGGACGGCGACAACCTGGTCACCCTCGCCATGAACGGCTGGGACCACGCCGACCCGGCCTGGTGGCACAACCTCCGGGCCCACCCGTCGACCCGGGTCGACCTGGTGACGGGCCCGCTCGCGGTCGAGGCCCGCCAGGCCGACGGCCCCGAGCGCGACCGCCTGTGGAAAGCCCTCCACGACTACCGGGGCTACGGCGACCTCGAAGCCTTCGCCGCCCAGCGGGGTCGCGAGACCGCCGTGGTAGTTCTCGCCCCCACCGCCTGACCCCCGGCCCGACCGGGGCCACCCGGCCTTCGCGACCGCGTCCAGGCCGTCGTCGTCGCCTAGGAGACCGGCCTGGTCACGCCTAGGCTCGGCGGATGATTACGTGCGTGGTCCGCTACACGATCGACCCGGCCCAGATCGAGGCGTTCGAGCGCTTCGCCGCCGAGTGGATCCGCCTGGTCAACGCCCGGGGCGGGCAGCATCACGGCTACTTCCTGCCGGGCGAGGGCGCCAGCGACGAGGCGCTGGCCCTGTTCAGCTTTCCGAGCCTGGCCGCCTACGAGGAATACCGGAAACTCTTCGGCGTCGACCCCGAGTTCGTCGCCGCCGACCGGATCCGCGACGAGAGCGGGTGCGTCCTCCGTTACGAGCGCACCTTCATGCGTCCGCTCCTGGCGCCGAGCCAACCCCGCTGAAGCACCGGCCGGCACGACCCCGACTATCCCGGAAGGATTCTCCGATCAGGGCGCAAGAAGCAGTTCCCGCAGAGCCGCAACGGCCGCACCGAACTCGGCCCGGTCGAGCACCGCCCCGGCATAACGGCCCTCCCGCACCGGTTCGTCGAAGAAGACATCGGGCAGCGTGTCAGCCTCCGGCCCGAACCCGAGCCGCCGATTGATCGCGAACTGCCACCGCAACCGTTCGGCCCCCAGCGCCAGCACATCCGGCCGACGCCCGGTCACGGCCTCGACCAGGTCCGAGACCTGGCTGAGCAGGAGCGGCCGGGTGGGCGTAGCCGCGAAAACACACACGCCCAGCGCGTCCAGGCCACTCCACAACCACATCAACCGCGCGGTTCCCTCCACATCGAGCACTCCGCGGGCCCGCGGCACCGCAACCCCGAGCCTCCGCATCTCGGGAAAGCTCGACGGCATCCCCTCCACCGGGTCGAAGTCGAGGTCGTGCTCGACCAGGTCGTAACGCGGCCCGATCGGCGAAACCGCATAGGCCAGGCCGAGATTGGGCTGCACCCGCGGATCGAACGGCGGGATCGCCACACCCTTGCTGGCCATCCGGGCCGGCGGCAGCCGCTCGACCCGATCCAGCCAGCCGCCCATCCCACCGGGCGGAAAAGGCTCCGGCCCGCCAGCCATCCCCGCCGACGACACAGACCCGACCCGATTCGGACCGCTTGCCATCCCGGCCCCGGCCAGCACCGCACCGAGCTCGACCGGGTCGAGGCCCAGCTGTTCACAGCGGGCGAGCAACGGCCACGGGTCATCTTTCCCGAGGTTCGGCCCGAGCATGGCCAGGGCTTCCTGGTGGAGGCCGGCTCCCGCGTACACCTTGATGCAGTCGGTGGGGCACCCGGGGCAGGCAGCAACGCTCGCGGCGCGGGCGATGGCGTCGGGTACGACGCCGAGCCCGCCGCCGCGGGTCGTGTCGCGAAAGCCGTTGACCGGCGCATATCCGGGTTCGCCGGCCCACACCCCGAATCCGGGCATCGACTTCTGCCACACGGTCAGCTGGTTGGCGGCCGCCTCGGCCGCGTAGGAAGCCGCTAGCCGGGAGACGGCCGCCGGCGAGACGACCGGAACCGGTGCGTCGCCGACGGCGACGATCGCCTTGACGTTCTTGGCCCCCAGAACGGCTCCGAGACCAAGTCGCGGCAGCGGGTGGTGACGGCAGGTGACGATTGACGCGTACGGAATTTGCCGCTCCCCAGCCGGCCCGATGACGGCGACCGCAGCTCCGGATCCGTATCGTGCAAGCAGTTGGTCCGTGGCCGGCCCGGTCTCGCTCCCCCACAGGTCGCCGGCCGGTTCGGTCCACGCCCGGCCTTCCGAGACGACAACACAGACCGGCGCAGACGCGCGTCCATAAAGGACAACTCCGGTGGCCCCGGCCGCTCGCAACCCGGCCGCGAACGGCCCCTCGGCCCGGGTCTCGGCCACCCCGCCGGACAACGGCGAGACCGCGATCGCCGCGCATCGCGCCGTACCGGGCGCACCCGAGCCCCCGACCAGCCCGGTCACCAGCGCAAACGGCAACGCCGCAGGATCAGCGGTGGATAACTCCTCGATCGCGGCCGCGAGATGCTGCAACGCAGCGATCGGCCCGTCAAACGAGGCCCCCGTCGGCAAAGGCACCGGGCCGCCGTCCAGAGCCAACCGGATCAGGCCCACGCCGGCCCGTCCGGGAAGGCGTACTCGGCCAGCGACGATGCCTTCATCTGCGCCGAGAACCCGGGTGCCTCCGGCGCCTGATAGCGCCCGTCCCGGATCACCACCGGGTCGACGAAATGTTCATGCAGATGGTCGACGTATTCGATCATGCGGTCGTCGAGCCGCCCGGACACCGCCGCATAGTCGAACAACGACAAATGCTGTACCAGCTCGCACAACCCGACCCCGCCGGCATGTGGGCACACCGGCTTGCCGAATTTGGCTGCCAGCAACAGAATCGCCAGGTTCTCGTTGACCCCGGCGACCCGGCACGCGTCGATCTGCACCACGTCGATCGCGTCGGCCTGCAGCATCTGCTTGAAGATGATCCGGTTCTGCACGTGTTCGCCGGTGGCCACCCGGATGCCCGCCGGCTGGAGCGCCCGCCGGATCGCCGCGTGCCCCAGGATGTCGTCGGGGCTGGTCGGTTCCTCGATCCAGTAGGGGCGGCCGGGCGCGAGCGCCGTCATCCATTCGATCGCGTCGCCGACGTCCCAGCGCTGGTTGGCGTCGACCGCGATCCGTACGTCGTCGCCGACCGCCGCCCGGGCGAGCCGCAACCGCCGCAGGTCGTCGTCGCGGTCCGCACCGACCTTCAGTTTGATCAGCGCGAACCCGTCGGCCACGGCCGCTTTGGACAGCCGCACCAGCTTCTCGTCCGAGTAACCCAGCCAGCCCGCCGATGTCGTGTAGGCCGGATATCCGGAGCGCGACAGGAAATCGATGCGGTCGGAGATGCCGGGACGGGCGGCAACGAGAAGGTCGAGCGCCTCCGACCGGGTCAGAGCGTCGCTCAAATACCGCCAGTCGATCATGTCAACGAGAGCGTCCGGAGCGAGCCCGGACAGAAACCGCCACACCGGCTGCCCGGCAACCCGCGCGGCCAGATCCCAGGCGGCGTTGATCAGGGCGGCGGCGGCCAGATGCATGACCCCTTTCTCCGGCCCGAGCCACCGGATCTGCGAGTCGTGGGTGAGCCGCCGCGCGAAGTCGCCCAGATCGGAGACGTCGCCCCCGATCACCAGCGGCGCCAGGGAGGAGATCGCTGCCCGCGCGACCTCGTTCCCCCGGCCGATCGTGAAGGTGAAGCCGTGCCCCTCGGAGCCGTCCGAGGCGCGCAGCACGACGTACGCCGCGGAGTAGTCCGGGTCCGGGTTCATCGCGTCGGAGCCGTCCAGCTCGCGCGAGGTGGGGAACCGGACGTCGTGCGTCTCGACCGCGACGATCCTCACATGATCTCCAGTTGATAGGTGCGAACAGCGGTGCCCGCGAACACGTCCGGATCCGGACCGCCCAACACGTCCGTGATGAGGTCTTTGACCTGCGAATAGGTGGACGCGAGCTCGACCACCGGCCAGTCCGATCCCCACATGAGTCGCCGAGGACTGAACAACGAGACCGCGGCCTGGACGTAGGGCGCGATGTCGGCCGGTTTCCACGACGTCCAGGAAGCCTCGGTGACCAGCCCGGACACCTTGGCGACGACGTTCGGCAGCGCCGCGAGCGACTCCATCACGGAAAGCCACGGGGCCATGTCCCCACTGGCGATCGGCGGCTTGCCCAGGTGGTCGAGCACGAACGTCGACGACGGCAGCGACTCGACCGCCCGGACCACCGACGGCAGCTGCGCAGCCCGCACCACCAGTTCGTTGACCAGGCCGGCCGCCGCGACCACGGCCAGCCCGTCCCGCACGTCGGGCCGGTCGAGGAACGTGTCGTCCTCACCCTGCACCTGGTCGCGGACGCCGACCAGCAGTTCCCCGCCGGCACCGGCCCGATGCCGGTCGAGATCAGAAGCCAGCGAGGGGGAGGTCAGCGAGGCCCAGCCGACGACTCCGGCGATCTCGGGCGCAGCGGAGGCAAGAGCGAGAAACGAGGTGGTCTCGGCGGAAGAACCGAGGCCGGCTTCGACCAGAACGGTGCGGTCCACCCCGGCCACGCTCATCTGGTTCCGCAAGTCGTTCAGCGTGTAGTCCCGCCGAACGGGAGTAAGTGACGGATCGGCCAGCCACGCATAGTCGGCCGTCCACAGATGCTGATGCGCGTCGATAATCATGAGAGCAACCCGGCTGAACGCAGATCGGACCAGAGCGCGGACGGAATCGATATCGAGGCCATCTCCACCGCGTCGGAGACCTCCTCCGGCGAGCGCGCCCCCACCAGCACGCACGCCACCGCCGGATGGGTGAGCGGGAACTGAATGGCCGCCGCCCGCAACGGCACACCGTGCGACGAGCAAACGGCCTGAACGGCCAGCGCGCGCTCGATCAGCGACGGCGAGGCCGGGCTGTAATCGTAGGTCGAATCCGGCCGCGGATCGGCGAGGATGCCCGAGTTGAAGACCCCGGCCGCGATCACCGAAACGCCGAGGGAAAGACACAGCGGCAACAGTTCGGCCCCCGCCGACTGGTCGAGCAACGTGTAGCGACCCGCCTCGAGCACGCAGTCGAGCATGCCGGTGCGCACGAATTCGACCGGCAGCCCGGTCTGGTTCATGCCGACCGACACGCCGCTGATGCGCCCCTGCTCCCGCAGGTCGACCAGCGCCGGCAGGGCCTCGGCGGCCGCCTGGGCAAAGAAGTCATCGGGGTCGTGCACATGCAGCAGGTCGGCCCGGTCCAGGCCGAGACGGGTCAGGCTTTCCGCGTACGACGTACGCACCCCGTCCGCCGAGAAGTCGAACACCGGCGTCACCTCGACCGGTTCGGCCCAGATCCGCTGCCGGTCCGCGCCGCCCGCCCGCAGCACCCGCCCGACCTTCGTCGACAGCACGAACGACTCGCGCGGCTTGTCGCGCAGCACCGCTCCGGCCCGGGTCTCGGAGAGCCCGTTGCCGTAGAGCGGCGCCACATCGAAATAGCGGATGCCCAGGTCCCAGGCCTTCTCGACGGTTGCCCGGGCCTGCGCCTCGCTGACCGGCGCGTAGAGCCCGCCGATCGGCGCCAGCCCGAGTCCGAGCCGGGTCACCCGCACATCTGTTTTTCCGATCGGAACCGTCTCGGTGACGTTCATGCCGCTGTGCCCTCCTCCGGAATGCCCTGCCGACCCTCGCCTTCGACCCCGCCGGCCGGTGCGGCGGGGTGCCGCTCGGTGCGGGCAGTCATGCGACGCTGTGCGTCTCGGCGTGGATCATGCGAATGATCTGCTGGCTCATCCGCGGGTAGTCGTGGTCGTTGACCAGTTCCCCGACAATCTCGAGTTCGCTGATCACGGCGATCCGGTCGGCCAGCGCGACCGTCTCGGGCAGGTCGGACGAGATCAGCAGCAGTGCCCGCCCGTCGGCCGCCAGCCCGGCGATCAGCTCGTGGAACGCCGCCTTGGTGCGCACGTCGATGCCGACCGTCGGCTCGTCGACGATCAGGATGTCGCACTCGGCGGCCAGCCACTTGGCCAGGCTGACCTTCTGCTGATTGCCGCCCGAGAGCTGGCCGGCCAGCTGGAGCGGCGAGGCGAGCCGAATGCCCAGGCTCTCCGACCAGCGGTCGGTCAGCCTGCGTTCCGACCGGTCGGTGACCAGCCCGGCCCTGGCCAGCCGGCGCCAGACGGTGACCGCGACGTTGCGCGAGATCGGCTGCTCCAGGAACAGCCCCTCGTCCTTGCGGTCCTCGGTGACGTAGCCGAGCCGGTAACGCCGCAGCGCCTCGCCCACGTTGCGGATCCGGGCCGGCCGCCCGTGGATCTCGACCGTCCCGCCGGTGATCCGTTCGAGGCCGAGGATCGACTTGGCGAGCTCGCTGCGCCCCGCTCCGACCAGCCCGTAGAGCCCGAGGATCTCCCCCGGGCGCACCTCGAGCGAGATGTCCCGGTGCCCCAGCGCGGTGGAAACCCCGGAAAGGCGAAGTGCGGGCACGGCTCGGGCGTCCACCTCACGGTCGGCGAGGGCCACCTTCTCGTACGCGCGTCCGACCATCAGATCGACGACCTTGCTCTGGGTGAATCCGGCCAGTGGCTGGGCCTCGGCCACGCTGCGGCCGTCCCGGAGCACGGTGACCGTGTCGGCGACCCCGAAGACCTCCTCCAGCTTGTGGCTGACCAGCACCACCGCGTGCCCGGAGCCGCGCAGCTTGCGGACCACCGCGTACAGCCGATCGGCCTCGTCGCCGGTCAGCGACGCGGTCGGCTCGTCGAGCAGCAGGATCTTGTTGTCCAGGCTGAGCGCCTTGGCGATCTCGACCAGTTGCCCCTGTGCGACCGACAGCTCGGACACCGGCCGGTCCGGGTCGAGGTCGACGTCGAGCAGGCCGAGGCAGCGCCGGGCCTCCTCGCGCAGACGCTTGCGGTCGACCACGCCGCGGCGGTGCGGCATGTGGTGGAGCGAGATGTTCTCGGCCACCGAGAACAGCGGGATGAGGTTGCGTTCCTGGTGCACCACGCCGATGCCGGCCGTCTGCGCGTCGGTCGGCCCGCCCAGGTGCAGTTCCTGGTCGTCGACCAGGATCCGGCCGCCGTCCGGCTGGTAGACCCCGGTGAGCAGCTTGACCAGCGTGCTCTTGCCGGCGCCGTTCTCGCCGAGCAGGGCGTGCACGCTCCCGGCCTCGACCCGCAGGGTGGCGCCGTCGAGCGCGCGCACCCCGGGGAACGTCTTGACCAGCTTCTCCGCGACCAGCATCACGACGACCCCCGCGTTGTGTCGGTTGTGTCCGAGTCATCGGCCTCCCGGGGCACAACGCCGCGAGCGAAGCGAGCCGGAAAGCCCAGTAACCGCTGCCGCACGGTGCCCAGCAGCACCGCGCCGAGGACGACCGCGCCGATGATCAGGTCGATCCAGCGCGGGTTGATGCCGAACTGCGCCTGCATGACGTCGACCAGACGCACCAGAAACGCCGCCAGCAGCGTGCCGGTCACACTCACCATGCCACCGGCCAGGGCCACCCCGCCGATGATCGGGGCAGCGAAGCTGGGCAGCAGCAGGTCGTCGCCGATGCTGGAGTTGACCGAGCCCGAGGCGGCCACCGTGAGCACCGCCGCGACTCCCGCCAGAAGGCCCGACAGGGCGTGGGCGATGACCAGCGAGCGATCGTTGGAGATGCCGGAGAGCCGGGCCGCGAACGGGCTGCCGCCGCTGGCCAGCAGCCGCCGCCCGGTGGTGGTCCGGCCGAAGAACCAGGCGACCAGTGCGGCCACGACCAGCGCGACCAGGAAGACGAGCGGCAGCCCGAGCACGCCGGCCCGGCCGAAGGCGCGCAGCCCGGACGAGTAGCCCTGGAAGGTGTCGGGGCCGTTCACCCCGTACCGCAGGCCCTGGATGATCGTCATCGTCGCGAGCGTGACGATGAAGCCGTTGATCCGGGTGACGACCACGAGCAGACCGTTGACCACGCCCGCGAGCAGCCCGACGGCGAGCGCCGCCAGCACCGCGAGCGGCGCCGGCAGCCCGGCCTCGATCATCAGAGCGGCGGCGACCATCGCGCAGAGGCCGGTCAGCGCGCCGACCGACAGGTTCATCTGGCCGACCGCGAGCACCACCATCTGGGACAGGCCGATCACGATCGGCACCGCCAGGAACCGGAAGAACGCACCCAGGGTGCCGGCCGAGAGCAGGTTGCCGCCGGTGGCGATGGCCAGGGCCACGAACCCGATCAGCGCGACGACGGCGAGGGAGAGC
The DNA here is from genome assembly GCF_044455125.1 of Actinoplanes sp. NPDC051343. Taxonomy (NCBI): domain Bacteria; kingdom Bacillati; phylum Actinomycetota; class Actinomycetes; order Micromonosporales; family Micromonosporaceae; genus Actinoplanes; species Actinoplanes sp. NPDC051343. The sequence goes on from NZ_JBITEL010000005.1 coordinate 202,989, forward strand.
TCCGGCGTACGCCAGAAGCGGGGGCTCGCGAAGCGGGACCGCTCCGCCGTGCTGTCGATGCTCACAGCTTGGCTCCTCGTCTGGAGGCGATGACATGTCGCACCCGGTCCAGCGACAACGCGGCGAGCAGAACCAGTCCGATGTAGAGCTGGAGCTGGTCGAACTGGAACTGCAGCAGGTTGAGGCCCTTGTAGATGACCTGGGTGATGGTGGCGCCGAGCACCGTGCCGAGGACGCTCACCGCGCCGCCGGCCAGCAGCGTCCCGCCGAGCACCGGGGCCAGGAAGGACGGCAGCAGGAACTGGTCGCCCAGGCTGGCCGAGAAGGCGCCGTTGTTGGCCGCCAGCAGGAAACCGGCCAGGGCCGCGACCAGCCCGGAGAGGGCGTGCGCCTGGACGATCCGGTTTCTGGTCGGGATGCCCGAGAGCTCGGCCGCCCGGATGTTGGACCCGGTCATCAAGATCTCGCGGCCGAGCCGGGAGAACCGGAACAGCAGCCCGACCAGCAGCGCCGCCGCCAGCGCGAACGGCACGACGAGCGGGATCCGCGGCCCGCACACCTCGCCCATGCAGTAGTCGGCGAAGGTGTCGGAGCGCAGCGCGCCCATCCCGGCCGGCTGGTCGGGGAACGCGACGCCGTCGGTGACCGCGGTGTAGAGGATCGTGATGAGGCCGACCAGCGCGAAGTCCATGGCCAGGGTGACCACGAAGGAGTTCACGCCGGTACGCGAGATGATCAGCCCGGCCAGCGCGCCGAGCAGCGCGCCCACGATCAGGCCGGTCAGCAGGCTCGGCACCAGTCCGAAGCCGAGCTTGTCGTGCACCAGGCCCATGGCGAACGCGCTGGTCGCGGCCATCCGGCCGACCGCCAGGTTCATGTGCCCGAGGGAGAGAACCATCAGCTGGGCGAGGCCGACCACCAGGTAGACGCTGATGTCGGACTGCAGCGGCACCAGCGTGAGCCGGGTGTCGAGGAAGGCCGGCCGCATCGCGCTGAACAGCACGACCAGCACGATCAGCAGCACGACCAGGCCGATCCGTGGGTTGGCCCACAGCGGGATGCGGGCCGGTTTCCCCGTCTGGACAACGGCGTCGGTCATCGCACCCTCCGGTCGTCGATCGCGTCTAAGTCCCAGGCGATACCCAGGCCCGGTGAAAGCGGGGCGAGCGCGCACCCGTCCGCGACGGCGATCTCGTCGCGGGTGATCGCCCGCAGCTGCGGGATGTGTTCGAGGTAGCGGCTGTTGGGGACCGCGCAGCAGAGACTCACGTGCAGTTCCATCAGGAAGTGCGGGCAGACCGGCACGTTCGCCGCCTCGGCCAGGTGGGCCACCTTGAGCCAGGGGGTGATGCCGCCGATGCGGGCCACGTCGACCTGCACGATGCCGGCCGCGCCCCGCTGGAGATATTCGGCGAACTGGCCGATCGCGTACATCGACTCGCCGACCGCCACCGGGATCGTGGTGCCGGCCGCCAGCCTCTCGTGCCCGGCGACGTCCTCGGCCGGCAGTGGTTCCTCCAGCCAGTACGGGTCGTACGGCTCGAGCAGCCGGGCCCGGCGCAGCGCCTCGGCCGCGGTCAGCGACTGGTTGGCGTCGAGCATCACGTCGAAGTCGGGTCCGACCGCCTCCCGCACCGCGGCGACCCGGGAGGCGTCGTCGGCCGGTGACCGCCCGATCTTCATCTTGATGCCCGGCCAGCCCGCGGCCTGGCTCGCCTTCGCGCCGGCCACCAGCTCGTCGGTCGACAGCTGAAGCCAGCCGCCCTCGGTGTCGTAGAGCGGGATGCGGTCCTTGGCCCCGCCGGCGAGCATCCAGAGCGGCTCGCCGGCGTTCTTCGAGCGCCAGTCCCACAGCGCCGTGTCGACCGCGGCCAGCGCCAGCGAGGTGATGGCGCCGACCGTGGTCGCCTTCGTGGTCAGGAACAGCTCCCGCCAGATCGCCTCGACCCGGCGCGGGTCCTTCCCCGGCAGCAGGCCGAGCAGGCTGTCGCGCAGCAGCGACAGCACGGCCCCGCCGCCGGTGCCGATGGTGTAGCTGTAGCCGAGGCCGGAGCCGCCGTCGTCGGTGTGGATCTCGACGAAGACGGTCTCCTGCTTCACGAAGGTCTGCAGGGCGTCGGTGCGTACCGTTTCGACCGCGAGATCGACCAGGTACGCCTCGGCGTGGGTGATGACCGGCACTCGAACTCCTACTTGCAGACCAGGTACTGGCTGTCGAACGCCTTGCGCAGGTCGTCGGTCTTGGCCTGCCGCTCGGTGTCGTACGTCTCGACGTTGGCCTTGGTGACCACGAACGAGCCCGAGTCGATGACCACGCCCGGCTGCGAGATCGTGCAGCCGCCGGCCAGCTTCATCAGCGCGTACGAGCCGACCGTGGCCTGGCCGACCGGGTTCTGGGTGACCGTACCGGCGACCGCGCCGTCCTTGATCCCCTCGAGGATCGTCTTGTCGTCGTCGATCGCGATGACCTTGATCGGCAGCTTGGCCTGCTTGACGCCCTCGGCCGCCGCCACCGCCGGGTTGTACGCCGTGGTGACGATGCCGTTGATCTGCTTGCCCTTGGCCGCGAGCAGGTCGGCGACCGCCTTCTGCGCGCTCTGCAGGTCGGTGTCGATGTCGGTGACCGTCTGGATCACCTTGACCTTGCCGCCCGTCTCGTCGACCGCCTTCTGCACGCCGGCGATGCGGCGCTGGGTGTTGGAGTCGACCTTGTTGCCGGTCAGGTGGACCAGGGTGCCGGAGCCGCCGATCGCGTCGATCGCCGCCTTGGTCGCCTTGTAGGCCGCCTCGCCGACGTCGGTCGACAGGCAGAAGTCGGCCTTGTCGACGTCGCCGGCCGGGCAGGAGGCGAGCGAACCGACCGGGAAGCCCTGCCGTTTGAGGTCCTCGAAGGTGGAGTTGATGTTCTCCGGCGAGACGCCGAAGATGCCGAACGCGTTGTAACCCTGCGCGGCCAGCGACTTGATGACGTCGTTCTGCTTGGTCTGGTCCCAGGCCGACGTCTCGTTGAACGTGACGTCACCGAGCTTGAACTCGGTCTTGACCGTGGCCGCCGCCGTCTTCCACGGCTGGAAGTAAGGGTGCGCGCCGCCGGGGATCAGCGCGATCTTGACCTGGCCGGGACCGCGGGTGTTCGCCGCGGCTTCGTCGTTGTCGCTCTTCTTGGTGCAGCCGGCGACCAAAAGAAGCAGAGCGGTCGCCGCGGTGCCGAGGCGGGTGAGGGGCCGCTTCATGCGCGACTTCCTTTCGGGGAGAGCGATCCTATAGGATCTTTCCTGGATGTGTACTAGTTCACAGGTACGGTCGTCAAGACACCGAGACGAAAAGAGCTGGAAACATGTCGCTGCCCCCGCTGAAGCGCTCCACGCTGGGTGACGACGTCTACCAGTCGCTGCGGGCGGCGGTGCTCGAGCACACGCTGAGCCCCGGCGACCGGATGAACATCGACGCGCTCGCCCGCGAGCTCGAGGTCTCCCCCACCCCGGTCCGCGAGGCGCTGGCCCGGCTCGAGTCCGAGGGCCTGGTCCGCAAGCGTCCCCTGGCCGGCTACACGGTCAGCCCGCTGCTCAGCCGGGCCGAGTTCGCCGACATGTTCGATATGCGGCTGCTGCTGGAGTGCGCGGCCGCCCGGTGGGCCGCCGAGCGGGCCACCCCCGACCAGCGGGCCACGCTGGTGGCCGAGGCCGCCCGCACCGTCCCGCCGGGCGACGACCAGTCCTGGCACTCGGCGTTCACCACGCTCGACGCGCACCTGCACGGCCTGGTCGCCGAGGCCGCCGCCAGCCCGCTGCTGGTCGACAGCATCACCCGCCTGCACGCCCACCTCCACCTGCACCGGCGCTACTTCCCGTACGAGCAGACGGCCGTGACGACCAGCGAGCACCAGCGGATCGCCGCCGCGATCGACCGCAACGACCCCGACGAGGCCGAGGCGGCCATGCGCGCCCACCTCACCGAGGCCCGGGAACGACACCTGGCGACCTTCGAGAAGAGCTGAATTTCACCAGCTCGAAACCATTTCGAACCGGTGGGCTGAATACAGTCGCGCCATCCTCGACGATGTCGGACCCTCCATCGGGACCGCCGCCACCGACCTGCCCCGGGCGCGTGGTCTCGCCGCCACGTGGTGGTGGCCCAAGCCTCAGGTCGGCAACACCCACCCCGGCGCGACGTCGCCGCTCGGGATGGTCTCGGCCTGCGCCTACTCGGGCGCCTACCCGACCGGGTACGGCCGGTACGCCAAGAACACCGAAGGCGTGCCCGAGGAGATGTTCGACCGGCTGCAGGCGTCCGGCTTCACCCACTTCCAGCAGTCCGGCACCGGCGCGATCCGCAAGTACTACAACTACGTACGCGTCACCCCGATGGTCCAGCCGCTCGACGACCTCGGCGCGTCCTGGGCGCTGACCGACGAGCGGGCCGAGGCGGGCTACTACGCGGCCACCCTCGACACCGGGGTCCGCTGCGAGATCACGGTCGGGGCCAAGGTCGCCGTGCACCGCTACACGTTCCCCGAGCACCGCAGCGCCCGTGTGGTGATCGACCTGTCGTGCGGCGGCCTCGCGATCGACCTCGGCCGCACGGTCCCGCTGCGGGCCCAGATCGAGAGCACCGGGGCGGGCACCGCGCAGGGCACGGTGGTGATGGAGGGCGTACCCCTCTCGGTCCGCATGGAGGCCGACGCGCCCGGCTGGCGGCAGATGCTCTGGTACGACCGGCGCCTCATCCCGGGCGGCACCCGGCTCGACTTCGACAGCATCCGGCACACCACGCTCCGCCCGTTCGGCCTGCTCCTGATGGGCTCGGCCCGGGCGGGCCAGACCATCGAGGTGCGGCTCGGCTTCTCGCTGCGCGGCGCCGAGCAGGCCAAACGCAACCTCGAAGGGGAGTGCCAGCCCGACCAGCCGGCCTTCGAACGGGTGCGCGCCAACACCCGGGCCCGCTGGCGCGAGCATTTCGACAAGGTCCAGGTCGACGGCGGTACGCCGGCCCGCCGCAAGGTCTTCGCGACCGCGCTCTACCACTCCCTGATCAAGCCTTGCGTGACCGACGACGAGAGCCCGTTCTGGCCCGACAGCGGCCCCTACGCCTTCGACGTCTGCACGATGTGGGACATCTACAAGACCCAGCTGCCGCTGCTCGCCGCCATCGCCCCGGATCGGTTCCAGGACCTGCTCGAATCACTGATCCGGGTGTGCGAGGAGGAGGGGAACTTCCCGATCGGCTACCGGATGGCCCGCGGCGCCGACCGGTTCTTCCGGCAGGCCAGCGCGCTCGCCCACACCGCGCTGGCCGACGCGCACGCGTTGGGCCGGGCTCCGATCGACTGGAACTGGGCGCTCGTCCACATGGCCGGCGACCTGCGCCGGATGTACGGGGAGGACTTCTTCGAGCACGGCCTGGTGCACCCGGTGACCCACACCCTCGACCTGGCGTACGCCCACCACTGCACGGCCCAGGTCGCCCGCGCGATCGGCGACGGGCGCCTGGCCGACGACCTGGAACGCCGCGGCCGCTGGTGGATCAACGCGTTCGACCCGGCCACCGGGCTGCTGCGTGACTCCGAGTTCTACGAGGGCGGCAAGTGGAACTACTCGTTCCGCCTGGTGCACGACATGGCCGCCCGGATCGCGCTGGCCGGCGGCGACGACGCGTTCGTCGGCATGCTCGACCGCTTCTTCGGCTACGGCGCCGAGCCGGTGGTGCAACCCGGCCGCTGCCCCGATCCGGTGGAGATGGCGACCGGCTACGCGCTCAACCGGTTCGAGGGGCTCAACAACGAGCCGGACATGGAGGCGCCCTGGGCCTACCACTGGGCGGGGCGGCCGGACCGTACGGCCGAGGTCGTCCACTCGGCCCTGACCTGGCAGTTCGGCACCGGCCCGGGCGGCCTGGCGGGCAACGACGACTCGGGCGGCCTCAGCTCCTGGTACGTCTGGGCGTCTCTCGGCCTCTTCCCGGTGGCCGGGCAGAACCTCTTCCTGATCAACGCACCGGCCTTCGAACGGGCCGCGATCAACGTCGGCGACGCCGAGTTCGTCATCGAGACCAGCGGGCACCGGGAGACCCCGATCGGGGTCGACGGGATCGACCGCGAACCGCCCCCGCTCTACGTCCAGTCGGCCACCTTGGACGGCCGGCCCCTGCTCACCACCCACCTCCGCGCCACCGATCTGCATCGCGGGGGCCGGCTGCACCTGCGGCTCGGCCCCGAGCCCTCCGCCTGGGGACGGCAGACCCGCCCGCCGTCCCTCTCCCTCGACACCGCGAAGGACACCCGATGACTTTTCCCACCCGCCGTCTGGTGATCGCGGTCCGTGCCGACCCGGTGATCTGCGGTCACTCCGGCGAGGCCCGCAATCTGGCCGAGGTCGCCCTGACCCGCGGTTTCGACGACGTACGGCTGCTCACCTGGCCGATTCCTACGCTGCAGGCGGCCGGCCTGCCGCTGAAGCCGCTCGACCGGCTCCAGCCGTACAGCCCCGGCATCACCGTGGAGCGCCCCGCCCCGGTCGGCGACTACCGCGTACCGGACGGCCGTCACCTGGCCGGCCTCACCGGCCGCCTGGTCGAACTGCTCGCCGAGCCGGTACCCACGACCGTCCTCTCGATGTACCTGGTGCCGCACACCCAGATCGTCGTCGACGCGGTCACCGCGGCCCGCGCGGCCGGTTTCGCACCGCGGGTCCGCACGATCGCCAAGGCGGTCGGCTCCGACGTCACCAACGTGATCCGCAACTGCCTGCGCGAGGGCCGCTTCGGCGCCGCAACGGTCCTGCTGACCACGTTCCTCGCCAACGACGAGGTGGTCGCGGTCTCCGACTACACCCGCGACGAGATCGTCGCCTCGGCGGCCGAGGTCGACGCGGCCTGCGGCACCACCTTCGCCGACCAGTGCCGCCGCCGGGTCACGGTCAGCTACCCACCGATCGACGCGGCCGCCTTCGTCGGCCTCCACGAGAGCCACGTCGACGAGGTCCTGGCCCGCCGCGGGCTTCGCCGCGACGGCTATCTGTTGTTCCTCTCCCGGGTCACCCGGGCCAAGGGGATCCAAGACCTGATCGAGGCGTACGCCCAGTCGCGCGCGCGTGGCACGGTGAAGCTCGTCGTGGCCGGCACCGGCCCGTCCCTGACCGAAATGCAGGCCCTGGCCGCCGGCGACGACCGCGTCGTCTTCCTGACCGACGTGGACGACGACGAGAAGCCCCTGCTGATGCGAGGCTGTGCGGCCTACGCCCTCCCGACCCGCCCCGAGCCCGACTTCGTCGAGACCTTCGGCATCGCCCTGGCCGAGAAGATGCTGGCCGGCGGCGGCCCGGTGATCACCACCCGGACCGGCGGCACCGGCGAGGCGGTGGGCGACACGGCCCTCATCGTCGAGCCGGGCGACGTCGCCGGCCTGGCCGCCGCCCTCGACCACGCGGTGCTCACCCTCTCCGAGCCGGAACGCCGCCGGATGGCGATCCGCGCCCGCACCCGCGCCCTTACCTTCGACCGCACCGCCGTCTTCGACGCCCTCTTCCTCCACGACGACCTCCAGCGGCTGGTCGCCACCATTCCCTCCTAGCGGCGAGCGGCCGCTGTCCGGCCGCCGGATAGTCCGCGGCCGGAGATTGACGCCTCGCCTATTCAACCTCCACGATGTGTCGATGCGCTTCGATGGATGGGGACGACGCCTCCGGACGATCCTCGCGGCCCTCGCGACCGCGACGCTTCTCGGCACCAGCGCGGCGGCCACGGCCGGCGCGGCCCCGCCGGCTCCACGCCCTCTCCATCCACCCCGCACGGTCGGCTTCGATCAGTACTCGATGATCATCGGTGGGCAGCGCACCTTCATCTGGTCGGGCGAGATGCATGCCTACCGGCTGCCGAGCCCCACCCTCTGGCGGGACGTGCTGGAGAAGATGAAGGCGACCGGCCTCAACGCCGTCTCCTTCTACTTCGACTGGGGCTATCACTCGCCCGCGCCGGGCGTCTACGACTTCACCGGCGTGCGCGACATGGACCGGCTGCTCACGATCGCCGATCAGGTCGGGCTCTACGTGATCGCGCGTCCCGGGCCGTACATCAACGCCGAGACCGACGGCGGCGGGTTCCCGGCCTGGCTGACCACGCAGGCCGGCAAGGCCCGCTCGGACGCACCCGACTATCTGGCGGCGACCGATCAGTGGCAGTCGGCGATCGACGCGATCATCGCCCGGCATCAGGTCACCAACGGGACCGGGTCGGTGATCCTCTACCAGATCGAGAACGAGCTGGCGGCCACCGGCACCAGCCAGCGCAACTACCTGCAGCATCTCTACGACAAAGCGCACGCCGACGGCATCGGCGTGCCGATCTTCCACAACGACAAGGGCCGCAACGGCATCTGGGTGCCGGCGAACTCCGGCGTCGAGGGCACCGTCCCGGGCCCGACCGACCTGTACGCCTTCGACGGCTACCCGGGCGGCACCTGCCACACCGACGGCTCGGTCGGCGCGCCCAGCGCCGCCCCGGACTGGGGCATCCAGGGCGCCGGCGGGGCCAAGGGCGGCGCGACCGCCTCGCCGAACACTCCCGGCTTCGCGGCCGAGTTCGGCGGCGGCTGGTTCGACTACTGGGGCAGTGTCGGCACCTATCCGTGCACCGCCCAGCGCCAGGGCAGCGGCTACGAGCGGGTCTTCTACGGCACCAACATCGCCAACCGGCTCACCGTGCAGAACTTCTACATGACCTTCGGCGGCACCTCGTGGGGCTGGCTGCCGGCCCCGGTGGTCTACACGTCCTACGACTACGGCGCGGCGATCGACGAGGCGCGGCAGTTGCGGCCCAAGGCGGCCGCGCTCAAGAGCCTGGGCTACTTCGTGCAGAGCGTCGCCCCGCTGACCAAGGTCGACAAGGGTCCCGACGTGCTACCGAGCTCGACCGCGGTCAAGGTTGAGCACACCGTCAACCCGGACACCGACACCCACTTCTATTTCGCCGTGCACAACCCGTCGAGCGCGACCACCGACGACAGCTTCACGTTCCCGATCAGCACCGCCGACGGCTCCTACACGCTGCCCCTGCGCCTGAACGGCCAGGACGCCAAGACCCTGGTGGCCGACTACGACCTCGAGGGACAACACCTCGTCTATTCGACGTCGGAGATCGAAACCCACCTGCCGGGGGTTGCGCTCCTGCACGGACGTGACGGCGAGAGCGGGGAGACCGTTCTCCGGTACGCGTCGAAGCCCGCGGTCCAGGTGCTCAGCGGGTCGGCGACGAGCTCCTACGACCCGGCGACCGGCGATCTCAAGCTTTCCTATACGCATCACGGCCTGATCCGCGTACGCATCAACGCTCTGACGCTCCTGATCGCCGACGAGGGCACCGCGAACACGTTCTGGCGGGTGGACAGCGAGGCCGGCCCGGTGCTGGTGCGCGGCCCGGAACTGGTGCGCACCGCGCATGCCGCCGGTCCGCTGCTGGCGCTGACCGGCGACACCACGGCGCCGGCTGATCTCGAGGTGTGGGGGCCGCGGCAGTCGCTGCTGGTGACGTGGAACGGCGTACTCGTCCCGGCCCGCCCGACCACTTCCCGCAGCCTGACCGCCTGGCGGCAGTTGCCCGGCCCGGCACCGGTTCCGCTGCCCGATCTGAGCCGGGCGACCTGGAGGTACGCCCCGGAGTCGCCCGAGTCGCAGCCCGGCTTCGCCGACGTGTCCTGGCGGACCGCCGATCTGACGACCACCAACAGCACCACCAAGCCCCCGGCCGGCCAGGTCGTGCTGACCGCCGACGACTACGGCTTCCACCACGGGGATGTCTGGTATCGCGGGCACTTCGCCGGATCCGCCCCGCCGAGCGTCAGCTTCGACTTCGGCGGCGGTGGGGCGGGCCTGATTCAGGCTTGGCTCGACGGCAAGTACCTGGGCCAGTACGTCCTGCCGACCAACCTGGCCTCCCCGCCGACGCGCGGAACCGCCACCTTCGTGGTGCCACCGGGGATGCCGGACGGCGATCACGTGCTGTCGGTGATGGTGCGCAACGACTCGCACAACGAGGACGGCGGCGTGAACGACGCCCACAAGGAGGGCCGCGGCCTGATCGGTGTCACCGGCCTGTCCACCGCGGTCACCTGGAAGATCCAGGGTGGAGACTCGTCGGCCGACCGGGTGCGCGGCCCGCTCAACAACGGCGGCCTGTACGGCGAGCGCACCGGCTGGTACCTGCCGGGCTTCGACGATCGTGGGTGGACCACACGGCCGGTCCCCGACACCGACGCCCCGGCCGGCACGTCGTGGTACCGCACCACATTCGATCTGCGGGTGCCGCGCGGCGAGGACGCCTCGCTCGGTCTGACGATTGGCGGCGACTCGTCAAGTACGCAGCCGCGCGGCCATTACCGGGTCTTGATCTTCGTGAACGGCTGGAACATGGGTCAGTACATCGCCGATGTCGGACCGCAGCACACGTTCGTGCTCCCGACCGGAGTCCTCGATCCACACGGGCCCAACACGCTCGCACTGGCCGTGACCAGCGACGGTGGGCCCGTCAACGCGCTCGAGAGGGTCCAGTTGGCCAACCTCGCCACCGCCCGAGGTGGGGTCGGCACTTAACCCTCGGTATTGGTGCCGCAACGCCCCGCGACCGGGGCGTTGCGGCACTTCTTTAGGCACATACCGAGAAAGCTGACGTTGCGTAGGCACTTCCCATCGCTCGGTGCCTATCGGTAGTGTCCATTCTCAGGAAAGGTCGAATTCGCCGTCCTTGGCCGAGCCCACAAAAGCGGTCCACTCCGCTTTCGTGAACATAAGAGCCGGACCTGACTGGTCCTTGCTGTCGCGAACGGCGACGCCCGTGTCAAGGAAGGCGACTTCGACACAGTTGTTACCGCCATTACCGTTGCTGCGGCTGGCTTTCTTCCAGGCAGCACCGTTGAGTTGGTGCGCGAGCAATCCCAAGCACCTCCCTCCATATGCGGTTTTGGTGTGCAGCCGATGCGGTGCACGTTCTGTAGTCTCCCGCAAGGGCTTCTGGATAGACAACACCCAGACGAGGGTTTCTGGGGCTGAATGCGCTGCTCGGAATGCCGAAGCGGAACGCCGGGCGACTGATCGTCACAGCTCGCGCCACTACAGTCGGTAATCGACGAACCGCCGACCGCGAATCTACTGCCCGCCCCAGGTCCACTGTGCTCGGAAGCCGGAGCCCGCCGCAATCGCAGCCATGGCCGAACTGCCGGACGGCCCGGCCTTACGGGTGCAGCAGGCTCTCGATCATCTTGACGGTTCCACGGGCGTCGAGCGCCGCCGCGCTCAGCCGGTCGAACTCTTGACGGTATTGGGCAACCTCGTGCGGCTGTTCCTCATACAGGTCTCCGGCCAGCCCTTCCAGATAGACGACATCCAGATGGGAGGTCTCCTGGAACTCCAGGAGCGCCGCCGACCCGCCCAGGAACTGGTGCGCCCCGGCCTCGAACGGCAGGATCTGCAGCGTCACGTTCGGCCGCTGGACGACCTCGATCAGATAGGCCAGTTGCTTGGCCATGATGTCCCGGCCGCCGATGGCCCGGCGCACCGCGGACTCGTCGACGATGGCGTGCAGCTCCAGCGGACGGTTGCCACTCAGGCGGCCCTGCCGGGTCAGGCGTAGCGAGACGCGGCGCTGCAGGTCGGCGGCCGAATCGTCGGGACGGCCGGTCTGCAGCAGGGCTCGCATGTATTCCTCGGTCTGCAGCAGGCCGGGAAGGACGATCGGCTCCCAGGTGCGCATGACGGCGGCGCCGGCCTCGAGGCCGATGAAGTTGCCCGGGCGCATGATGTCGCGGTAGTCGGTCCACCAGGTGCGTTCGCGGGAGAGACGCGCCAGTTCGACCAGCGCCTCGCGGTATTCGTCGTCGCGGACGTTGTAGAGGGTGAGCAGGTCCTTGACGTCGCGCGGGGTGACAGCCACGCGCGCGGTCTCGATGCGCGTCACCTTGGCCGCATGCCACTCGAAATGGCGGGACACATTTTCCTGCGTCAATCCCGCGGCCTCACGACAGCGTTTCAACTCCGCACCCAGGCGGCGTCGTCGCAGCGTGGGGCCCTCGTCAACGGTCACCTGGACTCCCTCGGTCCTGATGAGGCTGATAGTAGACCCGGCCTACCCATGATCCAACTTGGACAGCGCTGGACGGGAGGCCTGAATAAGAAGTCTAGTACTCCTTGTCATGACCTTGAAGTTGGGTACATGATGCGCGAGACATCGAGTTATCCCAACCTCTACCCACAGTGACGTCTCGATTCCGAGAACCGCACTGTTTCAACATCAATCGGACCCACGACCAGCGAATCGGTCGCCATGGGTTCGCCGCAACGAAGCGAGCAAGAAAAAGAGAGTCTCAATGCTGTCTAAGGGGCGTGGACAGGCGTGTTGGCTGACCAGTACTTCCTGATCGCACACGAGGACCGCACCGGGCGGTCCCGGTTGCATCCCCGGGCGACCGGCCTCGGCCTGGCCGGCGCGCTGATCGGCGAGTTGATCCTCGAGGGACGCATCGGGATCGCCGACGGCGACCTGATCATTCTCGACCGGCACCCACCGACCGACGCGCTCGCCCACGACATTCTCGATCTGCTGATCGCCCAGTCGCGGCATCGCGACGTGCGCACCTGGCTCGCCTTCCTCTCGCAGGACTCGGCGGCCCGCGTGGGCGAACGCCTGATGCGCCTCGGCGCGGTCGAGCCGGTCGTGCGCCGCCGCATGCTCAGCACCCAGACCTTATATATGCCCAACAGCGCGGAGCAGCGTAATGCCGCCGCCTGGGCGCCGGCCCGCCTGGCCAACCTTCTCGTACGCGGCGTGGAGATGAGCGTGAGCGACCGGCTGCTGGTCGGCCTGATCGCCGCCACCGGTCTCACCCGCCACGTGCTCTACGACTTCGAGATGCACCGGCACGCATTCCAGACCCTGCCCAACGCGGTGGAGTCGCTGCCGAGCGATCTGAGGGAACTTGTCGAGATCACCGAGGCCTCCGTGGGCTCGGTCCTGACCGTCGGTCGAAGGTGAGCGCCGCCGGGCGCCATCACCTCCGCCAGAACAACTTCGAACACTGGGCCGGGAGGCTGCTGATGGTGAAAAAGGATGAGGCCGGGCCGGACATCGTCGGGCAAGCACTGGCGAAAAATCGGCTCGGAGTCCCGTCCGTGGTGTTCTTCGGGGTGGCCGGTGCTGCCCCGCTGACCGTCATCATCGGAGCAATCTCCACGATCTACGCGATCATCGGGAGCACCGCGGTGCCGATCGCCTATCTCGTGGTGGCCGGCATCCTCTCGTTGTTCACGGTCGGGTTCGTGGCCATGAGCCGGCACATCGTCAACTCCGGCGCCTTCTACTCCTACATCAGTCACGGCCTCGGCCGCGTGACCGGAGTCGGCGCGGCGTTCGTAGCCCTACCGGCCTACTCGCTGATGCAGATCGGCCTGTTCGGCCTCTTCGGCTCCGCCGCTTCCAACATCCTGCTGGAGTTCGGCTTCAAGGTGCCGTGGTACGCATGCGCACTGGTCACCTGGGCCGTGCTCGCCGTACTCGGTCTGCTCTGGGTCGACCTGTCCGGCCGCGTGCTGGCCGTGCTGCTGGTCGCCGAGATCAGCCTCGTTCTCATCTACGACCTCGTGATGCTGGCCCACCCGGCCAACCATCACGTCACGGTCAGCCAGTTCAACCCCGGCCCCCTGCTCACCCCGGTCGGCGGCTCGCTGCTGGTGCTGGCCATCGCCGGCTTCGTCGGCTTCGAAGCGACAGTGGTGTTGTCCGAGGAGGCCAAGGACCCCAAGCGCACGATCGCCCGCGCCACGCACTGGGCGGTCATGCTGGCCGGTCTGCTGTGCAGTCTGTCCGCCTGGGCGATGTCGGTCGCGACGGGACCCGATCGAATCGCCGCGGTGGCCGGAGCGCATCAGACCGACCTGGTGTTCTTCCTCGTCTCCAAGTACCTCCCCACCGTCCTGGTGGACGTCGGCTATCTCCTCTTCCTCACGAGCGTGTTCGCCGCCCTCCTGGCGTTCCACGCGGCCGTCGCCCGCTATCAGTTCGCTCTCGGCCGCGAGGGCGTACTGCCCGCCGCGTGGGGTCACACCCACCCGCGCACCGGGGCTCCGTTGCTCGGCTCGGTCACTCAGAGCCTGCTCGCACTCGGCGTCCTGACCGCATACGCGGCGGGGCACGTCGAGCCACTGGTCTACGTCTTCGCGTGGCTGACCACGATCGGTGGACTCGGTGTGCTGATCCTGATGTGGCTGTGCTCGGCCGCGGTGGTCGCGTTCTTCAGCCGATCCAAACGGGGCGAGAACACCCTCCGGGCCTACATCGCACCCGGACTCGCTTTCCTTCTTCTCACCGTGGTGCTCATAGCGACCGTGATCGGTTTCGGTGACCTGCTCCAGGTGCCGAAGAACTCCCCGTTCCAGTGGGTGATCCCCCCGCTCTACGTGGGTGTGGCTCTGATCGGCGTGATCTGGGCGCTGATCATGCGGGTCACGCGACCGGAGGTCTACGCGGCGATCGGCCGCGGCACCGAGGGCCGGGTCAGCCTGCTCCCGGACGACTCGTTCCCTCGCGCATTGCACGCCGACCCGGTGGGCGCACGGAGCTATCCGTACTGAGACTCCGAAGGGACGGACCGATGACGTACGCCATCCAGGAACTGGTCATCCGCAACGTCGCGCCGGTCGACACGGCCGAGATCACGAACCTCGTCGCCGAGGCGATGCAGGACGGGCCGGTCGCGCAATGGCTTCAGCCGGACCTCGAGCAGCGCCGGACCGAGGGCCCGCGGTACCTCGAGATCTTCGTGGAGCACGCGGTGCGGTGCGGTGAGGTGTACGCCACGGCCGACGCGGCCGGCGGGCAATTGTCCGGAGTCGCACTCTGGTTCCCGCTGACCTCGCCGCTCCCGCCCCCGCAGGACTACGAAAGGCGGCTCAAGGAGGTGGCCGGCGATGCCTTCGAGCGAGCGTGCCAACTCGACACCGCACTCGACGCCCGTCACCCTCTTGAGCCGCATCACTACCTGGCATTCCTGGCTGTCCGACCCGGAAGCCAGCGCCGGGGCATCGGCAGCGCGTTGCTCGACCGCCACCATGCCCGGCTCGACCAGGCCGGCCTCCCCGCGTACCTGGAGGCCAACCACCCCCGTAACCGGGACTTCTACCTCCGACACGGATACCGGGTCCGGTCCGTGATCGAGCTGCCCGACGGACCATCCCTCTGGACCATGTGGAGGTTGCCTATGCCCTGAGCCCCCGACCGACGAGAGAGCTACTACGCGGCAGAGGGGAATTCGTACAGCCAGTAGGACTGCTGATCGATTCGGCTGAACCTCATGTTGTCGGCCATCCGGCGAACCAACACCCGGAAGATCCGCGACATGTGCCGGACATCGTCGTTGTAAGTGCAGATGTCCAAGCCGACCAAGCCGTTCTGCGTCGACGCCACCAGGTACAACTGCTCGCACAGGAGAGCGAATGCCTCGCGACCCTGCGCTTGCGGACTGACGGCGACGAAAACGATGTACCAGATCTTCTTTGCCGCGTAGTGCTCGGGCCAGTGGCGCTCGAAGTACTCCGGTGCGATCAGAGGCACCGCTTCGAGATCGTTGGTGTAGGTCGCGATGCCGACCGGCGTGCCGTTGTCCTCCAGGGCGAGGTATTTGCTGATCCGCGGATCGTCCATCACCTCGTCGAACTCGGACCGGTACATCAGGTGCCGTTGGACTGCCAGCGAGCGGAGCTCAGCGAAGGAATCTTCGTAGAGCTTCCACAGGGTCTCGCGCAGATCGCCGTCGGGAACTTGATCGATGACCTTGACAAGCATGGCTGCTCTCCCCCGCGGGCCTCCGCCAGGCCGGCCCGCTTCCGCACTCACGTTGATCGATAAGTGTTGACCATCAGAGTACGAAGAGTGACGCCTCAAGCACAATGCGTGTTCGCCGATTCTTTGGTGCCAATGTCGACGGACGGCTAGTGGACGT
This sequence comes from Actinoplanes sp. NPDC051343, assembly GCF_044455125.1. Classification (NCBI taxonomy): domain Bacteria; kingdom Bacillati; phylum Actinomycetota; class Actinomycetes; order Micromonosporales; family Micromonosporaceae; genus Actinoplanes; species Actinoplanes sp. NPDC051343. The sequence continues at coordinate 218,965 of NZ_JBITEL010000005.1, forward strand.
CCTCGGAGTCTGCAACTTGCACGTGAACAGGCGCGTAATTGCAGGTCGACGTCACGTGCCGACATTAGTCGAGATCGCAGGTCAGGGCGATCCGGATCTTCCCACCGGGTCGGAAAACTGAAGATCGACGACCGGATCGGATGATGTTCGCGTTTAGGAAAGAATCTCGAAAGCCTCGAATGGGACGTCGGGAATCGGACCGGAGACGCGAGCGAACGGCCGCTACGGAGGCCGGGATCTGCTCGGATATGCGGGTCGCAACGAGGCCGGCAGGAGCACTGATCGTGATCAGTCGTCGCGAGCGAACCACGAAACGTAACTGGAATTGATCACCGCGAACGATGCAGAAGCTGATCGAGCGTCTGCAGCAACTGATCGGTCTGAAACGGCTTGTAGAGCAGCGGCGCGTCCAGCGGCAGCTCCTGACCGCCGGGCTTCGGGCCACTGGTGTAACCGGACATGAAGAGCACGGGCAGGCCCGGGCGCGTACGGCGCAACTCGGCGGCGAGCTGGGTGCCGGACATGCCGGGCATGATGACATCGCTCAGAAGGGCATCGACATGGAGATTGAAGTCCAAGCACATCTTCAGCGCCTCCTGCGGGTCGCCGGAGGCGCGAACGTCATAGCCCGCTTTCTTCAGAATGCGGCACACGATGTCGCGTACCCCGTCCTCGTCTTCGACGACGAGGATCCGCTGGCCACGGCCACCGGCGGAGGGGGTTCGAGCGACGACGGCCTCACCCGCTGGACCGGTGGATCCGGCCGGCAGGCGGACTCGCACGGTGGTGCCCTGGTCGGGCTGTGACTCCAGGCCGATCGTCCCGCCGGCGTCGGTCACCACGCCGTACGCGGTGGCCAGCCCCAGCCCGGTCCCGTTGCCCCGCCCCTTGGTCGTGAAGAACGGCTCGAACGCCCGCGCCGCGACCTCCGGCGCCATCCCGCAGCCGGTGTCGGTGATCGTCAGGCAGACGAAGTCGCCGTCCGGCTCGGCCGCGGTGCCGATCGTCAACCGGCCGCCGCTGGGCATCGCGGCGCGCGAGTTCATCACCGCGTTCATGAGCACCTGCTCGAGCTTGCTGCGGTCCATGGTGATCGGCGGAAGATCCGGCCCGAGTACGGTCCGCAGTTCTATGTCCTCACCCAGCGTGCGCGCCAGCAGCCGCTGCATGTCGGTGGCGACCACGTTCAGATCGAGGGTCTCGGGCCGGGACGGCTCCAGCCGACTGAAGATCAGCAGCTGCCGGGTGAGCGCACTGCCGCGGGCGGCCGCCTGTTCGATCGCCTGCGCGTCAGCCCGATTCGGACCATTTTCCTCGAGCTCCTCGGCAAGCATCGTGGCGTAGCCGGAAATCACCGCGAGGATGTTGTTGAAGTCGTGGGCGATGCCGCCGGCCAACCGGCCCAGCGAGTCGAGCCGCTCCGACTGCCGCAACTGCTGTTCCAGCTCGAGCTTGTTCTGCTCGGCCCGCACCCGCTCGGTGATGTCGCGCAGGATGCCCTCGACCGCGACCGCCCGGCCGTCCCGGTCGAGGATCGCGCCGGCCCGCTGCTCGATCCACGCGACGCCACCCGACCGGAGGTTCCAGCGGATCGTGACCATGCCCTCGTGGTCCTCGCACCACGACTGGGCCAGCACCACCCGATCCTCCGGCTCGACCAGGCTGAAGATCAGGCCCGGGTGCTCGTAGAACTGCTCGGGGCGGTACCCGGTGATCGCCTCGACGGCCGGGCTCAGGTATTCCATGACCGGCTCGGGGACCAGGCGGTAGCGGAAGATGATGTCCTGCGCGTGCTCGGCGATCAGGCGGAAACGTTCCTCGCTCTCCCGCAGCGCGTCCTCCGCCCGCCGCCGGCGCCGGCGCTCGGCCGCCTCGCGCAGCTCACGCTGCACGGCCGGGGCGAGCCGGGCCAGCCGCCCCTTGAGTACGAAGTCCCGCGCCCCGGCGCGCATCATCGCGGTCGCCGTCTCCTCGCCGACCTGGCCGGAGACCAGCAGGAACGGGATGTCGGCGTCGTGCGCGCGGACCTGTTCGAGCGCCTCCTCGGCCCGGAACGACGGCATCGTGTAGTCGGAGATCACGACGTCGGGGGACCAGTCGGTGAGAGCGGCGGCCACGTCGGCGGCGGTGTCGGCGCGCACGTGACTGACCTCGAGACCCGCCTTGGTCAACTGGCGGATGATCAGCAGGGCGTCGTCGTCGCTGTCGTCGACGACCAGGACCTTGACCTCGTCCATGCGATCAGCTCCCGGCCGGGACCGGGGCCGGTTCGTTGACCAGCAGCCAGTAGATGCCGAGCACGTTTACCGCCTTGACGAACTCGTCGAACACCACCGGCTTGCGGACAAAGCTGTTCGCCCCCAGCCGGTAGCTGTCCACGATGTCGCGCTCCTCGTTCGAGGTGGTCAGCACGACTATCGGGAGAGAACGCGTACGGTCGTCGGCCCGGACCTTCCGCAGCACCTCGAGTCCGTCGATCTTCGGCAGTTTGATGTCGAGGAGCACGAGCGCCGGGTGGACCGCCTCGCCCTCGGACGGCAGCAGCAGATGAAGCGCCTGCTCGCCGTCGTTCGCGACCACCACCTCGTTGCTGATCCGGTTCTTGCCGAACGCGCGCATGGTGAGCAGCACGTCGTCCGGATTGTCCTCGATCAGGAGGATCGGCCCGTGGCTCGTCATCGCAGCTCCCAACCGGCCGGGGCGGCGGTCAGGCTGAACCGGAAGGTGGCGCCGCCGTCCGGGGTGCCGTCGGCCCGGATCTGCCCGCCGTGCCGGGTGACGATCCGCGCGACGATGGCCAGTCCGATCCCGGTGCCCTCGAACTCGGCCGCCGAATGCAGCCGCTGGAACGGGTCGAACATCTTGTGTGCGTAGGTCGGGTCGAAACCGGCGCCGTTGTCCTCGACCGAGAAGACGTCGATGCCGTCCTGTCGCCGCACGCCGATGCGGATCACCGGGTCGTCCCGGTGGGCGGTGAACTTCCAGGCGTTGCCGATCAGATTCTGCAGGACGAGGCGTACGAGGTGCGGGTCGGCCCGGGCGACCAGTCCGTCCGGCACATGGATCTCGACCCGGCGGCCGGGCTGCTGGGCGGCCAGTTCGGCGAGCACCTCGCGGGACAGCTCGGACAGGTCGGTGTGCTCGCGGCGCAGCTGGGAGCGGGTCGCGCGGGAGAGATGCAGCAGGTCGTCGATCATCTGGGCCATCCGGGTGACGTTGGCCTGGATGCGACCCAGGTAGCGCTGCGCCTCCTCCTCGAGATCGTCGGCGAAGTCCTCGAGCAGCACCTGACTGAAGCCCTCGAGGGAGCGCAGCGGGGCCCGCAGGTCGTGCGAGACCGAGTACGCGAACGCGTCCAGTTCGCGGGTCGACGCCTCGAGTTCGGCGGTGCGCTGACGGACCCGCATCTCGAGCTCGTCGTTGAGGCGGCGCACCTCCTCCTCGGCCAGCTTCCGCTCGGTGATGTCGGTCGAAATGCCGCAGACCGCGTACGCCCGGCCGCGCGGGTCGGTGAGCGGGAACTTGACGGTCACGTAGGTGCGCAGCCCGTCGTCGCTCGGCGCCTGTTCCTCGACCTGCACCGGCACCCCGCGGGCGAATGCCTGCAGGTCGTTGGCCCGGAACGCGTCGGCGATCGGCTCCGGGAACAGGTCGTGGTCGGTCAGACCGACGATCTCCTCGCGGTGCAGCTTGAACAGCCGCTCGTACTCACGGTTGACGAGCAGGTAGCGGCCGTCGGCGTCGCGCATGTAGATGACCGCCGAGGTGTGGTCGATCAGGGCCATGAGCTGCTCATGACCGACCTCGACGGCTTGGGGGCCCATTGCGTACCGCCTTAGCCCATACGGGAAACGGATATCGGCGACGATACACCCGTATTGGTGGTGGTTTCTGGTGTTTCACGGGTTATGACGCGGCGCAGTGGCGCCAGCAGGTGGTCCTGCCGGGCCCGGGTGATCCGCTCCAGGAAGGTCTCGTTCATGCCGGTCGTGCCGGACCGGTTCGACACCAGAGGCCGGTCGCCGAGACCTGCCGCATCCCGGCGCTGCTGCGGCTTGAACAGGAACTTCTTACTCAGCATGAGGTGCGCACCGGCCGCCCGGGCGTGCGCCGCGAGCAGCAGATACCAGTCGACCAGGCCGGGATGCTCGCCGACCAGCCGGACCAGGTCACCCCGGTCGGCCTCCCGCAGCGAGGCGGGCGACCGGCCGAGGCCGGCGAGCACACGCTCGGGCAGCGTCGGCTCGGCCATCATCGACTCGATCGCCTCCCGCTCGGCGGTCAGCAACGCCGGGAAGAGGCGCCGGACGTTGCTCTCGTACCCGTCGAGGTTGAGGCCGAGCAGGAAGTCCCGTTTCAGCGCCTCCGGGTCGAGTGCGCCGCTGGGCGGGACGTCGCCGGGCGTCCAATGGACCGCGAACTGCCGGAACACGTCGAGGAACTGGTCGGTCGGCATGCTGCGCTCGGGCGGGAGCGCGGCGAAATCGCGGAACAGTTCGCGCAGCGCGACCAGCAGCTCGATCGCGAGGCGCACCCGGTCGAGGGCTTCGGCGCCGAGCAGGACGCCCTCGTCCCCGGTCAGCGGCCCCAGCACGTCGTTGATCGCGAGTTCGACCGCCTCGCCCTTCTTGACCAGCAGAAAGAAGCGCTCCTCACCTGGCGTGCCGGTGTAACTGCGCACCTTGCCGTCGTCGAAGACGCCGGGCAGCACGGCCATCGTCTCGTCGCCTCGCAGGACCTTCAGCGTGCCGACGTTCCAGCGGACCAGGGAGGCATAGGTGTCGCGGCCGCAGTGTCCGGTGCCGGTCCGCTCCGCGATCGCCTCGAAGTAGAGACGAAAAGGCAGGTCACCGACGGTCAGGCCGTCGTATGCCCGCTCCGGCGTCCGCTTTCCCTCCGGCGTCCGCTCCTGGTAGTGCCGGCCGAGCGAGGCGCCGACGAATCCGAGGCGTACGGCCAAGCGTTTTGCCTGCTCAGCGGGCACTCGGTCGGGTTGCGGCAATAGCGGGAAAAGCACCTGAGTGCACTGCTCGGTGAGTAGTCCCGGTGGGGCATCACCGGAAAGAATCGCCCGGTTGAGCCGGGGAAGTTCCGCATCAGTCCACTCTCCGATCTGGTGCAGAACCATGCAATTCACCGCCCTTTGCAGAGGTCTATCCCAATACCTTTCGACCGATCCGGGCTCGCGCTTAACCGATATCCACTTTCGGGGGTCAACGAATTCGGTGACGAGGTTCACCGTCCGGCGGCCGTATTTTTCCGCCGAATCGGGTCGATCCGGCTGCGATGTCCGGAGAGGTAGCGACCGGGGCCTCCGGTTCGGGACCAATGAGGCGGGCGGGACGCGGCGCGTGAACTGTCGAATCACGGAGGGCCGCCGATGGGTATGCGGTGCCTCCCCGACGGGAGGTCGCTCTCGGGCGCCGAGTCCCGCTCACCGAGAGCGTCGAGGAAACCGACTCCTATCAGGATCTTCAGTGAGCGGGGACGGGGGAACCATCATGCCGGCTCACCAGCCGGCTCGGGGTGAGGTCGCCACGCGCGACGGGCCGTCCTTCCGGCCTGATCCGACAGCTAACCTCGCAGGCGGTTGAAGGACCAAGGATTCTTTGTGTTTCTCGACGTCAAGGCTCTGCCGGTTCGTCTCGCCATTCTCATCGCCGCCGCACTGGTGGTGCTGACCATTGCTCCCGCCGCCGGCACTTGCGCGGCGCGTTCGACTCCCGCTGGAATTGCGTACGCGGCGAGAATGCGTAGCTATCACATCGTGGCCGCGGCGCGTGCTCAACACGGAAAGCCGTACCGCTTCGGCGCCACCGGGCCGAGCGCCTTCGATTGCTCCGGCTTGACGGGGTACGCGTATCGGAGTGTGCGGATCAGCCTCCCGCGTACGGCCGACGGGCAGTTCCGTGCCGCCCGGCACATCGCGAAAGCCGCCGCCCGGCCGGGCGATCTGGTCTTCTGGCTGAGCGGCGGCCATGCCTACCACGTGGCGGTCTATGCCGGCGTGGGCCGGGTCTGGCATGCGCCGAAGCCCGGGCAGCGGGTGCAACTGACCGCGATCTGGTCGTGGGGCGACGTGCGGTTCGGTCGCATCGGGATCTAGGGCTGTTCGTTTCGGTCATGCGCGGTTTAGATTGATCGGAACGATCGACAACCCTGGATGGGTCCTATGGTGGATCAGTTCCGGATCGTGACCGACCCCGTCGGCAATTCGGTCGGTCTCTCCGCGATCTTCGCAGTTCTTCCCCTTCTAACGCTCTTCGTGCTGCTCGGCGTGCTGCGCATGCGCGCCTGGCTGGCCGGCGTCATCGCCCTGGTGGTGGCCCTGGTCGTCGCGATAACCGTCTACTCCGTGCCGGTCGGACAGTCCGTGCTCTCGGCCACCGAGGGCGCGGCGTTCGGCTTCTTCCCGATCCTGTGGATCGTGCTCAACGCGATCTGGGTCTACAACCTGACCGTGGTCAGCGGCCACTTCGACGTGCTGCGCCGATCGATGGCGCGGGTCAGCCCGGACATGCGCGTCCAGGCCGTCATCGTGGCGTTCTGCTTCGGCGCGCTGCTCGAGGCGCTGGCCGGCTTCGGTACGCCGGTAGCGGTCACCGTGGTCATGCTGATCGCGCTCGGGTTCAGTCCGATCCGGGCGGCGTCGGTGGCGTTGATCGCCAATACGGCGCCGGTCGCGTTCGGGGCGCTGGCAACGCCGATCGTCACGCTCGGCACGGTGGCCGCGGGGGCCGGTGACGACCCGCGGCTGAACAGCGACACGCTCGGTGCGATGGTCGGGCGGCAGACGCCGATACTGGCCGTGGTCGTGCCGCTGGTCCTCGTCCTCGTCATCGACGGGAAGCGGGGACTCCGCCAGACCTGGCCGGTCGCCCTCACGGCCGGGCTGGTGTTCGGGGTGGCGCAGTTCGCGGCCTCGAACTATCTGTCGGTGCCGTTGACCGACATCGTGGCGGCGCTGCTGTCGGCGGCTTCGGTGATCGGCTTCCTGCGCATCTGGAAACCGTCCCACGAGCCGGACATGGTGACGGCCGGCGCGGCTCCGCCGTCGTCGGTGGCCACTTTGGCGGCGTCGACATCCGGCGCTCCCGGCTCGTCGGCCGGCTCCGGCCCTGCGGTCGCATCCGGCTCGTCGGCCGGCTCGGGCTCGTCGGGCGGCTCTGGCTCGTCGGGCGACTCCGGTACCTCGGCCGGGTCCGGAGCCGCCGTCGGCTCCGGGGCCTCGGCGGCGCCTGCGGGGTCTCCTCCGGACGACGGTGACCCCGACGGGACGGCGCGCGGCGGTAAGGACTCGCCGACCCCGCAGTTGTCCCGAGCCACCGGGGCCACCGGGGCCTCCGCGGCCGCATCGGCCTCATTGGAGCGGCGGGACAGCCCGGCGGAAATCGTGCGGGCCTACGCGCCCTACCTCATCATCATCGCGATCTTCTCGATCATCAGCATCGGGCCGGTCAAGGCGGCGCTGGCCAAGTCGCCGTGGACGGTCAGCTTCGCGTGGCCCGGCCTGCACGTGCTGGGCGCCAACGGGAAGCCGCTCTCCTCGGTCACGTTCGCCTTCGGCTGGCTACCGGCTGCCGGCACGATGATGATCGTCGCGGGCATCCTCACCGCGGTCGTCCTGCGCATATCGGCGGGCAAGGCGCTGCGGGCGTACGGGCTGACCTACGCCAACCTGCGCCACGCCATCGTGACCGTGATGGCAGTGCTGGCCCTCGCGTACGTCATGAACCAGAGCGGGCAGACGAACACCCTGGGCGAAGCACTCGCCGCAACCGGCGGGGTCTTCGTCATTCTCTCGCCGATCCTCGGCTGGATCGGCACCGCGGTCACCGGCTCGGACACCTCGGCCAACGCGCTCTTCGGGGCGCTGCAGGTGCAGACCGCGGCCAAGGCCGGGCTCGACCCGGTGCTGCTGGCGGCGGCCAACTCGTCCGGTGGCGTACTCGGAAAGATGATCAGTCCGCAGAACCTGGCGATCGCCGCCTCGGCGGTCGGCATGGCCGGCCGGGAGGGCGACATCTTCCGGCGGGTGGTGCTGTGGAGTGTCGTCCTGCTGCTGGTGATGTGCGCGATCGTCGCGTTGCAGGGCACGCCGGTGCTGGGCTGGATGGTTCCCTCCTAATTGACATTGATCAATGTAGATGCCAGGGTACGGGCAACCTGTTCGGCGTTAGCGTGCCGCCGACCCGTCACGCGCCGCGCCGCCTCACCGTGCGGCGGGCTGCCCGACCTCGGCCACCCGCCGCACCGGCAAGAAGGGATCCTTCATGCGCGTACGACGGGCGCTCGCAATGGTCGCGGCCGGTCTGGCCGCCGCGACCGGTGTCCTCATCGGTGGAGCACCGGCCCAGGCCGCCACGGCGGTCACCCTCGCCAACACCATCTCGCTGAGCAACTGCTCGGCGTCACTGGTGCGCTTCCCCACCTCGGTCAGCAGCGACCGGGCCATGATGCTCACCAACGGGCACTGCTACGAGGGCGGATTCATCAACGCCGGCGTGGTCCTGCAGAACCGCACCAGCAGCCGGTCGGGCACGCTGCTCAACAGCAGCGGCCGCGCGCTGGCCACGGTCAAGGCTGACCGCGTCATCTACGCGACGATGACCGGCACCGACGTCACCCTCTACCGCCTGACGAGCACGTTCGCCACGCTCTCGAGCCGCTACGGCGCGACCGCGCTGACCATCTCGAGCGCGCACCCGGCCGCCGGCACCGCGGTCTCGATCCCGTCCAGCTACTGGAAGGAGATCTGGAGCTGCCAGATCTCCAGCTTCGTGCCGACGCTCCGCGAGGACCAGTGGACCTGGCACGACTCGCTGCGCTACGACCCGAACTGCGACACGATCCACGGCACATCGGGCTCGCCGATCGTGAACGCCTCGTCCGGGCAGATCGTCGGCATCAACAACACCGGCAACGACGACGGCGAGATGTGCACGCTGAACAACCCGTGCGAGGTCGACGCGAACGGCACCACGCACGCGTACCAGGGCCAGAGCTACGGCGAGGAGACGTACTGGTTCACCACCTGCGTCGGCTCCAGCCGCACGATCGACCTGACCGTCACCGGTTGCCTCCTGACCAAGCCCTGACCGAACCGATGGATGGGGCCCGGTGAAAGCCGGGCCCGCTCGTCGGGTCGGGAGGCGGCGGGGGCGAGCCGGCGCCCCAGCGTGACTTATAGCCGACACCTTCCGTGAGCGCGCCGGCGGCACGACCGCTTTGACGGTCGATGCGGCCGGATGCAGCGCGGAGGCGTTGTCGTAGCGGCAGCTGCTCTTGTCACCGTCGGAGTACGGGCGTACGTACGCCACCGTCGGTCGGGTCGATCACGACCAGCGCAGTCGCCACATCCTGAGCTGGGCGCTCACGGTTCGCAGAGCCGACTGATGGCGTGGTGACCACGGCCAGGCCCCGGGGTGTGCGGCGTGATGCCGGTGCCGGACGATCGTGTGCGCGTCGACGTGGTGGATCGGGCTGGGGCGGGCCGGCGGGGATGGGACGGAGGCCTCGGCGGCGTGGGCGCGCCCACCGCGGTTCAGAGGATCGCCAGGACGACGGCCTGGGGTCGGGGCGGCACGTCGTGGCGCACGGATGCCGTCCACACTGGACCGGGTGTCGGCCCGATCGGGCCGGCGCGGCCGGAACAGTGCAGCTCACGGCCAATTCTAAATGCAATACTTAAATGTGCTGGCGCGTCAAAATAAACGCGCCTCTGATCATTTGTTGAACAATTCGTCTATTCCTTCACATTGCCGCGAAAAGTCACCTTATCGTGTGCGCGTTGCCGACGGCGCGAATGCCGGAAGGCTCCTATGCTCGGCACACAACCCCCGATCACGGTTAGAAATGAAGGTGATTTCCATGAATAAAGCGACTCGCTTGCTGGCAATGACGGGAATGGCTGTTGCGGCCGCCCTGACCATGGGTGCCGGCCCGGCGTCGGCCTCTACGGCCACCGCCGCCAAGGACCACGGCGGTCACGACCGCGTCGTGGGCTACTTCCACAGCCGGCTGCAGTGCGAGCGCAGCGGCCGCTTCGGTGAGATGCGCGACCGCTGGGACCGGCACGACTGCAACCTGGTCCGCTTCGGCCGTCACCACGGTGACTGGCAGCTGTCGGTCAGCTCGCACCGGGGCCCGTTCGGTCACGGCCGGCCGACGCACCGCCCGCCGTTCCACCACTGATCGAAGAATGGAAACGCGACGGCCGAGGCGTGCACACCTCGGCCGTCGCGCCATTTCCAGAACTGCTACGGCCGGCCGTACGCCTCCAACAGTCGCAGCCAGACCTCGCTGACCGTCGGATAAGCGGGCACCGCGTGCCATAGACGGTCGAGCGGCACCTCGCCGACGACCACGAACGTGGCCGCCTGCAACATCTCCCCCACGTCGGGACCGGCCATCGTCACGCCGAGCAGCACCTTGCGCTTCTCGTCGACCACCATCCGGGCCGTGCCCTGATAGCCGTCGGCGTGCAGGGCGGCCCCGGCGACGTTGCCGATCTCGTAGTCGACGACCCTGATTTCGTACCCCTGCGCGCGCGCCGCCTCGGCCGTGAGCCCGACCGTCGCCACCTCCGGATCGGTGAAGATCACCTGCGGGACCGCGCGGTGATCGGCCGTGGCGACGTGGGTGCCCCACGGCCTCTCGTCCACCGGCCGGCCGAGCGCCCGCGCCGCAATCACGTCACCGCACGCCCGGGCCTGATATTTGCCCTGGTGGGTGAGGAGGGCACGGCCGGTGACGTCGCCCGCCGCGTAGAGCCAGTCGAAGCCCTCGACCCGCATCGTGTCGTCGGTCCGGAGCCACTCCCCCGGAGTCAGGCCGACCGCCTCGACCCCGATGCCGACGCTGCGCGGGGTGCGGCCGGTCGCGACCAGCACCTCCTCGGCGGTGACCCGCTGGCCGTCGCTCAACGACAGCGCGACCCCGCCCGAGTCGCGGTTTACCGCCACGGCATGGGTCTTGAGCAGCACCTTCACGCCGCGGGCGGACAGTGCGCGCGCGACGATCTCACCGGCGAACGGCTCAGTGCCGGTGAGCAGGCCGGCCCGGGCGATCAGCGTGACCTCCGAGCCGAGATCGGCGTACGCGGTGGCCATCTCGGTCGCCACCACCCCGCCGCCGATGATCGCGAGGCTGGCCGGCACCTCCTGGGCGCTCGTCGCCTCCCGGCTGGTCCACGGGTCGGCGTCGGCCAGCCCGTCGATGTCGGGGACGAGGGCGTCCGACCCGGTGGAGACGGCCACGGCGTGCCGGGCGGTCAGCGCCGTCTCGGTGCCATCGGCGGCGGTCACGGTCACCTGCTTCGGTGCGGACAGCCGGGCGTGACCGCGTACCAGGGAAATGCCCGCACCCCGGACCCATTGCACCTGGCCGTCGTCGTTCCAATTCGACGCGAAAGCGTCGCGGCGTTTCAGCACCGCGCGCACGTCGACGCCGCCGCGCGTCACCTCGGCCGCCCCGGGCACCGCTCGGGCGGCCCGCAGCACCTGGCCCGACCGGAGCAGCGCCTTGGACGGCATGCAGGCCCAGTACGAGCACTCGCCGCCGACCAACTCGTGCTCGACCAGCGCGGCGGTGAGGCCGTCGGAAACCGCGCGGTCGGCGATGTTCTCGCCGACCGGACCGGCACCCAGCACGATCAGGTCGTATTCCGTGGATTCCATGTCCCCATTCTGTCCGCTACCGGTCGCCGCCCGGGTGCGATGATCGGTTACGGTGCGCCGGTGGGATGGTTCAAGTCGCTCGGTCAGCCCTCGCGCCGGCGGTTCGCCGCCCAGGCGCTGCGGATCGTGCGCCGGATGCCGGGCGTGCGCAGCGCGACCTACCATCCGGACAGGTTCGCGATCGCGCTCCATCGCGACGAGGGTGGCTCGGCGGCCTGGCTCTACCTGTCGAACATCTATCAGGAAGCGGCCGGTGCGCCGGCCCCCCAGCGCAAGGAACGGATCGAACAACTCGTCCGGATCATGACCGCGCCCCGGTCCGAAGACAGCTGGGAGTCCGTACGCCCGAGGCTGCGCCCGGTGTTGCGCGGGCAGACGTTCGGGCAGGCCGGACCGCCCGGGATGCAGCCGCCGCTGTCCCGCCCGGCGCTGCCGTTCCTGCACGAACTGGTGGTCGTCGACCACAAGGAGGCGATGGCGTACGTGACCGCGGCCCGGCTGCCGGAGTGGGAGGTGACCGCCGACGAGGTGTTCGCGGCGGCCCGGGACAACCTGGCCGGCATCGCCGCGCGCTCGCTGGACGGCCCGTGGGAGCAGAACCGCGGGACGGCCATGATCACGATGATCGACGACGGCGACGCATATTTCACCTCGCTTCTGCTCGCGCCGGGCTGGCTGGCCGGGGTGAGCGAGCGGGTCGGCACGCCGATCATGGCGTTCGCGCCGGACAACCACACGCTGGTGCTCTGCTCGCCGCCGGAGGACCTGGGCCCGCTTTACGACCTGGTCGAGAAGCACTTCACCGAGGCGACCCGCAGCGTGTCGCCGGTCGGCTACGTGGCCGGTCCGGACGGGCGTACGGTGCCCTACTCCCCACCGCCCGGCCATCCGCATGAGATCGCCGTACGGCGGGCCGAGGCGATCCTCGCGGCCAGCGAGTACGGCGCCCAGACCGCGTGGCTGACCGGCCAGTACCGGGAAGCGGGCATCGACGTGCACGTCGGCGAGCTGATCGCGGTGGCCCCGGCGAACGGGCCGGCCGAGACGGTGGCGACCTGGGTCGACGGGATCGTGACGCTGCTACCGGCCGCCCGCTCGATCGTCTTCGCGCGCGACGGCGCGGTCGCGCTCCAGGTGCCCTGGTCGGTGGTCGCGGACGAGATCGACCTGCAGCCGGAGCCGTTGCTGACCCCGCTCCGCTATCGCGTCGAGGGCTGGCCGTCGCCCGAGGTGATGTCCATCCTCCGCAGCAAGGCCTGAACGGCGACGACGTACGCCTCGTTGTCAACCGTCTCGTCCCAGGCGGTCTGCAGCTGCAGCCCCTGGTAGAGCGCGATGAGGACGCGGGCGAAACCGTCGCCGTTGTCGGCGAAGAGCCCGGCGACCGCCGCCCGTGGCTCGTCGATCGTGCGCCGGGCGACCTCGGCGACACGCGGCGAGCGGATCGCCTCGGCCCAGATCTGTACGCCGAGTCGCATGCGCTCGCGAGCGTCCGGGTCGCCGACCGCGCGGAGAAGATCGAGGTAGGCGGCCTCGGTGAGCACGATCTGGCGCTGCTCGTGCCACTCGGCGACGATCGCGGCGATCATGTCGTCCTTGCCCTCGAAATAGCGGTAGACCAGGCCGGCGCTGATCCCCGACTCGCGGACGATGTCCTGCATGGAGGTGCGGTGGAAGCCGTCGCGGGCGAAGCAGCGGGCGGCGGCGTCGAGGATCTGCCGGCGGCGGGCCGCCTTGTGCTCGTCGGAAACCTTAGACATGCGTCACCGGATCTCCGCGGCGGCGATGCGGTAGAACGACGAGGCCGGGTCGTGCCGACCCAGCGGGAGCAGGTAGCGGTCGGCGGCCTCGCGGGCCGACAGGTCGAGGAACAGGGTCAGGTCGCGGTCGACATAGGTGAAGATCAGCCGGCTGTCGCTGCCGGCGAGCGCGGCCAGGCCGCGGATCGTGGCGTCGACGGCCTCCCCGGTCAGGTAGTTGGTCACGCCTTCCCAGACCACGACCGTACGCTCGAGGGCCTCGAATCCCGCGGCCCGCAGCGACGCCGCAAGATCGTCGACCGTCAGGTCGGCGGGCACCAGCCGCACGTGCGTCCGGAGTCCCGGGTGGACGGCACCGCGGAGCAGGCGTTGCTTGGACCTCTGGGTGGCCGGGTGATCGACCTCGAAGACGGTGGTCCGGGCCATCGCGGGAAGCCGGTAGGCCCGGCTGTCGTAACCGGCACCGAGGAGCACCACCTGCCGGGCACCGTCGGCCGACGCTTCTCCGGTGAGGTCGTCGATCATCCGGGTGCGGGCCACGGCCGAGCCCCTCGGACCGGCCGGGTAACGGGTGTCGATGTAGCGCTCGAGCCAGCGGTTGATCGCCGGGGCTGGAGCGCGTAAAAACGGCCGAACGGCCGCCACCCCCCTGGAGGGCGACGGCCGTCGGTTACCGCGAGGTCAGCTGTTCCAGACCTGGAAGCCCGAGATCTGGGCGGCCGGCCACCCGCTGTTGGCGGTGACGTTGAGCCGGAAGTAACGCTGCGTCGTGGCCGTGAAGGTGATGGTCACGGTGTTGTTGGCGGACGGGTTGAAGGCGTAGCTCGCCGAATCCTTGACCGACGTGAAGGTGCTGCCGTTGGTGCTGCCCTGGATCGACAGGGTCTCGTTGCGGGCGCCCCAGCCGGCGGGCAGGGTCAGCACGACCCGGCTCGCGCTCTGGGCCGACCCGAGGTCGACCTGCGCCCACTGCGGGAAGGCGTTGTTCGCGCTCTCCCAGTAGGTGTTCTGGTCGGCGTCGGTCAAGTTCGACGACGGGTAGACGTCATTGTGGCTGGACTCGCTGGTCGGCTTGCCAGCGGCCAGGTTGGTGTTCGTGGTGCCGCCGGCACCGGTGCCGGTGAGGCTCACGGTCACCGGCGCGCTTCCGGCGATCGAGACGCTTCCCGTACGCGTACCCGAGGCGGTCGGCCGGAAGCTCACGTTGACCGTGCAGGACGCCCCGGCCGCGATCGTCGTGCCGCAGTTGCTGGTCTGCGAGAAGTCGCCGCTCGTCGAGACGCCGACGCCGGTCGCCGACGCCGAGCCGGTGTTGCTGATGGTGACCGCCTGCGTGGCACTGGTCGTGTTCAGAGCCTGGCTACCGAAGGTGAGCGCCGACGGGTTGGCGCCGAGCGACGCCGTCGGGTTGCTTCCCCCACCACTCGGGTAGACCTCGAACTCGCTGATCTGACCGGCCGCCCAGCCCGAGTTGGCGGTGATGTTGATCCGCACGTAGCGGGCGCTGGTGCCGGGCACCGTGATGTTGACGGTGTTGGCCGACGCCGGGTTGAAGGTGTAGGTGGCCGAGCCGACCGCGTCGCTGAACGACGAGCCGTTGGTGCTGGTCTGCACGGCCAGGGTCTGGGTGCGGGTGGCCCACGCGGTCGACGGCGGCAGCTTCAGCGTGACCTTGCCGATCGCGTAGGTGGCACCGAGGTCGACCTGGAGCCACTGCGGGAAGGCGCCGTTCGCGCTCTCCCAGTAGGTGTTGGCGTCGCCGTCGGTGGCCGTGGTCGCGGCCTGGGTGGCGTTGACCTGGCTGCTCGCAGTGGCCGGGCGACCGGCGGCGATGTTGGTGGTGCTGCCGATGCCGCTGCCGGTCAGGGCGATGGTGGTCGGGCTGTTGTTGGCGTTGCTGGCGATCGAGATCGAGCCGGTACGCGTACCGCCGGTGGTGGGCTTGAAGGAGACGGTGACCGTACAGGAGGCACCGACCGCAAGGGAGGTGCAGTTGTTGGTCTGCGAGAAGTCACCCGAGGCGGTGACGCCGGAGACCGTGGCGGCGGTGGTGCCGCTGTTGGTGACGGTGACCGTCTGGCCGGCCGCGGTGTTGCCGACGATCGTGCCGGCGAAGGTCAGGCTGCTCGGGCTGGGGTTGAGGATCGGGCCGGGGGCGACGCCGGTGCCGGACAGCGGCACGGTGTTGGTGATGCCCGAGGCGGTGATCGTCAGGTTGCCGCTGCGTGACCCGGCCGCGCTCGGCGCGAACTTGACGCTGACCACGCAGGACGAGCCGGCGGCGATGCTGGTGCCGCAGGTGTTGGTCTGCGAGAAGTCACCGGTCGTGCTGACCGCGGTGACCGGCGCCGCGGACGAGCCGCTGTTGGTGACCGAGACCGACTGGGCGGCGCTGGTGGCGCCGGTCGCGACCGAGCCGAAGCCGACCGCGGTCGGGCTGATCGAGATCAGCGAGCCGTTGTCGGGCAGGTAGGGCGGGAAGGACGGGGTGGGCATCGTGCAGGCGGTGGCTCCGAAGATGCCGGAGTTGCCGCCGCCGTCGGTGAGCGTGAAGCCGACGCCGCAGGAGTAGATCGGGGCCGGGCCCTGCGTACCGGTGGCGGTGCTGTTGGTGATCGTCGCCGAGCCGCCGACCTGCTCCTGGACGACGAACGTCCCGGTGTTCTGGATCGTCGCGTTGTTGATCTTCACGTTGGTGATGCTGGAGCCGGAGACGAACTGGATCGCCTCGTAGGGGCTCTGCTGGATCAGGATGTTGTCGACGTTGACCAGGCCGCTCATCGCGGCGTCGCGGGCGTCGAACCAGAGCGCGCCGACGCCGAACTGCCAGTTCGGGTCGAGGGCGCCGTCCCGGATGAGTGTGTTGCGCAGCACGTCCGTACGCCCGAGCGTCGTCGACGCGAAGCGCTGCGCGACGTGGATGCCGCCACCCTGGGTGAGGCCCGAGTCGATCACGCGGTTGTCGGTGACGAAGTTGTCGTGACCGCCGTAGATCGCGATGCCGTTGGCCAGGATCGGGTACTGCACGGTGTTGTGGTCGAACGAGTCGTTCGCGTCGGCGACCGACTCCGACCAGGTGGCCAGGCCGTCGTCGCCGAGGTTCCGCAGATCGCTGTTGGTGACCTTGGAGTTGGTCACGCCCTTGTGGAAGTTGACGCCGTCCGCGGTGGTGTTACGGATCCGCATCCCCGAGAACACGAGGTTGTCCATCGGGCCGTCCATCCAGGCGCCGACTTTGTCGTGCTCGATCCAGAGCCGGTCGACGGTCGAGTTGCTCATCGCGCCGCCGATGCCGTTGACCTGGGCACCGTCGTTGCGTTCCTGCACGTCGCCGAAGATCGCGAAGTCGGACAGGTGCACGTTGGTGCTGGCGTTCGGGGCGTCCTGGCCGTAGAAGCCGGGCGCCGCGCCGGTGACCGTCGAACGCCACATGCCGGCGCCCTTGATCGTCACGTTGTTGACCGCGATGTGGCCCGGGATCTTGAAGGTGCCCTCGGGGATGAACACCGTGCCGCCGGCGCCCGCGGCCTGGATCGCCGAGTTGAACGCGGCGGTCGAGTCGGCCGCGCCGGTCGGGTCGGCGCCCTTACTAGTCACGCTCACCGAACCGCTCGGCTGCGAAAGAGCGCCGGCCACGTTCTCGAAGTCGGCGAAGTCGATCGTGGTGTTCGAGGTCGCGGTCAGGCGGAACTTGGTGCCGGCCGCGTACGTCGTCGAGAAGAGCCGGTGCGTCTCGTCGTAGAAGTGGTGCTGGTTGCTGCCCGGCGAGTTGGTGAACGGATAGCCGCCGTAGTACCAGCTGTAGGCGTTGGTCAGGGTGAACCCGCTCGACGCGGCCCCGTTGACCGAGAAGTTGATCGGCGTCGTGTAGACCGAGCCGCCGGACGAATCGGGGATGCTGTAGCGGAACACGATCGAGTTGGTGGCGACCGGGGTGGTGAACTCGACGTACTGCCCGGCGTTGAGGGTGACCGCCTTGCGGTAGGACGCCTCGTCGGCCAGCTGGCCGTAGGCCGCCGTCGGGCCGATCACCGAGCCGGTGGTCGCCGAGTTCTCGGCCTGAACCTCCACGTAGGGCAGCGTCGCGCCCACGCCACCGGTGGCAGCGGCGAGAGCCGGGCCTGCGGCGGCGAGCGCGCCGATCCCGGAGGCGACGAGCGCTGTACCGAGTACGGCGGCGCCGAGCCTTCTTCTGGACATGTGTTGCTCACTTTCGACGGAGCAAGCGGGGGACGGGGGTGGGGCTACGGGGACCGTAACCTCTACGACACACGGGCGCAATATCGAAACAAGTTATTGCAAGGATTCGACTTGCGGCCTGTAATAAGGAGACCTATTCCCCAGGCTCGGTCGGGAGCACGATGTGGAACCTCGCCCCGCCAAGCGGGTTGTCATCGACAGTGATGGTTCCACCGTGCCGGTCCACCACGCGACGGCAGATCGCCAGACCCAGCCCGGTGCCCGCATAGGACTGCCCGCGGTGCGCACGCGAGAACGACTCGAAGATCGACGTACGCTGATCGGGCGGAATGCCGATGCCCCGGTCCGACACCTGGATCTCGGCCCACTCGTCGTCCAGCCGGTCGGCGGTGATCCGCACCTGGGCCGGTTCGCTGTTCCGGGTGTACTTGATC
The DNA here is from genome assembly GCF_044455125.1 of Actinoplanes sp. NPDC051343. Classification (NCBI taxonomy): domain Bacteria; kingdom Bacillati; phylum Actinomycetota; class Actinomycetes; order Micromonosporales; family Micromonosporaceae; genus Actinoplanes; species Actinoplanes sp. NPDC051343. The sequence continues at coordinate 237,037 of NZ_JBITEL010000005.1, forward strand.
GCGTTGCCGATCAGGTTGTCCATCATCTGGCGGATCATCGCCGGGTCGGCGTGCACGGTCGGCAGCGGACCGAACTCGATGCGAGGCGCCCGGTCCGTCCGGAGGTGAGCGGTCCGTTCGTGCACCACCTCGTCGACGACCTCGCCCAGGTCGACCGGCTCCAGGCGCAACGGTGCGTCCCGCGCGGTCGCGTACGCCAGCAGGTCGTCGATCAGCCGGCACATGCGGTCGGTGCTGTAGCGGACCCGCCCCAGCGTGTCGCGGAACTCGTCCAGCTCGTCGATCGCGGCCAGATCCTGCTCGAGCAGCTCGATGTACCCGGCGATCGCGGCCAGGGGCGCCCGCAGGTCGTGCGCGACGATCCCGGCGAACGCCGTCAACTCGGCCTCACGATCACGCAGGGCGGTGATGTCGTACCGGGACGCGACCGCGCCGATGATCCGGCCGCGCTCGTCGCGCAGCGGCCCCGCGTCGACCATCACCTCGATCGGCGGACGACCCGGCGGAACAAAGGTCATCTCACGCCCGCGGATCGTGTGACCGGCGAGCGCCACCCGCAGCGGATGCCCGTCGGCCGGCTGCGCGCCGGTCCGCTCCAGCGCCTTGTCGAACTCGTCGATGTGGGTCGGCAGCATCGACTCGATCCCGTCCCGCGCCGCCCGGTTGATCCACACGATCGACCCGTCGGCCGCGGCCGCCACCACACCGATCGTCAGCGTGTCGAGCACCTCGCCCAGGTAGCGGCGCTGCTCCTCGCGCAGACGCTGCGTCCGTACACCCAAGCGCACGGTGACCAGCACCGCAAGCAATGTCAACCCGGCCAGCGCGCCCTGCACCACCGTGCTGGCCACCCGGAAGGAATGCGCGGCCCGGCGGCGGCTTGCGGTGAGCGCGGCGCCCGCGGCGCCGTGCCTTTCCCGGTACGCGTCGAAAAGCGCCTTACCCTGTCCGACATCCGCATAGCGGGCCGAGGTCGCGACCGTCGGAGCGGCGAAGTCATTGAGCCACTCGTCGGCCGCCGCCTCCTCCGAGCCGATCAGGGCCCGCAGCTCGGGATCGCCGACATCGGACAGCACCCGGCGGGCCGCGGCCGGGAAACTCTGCACGCCGGCCTGGTAAGGCTGCAGATAGAGCTGCTCGCCGGTGAGCTGCCAGCCGCGCAGACCCGTCTCGGCGTCGGTCATCGACTGCAGCATGATCATGTGGGCGCTCTCGGCCCGGTCGAACCGCCCCACCTGCCCGTCGAACCGGGCGAGCAGCAGCAGCCCGCTGGCCAGCTGGGCCGCGCCGGCCACGATGAGCACACCGAGCAACCACACGTAATGGCGGCGCACCACCGCCGACGCCGGCGTTCCCACTCCCGCGACCCCCGTCTCGCTGCGATCCGACGTTACGCGTTTTTCGGGGGATTTGTGCTGGTAGTGGCGCGGTGCCCAGAAGTCAGAAAAGCCCGCTCGTTTTCACGAGCGGGCTTTCTGCGAATGGGGTGACCGACGGGACTTGAACCCGCGACCCCCGGGACCACAACCCGGTGCTCTACCAACTGAGCTACGACCACCATCGCACCTTGCGGCGCGATCCCATCATAGCGGGGCCTCGGGCGGGGTCGTCGAGCGGGTTACTCCCCTAGGGCTCGAGCAACCCGGCCGCAATGGCCTTGGCCGCCTCGACGTCCGGGCCGGGTAGCGGCACGAAGACCGCGCGCCGGTAGTACTCCAACTCGCGGATGCTCTCCTTGATATCGGCGAGCGCCCGGTGCGCGAGACCCTTGGCCGGCTGACCGAAGTAGACCCGCGGGTACCACCGGCGGCACAGTTCCTTGATCGAGGAGACGTCGATCATGCGGTAGTGCAGGAACGAGTCGAGCGCCGGCATGTCACGGGCCAGGAAGCCGCGGTCGGTGGCGATCGAGTTGCCGCAGAGCGGAGCCGTGCGCGGGTTGGGCACGAACTCCTTGATGTACGCCAGGACGAGTTCCTCGGCCTCGGCCATCGTGACCGTCGACCGCCGGACCTCCTCGGTCAGGCCGGACTTGGCGTGCATGTCGCGGACGACCGGCGGCATGGCGTCGAGCGCGGCGTCGTCGGCATGAATGACCAGATCGACGCCGTCGCCGAGAATGTGCAGGTCGGCATCGGTGACCAGCGCCGCGACCTCGATCAACTTGTCTTTGCCGAGATCGAGACCGGTCATCTCACAGTCGATCCACACCAAATGATCAGCCACGCCGACAGCCTACGCCCGAGCGGGCGCGAACGCTGTCACGTCCCTCGGCCGCCACGATCCGGACGTCGATGACATTTGTCCGCGTTAGGGAGGGGACTTCCCAGTTCCGGCGATCATTGGCTAAACTGGTGATAACGGACGAAGCCCCCCTTCGGTTACTCCGTTCCCCCCGGTAAAGGGCCCTCCACGTCGGCAGCGTGGAGGGCCCTTTCGTGTCACCGTTATCCCTGCGTGGGGCCTGCGCCACGGCGCCTCGGCTTCTCGGCCGCCGCCTCCGCCTCGGCCGGGGTACGCCGCCGGCGCCGCTGCGTACTCGCGGCAAGCAACTCGGCCGCCTCGTCCCGGTAACTCGCCCGGGTGGTTCCGCTCCCGGTCGCTGAGCCCCCAGCCGCTGAGCTTCCGGCCGCCGCCCGGCTCGCGGGCTTCGCCGGAGCAGCCGCCGCCGGCTTGGCTGCCGCCGCGGTCGGCTTGGCCGTGCTCGTCGTCGGCTTGGCCGTGCTCGCCGCGGGCTTCGCGGGGGTCGCCGCGGGCTTCGCGAGGGTCGCCGCGGATTTCGCGGGAGCCGCCGCGGGCTTCGCGGGGGTCGCCGCGGGCTTTGCGGGGGTCGCCGCGGGCTTTGCGGGGGTCGCCGCGGACTTTGCCGGCTTCGCTGCGGCCGTCCGGGTGCTGCGGGTCTCGCCCGGGTCGACGTCCGCTTTCGCGGACGACCGCCGTTTGGTCACGGTCTCGGCGTCCACTTTCGCTTTTGCCGTACGCGTAGAGCGCCCGGCCGTCTCCACCTCGGGGTCCGCCTTCTTCGCGGCGCGAGCGGCGCGAGGCTTGGCCGGCACCGGCGTCTCGTCCTCCGGCGACGCCAGCCCGGCCGCGCGCGCCGCAACCGTCTCCGCGGCCTTCCGCCACGCCGCCGGCGCCGGCCGGCCGAGCCCGAGCCCCGCCGGCCGCGCCGTGGTGTGGCTCGGCGTGAACGTCCCGTCGACGCGCCCCTGGGCCTGCGCCAGCATCCCCGGCTGCTCCGCCTTACCCGGCCGCCCGACCTCGGCGGGCCCGGCCGGCCCGGTCAGATCACCGATGCTCTCCAACGGCTCCGCGGCGACGGTCTCTCCCGTGTCGATGATCCCGTCGGCCTCGCCCGCTTCAGTCCGGGCCCGGGCCGCCGCCGGATGCCCCGGAATGACAAGGTGGATCGCCTGTGTAGGTTCGGCCTGCACCCGCATCCAGTCACTGGCCACCGTCGCCGGCGTCCCCTGCCCCTGAACCCGCGCAATCACCGACGCGGCGGTAGGCCGAGGCCCATCAACCCGGACCTCCCACGCCGCCCCGTCACCCCGCCCACCCGCTTCCTGATCCGGCGCCGCCCCCTCGGCCGCCCCACCATCGCCGCCACCGGACCCACCGTCACCCCGAGCCGCCCCCACCTGCCCGGCTTGCGCGGCCTGACCGGCCTGACCGGCCTGCGCGGCGGCCCCGGCCGGCCCGGCCTCACTACGCGTCGTCCCGGACTGGGCCGCCACCGCAGGAACGGCGCCCGGCGCCTCGTTTCGGGAGCCCGGCGTCCTCGGCCCGGGCTGCGCAACTCCTGGTCGGGTCGCTCCCGGCTGACCCGGCGCTAGCTGACCCGGCGCCGATTGAGCCGGTGCCGATTGAGCCGGTGCGGACTGAATAGGTGCCAGCTGACCCAGTGCCGACTGAGCCGACGCTGATTGACCCGACCCTGACTGACCTGGTGCCGGGTTGGCCCCCGGCCTCGGGATCGGCTGCGTCGCGCTCGGGTAGCCCGGCGGCTGGATCCCGTTCGGCCGGTTCGCCGTTTGTCCCGGACCGGTCTGACCTGAGGTCGTTTGACCTGGTCCCGACGAAGCTCCCGGCCGTTCCGGCCACGACGCCGCGCCGGGCTGACCCGCTGGCCGCCCCGATGCCGGAGTCGCACCCGGACGCTCCGACCACGGTGCTGCGCCGGGTTGACCCGGATTCGGCGAACCCGCTCCGGGGCCGCCCGGCCGGATAACCGCTTCCGGCCGATCCGTCCCCGGGTAGCCCGCGCCCGCCTGGCCGGCAATTGTTCCCGGCTGTCCTGATGCCTCGGCTGCGCCTCCCACGCCCGGGTAACCGGACGGCTGCGTCGAATCCGGCCGCCCCGAAGACGCTCCGGGCTGGCCCGCGGTTTGGGCCGCTGCCGGGTGCGTCGCGGCGGGGCGCCCGTACTGCGGGTTCGCTCCCGCCGGTCCCCGTTGCGCTTCCGCGCTGGTCGGCACCGTGGGCGTGCCCGGCTGCCCCGACGGCACGGGTGTTACGCGCGGCGGCTGGGCAACGCCGGGCTGACCGGCGGAGGGCCGGACCGTCGGCTGAGCGGAAGGCGTCCCGGCCGCACCCGGCCGGCCCGTGGGCGTCGGGGCGCCCGAGGTCGGGGTCGGGCTCGGCCGACCCGGCTGACCTGAAGCCGGCCGAGCTGGAACCGAGCCCGGCTGCGGCGCAAAAGGCGGCCAACCTGGTTGGGCTGAGGACGGGGGAACGTTCGGCCCGGTCGCGCCCGGAGGCGGCGACGCCGGCCGCCCGGGGACGGGCGGGTTGGCGGCGCCCGGTTCGGGGCGGGCCGGCTGGTCGGGACCGGACGGCCTCGCAGGCGACGGCACCGCGGGGCGCTGGGGCCCGACCGGGCGGGGAGTCGGAGCCGGGCGCGGTACGGCTGGAGCGGTGTCGGCCGGGCGGGCCGGGGTGGTGCCGTTCGTGGGCCGGGCGGCTGCGTCACCGTTCACGGCCGGCTTGCTGTCGAGAGTGGACGGGGCGTCTACGTTCCGGTCGGTGCTGTGGCGACCCGGACGCGCCGGGTTCCAAGCCGGTCCGTGCCCGTTCTCCGGCTTGGTGTCGGCAGGCGAAGATGCCGTCGGCCGTTCCGGCATGGGCCGCCCGACACGCGGGGAGTCGGCCCGCGTGAGCCCGGTAGCCGCCCAGTCGGTGGCGGCCGGACCGGTCACTACCGACACGAGCTGGTCCGACGGGTGCACCTCCTGCTGCGCCCCCGGCCCCGGCGACGGCCGGCGGGCACCGCTGCCCACCCGCTCCTCCTCCGGCGCCCGGGTGAAGTTGCCCCGAGCCGCGCGGGCATCCGCAGCCCCAGCGGCATAGGCGGCCGCGAGACTCTCACTCGGCAGCCCACCCGAACCCCCACCCGGCGGCGTCGTCGACCGCCCCCGACGGTCCCGCCGCGAGCCGCCGGAACGACCCGGCCCACCCTGGTCATCGGAATCCGCCTGCTTGTCGGCCGCCCGATGAGCCGCCTTGCCCTCAACCCCGGCTTCCTTCTCGCCGGCCAGCACAGCAGCATCCTTCTCGCCCGCCGCGCTCCCAGCGGCCGAACGCTCGGCCGCCGCTTCCTCGACCGCCGCACTCCCAGCCGCTTCACGTCCGGCAACCTCTTCGACAGCAGCCGCAACCTGAGCCACCATCCGCTCGGACGCCGACACCGCGGCCGCCGAGTTCTGCACTGCCGAGCGCTCAGCCGCCTCCTTCTCCGCCGCCGCAGACGCAGCCACCGCAGACCCAGCCAGCGCAGACGCAGCCACCGCCGACCCATCAGCCGCCGACCCAGCGGTGAGAGAACCCGCCGCCGCAGGACCAGCCGCGTCAAGACCACCCACGCCAGGCTTGGCTGCGGCACGCTTGGCCGCGGGTTTGGCCGCCGCAGAGTTGGCCGACGCAGAGTTGGCCACCGCAGAGTTGGCCGCCGCGCGGTTGGCCGCCGCAGGCTCGGCCGACGCAGGCTCGGCCGACGCAGCGATGGCCGACGCAGCGATGGCCGACGCAGAGTTGGCCACCGCAGAGTTCGCCGACGCAGAGTTGGCCACCGCAGAGTTCGCCGACGCAGGCTCAGCCGCAGGGTCGGCCGCAGGGTCGGCCGCAGGGTCGGCCGCAGCGTGCTTAGCCGCTACCTTGCCGGCCGCCGCATGCCTGGCCGCTTCCTTTTCTGACGCTGCCTTTTCTGACGCCGTCTGCTCGGCCGCCACTCGTTCGGCCACCGCCTTCTCAGCCGCCGCGAAGTCGGCTGCCATCCGCTCGGCAGCCTCCTTTTCGGTCGCCGAGGTCCCGGCTGCTGGGCGCCCGAGTGCTTCCTTCGCGGCCGCCGCACGCCCAGCCACCCGGCGCTCGACGGTCTCTTTCCCGGGAGCCGTAGATCCGGTCGCGGCCCGCTCGGCCGTTACCCCGGACTCGTGCGCCGCCGACTCGTGCGCCGCGGCCTCGGCCCCGACTTTCTCAGCCACGACCTTGTCAGCGGAGGTGGATCCGGCCGCCGTGCCCGACTCAGGTGCCGATTTCCCGGCCGCCGGAGCCGCGCTCTTGCTCGCTTCCGCAGACTCGGCCGCGACCTTCCCGGCATCCGCGACGTTTCCGGCGGCGGCGGACTTGCCGACGGCTGCGGGTTCGGGCGTCTTGCGTTCGACGGCGTCTTTCTCGGCCGTCGTCGAGCCGGTCGTGCTCTGAATAGCCTCGGACTTGTCGCCGCCAGCAACCTCGCCCTGCTTGTCGTGGCGGCCCGCGACCTCAGTCGCGTCCTCGCCCTCACGCGCAGCAGAGAGTCCGTCAGCGACCGGTTCCTGCTTCTTTGCGCGGGAGGAACGGCTGCCGCGCTTCGTGCCGGTCGAGGCCTCCTTGACCGACGACTTCCCTACCTCGACCAGTCCGGGCGCTGCGCGGCGCAAACCGGCGACTACCGGCTTCGCGTCGGCCGAGCCGCTTGCAACCGGTGCGGACAGCGCCTCCGGCGCGCCCTCTACCGACCGCTGGTCCTGGTCGGCGAACTGGGATGCGTCACGCATGGCCGCCGTGGCGTCGAGCGCCCCGGCCGTAGCGGCCGCCGCGACTTCGGCCGCGTCCGCACTGCCGGAGAGGGCCGCAACCTCGGCCGCGTCCCCGCGGCCCGAAGCGGTCGCGACCTCCGCCGCGTCGTCACTTCCGGCAGCGGCTGCGGCCTCTTCGTGGCGGCTGTCCAGGTCGGCGAATGCGTCCCGCGCGTTGTCAGCGGCCGCGACGGACGACGGACGGCTGCCCGCCGCGCGTCCGGCGGCGGGCGCGGGGGCGGCCTCGGGGGTGGGCGCGGTCGTACCGTGGGCGGCTGCCCGGTTTCGGGCTGCCTCGGCCAGACGGGCCGCCGCTGTTGCCTCGGCCTCGCGGGCCCGCTGCGGTGCCGTCTCGGCGACCCAGGCTCCGACCGCCGACGCCTGGAACGGCGGTACGTCGTGGGGGTCCGGTTCCGGGCGGCGGCCGCGGCGGCCGAAGAGCGGGTCTTCCGCGGATTCCGGGGTGTTGCCGGTGGCGCCGAAGAAGCTCAGCGGCTCGCCGGGCGCCGGCACCCGCTCGCCGACCGGGATCGCTGTGGCCGCCGCGTATTCGGCGGCCGTCGGCGGCATGGTCGTGGCCGGGGCGAAAGCCGGGGCCGCCTGCGGGGGCCACGGCATCGCCGGGGGCAGGGCCGGGAAGTTGGCTCGCTGCGCTTCGGCCAGGGTGCTCGGCCGGTGGGCGCCGGCTGGGCGGAGCCGGTTCAGTGGCATCGGGGCGCCGATGGCCTTCATCAGGGCCGGTACCTGGCTCGGGTCGACGATGTAGACGACTTCGCGGCGGGCGGCCGGCCAGGCCAGCAGGATCAGGCCGACCATGAGCAGCAGAGCGCCTAGGGTGAGAAGGCCCCAGGTGCTGGAGTCGAGCCAGCCGGGGCGCAGTTCGGCTACCGCCGCGACCTGGAGGCCGGGTTTCGCCCCGGGGCTCATGATGACCAGGCTGTACGCCGTGCCGCGCAGCTCGCCGGGTTCCCAGGAGAGCCGGCCCATCCCCGTACGCGTCCAGAAGCTCATGTCGCCCGGGACCGTGACCGGTGCGTGGGCGCCGGCCACCGCGGTGGTGGCGACCGGGAGGGCGCCGGTTCCGATGTCGACCGTGTCGACGGTGCTGTGGGGGACGCCGGCCATGTAGCGCGAGACCTGGTCGGCCGGGGCGAGTCCGACGAAGGCGGGCCCGTCGGGGGTGCCGGCGGCGACGCCGAGGCGGGAGCTGCCGAAGCGGGCGAACGGTACGTCGGAGCGGAGCAGATGGTCGACGTCCTCGACGACGTACGCGTAGCCGGGGGTGGCCAGACGCTGGAGGGACGCGGTGTAGGCGCCGCCGGCGTCGCGGTGCTGCATGGCCGCCCAGAGTCCGGCGCCGGCGAGCAGCGCCGGGAGGCCGGCGGTCAGCAGCAGCATTCCGAGGATGGTGCGGAGCACCCGCATGTGTCGCCCCCTTCTCAGGCCGTACTGCGGGTGACCATACAGATCCAAATAACCCCAAAGTGGTCAAACTGCTGCTAAATCGCTGATGGATATGACAAAAGACGGCTAGTTGATCTGAACCGTCATCGAGAGTGTCTGCTCGTCGATATCGCTGGTGCGGGCGGTGAACTTGAACGTCCACTGGCCGGCCTGCGGCAGCGCGATGTCACCGATCGCGTGGAAGTCGGTGATGCGCAACAGCGGGATCGAAATCGGCTCGATCCCCTTCGACGGCAGTGCCGCGGTTGCGCTCCACTCGACCACGGTCAGCGGCTTGTTGTCGGGCGTGTATGCATAGAGATGCAGTGAGTTGTTGCCGACCGTCGCCGGGAAGATGTCGACCTGCAGAGCCATCGTGCTGCTGGTCAGCGTCTTGGTGACGGTGCTCGTGGCGGCCGCTCCCCCGGCCACCGCGCTGGTCCGCGGGGGCGAGATCTGCACCAGCGCCGCGGTCACGCCGAGGACCACGGCCGTGATGCCCAGCTCGACGAAGACCGCCTTGCGCAGACGGCGCGGCTTCTGCTCGCCCGCCCGCGAACGCACCAGCCGGCGCGACCACCAGGCCACGCCGAGCACGCAGGCGGCCAGCGCGACCTTGACCAGGATCAGCTGCCCGTACGTGCTGTGCAGCAGACCGTTGACCGACGACACCTCGATCAGCGCGCTCACCACGCCGGCCAGGATCAGTGCGCCGACCGCGGTGGCCGCCCAGCGCGACCAGATCGGCAGGATCGCCGCCAGTTCGCGCTCGCTGGCCTGCCGCAGGAGGAAGCCGACCAGCATGACCAGCCCACCGAGCCAGACCGACATGGCGGCCAGGTGGATCGCGTCGATCACCACCGAGACGCCGGCCACCGGCGAGGCGGTCGGATGCCCGGTCAGCGGCCAGGTGGCCAGCGCGGCCACGCCGAGCACGCCGAGCAGGGCCAGGTCGGCCTTGGACTCGCCGCCCCGGCCGCGCAGCAGTGGCCGCAGCAGCAGCGCGGCCGCCGCGACCACGCCGAGACGCACCAACATGACCGCGCCGAACGTGCTGCCGAGCACGTCCCGCAGGTCGCCGGCCCGGACGTCGAACAGGCTCGTGCCGATCGAGTAGGGCACCTGCAGCCAGACCGCCATCAGCGTGCTGAACGTGACCAGCCCGATGCCGGTCCGGATGAGCCGGGCGGGCCCCCGGCGGCTGAGCCGATGCGGCCACAGCAGCGCGAGCACGAGCGACGGGCCGACCAGGAGCACCAGCCCGGCGTACCCCAGGTATTTGCCGACCGGGATGAGCCCCCGCACCACCGGGTCGACCTTGGTGTCGTCGATCGTCGCCTTCGGCGGCGCCGACGCCGCGCCGACCGAGTACGTGATGCTGCCGCCGACCGGGTGCGAGTCGGCCGAGATGATCCGGTAGCTGACCAGGTAGGTGCCCCGGCCGCCGCCCGACCGCAGCGGGATGGTGACGTTTGCCCCGTCGACCGTCGGGTCGCCCTGGTCGGCGCGGGAGCCGTCCGGGCCGAGCACCTGAATCTTGCCCGGGAGCAGCTGGATCGACTCGCTGAAGGTCAGCGTGATCTTGTTGGGGGCGTCCGGCACGATCGAGTCGGCCGCCGGGTCGCTGCCGACCAGCGCGGCGTGCGCGAAGGCCGGGGCGACGGGGCCCATCAGCACCCAGAAGAGGCCGATCAGCAGGCCACCGCCGGCTGCGACGAAGCGGCGTCGATCAAACTTCATGCGAGCCATGCTCCCTGATTGCGCGTGGATCACCCACCCGCGGGGGGTCGTGAATGAGTCCCACTGGCGGAGTAGTCGTCCGCCAAGCGCAGATGGTTCCCCCGAAGACGGCCCGCGTAGCATGACCGCTCGTGACCGTGGGTGAGAACGGCCCGGACCCGACCACGCAGCTGGCCCTCGCGGCCCGCGCGGGCGACGCCGCCGCACAGGCGTCGTTCGTGCGCGCGACGCAGACCGACGTGTGGCGGTTCACCGCCGCGCTCGTCGACCCCGGTGCGGCCGACGACCTCACCCAGGAAACCTACCTGCGCGCGTTCAAGGCGCTGCCGGCGTTCGAGGGGCGCTCGAGCGTGCGCACCTGGCTGCTCGGCATCGCCCGGCGCACCTGCGCCGATCACCTGCGCGCGGTCGTACGCCGGCGCCGGCTGGACGCCCGCCTGGCCGCGCAGGCCTGGACCGAGGCGCCGTCGCCCGACCCGGCTCACCGGCTGAGCACGGCCGCCCTGCTCGACCAGCTGAGCCCGGAGCGGCGTACGGCGTTCGTGCTCACCCAGGTGCTCGGGCTGTCATATGCCGAGGCAGCCGACGTCGAGGACGTGCCGGTGGGCACGATCCGGTCGCGGGTCGCCCGGGCCCGCGACGAGTTGATCGCCGCGGTGGCCCAGGCCAGGGCGGTCTAGGAGTACTCACAGGACCTTCGCCTCTGTTTCCCCGGGATTACCCAGGAAAGCCTCAGCACAATGAAGGGGAACCGAGAAGCGACGGGTGGCGACTAAGTGGGCGTGACGACCATGCAAACAGGGCGGGCCGCTGCCGTCTGGCCGTGGATCTCCACGGTTGCCCGCCTCGGCCTCGCCGCGGTCTTCCTCATCGCCGGTGGCCTGCACGTCGGTGACCTGGCCGCCTCGGGCCGCGCGGTGAACGCCTACCACCTGATGTCCTACGACGCGGCCCGCCTGGTCGGTGCCGTCCAGCCGTTCCTCGAGATCGCCGTCGGCCTGCTGCTGCTGGCCGGCCTGGCCACCCGGCTGAGCGCGGCGATCGGGGCGTTGTTCCTGGTCGTCTTCATCGCCGGCATCGTCTCGGCGTGGGCCCGCGGCCTGCAGATCGAGTGCGGCTGCTTCAACAAGGGTGGAGAGCTCGCCGCCGGGAAGACCGCGCAATACCTGCCGGAGATCCTCCGCGACGTCGGCTTCCTGGTTCTCGCCGGAATTCTGCTGGTCAAACCCCGCTCCCGCCTGTCGGTGGACGGGCTTCTGATGGGAGAGCAATGAGCAAGGGTGACCGCGCCCGGGAACGCAGCAACGCCCGGCGCATCGTCGAGCAGCAGAAGGCGGCCGAGCGCCGCCGCCGGGTGACGGTCTGGACCTCGGTGGCGGTGGTCGTGGTGCTGGTGGCGGCCGGGTTGATCGGCTGGGGTGTGCTGTCCCATCAGGACAAGACCACGGCGAGCAAGCTGACCGTGCCGGCCGGCGTGGTCGACGGCGGCACCGCCTGGAAGATCGGCACCGGACCGGTGAAGGTCGACCTCTACGAAGATTTCATGTGCCCGATCTGCCACAACTTCGAAAATCAGACCGGCGCGACGATCAAGCAGCTGGTGCAGCAAAACAAGATCACCGTGCAATACCACACGGTCGCGATCCTCGACGACAGCTCGAACGGCACGAAGTACTCGACGCGGGCCGCCGGCGCGGCCGCCGCGGCGGCGACCGAGGGCAAGTTCGTCGAATACCACGACGCGCTCTACGCCAACCAGCCCGAGGAGGGCAGCAGCGGCCTCGACAACGCCAAACTCGTCGACCTCGGCAAGTCGGTCGGGCTGACCAGCGACGCGTTCGTCAACGCGGTCAACAACCAGACGTACGACGCCTGGGTCACCACCGTGACCAACCAGTTCACCCAGCGCGGCTACAACGGCACCCCGACGATCGTGGTCAACGGCAAGCTTCTCCAGGGCCCCAAGCAGACCGTTCCGTCCACCCAGCTGTTCACCCAGACCGTCGACGCGGCCGCCGGGTGAGGCGTCTCGCCCTGTCCGTCCTCGTGGCCGGTGCGTTCGTCGCGCCGGCCACGCCCGCGTTCGCGCACGGCGGCGACGCGCCGGCCGCGACCGCCTACCGCACCGCGGTAACCGGCATCAGCACGCCCCAGAAGGGGCTGTCGGTGCGCGCGGTCGAGGCCGGGGCGCGGCTCGAACTCACCAACCACACCGGTCACCCGATCGAAATCCTGGGTTACTCCGGCGAGCCCTACCTGGACGTCCGCCCCGACGGCACCTATCAGAACGTCAACTCCCCCGCGGCCTACCTCAACGAGACACTCGAGGGCGACAACGCCGTACCGTCCTCGGCCGACCCCACCGCGGTGCCGTCCTGGCGGCGCATCTCCACCTCGACCAGCGTCCGCTGGCACGATCAGCGCACCCACTGGCTCAGCCCGGGTGTGCCGCCGGCCGCGAAGAACGACCCGTCCCGCACCCACCGCCTGCGCACCTGGTCGGTTCCGCTGCGCGAACAGGCCCGCACCTTCGCGATCACCGGCACCCTCGACTGGGTCCCGTCGCCGCGGGTCGGGCTCTGGTGGCTCGGCGCCGGCCTTCTCGGCCTGGCGGCCGCCGGCCTCGCGCTCCGGTGGCCCGGCTCGGTGCGGCCCCTCGCGCTGGTCGCCGGTCTGGCTCCCCTTGCGTACGCGGTGAGCCGTGCCGCCGACGGCGGAAGTCCCCCTCTCGTGCTGTTCCCGGTCGGTTTGCTGGCCTTGGCCGCCGTATGGCGGCATTCGCCGTTCTCACTCGCACTGACCGGTCTGGTGGTTTTCGTCTTCGGCGGCTTCACCATCGGTTTCGGCGGGGCGGTGCTTCCCACCGCCGGCCCGGCCTGGCTGACCCGGGTGCTGGTGCTGCTGTCGGCCGGGCTCGGTCCGGCCCTCCTGGTCATCGGCGCCCGGCGGCTCCGCGCCCCGGCCGAGCCGCTCCCCGAGCCTGACCTGGTCGCCGGTCTATCGTCGTCGGCATGACTGAGAGACTCTCCCCCGGCGACGCCGCGCCCGAATTCACGCTGCCGACCGACAACGGCGACCAGCTCACGCTCAAGGACCTGCGCGGCCGCAAGGTCATCCTGTACGCCTACCCGGCCGCGATGACTCCCGGCTGCACCACCCAGGCGTGCGACTTCCGCGACTCGCTCGGCTCGCTGCAGGCGGCCGGCTTCGAGGTCGTCGGCATCTCCCCCGACGCCCCGGCCAAGCTGGCCAAGTTCCGCGAGCGCGACGCCATCACGTTCCCGCTGGTCAGCGACCAGGACAAGAGCGTGCTGACGGCCTACGGCGCGTGGGGTGAGAAGACGATGTACGGCAAGACCGTCACCGGCGTGATCCGCTCCACCTTCGTGATCGACGAGAACGGCACGATCGAGCGCGCGATGTACAACGTGAAGGCCACCGGCCACGTCGCCAAACTCCGCCGCGACCTCGCCCTCGACTGACGGCAGACCGGGGACAGACGCTGCCGGTAGCCAGCGTTTACACTCCTTGCAACGCTCCGCCGGTCAGAGACCCGCGACCGGCGGTCGCGTTCGCTTGCGGGAGTGGCGAAACAGGCAGACGCGCGGGATTTAGGTTCCCGTGCCCGAGAGGGCGTGAGGGTTCAAGTCCCTTCTTCCGCACCAGGCTCCATCACACCCGGTGTCGGCCCGCGCCGGTCTGCTCAGGACTGGGCCGGTCTGCTCAGGACTGGGCCGGTCTGCTCACTGGGCCGGGATCGAGCGGGACGGAACTGGGCGGGACGGGATCGCGCGGGCCGGGATGAAGTAGGCCGAGACCACGCCCAGAACGGCGAGAACGCTCACACCGGCGAAGGCCGCGCGGAACCCGCCGGTGCCGGCGACGAGGACGGCCGACACCGCCGCTACGCCGGCCGCCCCGCCGACCTCGCGCATGGTCTCGACCAGGCCGGAGGCCAGTCCGGCGGACGAACGGCGGACGCCGGTCAGCGCGCCGATCTGCAGCGCCGGCCCGCAGAGGCCGAACCCGAGCCCGGTGAGCAGGAAGGCGGGCAGCAGGCCGGTGACGTACCGGTCGTGGCCCAGTGCGAGCCACAGCGCGCCGGCTGCCAGGACCGACAGGCCGGTGAACAGCACCCGCCGCACCCCGGCCACGCTGACCAGCCGCGCGCCGGCCATCGACGCCGGGAAAACGGTGACCGTGGTGGCCAGCCAGGCCAGGCCGGTGATCGCGGGCGAATATCCGAGCGCCTGCTGCATGAACAGCGAGCCGATGAAGATGAACGAGAGCAGGGCGCAGCTGGCGAGGAAGGCGGTCACGTTCGAGGCGACGAGCGAGCGGTTGCGCAGCAGGGCGGCCGGCACCAGCGGGTTGGCGGCCCGCGCCTCGATGCGGGCGAACAAGGCCAGCAGCAGCGCGGCGGCCGGGAACCACATCGGGTGGTGCACGGCGTACACGAAGATCAGTAACCCGGCAGTCACCGTGACCGCCCCGCCGATGTTGAGCCGCGGGGCGCGGGCCCCGGACCGGTCCGGGGCGAGAAAACCGGCGGCGAGCACGATGAAGCCGATCCCGGCCGGCACGTTGATGAAGTACGCCCAGCGCCAGCCCGGCCCGGCGGCGAGCAGACCGCCGGCCACGACCCCCACCGAGCCGGCCGCTCCACCGGCGGCACCGAACAGCCCGAGCGCGCGGTCGCGCTCCGGCCCCTCCGCGAAGGTGACGGCCAGCAGCGACAGGGCGGACGGCACGATCAGCGCCGCGCCGAAGCCCTGCGCGGCCCGCGCCGCGACCAGCAGCCCGGCGTGGTGCGCGGTGCCGGCCAGCAGGGAGGCCAGGGTGAAGGCGGCCAGACCGGCGACGAACATGCGCCGGCGACCGAAGTTGTCGACCATGCGGCCGCCGACCAGCAGGAAGCCGCCGAGGAGCAGGCCGTAGGCGACGACGACCCATTGCAGCGCGCCGCGGCTCATGCCGAGGTCGCGCTGGATCGACGGCAGGGCCACGTTCGCGATCGCGGTGTCCAGGCCGACCATCGCCATGGCGGCGCAGGCCAGGGTCAGAACGAGATGCTGCCGGGTCCGGGAGTTGGTGTCAGGTTCCGTCATGCCCCACCGACGGACGGGCCGGCGGTGGATCGACATCGCTACGAAAGTAATTTCAGGCGGCCGCTCAGATAGCGCCGCTCGGCCTCGGTCGGCGCCAGCCGCAGCGCCTCCGCATAGGCCGCTCGCGCCTCGCCCAGGCGCCCACCGCGCCGCAACAGGTCGGCCCGGGTGGCGCTCAGCAGGTGATATCCGGCCAGCCGGCCCGAATCGGCGAGTTCGTCGACGAGCGCGAGACCGGCCGCCACACCGTCGGCCATCGCTACCGCGACGGCCCGGTTCAGCTGTACGACCGGGGACGGCACCAGCTCCGAAAGCTGCGCGTAGAGGGCCGCGATCCGGGGCCAGTCGGTGCTCTGGGCGTCCGGCGCGGTCGCATGGCAGGCGGCGATCGCGGCCTGCACCTGGTAGGACCCGGGGCGCTTCACGGCCAGCGCGTCATCGAGCACGGCGACACCCTCGGCGATGAGGTCACGGTCCCATCGGGAGCGGTTCTGGTGCTCCAGGGTGACCAGCACGCCGTCCTCGACGCGTGACCGGCGTCGAGCCTCGGTGAGCAGCATCAGGGCCAGCAGGCCGCGCGGCTCGGGTTCTCCCGGCAGAAGGCCGGCGAGCGCCCGCGCGAGGTGGATGGCCTCGGCGGTGAGCGCCCGGCGACCGTCCTGCTCGTCGTACCCCTCGTTGAAGATCAGGTAGAGCACCGCCAGGACCGCGGCGAGCCGCGAGGGCAGCAGTTCGGCGGGCGGCACGCGGTAGGGGATGCCGGCCTCTGCGATCTTGCGCTTCGCGCGGACCAGGCGCTGCGCCATCGCGGGCTCGGCGGAAAGGAACGCTCGGGCGATCTCGGCCGTGGTCAACCCGCAGAGCGTACGCAGGGTGAGCGCAACCCGGGCGTCGAACGGCAGAGCCGGGTGACAGCACGTGAAGATGAGCCGCAGCCGGTCGTCGGGGATCTCCTCCCCCGAGGAGTCGTCGGGCTCGGCCGGGGCCAGCACCGCGATCTCGCGCAGCTTGGCGCGCCCGGTCGCGTCCCGGCGCAGCCAGTCGTTCGCGCGGTTGCGACCGGCCGTGGTCAGCCACGCGCCGGGCCGCCTCGGGATGCCGTCGCGAGGCCACGTCGCCAGCGCGCTCGCGAAGGCCTCCTGCGCGCAGTCCTCGGCCAGATCCCAGTTGCCGGTCAGGCCGATCAGGGTGGCGACGACCTGGCCCCACTCCGTGCGGTAGGCCGCGTCGACCGCCGCCGCGACCGGATCGGTCATTCCCAGACCGGACGGATCTCGACGACCCCCCGGTGCGCCCAGGGATGCCCGGCGGCCACGGCGATCGCCTCGTCGAGATCGGCGCACTCGACGACCGCGAAGCCGCCGACGAAATCCTTGGTCTCGGCGAACGGGCCGTCCGACACGAGCGTCTCGCCCCGGCGGACCCGTACCGAAGTGGCGTCGGCGATCGGCCGCAGCCGCGCCCCGGCCTTGAGCGCGTCCCGCTCGCGCAGGTTCTGCTCCCACTCCCGCATGACGGGATCGGACGCCAGTTCCTGCGGACTCGGCGAGACCGACTCGTCGTCGCAGATCAGCAGCATGTATTTCATGCGTCGCATTCTGGCAGCATCTGCGCCGGCGGCCTCGCCCGTACGCAGGCCGATGCTCCCGCCGCAGGGCACTTCACCGTCCGCGAGGATGGGCGCATGGCCGTTGCGTTCGAACTCGATCCGCCGCTCACCGACGACCTGCGGGAGCGGATCGTCGCACTGTGGGTCGAGGTGACCAATGCCGGTGGGGCGGTCGGGTTCGTGGCGCCGGTCGCCGCCGACGATGTGCGGCCGCTGGCCGAGGCGTCACTGGCCGCGGTGGAGAACGGGCCCGACCGCCTGCTGATTCAGACCGACGACGGTGAACTGACCGGTCTGTTGTTCATGGTGGACAACCGGTTCGCGTTCAAGGATCACTGGCGGGTGCTCAAGCGGGTCATGGTGACGCCGCGGGAGCAGGGGCGCGGGCTCGGCACGGCGCTGATGCGCGAGGCCGAGCGGATCGGGCGAGCGATGGGCCTGGCCGCGCTGCACGTCACGGTCCGGGCCGGCACGAACACCGAGAAGTTCTACGAGCGGCTCGGCTACACCGAGGTGGGCCGGCTGCCGGGTGCGCTGCGGATCGGGCCGGACGACGAGCGGGACGAGATTTTTATGTGGATGCCGCTTCGCTGACGGTTTGCCAGACTCTTCGCCATGCGCGACACCGACCTGCGAGAAGCCGCCGACCTGATCGACCGGGCCGGGCGGATCGTGATCTTCACCGGGGCAGGCGTGTCGGCCGAGAGCGGCATCCCGACCTTCCGGGACGCGCTGAGCGGGCTCTGGGAGCAGTTCGATCCGCGGCGGCTGGCCACGCCGGAAGCGTTCGGCGACGATCCGGCCCTGGTCTGGGGCTGGTACGAGTGGCGCCGCGCGGCCGTCCAGCAGGTCGAGCCCAACGCTGGGCACCGGGCGCTGGCCGTGATCGAGCAGCGGGCGCCGGAGTGCGTGGTCGTCACGCAGAACGTCGACGACCTGCACGAGCGGGCCGGTTCGAAGGAGCCGATCCACCTGCACGGCAGCCTGTTCGCGCCGCGGTGCTCGGCGTGCGGGCGACCGGCGACCGTTGCGAACGGTGCGCCGGCGGTCGAGGGCCGCGTGCCCCCGCCGCCGTGCGATCACTGCGGCGCGCCGATCCGACCCGGCGTGGTGTGGTTCGGCGAGGCGCTGCCGGCCGACGCGTTCGAGGCGGCGGTGGCCGCGGCCGCCAACTGTGACCTGCTGATCACCGTCGGCACCTCGGCCGTGGTGTTCCCGGCCGCCGAGATCCCGCAGGTGACGGCCCGGATGGGCGGTGCGATGATCCAGGTCAATCCGGAGCCGACGCCGCTCGACGCCGTCGCCCGGGTAAATCTGCACGGCCCGGCGGCCGAGGTGCTGCCGGCCCTGGCCGCCGTGTAAAGCTGGACCGATGCGGATCACGGCGGTCTACACGCACCCGGTCAAGGGCGCCCACCGGCTGCAACACGACAGTGTGGCGGTCGATCCGTGGGGGCTGGCCGGCGACCGCCGCTGGATGCTGGTCGACGACGACGGGGTCGGCATCACCCAGCGCGACGATCCGCGGCTGACTCTTCTGCGCGTACGGCAAAGGCCCGGCGGCCTGACGCTCAGCGCGCCCGATCTCCCTGATCTTGATGTGCCCGAGCCGGTCGACGCACCGGAAGAGTACGTACGGGTCTTCAGCAGCCAGGACCAGGCGCCGGCGCGCATCGCCGAGTCGAGCTGGGTCACCGCGTACCTCGGGAGGCCGGCCAGGCTCGCCTGGCAGGCCGACCCGACCGGGCGTGAGGTGCAGGGGCCGTCCCGGCCCGGCGATGTGACAAACCTGGCCGACGGCTACCCGGTGTTGCTGGCCAGCACCGGCTCGCTGGATGCGGTCAACGACTGGCTGGCCGAGGCGGGTGAGGAACCGGTCCCGATGACCCGGTTCCGGCCCAACCTGGTCGTCGGCGGCGCCCCGGCCTGGGCCGAGGACGGCTGGCTGGGTCGCCGGCTGCAGGTCGGCGAGGTTTCCTTCCGGGCCGCCACCGCGTGCACCCGCTGCCTGGTCACCACGATCGATCAGGAGACCGGCGAGCGCGCGAGCCAGCCGCTGAAGATCCTCGGCCGGCACCGCCGCTACGCCGAGGGCCTGCTGTTCGCGATCAATTTGATCCCGGATGCGCCGTACGGCGTCGTCCGAGTGGGTGACCCCGTTGTCTTAGGCCTCTCTTAGATTTGTTGCGCCGGTCGATGCGGCGCCGAAGGATGCGTCAGCGTGACCGAAACGCGCCCGCGATCGCACCGCCGGATCGGACCCAACCCCCGGTGGCTCGCCGCAGGCGGGGCGGTCGTGCTCGCCGCCATCGTCGGTGTCGCCCTGATCCTGCAGAACGGCGGCTCGGCCTGCGCCTCCCCACCGGCCACGTCGGCCCATTCCGGCAAGGCCACGTTCTACGACCTCGACGGCGGCGTGCCCAACTGCTCCTACCCGTCCGCGCCGGACGACGACCTGTTCGTGGCGCTCGGCCCGGCCGAGTATTCGGGTGCGGCCGCCTGCGGCACCTACCTCGACGTCAGCGGCCCCACGGGCAAGGTCCGCGTCAAGGTCATCGACAAGTGCCCGGAGTGCGACCCGGGCCACCTCGACCTGAGCCGCACCGCGTTCAAGAAGATCGGCGCCGAGTCGGCCGGGGTCATCCCGATCACTTACAAGACCGTGGTCAATCCGGCCACGCCGGGCCCGCTCAGCGTCCGCATGCAGGACGGCACGTCGCGGTACTACTGGGCGGCGCTGATCGACAACCACGGCAACCAGCTGGCGTCGGTCAAGGTCGCGGGCCCGGGCGGCACCTTCCACACCGCAAAGCGCGCCGACTACAACAACTGGATAATCGACGGCGGCGCCGGCTCCGGCCCTTTCAAGATCAAGGTCTCGGACGTGTACGGGCGGAGCGCGACGCTCACCGGCATTTCACTCTCGCCCGAGAAGACGCAGACGACATCCGTCCGTCTGTCGGGTGGAGGCGGCGTGCAGGCCCCGCGCTCGTCCCCTCCGACACCGGCCAAGAAGAAGTCGCCGAAGCCGTCGGTCTCGTCGGCCGTCCCGTCGGTCGCAGCTTCATCGTCATCGGCACCGGCCGCGCCGCTGTCGGCTGCCGGCACGACGGCACCGGCCGACACGTCCCTCGACCTGGCCGGGGCGGCCGCTGCCTCACGCTGCCGCTGACCGTGTGTTTCACCGACTTACCGTGCGCTGACCCGGTTCAGTGGTCGCGAACTGCCGCTGACCGTGCGTTTCGCCGGCTGACCGTGGGCTGATCCGGGTCAGTGGTCGCGGACGGTGTCGGGGCCGAGGTCGAGCAGGCGGACGATGCGCAGCGTGCGCTCGATGAGGCGGTCGAAGGAGGCGGGGCTCAGGCGCCCCTCGAAGGCCTCGAACGTGAACAGCGACCGATCGCGGGTGGTGAACGGCGGAATCTCGCCGTTCTCGAACGCGTCGTGCAGTGCCGGCAGGTCGAGCCGGTGCGAGGTACCGATCGTGCGGTGCGGGCGCCGGATCCCCATCGGCTCGGTGGCCACCGGAAGCTGGACCTCGACGAAGACGCCCTTGCCCGCCCAGCCGACCACCGCGCCGTCGAGCGCGTTGTCGTCCCACTTGGCCTCGCCGACCGTGATCAAGAGGCCGTCGACCAGGGACTGCCAGGCCCACTTCACGGTGACCGTGCCCCGGGTTCGCAGCAGCGACTCCCAGGGCCAGGACCGGCCGGCCGGGACGGAGATCCAGCCGCCGGCCGAGACCCACGCCCCGATCCGGTCGAGTGCCTGGCGGTCGCGCCTCTGGTCCCGGGCGACGAGCCCGAGCAGGAGGACGAAGACGCCGAGGTAGGCCCCCATCTGAAAGGACCGGGGCAGCGCGATCATCACCACCCGCGGGAGCGCCAGTACGCAACATAATCCGGCGAGCATGAAGAAACCGAGAACGAAGTCGCGCATGTTCTTCATCGATCATGATCGTAGCCAGGTGCACCGCCCGGACACCGGTCTCACTTCAAGTGCCGGGCGAAGAACCGGTTGCCGGCGTCTCCCTCGAACTGCGGAACGCCGGTGTGCCCGCCCATGTTGGCGTGCAGCGTCTTCTCCTTG
Source organism: Actinoplanes sp. NPDC051343 (assembly GCF_044455125.1). Taxonomy (NCBI): domain Bacteria; kingdom Bacillati; phylum Actinomycetota; class Actinomycetes; order Micromonosporales; family Micromonosporaceae; genus Actinoplanes; species Actinoplanes sp. NPDC051343. Next base: position 258,084 of record NZ_JBITEL010000005.1, read on the forward strand.
GAACCGAAGGCGTCGAACAGGTCGAGGGCCAGCTGCCGGTCGTTTCCTTCGTCGTCCCACTGCAGCAGGACAAGCAGCGGAATGGTGACCTTCCGGGCCTCCTCGACCATGGTGCGGGGCACGAAACTCCCGGCGAACAGAACCGCGGCCGCGATGCGCGGCTCGACCAGCGCCAGCCGGATGCCGATGGCGATCACCCCTCCCGCGAACCCGACCGGGCCGCCGATCTCGGGCAACGATCCGACGGCGTCCAGGGTGGCCCGCCATTCCGGGACCGCCTTGTCGACCAGCGGGAGGATGAGCCGGTCGACGATCTCGTCGTCGACCGGCTCGCCGGCCGCCAGCGCCCGGCGCAGGTCCGCGCGGGCCTCATCGACGGCGGCCAGACGGGGCCGGTCACCGCTTCCGGGGAGCTCGATGGTGGCGGCGGCGTAGCCCTCGGCCGCGGAGTGCCGGGCCCGGGCCACCAGCCGGGGGTACATCTTGGGCAGTCCGCCGGGGTGGCCGAGCAGGATCAGCGGCGCCGGTGCGGATGCGGACGCGGACGCGGGTGTCCACAGGATGCCGGGGATCTCGCCGAGGGTGAATTCGCGTTCGAGGACGCTGTCGTCGAAGCGCTGTTCGGAAGTGAAGTCCATGGTCGTGCCTTTCGGGAGTGCTGGTGAGCGGCGCTCCCGGACGACCTATCGTCCGACCGTGACCCCTGAGGGGAGCACCCATGTCGCTAGGTTCACGGGTACCACCTCCTCGGTCTCTCTCGCACGGCTTCCGGGACGGTAGCAGTTTCTTCGACGGATCAAGCACACGGCCGACCGGAAGCCTGGCGTGTTGAAAGTTTCTATGCATAGATTGGTACCGTGAATGACGGACCGGTCAGGACGGCCGAGCGGGTGCTCGACCTCTTTCATGGTGCGCGGCTGACGCCCACCCAGCGGCGCATCGCGCACTGCCTGATGGAGCACGCGCAGCGGGTGGCCTACCTGTCGGCATCCGAGGTGGCCGACCTGGCCGGAGTCAGCCAGCCCTCGGTGACCCGCTTCGCGATGGCGCTGGGCTACGAGGGCTATCCTGCACTCCGCAAGGAGCTGCGCTGGCTCGCCGTCGACGAGGCTCCGCAGCAGGAGTCCGAGCACAACCCGATGCAGCTCGCCGTGCAGGCCGAGGCCGACCATCTGGTGCGGCTCCGCGATCAGCTCGGGCGGCTCGACGACGTCGAGCGGGCGGCCCGGCTCCTGGTCGAGACGCCGGTCCTCGCGGTGATCGGGCTCCGCGCCGCCGCCCCCCTGGTCGGCTATTTCGGATATTTTGCCGCCAAGGTGCGGCCCGACGTGCGAATACTCGACACCGGCGGCACCAACCTGCTCGACCGGCTCGACCAGGCCCGGCATGCCGGCGCGTCGGCGGTGCTGGCGGTGGTGCTCCCCCGCTACCCGAAGGAGTCCCTCGACGCGATCCGCGAGGCGAAGGAGGCCGGCCTCGCCGTCGTGGTGATCACCGACTCGGCGGTCAGCCCGGCCGCGCAGGCCGCCGACGTGGCGCTGCCCGCCGCGGTCGGCACCCAGCTCGTGTTCGACCTGCACACCGGGCCGATGGCGATGGCGATGGTGCTGCTGCAGGCGATGTGCGACGCCGATCCGGAGCCGGCGCAGCGCCGCCTGGAAGAGTTCGAGGCGGCCGCCACCCGACGTCACATTTTCGAAGCCTAGGAGGCGAGCAGTGGAGATCCGGGCACCGCGCGGCAGCACGTACACGGCGCAGGGCTGGCCTCAGGAGGCCGCCAAGCGCATGTTGATGAACAACCTCGATCCCGAGGTCGCCGAGCGGCCCGAAGATCTGGTCGTCTACGGCGGCACCGGGCGGGCGGCCCGCGACTGGCCGTCCTTCCACGCGATCGTGCGCGAGCTCGACGAGCTCAAGGGCGACGAGACGCTGCTGGTGCAGTCCGGGCGGCCGGTCGGCGTGTTCCGCACCCACGAGTGGGCGCCGCGGGTGCTGATCGCCAACTCCAACCTCGTCGGCGACTGGGCGACCTGGCCCGAGTTCCGCCGGCTGGAAAAGCTCGGCCTCACCATGTACGGCCAGATGACCGCCGGCTCGTGGATCTACATCGGCACCCAGGGCATCCTCCAGGGAACGTACGAGACGTTCGCCGCGGTCGCCGCCAAGCGCTTCAACGGCAGCCTGGCCGGCACCCTCACGCTGACCGCGGGCTGCGGCGGCATGGGCGGCGCCCAGCCCCTCGCGGTCACCATGAACGGCGGCGTGTGCCTGATCGTTGACATCGACCGCTCGCGGCTCGAGCGCCGCCTTCACAACCGCTACCTCGACGTCATCGCCGATGATCTCGACGACGCGGTGCGGCGGGCCGAGCAGGCCAAGGCCGACCGCTCGGCCGTCTCCATCGGTGTCGTCGGCAACGCCGCGGTCGTCTTCCCCGAGCTGCTCGTCAAGGGCGTCGGCATCGACATCGTCACCGACCAGACCAGCGCCCACGACCCGCTGAGCTACATCCCGGTCGGGGTCGAGCTCGACGACGCCCGAGATCTCGCCCGCGACAAGCCGGAGGAGTTCACCGACCGCGCGCGGGCGAGCATGGCCCGCCACGTCGCGGCCATGGTCGGCTTCCTCGACGCCGGCGCCGAGGTCTTCGACTACGGCAACTCGATCCGCAGCGAGGCCAAGGCGGGCGGGTTCGAGCGCGCGTTCGACTTCCCGGGCTTCGTCCCGGCGTACATCCGGCCGCTCTTCGCCGAAGGCAAAGGCCCGTTCCGCTGGGCCGCCCTCTCGGGTGACCCCAAGGACATCGCCGCGACCGACCGCGCGATCCTCGAACTCTTCCCCGACAACGAGCAGCTCGCGCGCTGGATCAAGATGGCCGGCGAACGGGTCGCCTTCCAGGGCCTCCCGGCCCGCATCTGCTGGCTCGGCTACGGCGAACGCGACAAGGCCGGCGTCCGCTTCAACGACATGGTCGCCGGGGGCGAGATCAGCGCGCCGATCGTGATCGGCCGCGACCATCTCGACTCGGGATCGGTCGCCTCGCCCTACCGCGAGACCGAGTCGATGATGGACGGCTCCGACGCGATCGCCGACTGGCCGCTGCTCAACGCGATGATCAATACCGCGAGCGGCGCCAGCTGGGTCTCGATCCACCACGGTGGCGGCGTCGGCATCGGCCGGTCGATCCACGCCGGTCAGGTCTGCGTGGCCGACGGCACCGAGCTGGCCGGTCAGAAGATCGAGCGGGTGCTGACCAACGACCCGGGCATGGGCGTCATCCGCCATGTCGACGCGGGCTACGAGTCGGCCGCGGCGGCCGGCGTCCACATCCCGATGAAGCGATGAGCGCCGAAGCCTTCACGGCCCTGTGGGCCGAGATCGAGAGCATCGGCCGCGCCGACGGCGGCGGCTACCTGCGCTACGCGCTGACCGAGCCCGAACTGGTGCTCCGCGACTGGTTCCGCAACCAGGCCGACCGGCGTGACATGCCGGTGACCGAGGACGGCAACGGCAACCTGTTCGCCTGGTGGGGCGATCCGTGGGGGCGCAACGCGGTGCTCACCGGCTCACACTTCGACTCGGTCCCGCACGGCGGCGGCTACGACGGCCCGCTCGGCATCGTCAGCGCCTTCCTGGCCGTCGACCAGTTGCGCGCCGCGGGCCACCGACCGGGCCGCCCGATCGCGATCGTCGCCTTCGTCGAGGAGGAGGGCGGCCGGTTCGGCGTGCCCTGCCTCGGTTCCCGGTTGATGACGGGCGCGATCGAACCGGCCGCGGCGGCCCGGCTGACCGACCGCGACGGCGTCACCTTCGCCGAGGCGCTCGGCACCGAACCGGCGGGCCGGCTCCCCGAGTTGCAGAGCCGCATCGGAGGCCTGGTCGAGCTGCACATCGAGCAGGGCCGGGCGCTCGACGTCCCGGTCGGCGTGGCCAGCGCGATCTGGCCGCACGGCCGCTGGAGATTCGACTTCACCGGCCGGGGCGACCATGCCGGCACGACCCGGATGAGCGACCGCAACGACCCGATGCTGACCTTCGCCTACACGGTGCTGGCGGCCAACAAGGAGGCCCGGCTGGCCGGCGCGCACGCCACCGTGGCGCGGGCCGAGATCACGCCGAACGCCACCAACGCCATCCCGTCGCTGGTCCGCGCGTGGCTGGACGCCCGGGCTGCGGACACGCCGACGCTCGAGACACTGGTCGAGGCGGTCATCAAGCGGGCGGAAGATCGCGCCGGGCGGGATGGCACCGGGGTGAGCGTGACGCCGGAATCGGTCAGCGCCGAGGTCGCTTTCGACACCTCGTTCGCGCAGGGGATCGCGAAATGGCTCGGCGGCGCACCGATTCTGCCGACCGGCGCCGGCCACGACGCGGGCGTGCTCTCCGCGCTGCTGCCGGCGGCAATGCTCTTCGTGCGCAATCCGACCGGCGTCTCGCATTCGCCGGCCGAGCACGCCGAGGACGCCGACTGCGCGGCCGGTGTCGAGGCACTCGCGGCCGTCCTGAAAGAACTGTCATGACGGTCTTCCACGCCGCGTACGCCTGGGTGGGTGATCGCATCGCCCGGAACGTGCGCATCGAGACGGCCGGCGGCCGGATCACCGCGGTGGCCCCCGATCAGCCGGCCGAAGGCGAGCAACTGCCCGGTCTCGTGCTGCCCGGCCTGGCCAACGCGCATTCGCACGCTTTCCATCGGGCGCTGCGCGGGCGCACGCACGATCAGCGCGGCAGCTTCTGGACCTGGCGCGACCTGATGTACCAGGTCGCCGGAAACCTCGATCCCGACAGCTACTTCGCGCTCGCCCGGGCCGTCTACGCCGAGATGGCATTGTCGGGCATCACTGCGGTCGGCGAATTCCACTACCTGCACCACACGCCGGGCGGCACGCCCTATGCCGATCCCAACGCGATGGGCGAGGCTCTGATCGCGGCGGCCGCCGACGCCGGCATCCGAATCACCCTGCTCGATACGCTCTATCTCTCGTCCAGTGTGGACGGAAAGCCGTTGACCGACCCTCAGAGTCGCTTCGGCGACGCCGATGCCGAGGCCTGGGCCGAACGGGTGGCCAAGCTTTCCGATGCCCCGCACGCCACGATCGGGTCGGCCATCCATTCCGTACGCGCGGTGCCCGCGCGACATCTCACGGGTCTGATCGTGCGCGGCCCGCTGCACGTCCACGTCTCCGAGCAGCGGGCCGAAAATGAGCAGACACGCGCGGTCCACGGCTGCACGCCGACCGAACTGCTCGACCGCCACGGGCTGCTGCGGGCCGGCACGACCGCGGTCCACGGCACCCATCTCAGCGACGACGACATCGAGACGCTGGCCCGCACCGGCACCGGTGTCTGCTTCTGCCCGACGACCGAACGCGACCTCGCCGACGGCATCGGACCGGCGCGGGCCCTCGCCGACGCGGGTGTCAGGCTCAGCCTGGGCAGCGACAGCCAGGCCGTACTCGACATGTTCGAGGAGATGCGCGGCCTCGAGATGAACGACCGGCTGGCCAGCGAGCAGCGGGGCCGTTTCACGACCGCCGAGTTGACCGGCGCGGCGACCCGCCACGACGCGCTCGGCTGGGACGACGCCGGAGCCATCGCGCCCGGCATGCGAGCCGACCTGGTGGTGGTGCGGCTCGACAGCGTGCGGACGGCCGGGGCCGGCCCGGGCGGTGCGATCTACGCGGCGACCGCGGCCGACGTCAGCCACGTGATCGCCGACGGCCGCCCGATCGTCGTCGACGGCCGGCACGTCAGCATCGACGCACCCCGCGAACTCGACACGACGATCCGGGCGGTGATCACGGCATGAGCGCCCTTATCAATGCAGGCCGCGAACTGCAAACGGCGAGCCGGGCGGTGGTCACGGCATGAGCGCCCTTATCGATGCAGGCCGCGAACTGCAAACGGCGAGCCGGGCGGTGGTCGGGGCATGAGCGTTCTTGTCGATGACATCGGTGAGCTCGTCACCAATGGCGAAGGCGAGGGCCCGCTGGGCCTGCGGCGCGACGCGGCGATCGTGATCGACGGTGACCGCGTCGCCTGGGTCGGGGCGCGCAGCGCGGCGCCGGCCGCCGACGCGCGGATCGACGCCCGGGGGGCGACGGTGCTGCCCGGGTTCGTCGACAGCCACTCCCATCTGGTCTTCGCCGGTGACCGGGCGCCCGAGTTCGCGGCCCGGATGGCCGGCGAGCCCTACACCGGAGGCGGCATCCGCACCACGGTCGCGGCCACTCGTGAGGCGAGCGACGAGGTGCTGCGCCGCGGGGCCGGTCGGCTGGTCGGCGAGGCCCGGCGGCAGGGCACGACCACGATCGAGATCAAGAGCGGGTACGGGCTCAACGTCGACGACGAGGCCCGGTCGTTGCGGATCGCCGGCGAGCTGACCGGCGAGACGACTTTCCTCGGCGCGCACGTGGTCCCGGCCGAATATGCGGGGCGCGCCGACGACTACGTCGCGCTCGTCGCCGGGTCGATGCTGGACGGCTGCGCGCCGTACGCGAAGTGGGTTGACGTCTTCTGCGACCGCGGCGCGTTCGACGAAGAGCAGGCCCGCACCGTGCTGACGGCCGGCGCGAAGCGCGGCCTCGGCCTTCGGGTGCACGCCAACCAGCTGGAGGCAGGTCCGGGCGTGCGGCTCGCGGTCGAACTGGGCGCGGCGAGCGCCGACCACTGCACCCACCTGACCGACGCCGACGTCGACGCGCTGGCCGGCTCGACGACCGTGGCGACGCTGCTGCCGGGGGCCGAGTTCTCCACCCGCTCGACCTATCCCGACGCCCGCCGGTTGATCGACGCCGGCGTGCGCGTGGCGCTGGCGACCGACTGCAATCCCGGCTCCTCCTACACCAGCTCGATGCCGTTCTGCATCGCTCTCGCCGTCCGCGACATGGGGATGACCCCGGCCGAGGCGGTCCGGGCGGCGACCGCGGGCGGCGCGGACGCGTTGCGCCGCCACGACATCGGGCGCCTCGTGGTCGGCGCCAAGGCCGACCTGACGGTGCTCGACGCGCCGTCCCACCTGCACCTGGCCTACCGGCCGGGCGTCCATCTGATCCGGACCGTTCTGCACGACGGGGTGCTCCAATGATCGTCACAGTGAAAACCACGGGCGTCACGCCCGCCGACGTCCTGCTCGTGGCCCGCGGCGACGCCCGGGTCGAAATCGACCCGGCGACCGTCGAGGCGATGGCGACCAGCCGCGCCATCGTCGACAACATCGAGGCCTCGGGCCGCCCGGTCTACGGCGTGTCGACCGGCTTCGGCGCGCTCGCCAGCACGTCGATCGCGCCCGAACGCCGCGCCGAGCTGCAGCACGCGCTGATCCGTTCGCATGCGGCGGGGATCGGCGAGCCGATGCCGCGCGAGGTGGTGCGGGCGATGATGCTGCTGCGGCTGCGCTCGCTCGCGCTGGGCCGTTCCGGTGTCCGCCCGGTGCTCGCCCAGGGCCTGGCCGACCTGCTCAACCACGACGTCACGCCGTGGGTGCCGGAGCACGGCTCGCTCGGCGCGTCCGGCGACCTCGCACCGCTGGCTCACTGCGCGCTCGTGCTGCTCGGCGAGGGCTGGGTGATGGCCAAGGACGGCGCCCGGCAGAGCGCGGCCGAGGCCCTGCACGCGGCCGGGATCGAGCCGCTCACGCTCGCGGCCAAGGAAGGCCTCGCGCTGATCAACGGCACCGACGGCATGCTCGGCATGCTGCTGCTGGCGATCGACGACGCCCGGCACCTGTTCACGATGGCCGACGTGACCGCGGCGCTGGCGATCGAGGCGATGCTCGGCTCGGAGCGGCCGTTCCTGCCCGAGCTGCACGAGATCCGGCCGCATCCGGGGCAGGCGGCGTCGGCGGCCAACATCCGTTCGCTGCTGCAGAACTCGCGCATCATGGACTCGCACCGCGACAACCTCGATCACGCGGTGCAGGACGCCTATTCGATGCGCTGTGCGCCGCAGGTGGCCGGGGCGGCTCGCGACACGCTCGACTTCGTGGTCTCGGTGTGCGGCCGTGAACTGGTGTCGGTGGTCGACAACCCGGTCGTGCTGCCGGACGGCCGGGTCGAGTCGACCGGCAACTTCCACGGGGCGCCGCTCGGCTTCGCGGCCGACTTCCTGGCCATCGCGGCGGCCGAGGTGGGTGCCATCTCCGAGCGGCGGGTCGACCGGCTCCTCGACGTGACCCGATCGCGTGAGCTGCCGCCGTTCCTCTCCCCGGACGCCGGGGTCAACTCGGGCCTGATGATCGCGCAGTACACGGCGGCCGGGATCGTGGCCGAGAACCGGCGACTCGCCGCACCGGCCTCGGTCGACTCGCTGCCGACCAGCGGCATGCAGGAGGACCACGTCTCGATGGGCTGGGCCGCGACGAAGAAGCTGCGTACGGTCCTCGACAACCTGACCAGCCTGCTCGCGGTCGAGCTGCTGGCGGCCGTACGCGGCCTGCAGCTGCGGGCGCCGCTGACGCCGTCGGCGGCCGGGCGGGCCGCGATAGCGGCGGTCGAGCCGTTCGCCGGCCGGCCCGGGCCCGACATTTTCCTCGCGCCGGTGCTGGAGCAGGCCAGGGCGGTCGTCGGGGGCCGCGAGCTGCGGGAGTCCCTCGGCGAGCTTTTGTAGCTAATCTGCCACTGTGGAAAACACGGCCGTAGTCATCGGCGCCGGAATGGCGGGGCTGGTGGCCGCCCGCGTGCTCAGCGATCGTTTCACGACCGTCGTCGTGCTCGACCGTGACGCCCTGCCGACCGGGCCCGACCCGCGGCGGGGCGTCCCCCAGGGCACTCAGCCGCACATCCTGCTCGTCTCCGGCCTGCAGGAGCTGACCGGGCTGTTTCCGGGCTTCGACGACGAGCTGGTCGCGTCCGGCGGCACCCGCCTCGACACCGGATCCGGCCTGTGCACCTACCGGTACGACCGGCGCTGGCCGCAGGAACCGGTCGGCTACGAGCTGATCTCGGTGAGCCGCCCGCACCTGGAAGCGCTGGTGCGGGCCCGGGTCGTGGTGCTGCCCGGCGTGGAGATCCGGGACGAGACCGCGGTGTCCGGCCTGGCCGGTGCCGACGGAAGGGTCACCGGCGTGGTGCTCGACTCCGGCGAGACCCTCGCGGCCGACCTGGTCGTCGACTGCAGCGGCCGCGGTGCGCGCTCCGACCGCTGGCTGGCCGCGCTCGGTCTGCCCGCGCCCGAGCAGGTCGAGATCAAGGTCGGCGTCTCCTATTCCACCCGCGTCTATCGGCGCCGGCCCGGCGATCTGCCCGGCTGGCAGGCCGCCTTCACGCTGCCCACGGCACCGGCCGAGAAGGCGACCGGGCTCGCCGTCCCGATCGAGGGAGACCGCTGGCTGATCGGCATGGGCGGCTGGCACCTGGCCGACCCGCCCACCGACCCGGCGGCTTTCGAGGCGGCCGCCCGCAGCCTGCCCGACCCGATCATCGCCGACCTGCTGACCCGGGCCGAGCCGCTCAGCGACGTGGTGATGTTCCGGTTCCCGTCCAGTCGGCGACGGTTGTTCGAGAAGCTCGACCGGCTGCCGGTCGGCTATGTGGCGCTGGGCGACTCGGTGTGCAGCTTCAACCCGATCTACGGGCAGGGGATGACCTGCGCCGCCCGCGAGGCAACCGCTCTCGGGGCGGCGCTCGACGCGCATTCCCCGGAGTCGTTCGCCCGGCACTACTACGCGGCGGTGGCCGCGCTGGTGGCGATCCCGTGGAGTTTCGCGGTCGGCAGCGACTTCGGCTATCCGGAGACCACCGGCCCGCGGCCGCGGGGCATCGCACTCCGCAACTGGTTCTCGCGGCGCATTGCGTACGCTTCCCAGGTCGACTCCGAGGTCAACCGCGCCTTCGTCGGGGTGCAGCAGCTGCTGGTCCCGCCGGACGTCCTGTTCAAGCCACGGTTCGTGCTGCGGGTGCTGAGGCAGGCCCGACGCCGGCTCCGCTCGGAGGCACCGCCCCTCACCGCCGCCGACCGCTCCTGACCCCTGACCGGCCGGCGTGTCGTGCTCGCCGGGCGTGGGAAATCGACTGCGCGGCCACTGAGGGGTCGTTAAGGTCCCGGCATGGCGATCGAGGGGTACGACTTCGAGGCGATGCAGCGGCGGTGGCAACCGGTCTGGCAATCGCTCGATCTCTTCACGCCCCGCGATCCCGGCGCGGCGTCCCGCGGGCGGCGCTATGTCGTCGACATGTTCGCCTACCCGTCCGGCGATCTGCACATGGGTCACGCCGAGGCCTACGCGTTCGGCGACGCCATCGCCCGCTACTGGATCCAGCGCGGCTACGACGTGCTGCACCCGATCGGCTGGGACTCGTTCGGGCTGCCGGCCGAGAACGCGGCGATCAAACGCGACCAGCACCCGGCCACCTGGACGTACGCCAACATCGAGACCCAGGCGGAGTCGTTCCGCCGGTACGCGCTGAGCGTCGACTGGCGCACCCGCCTGCACACCTCCGACCCCTCCTACTATCGCTGGACCCAGTGGTTGTTCCTGCGGTTCTTCGAACGCGGCCTGGCCTATCGCGTCCGCGCGGCGGTCAACTGGTGCCCCGCCGACCAGACCGTGCTGGCCAACGAGCAGGTCATTGCCGGCCGCTGCGAGCGCTGCGGCACCGAGATCGTCCGCCGGGATCTGACGCAGTGGTTCTTCCGCATCACGTCCTATGCCGACCGCCTGGTGGACGACCTGGACGCCCTGACCGGCCACTGGCCCGAGCCGGTCCTGACCATGCAGCGCAACTGGATCGGCCGTTCCCGGGGCACCTATCTGGAGTTCGCCTTGGAAGACGACGACCGGACGGTCACCGTCTTCACCACTCGCCCCGACACCGTCCGGGGCGTGACCTTCCTGGCCGTAGCCCCCGATTCCCCTCTGGCGTCCGAGCTGTGCGCGCCGACGCAACGGGCGGCGCTCGACGCGTACGGCAGAACGGCCGTCGGGGTCGGTGTCCCGCTGGGCCGTTCGGCCCGGCATCCGTTGACCGGTGCATCGATCCCGATCTACGTCGCCGGCTACGTCCGGCCGGATCACGGCACCGGGGCGATCATGGGTGTCCCGGCCCACGACGATCGCGACCGTGTCTTCGCCGAGGCCTTCGGCCTGCCCGTGGTCGACGCCCCGCTGCTGGAGCCGGCCGAGGCCGGCCGGGTCGGCCGGGCCGGCACCAGCTTTCGCCTGCACGACTGGCTGGTGTCCCGGCAGCGGTTCTGGGGTTGTCCGATTCCGATCGTGCATTGCCCGGCCTGCGGCGAGGTGCCGGTGCCCGACGATCAGCTGCCGGTCACGCTGCCCGACATGCGGGGCGCCGCGCTGACCCCGCGCGGCGAGTCGCCGCTGGCCGCCAACCGGGAGTGGACGTCGGTGCCGTGTCCCCGCTGCGGCCGCCCCGGCACCCGCGACACCGACACGATGGACACGTTCGTCGACTCGTCGTGGTACTTCCTGCGCTACCCCTCGATCGATTACCAGGACGGCCCGTTCGATCCCGAGGCCACGAGGCGCTGGCTGCCGGTCGATCAGTACGTCGGCGGCGTCGAGCACGCGATTCTGCACCTGCTGTACGCCCGCTTCTTCACCAAGGTCCTGCACGACATGGGCCTGGTCGATTTCGTCGAGCCGTTCCGTGCCCTGCTCAACCAGGGGCAGGTGATCTTGAACGGCGCGGCTATGAGCAAGTCGAAGGGCAACCTGGTCGATCTGAGCGAGCAGCTGGCCACGTACGGCGTGGACGCCGTGCGCCTGACCATGGTCTTCGCCGGCCCGCCGGAAGACGAGATCGACTGGGCGGACGTCTCCCCGGCCGGTGCCGTCCGCTTTCTGTCCCGCGTCCTGCGCCTGGCCGATGATGTGGAGGCGCCCCTGCGCCTGGCCGATGATGTGGAGGCGCCGGCCGGGCCGGCTGATCCGGCGCTGCGCCGCACGACCCACCGCCTGCTGCAGGAGATCACCGGCCTGGTCGAGGCGCACCGCTTCAACGTGGCCGTCGCCCGCACGATGCAACTGGCCAACGCGGCGCGCAGGGCGATCGACGAGGGCGGCGCGGCACGCGAGGCGGTCGAGGCCATAGCTGTGGTTTTGTCGCTGTTCGCGCCATACACAGCCGAGGAGATGTGGTCGCGCCTGGGCCACCGACCCGGCATCGCCCGCGCCGGCTGGCCGGCCATCGACCCCGCGCTGGCGGCGGAGGAGACCGTCGTCTGCGCCGTCCAGATCAACGGCAAGGTCCGCGACCGCCTGGAGGTGGCGCCCGACATCAGCGAGGAGGCCCTGACGGTTCGCGCCCTGGACTCTCCGAGCGTGATCGCCGCAGTAGCCGGCCGGCGCATCACGCGCACGATCGTCCGCCCACCGAAGCTGGTCAACCTGGTCATCCCGGCCCCGTGAAGCCGGGCCGGACTCAGCTCGGCAGTTCCTTGGCGATCACCTTGGCCAGCTCCCGGAACGCCTTGCCCCGGTGGCTGATCGCGTCCTTCTCGGCCGGGTTGAGCTCCGCGTTGGTGCGGTTCTGCCCGTCGCCCACGAAGATCGGGTCGTAGCCGAAGCCGCCCTCGCCCCGCCGGGACCGCAGGATCTTGCCGGCCTGCCGGCCCTCGACCAGGTGCTCGCGTCCGTTGGGCAGCACCAGGGCCGCCGCGCACACGAACGCCCCGCCCCGATGCTGGTCGGGCACGTCGCTGATCTGGCCGAGCACCAGGTCGAGGTTGGCCTGGTCGTCGCCGTGCCGGCCGGCCCAGCGGGCGCTGAGCACCCCGGGCATCCCGTTGAGAGCGTCGACCGCGAGCCCGGAGTCGTCGGCCACCGTGGGCAGCCCGGTGCGGGACACCCCGGCCCGCGCCTTGATCAGCGCGTTTTCGCCGAAGGTCAGACCGGTCTCGGGAACGTCCGGATAGTCGTCGAACTCGGCCAGCCCGACCAGGCTGACCCGGTTGTTGCCGAGCGCCGAGTCGAGGATGCGCTGCAGCTCGACCAGCTTTTTCTTGTTGGCGGTGGCGAGCAGCAGCTTGGCGCTCATTGGGCCAGTGCCTTCTGCTGGGCGGCTGCCAGCTCCGCGCAGCCGAGGACACCCAGGTCGAGCAGCGCATCCATCTGGTCGCGGCGGAACACGCCGTTCTCTCCGGTGCCCTGCACCTCGACGAAATCGCCGTCGCCGGTGCACACCACGTTCATGTCGACCTCGGCCGACACATCCTCCAGATACATCAGGTCGAGCCGCGGCTCGCCGTCGATGATGCCGACGCTGACCGCCTGGATCGAGCGGTGCATGACCTTTTCGACCTTGCCGGCCAGCGACTTGCGGTCGGCCAGCCAGCTCACCGCGTCGTGCAGAGCGACGTAGGCCCCGGTGATCGCGGCGGTGCGGGTGCCGCCGTCGGCCTGCAGCACGTCACAGTCGAGAACGACCGAGTTTTCGCCCAGCGCCTTGAGGTCGAGGCAGGCGCGCAGGCTGCGCCCGATCAGCCGGGAGATCTCGTGGGTGCGCCCGCCGACCTTGCCCTTGATGCTCTCGCGGTCGCCCCGGGTGTTGGTCGCGCGGGGCAACATCGCGTATTCGGCGGTGACCCAGCCGAGGCCGGAGCCCTTGCGCCAGCGCGGAACCCCCTCGGTCACGCTGGCCGTGCAGAGCACCCGGGTGTTGCCGAACTCGACGAGAACCGAGCCTTCAGGATGGATGCTCCAGCTCCGGGTGAGGGTCACGGGACGCAGCTGATCGGCCGCTCGGCCGTCGGGTCGTGCCATGTCTCAACCCTATGCTCTGCGTCACCGGACCGCTTCGCCCGGGCCACCCCTGTGGATAACCCGCGTCAGGTCGCGGGAGCCCCCGGCCCGGGAACGGCCGGCCGCAGCACCGCGCCGGGACGCTGCCGGCTGATCGTCACCGGACCGGCGGCCGGCGCGGGCATCGCGCCGTGCGCCTGGAGGAACCCCTCGACGGCCTGCGGCCATCCGAAATTCTCGGCCCGGTCCCGGGCCACCGCCCGTCGCTCCCGCTCCGGGCGTGCCATCAGGGCGCGTACGCCGTCGGCAAACGCCTCCGCCGTCCCGGCCACCGCGACCCCCGCGTCGCCGATCACCTCGGGAAGCGCGCTCGCGTCGTTGACCACCACCGGCGTGCCGCAGGCCAGCGCCTCGAGCGCGGCCAGCCCGAACGTCTCCACCGGTCCCGGCGCCACCACCACGTCGGCGCTGGCCAGCAGCGCCGCCACGTCGGCCCGCTCGGCGATGTGCCCGGCGAAGCGCACCGGCAGCCGGGCCGAGCGGTAGGCGAGCGCCGCCCGCCGGGTGCCGTCGCCGGCCACCACGAGCACGGCCGGCACCTTGGCGTTGCGCAGCGCGGCGAGCGCGTCGACCGCCAGCTCGGGCCGCTTGGCCGCGGAGAGCCGACTGCAGAACACCAGGAGCAGCTCGCCGGGGCGCGCGTAGCGGGAGCGGACGGTCTCGTCGGCCCGGCTCGGATGGAACATGTCGAGGTCGACGCCGAGCGGGATCTCGACCAGGTTGGGCACGCCGAGGCGGCGGAACTCGGTCGCGGCGAACGCGGTCGTGCAGACGATCTGGTCGAACGCCTCGGCCGTACGCAGGTTGAGCCGGTCGGCGACCGAGTCGCGCATCGGCATGCCCCAGACGCCGAGCAGCCCGGCCAGGCTCTCGTGCGAGACCATCATCGACCCGACGCCGCGCTGCCGGGCCCAGCCGCCGGTCCAGCGCAGGGTGGCCCGGTCGGAGACCTCGATGCGGTCGGGTTCGAGCTCGTCGAGGAGCCGGGTCAGCTCGCGCCGGCCGGCCATCACGCGGTAACCACCGGTGCGCGGCAGAGGTGCGCTGGGCAGCGTGATGACGCGGCCCTGGGAGGTCATGTCGTCGGAACGCTGCCGACCGGGAACGATCAGCACCGCCTCGTGCCCGGCGCGCTGATATCCCTCGCCGAGACTGCGGAGGGTCGTTCGCAGGCCACCGGAATGGGTCGTCACGAAGTTGGCCAGGCGAACGATGCGCATGCAGCAAACTCCAAGATCACAGTCCGGTCGTGCAGAACGTCCTCTAAGCCGTTCCGCCCCCCAGCCCGGCTCAGAGATCGTACCGGGCGCCCGGGCGGACGACCTCAACCGGCCCCGCGTATGCAGCCGCCGCGGCATCCACAATAGATGCCTCCGAGACCCACGCGGGGACGAGATGCGTGAGCAGCAATCGCCCGACGTCGGCTTTCGTCGCCGCCTCGCCCGCTTCGCCGCCGGTCAGGTGCAGTCCGGGCGGGTTGTCGGCGCCGTCCAGGTAACTGGCCTCGCACAGGAAGATGTCGGCTCCGGCGGCGAGGCGCAGAAGCGCCTCGCACGGCGCGGTGTCGGCGGAATAGGCGAGGATTTTGCCGCCCTGCTCCACGCGTACGCCGTAGGTCTCCACCGGATGATTGACCTGATCCACCGTGACCGAAAACGGCCCGATCGGAAACGTGCCCGGCTGAAGGCCGTAGAACGTGTAGACGTCGTCGATCGGTTCGTTGTCGCCGCTGTAGGCGGTGGAGATCCGCTCGGCCGCTCCGAGCGGCGCATAGACCGGAATCGGTGGCTTGGGGCCGGCCGGGTCATAGCGCCGAACCACCACGTAAAGGCACGCGTCGAACATGTGGTCGCAGTGCAGATGCGTCAGGAGGATCGCGTCGACGCCGTTCACGTCCGAATACCGCTGGAGCGCGGAGAGCGAGCCCGATCCGAAGTCGATGAGCAGGCGGAAGCCCTCGGCCTCGAGGAGATAGGCGGAACAAGCCGCCTCGGGGCCGGGAAAACTGCCGGCGCAGCCGAGAACGGTCAGTCGCATACGGGTCCCTTTGGCTCACGCTGGGTCGACCACGCTCCGCCCGACCGGTCCGTGGTGCAGTCGGCAGACCAGTCATTCACGTGGCGAAGCGTACGCCGGAAGCAGCATGCCACGTAAACGTCTGATCGATTTGTCGCTAAATCGACAACGTACATCACACCGCCCGTGACCTCGGCCATTAACGCAATTCCCGTTACGTCCGGTGAGTCGTTTGCGTTGCACAAAGTGAGGACTTGTGGACAGGAGACGGGGGCAACGTGACCACGGTCGAGCAGGGCCGCACCACGCACACCGAAGCGACGACGATCATGCCGTTCGGTGCGTGGGAGACTACACCGATCATCGGCGGATTCGGTGACGACGAGATACTTTTCCGCTTTCCGGCGGCGGACGATCCGGCACCGGCACCAGCCCGGCTACTGGGCATGTCGCTCTATGCCGCCGCTTTAGGGCTGACCGGCATCGGCGTCGGCGCACGCGGGCTTCTGACGGCATTGGGCGGCACGCCGTTCTGGTTCATGCCCGCCTTGGCGATGCTCAGCCTGGTCAGCGTGGCCGCGGCAGTCGGCGCGTTCCTGTCCATCCATCGACCGTCGTTACCGTGGATGTTGCTCCTCGGCGCTTCCGTTCCGATGGCCGGCGCGGTGTTGCTCGCCACGCTCTATTAACGAATTGCGCCCGGCCGCGGAAGGAACGCTAATTCCTGCGGCCGGGCGTACGGAACACAACAAAAGGGCGCGTCACGCCCAGAGTTGTCCTTCGAGGGCCTCTTCGGCGTCATTGAGGGTGCCGCCATAGGCACCGGTCGACAGATACTTCCAGCCGCCGTCCGCAATCAGGAACGCGACATCGGCCCGGCGCCCCGCCTTGACCGCCTCGTGCGCCACCGCGAGCGCGGCGTGCAGAATCGCACCGCTGGAGAAGCCGGCGAAGATGCCCTCGACCTCGACCAGCTGGCGGGTGCGCAGCACGGCGTCGCGGGTGCCGACCGAGAAGCGGCGGTCGAGCACGGTCGCGTCGTACAGCTCCGGGACGTAGCCCTCGTCGATGTTGCGCAGGCCGTAGACCAGCTCACCGTACCGCGGCTCGGCGGCGATGATCTGGATGCCCTCGACCTTCTCCCGCAGGTATCGGCCGGTGCCCATCAGCGTGCCGGTGGTACCCAGGCCGGCCACGAAATGGGTGATGGTCGGCAGGTCCTGCAGCAGCTCGGGACCGGTGGTCTCATAGTGTGCGCGGGCGTTGGCCGGGTTGCCGTACTGGAACAACATCTTCCAGTCCGGATGCTCGGCCGCGATCTGCTTCGCCGTCGCCACGGCCTGATTGGAGCCTCCGGCGGCGGGCGAGAAGATGATTTCCGCGCCGTACATCCGAAGGAGCTGGACCCGCTCGGCCGAAACGTTCTCCGGCATGACGCAGACCAGGCGATAGCCTCGCAGCTTCGCCACCATGGCCAGCGAGATGCCGGTGTTTCCGCTGGTCGGCTCCAGGATGGTGTCACCCGGTCGGAGGTGGCCCGACTCCTCGGCCTCGCGCACCATGAACATGGCCGGGCGGTCCTTGACGCTGCCGGTCGGGTTGCGATCCTCCAGCTTGGCCCAGAGCCGCACCGGCGGTGCCCCGTCGGGCACCGTCGGCGACAGGCGGGGCAGGCCGACCAGCGGCGTGCCCCCCAAGGCGTCGAGCAGGCTCTCGTAGCGAGCCATTTTAATCAGCCTTCAGTCTTCTCAGGGGCGGCGGTCGGGGTGGTTGGACGGGCAGCGCCCGAGCAGCGCCGCGGCGGCCGCGAAGCCGAGCGCGCCACCGGCCACGGCCGGCAGAATGGTGATCGAGTCGCCGTCGTTGAGCTTGGCGTCGAGCGCACCGAGGAACCGGACATCCTCGTCGTTGACGTAGATGTTGACGAACCGGTGCAGGCCGCCCTCGGGCGTGATGAGCCGGCCCTTGAGGCCGCTGTGCTTGCTGTCGAGATCGTCGATCAGGCCGGCGAGCGTGTCGCCCGCACCCTCGACGATCTTGGCGCCGCCGGTGTAGCTGCGCAGGATGGTGGGAACGCGAACTTCGATGGCCATGGCAGTGAATGCTCCTCGTTTGAGGTCGAACAGAGGACGGGTCTACTGAGGTGTCGTCAGCGACACTCGTAGACCACTGTCACCGGGCTCTGCCCGAACATGTACGACTGCACAGCGCAAACGTTCACGCGTCAACCGTCGCATCCACGATGTTGACCTCTTCCTCGGTTACCACACCGTCCACGATGCGGAACGAGCGGATCTCCTCGGAGTCCGGCTCGCGAGTCGAGACCAAAACGTAGTGGGCACCCGGCTCGCCGGCGAACGAGATGTCCGTCCGGGAGGGGTACGCCTCGGTCGCCGTGTGCGAGTGGTAGATGACCACCGGCTCCTCGTCGTTGTCGTCCATCTCGCGCCACACGCGCAGCTGCTCGAGGGAGTCGAACTCGTAGAAGGTCATCGACCGGGCGGCATTGTCCATCGGGATGAGGCGGGTCGGCAGGTCGCCGCCGACCGGCCCGGCAACCACGCCGCAGGCCTCGTCGGGGTGATCCCGGCGGGCGTGAGCGACGATCGCGTCGACGATCGCACTGTCGATGGTCAGCACGAGGTTCACATTACCTTTGTATTTCGCGGCCCAGGAGTGGCCGTGCACACACCGCGGACCCGGGGGTCAGTCGATCTCCGGAATCGCGTTCAGCAGCGACTCCTGCAGGTAGCCCAGGTACGCGTAGACGCTGAGCTGGAAGACCCGGCTGGAACCGGGATCGTCCAGGAGCGCCTCGTCCAGTTCCTCGCTCAGATCGGTCTCGGCCGAGATGCCGAGCCGGGTGCCCATCGCCAGCCGGGCATCGTTGATCGCCCGCAGCCAGGCCTCGGCGGCCTCCCCGTCGAGGCGTACCTCTCCCTCGCCCTCGTCGGGCAGGGCCGCGAGAATCGCGCCGGCCTGATCGATCTTGCCGGTCTTCAGATCGCCCTCGGTGTATTGCCGGAACTCGCTCGAGTCCTCCGGGCGATCCGGGTAAATGTCGGGGAAGAGCCGGGAGACCACCGGATCACCGTGGTCCATCCCGTCGGTCAGAAGTGCCACCACCTCGCCGGCGACCTTGCGCAGCACGCGCACCTCATCGACGGCGAAGGTGGCCACGCAATGGCTCCCCTTGCGTCGGAACATCAGCTCTCCAGATGAGTTCAGGACCGGTCGACCGTCGCCCAGAGACCGTATCCGTGCAGTCGGTTGGCGTCCATTTCCATACGCTCCCGGGCACCGACGGAGACCACCGCTCTGCCCTTGGTGTGCACGTCCATCATCAGCTTCTCGGCCTTGTCCTTGCTGTAGCCGAACAGCTTCTGAAAAACCCAGGTCACGTACGACATCAGGTTTACCGGATCGTCCCAGACGATGGTGACCCAAGGTGAGTCACCGGCCGGCAATTCCTCGATCCCCGGCGTCTCGACGGGAGCGACCTGTGGCAACGCCATGCCCCCCATGGTGCCACCGGTTGCCGCCGATCGGTGAATCGGAGCACCGAACCGCAGGTCATGACGACCTTCGTAAGGAGCGGTTTCCTGCAATAGGGTGGTCGGGTGGACTCCTTCGCCCCCGCGCTGCTCACCGATCAGTACGAGCTGACCATGGTCAGCGCCGCGCTCCGGGACGGCACCGCCGACCGGCACTGCGTCTTCGAGGTGTTCGCGCGGCGCCTGCCGACCGGCCGCCGCTACGGCGTGGTCGCCGGCACCGGCCGCCTGATCGAACTCATCCGCGACTTCCGCTTCAGCCCCGCCGACGTCGATTTCCTGCGCCGGGCGCAGGTCGTCGACGACAACACCGCCGCCTGGCTGGCGGCTTATCGGTTCTCCGGCGACATCGAGGGGTACGCGGAGGGCGAGCTGTTCTTCCCCGGATCCCCGATCCTGACCGTGTCCGGCACCTTCGCCGAGTGCGTGGTGCTCGAGACGCTGATCCTGTCCGTGCTCAACCACGACAGCGCGATCGCCGCGGCCGCCGCGCGCATGGTCACCGCCGCGCGCGGCCGCCCGATCATCGAGATGGGCTCCCGGCGCACCCACGAGGACGCCGCGGTCGCCGCCGCCCGGGCCGCCTACCTGGCCGGCTTCGCCTCGACCTCCAACCTGGCGGCGGGCGCGCGCTACGGCATACCGACCACCGGCACGTCGGCCCACGCGTTCACGCTGCTGCACGACAGCGAGCCGGCCGCTTTCGGCTCCCAGGTCGCGGCCCTGGGCAAAAACACGACACTGCTCGTCGACACGTACGACATCGCGCAAGGCATTCGCAATGCCATCGCCACCGCCGGCCCGGGTCTGCGCGCGGTCCGCATCGACTCCGGCGACCTGTCGGTGCTCGCCCAGCACTCCCGCGAGTTGCTCGACTCGCTCGGCGCCCCCGACACCAAGATCGTCGTTTCCGGCGACATGGACGAGTACGCGATCGCCGCGCTCGCCGCCGAGCCGGTCGACATGTACGGCGCCGGCACCGCGGTGGTCACCGGCTCCGGCGCGCCGACCGCCGGCCTCGTCTACAAGCTCGTCGAGGTCGAAGGCAAACCCGTGGTCAAACGCTCGGAAAACAAGGCCACCGTCGGTGGCCGCAAGACTGCCGTACGCCGTCACAAGCCCACCGGCACCGCCACGGAGGAGATCATCCTCTCCCAGCGCGCGCCGCAGCACGAGGCCAACGACCGGCTGCTCCAGCGGCCGTTCATCACCGCGGGCGAGCCGGCCGAGATGCCCACGCTGGCCGATTCCCGCGAACACCTCCGGCAGTGCCTGATCTCGATACCGTGGGAGGGTCTCAAGCTCTCCGCCGGAGATCCGGCCATCCCCGTCACGATCGTCCCGACCACCTGAGGGGTCCCGATGTCCCGTGCGCTGATCATCGTCGACGTACAGAACGACTTCTGCGAGGGCGGCTCGCTCGCGGTGCCGGGCGGCGCCGCGGTCGCCAAGGGCATCTCGCTGGTGCTCGGCAAGACCCGGCAGCGGTGGGACCACGTGGTCGCCACCAAGGACTGGCACATCGACCCGGGTAACCACTTCAGCGAGCACCCCGACTACCTCGACTCCTGGCCCGCCCACTGCGTGGTCGGCTCGTCGGGCGCCGAGTTCCATCCCGAGTTGCGGACCGACGAGATCGAGGCGGTCTTCCACAAGGGCGAGCACAAGGCGGCCTATTCGGGCTTCGAGGGCAGAACCGAGGCGGGCGAGACCCTCGCCGACTGGTTGCGGTCCCGGTCGGTGACCGAGGTCGAGGTCGTCGGCATTGCCACCGACCATTGCGTACGCGCGACCGCGCTCGACGCGAAGGCGGAGGGTTTCGCCACCACGGTCGTCCTGGAACTGACCGCCGGCGTCTCGGCCGGCACCACCGAGGCCGCGCTCGAAGAGTTCCGCACCGCGTCCGTCGACACCACCGGTGCACCGATCGTCGATCCGGTGTGACCTGGGCACTTTCGCCCTGATTTCCGACCGTGAGCTCGCTTAAAGCAGTTGGATAAATGTCGTACCTCCGAGGCAGGATGACGGTCGGAGGTCAGGACTGTCATGCTGCTCAAGCCTTACCGGGAGACGCTCGCGCTGCCCGGGCTCAAATCGCTGCTCGCGGTGGCGACGCTCGCCCGGATGCCGATCGCTGCCGGCGCGGTGGTCCTGACCCTGCACGTCGTCACCGACCTCGGCCGGGGCTACGGCGCGGCCGGCCTGGTCGGCGCCGCATGGACGATCGGCGGCTCGGCCGGCGCGCCGGTGCTGGGCCGCCTCGTCGACCGCCGCGGCCTGCGCATCGTGCTGGTGCTCACCACGGTCGCCGAGGTGCTGTTCTGGGCCCTCACCCCGACCCTGCCCTACTGGGCTCTGCTGGTCGCCGCGCTGGTCGGCGGCCTCCTGGCGCTGCCCGCGTTCGCGGTGGCCCGCCAGTCGGTGGCCGCGCTGACCCCCGAGTCGCACCGGCTGCCCGCCTTCGCACTCGACTCGATCACCACCGAGCTGTCGTTCATGGCCGGCCCGGCGCTCGGTGTCCTGCTCGCCACCGGCCCCGGCCCGCACATCGCCATGTACGCGCTGGCCGCCGGCATCGGCGTCTCGGGCCTCGGCCTGTGGCTGCTCAACCCGCCGGTCCGCGCCGCGCACGAGACCCCGATCGAGGCCGGCGAGCGCATCCCCCGCCGCTCGTGGCTGCGCCCCCGCTTCCTGGCCGTGCTGGCCGTGACGATGGCCGCCACCCTGGTCCTCTCCGGCACCGACGTCAGCGTGGTCGCCGTCCTGCGGTCCAACGGCGAGCTGTCGTGGACCGGCCTGGTGATGTCACTCTGGGCGTTCTATTCGCTGCTCGGCGGCTTCGCATACGGCACACTCCGCCGCCGCTTCCCGGCCGTCTTCATGCTCGCCCCGATGGCCGTCCTGACAATCGTGGTCGGCATCGGCGGCGCCCACTGGTGGCTCATCGCCATCCTGCTGATCCCGGCCGGCGCCCTCTGCGCACCGACGATCACGGCCAGCGCCGACGCGGTCAGCCGGATGACCCCGGCGGGCGCCCGCGGCGAGGCGATGGGCCTGCACAACTCGTCGCTCACGGTCGGCGTGGCGCTGGGCGGCCCACTCGCCGGCCTGGCGGCCGACCACCTCTCCCCGCCGTGGGGTTTCGTGGCGGTCGGCGGAGCCGGCGCCCTGATCGCCCTGGCAGTCCTCCCGATCGAACTACGCCGCCACTCCGCCGAGACCGTCGTCGCGGCCCGGCCCGCCGTGGCCGACGTGGTCGAGCCGCTCGACACCTTGACGCCGGCCGAGGCGGTCGGCGCCCAGGCGGGGCCGGCCGGAGCCGTTCCCCCGCGCGACTCGCGCTAGCCAGCCGGCGCCGGCCGCCCAGCCCACGCCGGCCTACCCACCCCACGTTGACCCCACCCCACGTTGACCCCACCCCACGTTGACCCCACCCCACGTTGACCCCACCCCACGTTGACCCCACCCCACGTTGACCCACCACTCGGTGGCCCACCAATCGGTGGCCCGGCCCGGCCCGCGCCGGCCCCCCTCTCGTCGGCCTGGCCCGGGTTGGCCCAGCCTGCATCCGCCCGGCCCGAGTTGGCCTGGCCTGCATCCGCTCGGCCGGTCACGGGCCGGTGCGGGCTACGCGGAAGCCGACGTCGTCGACGCGGAAGGTCGGGTGGCTGCGGCGGCGGACGCCGGCCCGGCAGCTCCACGGCTCGTCGAACCAGCCGCCGCCGCGCAGCACCCGGTAGGAACCGTAGACGTCGGAGTCGTAGAGGTCCCAGCACCAGTTCCAGACGTTGCCGAGCATGTCGTGGAAGCCCCACGCGTTGGCCTGCTTCTCGCCCACGTCGTGGCTTCGCTCGCCCGAGTTGCCGCGATACCAGGCGATCTCGTCGAGCGGGCCGTACCGCGGTCCGCTCGTGCCGGCCCGGCACGCGAACTCCCACTCCGCCTCGGTCGGCAGGCGGTATCCGTCGGCCTCCGCGTCCCAGGTGACCTCGTCGTCGCCGGAGTAGGCCGGCGTCAGCCCCTCGCGAAGCGATCGCGCGTTGCAGTAACTAATCGCGTCGCTCCACGAGACCCCGTCGACCGGGCACCGGTCCCGTCGGCTCGCGCTCGGCCACTCCCCGAGCACCTCGGCGTAGCCGCCCTGGGTCACCGGCACCGACGCCAGGCGGAACGGCGCGAGGTCGAGCGTCCAGGAGCTTTGCGTACGCCGGTCGGACAGGGTCACACGGCCGCCCGGCACCGAGATCATCGACATCTGTACGATCGTACTAGTACGTCCGTACAGAAAGTGGGTAAGCATGGTGGCCTACCTGTACCTCCTTGCGGCGATAGCCGCCGAGGTCTTCGCGACGAGCACGATCAAGAGCACTGACGGCTTCACCCGGCTCTGGCCGACGCTGGCCTGCGCGGCCGGCTACCTGATCTCCTTCGTGGCGCTGGCCCAGGCTGTGAAGGGCGTGCAGGTCGGCGTCGCGTACGCGATCTGGTCCGGCCTCGGCACCGCCGCGATCGTGGCGATCGGCGCCGCCTTCCTGGGCGAACCGATCACCGTGACCAAGGTGACCGGCATGGCCCTGATCATCGCCGGCGTGGTCACCCTCAACCTGAACGGCTCCCATTGACCGCCGCGACCCGGACCGGACCGCCGGAACGCCGCACCCGCAACCCGGAGGCGCGGCGGGCCGCCCTCGCCACCGCGGTGATCGAGGTGATCGCCGAGGCCGGCATCGGCCGGACGACACACCGGGCGGTCGCGGCCCGGGCGGGACTCCCCCTGGGCGCGACAACCTACTACTTTCCCACCCTCGACGACCTGATCGCCGCCGGTCTGAGGCAGGCCACCGAACATCTCCAGGCCGACCTCGCGCAGCGAGCAACCACCCTGCGCGACGCGCGCGACCTGCCGGTCGGGCTGACCGAGCTGGCGCTCAGCTACCTGCAGGATCGGGGTCAGACCCAGATCGAGTACGAGCTTTTCGTCGCGGCCGCCCGCGACCCCGCCCTCCGCCCGCTGGCCGAGACCTGGCTGACCGGCATGGCCGAACTCCTTGAACCACACGTGGGCCGTGCCAAGGCCCGCATGATCGTCGCCCTCCTCGACGGCGTCATGCTGCATGCCCTGGTCACCGCCACTCCGCTCGACCCGGCACCGTTGACGGCGGCGCTCCGCGCCCTGATCCCGGTGGACAACCCGGCAAAAATGTCAGACCCGGCTGATTGACTGGCCCCCACCCAGACAGGGCGAGGCGGGGTCGAGCGCGGCCGGGTGGGGTCGGGGCGGCGCCACACCAGCCAGAGCAAAGCGGGGCGCCACACCAGCCGGGACTGGGCCTGACGCCACACCAGCCTCGGCCGAAAAGGAGCACACCAGCGATCACCCGGCGCACTCCTACGACGAACGGGCCTCCACGCTCAGCGGGCCCGCGTCGACGGGAGGCCGCGTCAGGGCCAGCACGATCGCGCCCGCGGCCGCGAACACCCCCGCGGCCAGGAACGGCAGACCCGGGAATCCGCGAGGCAGCGACCACGCGAACAACGCGCTCGCCACCGCCGGGATCACGGCCTCGGCCAGGGCCGACCCCGACGTCAACGCCCCTTGGACGGTGCCCTGTTCGGCCGCCCCGGTCACCCGGGAGATCCAGGACTGCGCCGACGCCCCGCCGATGCCCGCGAGGACGCCGACCCCCTGGAGCACGTAGATGTGGATCGCCGATGACGCGAAGGCGATCTCGGCGAAGGTCACGGTGCTGAGCGCCGCGCCCAGGACCGCGGCCCGTTTGTCGCCGAGGACGCGGACCACCGGGCCGATCGCGCGGGCCGAGAACAGCGCGCCGGCCAGAGCGCCCGCCGCCATGACCAGGCCGGTGCGCGCGGTTCCCCAGCCCAGTTGGAAGGTGACGAGGAACGTCCACAGGGCCTGCTGCACGTTGCGGGCAATGTCCGAGCAGAAGCGGGCCGTCGCGAGCCGTCCCAGGACCGGCCGCCGCAGCACGGCCGACAGTGCGCCGAACGGGCTGGTCAAGGTCAGTGGGGTGACGCCGTCACCGGGCCGGGACTCCGGGAGGATCAGCAGGCCGTAGGCGACGTTCGTGAAGGCCAGCAAGGCCGCCACCACGAACGGCAGCCGGATGTCCACGGCGCCGAGAAGACCTCCGAGGGCCGGGCCGGCGACGAAGCCGAGGCCGAAGACGGCCCCGATCAGGCCGTACGCGCGGGCGCGCCCCGAAGGCGGCGTGACGTCGGCGACGTAGGCGTTGACCACCGTCCCCGTTCCCGCGAACGCCCCGGCCAGCCCGTGGAACAGCATCAGCGACAGGACCGTGGGTGAAAGTGCGTGTGCGAGATAGTCGACGCCGAGGAAGCCCAGCGAGGCGAGCAGGACAGGCCGGCGGCCGTACCGGTCGGCGAGCCGGCCCAGCAGCGGCGCGGTGAGGAACTGCAGGATGCCGTAGCTCGAGTCGATCGGCCCGGCCCACAGGGCGGCGTGCGCCGGATCGTGGGTGACCGCGCCCATCAGGGCGGGGACGATCGGCACGATCAGGCCGAGGCCGAGCATGTCGATGAAGACGGTGGCGAGCAGGAACGAGAGGGCCGGCGCGCGGCGCATCGTGGAACTCCTGGGGTTCGAAGAGGCAAGAAGCCCCCCAACGAGCCCCAGCAGGCACGGAGGATCAGATTATCGGCGCCGTCAAACGATTTTCGGGCGACAAAAAAGAACGCCCGCTCCCTTCCAGGAGCGGGCGTTCGAGGTAGAACAGACCTCAGTGGTCGCGTTCGGTGCCGATGTCTTCCGTGTAGGTCGCACCGCCGCGGGACTCGCTGGTCAGCGGCCGGGCACCACCCTCGGGCGGGCCCGCGAGCGACTGCTCGCCGGCCGCCAGCTCGGGGAACTTCGCGTCGAACGCCGGGCGCTCGGAGCGGATGCGCGGCATGCGGTCGAAGTTACGCAGCGGCGGCGGGGACGAGGTGGCCCACTCGAGCGAGTTGCCGTGGCCCCACGGGTCGTCGACCGTGACCAGCTGGCCGACCTTGTAGGACTTCCACACGTTGTAGATGAACGGCAGCGTCGACAGGCCGAGCACGAACGAGCCGAGCGTCGAGAACGTGTTGAGGAATGTGAAGCCGTCCGACGGCAGGTAGTCGGCGTAGCGCCGGGGCATGCCCTTGGTGCCCAGCCAGTGCTGCACCAGGAACGTGGCGTGGAAGCCGAGGAAGGTCAGCCAGAAGTGGACCTTGCCGAGCCGGTCGTCGAGCATCCGCCCGAACATCTTCGGGAACCAGAAGTAGATGCCCGCGAACACCGCGAACACGATGGTTCCGAAGAGCACGTAGTGGAAGTGCGCGATCACGAAGTAGGAGTCGGAGACGTGGAAGTCGATCGGCGGCGAGGCGAGCAGCACGCCGGACAGACCACCGAAGAGGAACGTCACGAGGAAGCCGATCGCGAACATCATCGGTGTCTCGAAACTGATCTGGCCGCGCCACATCGTGCCGATCCACACGAAGAACTTCATGCCGGTCGGCACCGCGATCAGGAAGCTCAGGAAGCTGAAGAAGGGCAGCAGCACCTGGCCGGTGACGAACATGTGGTGCGCCCACACCGACATCGACAGGGCGGCGATCAGCAGGGTCGCGGCGACCAGGCCCTTGTAGCCGAAGACCGGCTTGCGGCTGAACACCGGGATGACCTCGGTGATGATGCCGAAGAACGGCAGGGCGACGATGTAGACCTCGGGATGGCCGAAGAACCAGAACAGGTGCTGCCAGAGCATCGGGCCGCCGGTATTCACGTCGAAGACGTGGGCGCCCAGGATGCGGTCGGCGGCGAGAGCGAACAGCGCGGCGGCCAGGAACGGGAAGACCATGATCACCAGGAGGCTGGTGACCAGGATGTTCCACGTCATGATCGGCATGCGGAACATGGTCATGCCGGGCGCGCGCAGGGTCAGGATGGTGGTGATCATGTTGACACCACCGAGGATGGTGCCGAGGCCGGACAGGGCCAGGCCGACCACCCACATGTTGCCGCCGACGCCCGGCGAGTGCAGCGAGTCGCTCAGCGGCGTGTAGGCGAACCAGCCGAAGTCGGCCGCGCCACCCGGGGTCAGGAAGCCGCCGATCGCGATCGTGCCGCCGAACAGGTAAAGCCAGTAGGCGAACGAGTTGAGCCGCGGGAACGACACGTCGGGCGCGCCGATCTGGATCGGCACCACGAAGTTCGCGAAGGCGAACACGATCGGCGTCGCGAAGAACAGCAGCATGATCGTGCCGTGCATCGTGAACAGCTGGTTGTACTGCTCAGGCGACAGGAACTGCATGCCCGGACGGGCCAGCTCCGCTCGCATCAGCAGCGCCATCAGGCCACCGAGCAGGAAGAACACGAAAGCCGTGATCATGTACATGATCCCGATCTGCTTCGCGTCCGTCGTGCGCAGGATCCGGGCGATCGCCGAACCCTTGACCTGCCGTCGGACCGGGTACGGCCGGGTCACGATCGGCTTAGGCGCAACGGTCGTCACGAATAGCCTCCGTTGTCTCGTTTGTCCCGCTCAGTACGTCCGTAGGGAAAGGCGTACCTCGCAGGCAGAATAGTCCCCCACCCACCCCCGCCGGGCGCGGGGTGACCAAAGAGGTGATCGTCGTCAGAGGGGCGGGACGAGAGCCCGGTACTGCTCCGTGAAGATCCGCAGGCCACGTCTGCGCAGCATGGGGTCACGCAGAGCGGGCGGCACGTCGCGGGTGCGGTCGCGTTCCCGAGTGCGGTCGCGCACCGCCGAGCAGCGTGGCCGGCGACGTTCCTCATAGGCCCGCAGCGCGGCCGGAACGTCGTCGGGACGGGCCCGCAGTTCGTCGCCCAGCACCACCGCATCCTCGAAGGACATCGCCGCGCCCTGGGCCAGGGTCGGCGCGGTGGCGTGCGCGGCGTCGCCGACCAGCAGCACCGGCCCGCGCGACCAGGCGTCGATGACCACCTCGTCGGTGCGGGCGACCTGCACCTTCTCGAGCGCGGCGAGAATCGCCGGCACCGGGCCGCCGAACCCGGCGAACAGCTCGCGCAGGTGAGCGACCGGGTCGTCCGGGTCGGGCGACTCGGGTGCGGTCTCGTCGGCGTAGCAGTAGATCTTGCGGCCGCCCATCGGCATCGCGACGAACGAGGTCCGGCGTCCGAGCAGTGTCGTCCAGTCGCTGAGCGGCGGACCGCCGCCGACCACCGCCCGATAGACGATCTGGCCGGTCGGGACGGCCGGGCCGCCCAGCCCGGCCTGGGCCCGGATCGTCGAACGGCGTCCGTCGGCCCCGATGACCAGGTCGTATTCCGAGACGGTGCCGTCGCCGAACTCGACCTTGGCGGTGCGGTCGAAGATCTCCAGTTCCTTGACCGCGGTGTCGTAGCGGACCTCGCCGCCGACCCCGGTGAGCAGCACCTGCTGGAGGTCGGCCCGGGACAGGGCGCGGGACTCGCCGACACCGGCCCAGAGCGCGGCGACGTCCATCTCGAACAGCGAGCGGCCGCGCGCGTCGAGGAAGACCTGCCGGAAGATGAGGTCACCGAGCGGGCGCAGCGGGGCGTCGAGGCCGAGCTGGCGCAGCGCGCGGGAGGCGTTGCCGGGGAGATAGATGCCGGCCCGGGGCGACATGGTGGCCGGAAGCTCCTCGACCACGTCGGGCCGGAACCCGGCCAGACGCAGGGCACGAGCGGTGGCCAGTCCTGCGATGCCGGCGCCCACCACGAGGATGCGCAACGTCATCGCCGCACCGCCTCCCGCCCGTCGGATACGCCTTGGAGCCAAGACACTACCCCCAGCCACGGATCGACGAAACCCGCGATCAACGTGGGGTCCGATTCCTTCAAGACGACCGGCCTGTCCCGGCCTAGCGTCGGCTTCATGGCTACGACACTCAACGGCATCGGACTCGCGGCGGCCGACATGGCAACCTCCCTCACCTTCTATCGCAGGCTCGGCCTCGACATCCCCGCCGAGGCCGACCGGGAACCGCACGCCGAAGCGGTGCTGCCCGGCGGCATCCGTCTCATGTGGGACACGCACGCCTCGCTGCAGAGCCTCGATCCGGACTGGACCGTGTCGACCGGCGGCCCGAGCCTCGCCTTCCTCTGTGCGGACGCGGCCGAGGTCGATCGCGTGCACGACGAACTGGTGCGGGCCGGAGCTCACAACGTCAAGTCACCCTGGGACGCGCCCTGGGGACAGCGGTACGCGATTCTGCACGACCCCGACGGCTATCAGGTCGAGCTCTTCGCCTGGGTCAAACCGGCGGAATGACCAGCGAACTGAGCGGGACGCCGGTCAGCGCGCGCACCTCGCGGGAGAGGTGCGCCTGGTCGGCGTAGCCCGCGTCGGCGGCGACCCGCCCGAACGATTCGCCGTCGCGCGCCAGGGCCACCGCCCTCTGCAAGCGGAAAATCCGGTGCAGGGTCTTCGGCGGGTAGCCGAAGGTGGCAATGCTGCGGCGCTGAAGATGCCGCGCACTCAGCCCGGCCCGGTCGGCGAAGGCACCGACCGCCTCACCGGCCCGGGCCGCCTCGGCAAGGGCCACCATCGCCCGGTCGGGCGAACGCCAGCGCGCCGCGGCGACCGCTTCGAGCGCGGCGAGCGGCTCTGCCGCCTCGGCCAATCTCCGTACGTCGGGGGCGGGCCACAACGCATCGAGGGGCACCTGACGGTCGGTCAGCTCGGAAGCGGGCAGCCCGAGCACACCGGGACCGGTGCCGGAGCCGAATCGCAGCGCGAAGAACCGGGTGCCCACGGGAGCCCGGCCCGGGGACTGGGCGACGGTGTCGGGGCCGGCCACGAAGACCCGCCCCGACTGCCAGATGATGTCGAGGCAGCCGTCGGGCAGCACGCGTTTCGGCGCGTCGCCCGGCTCGACCTCGGAACGCCACGCGACCACGTGCGGCAACATCGACGCTCGTTCGCGGTACATGGCTGCAACCCTGCCACGGGGGTACGACAGAATTGGATGGGTGACCGACCGGCTCGACGACTACCGCCGCAAGCGCACGGCTGAGCGCACCCCGGAACCCATACCCGGCCGGCATCCGGCCGAGACCGGGCGCGGCCGGTTCGTCATCCAGCAGCACCACGCCCGCAGCCTGCACTGGGACGTGCGCCTGGAACGCGACGGCGTGCTCGTCTCGTTCGCCGTGCCGCGCGGGCTGCCCCGCGACCGCGAGCGCAACCACCTGGCCAAGCACACCGAGGACCACCCGCTGGAATACCTCACGTTCCACGGCGAGATCCCGGCCGGCGAGTACGGCGGCGGCCGCATGACGATCTTCGACCAGGGCACGTACGACACCGACAAGTGGCGCGACGACGAGATCGGCGTGACCTTCCACGGCGAGCGCACGAGCGGGCGCTACATCTTCTTCCAGACCGAGGGCGCCGACTGGATGGTGCGCCGGATGGACCCGCCCGAGCCGGGCTGGGAACCGATGCCCGACCAGGTCACGCCGATGCTGGCGACCCGGGCCCGGTCGCTGCCGGTCGACGACGCCGACTGGGGATATGAGATGGCGTGGGGAGGGCTGCGCGTCACCGCGTACGTCTCGGGGGGAAGGGTGCGGCTCACCGGAGCCGACGGCGCCGACGTGACGTCGTGGTTCCCGGAGATCCGGGGTCTCGGTCCGGCGCTCGCGCCGACCGAGGCCGTCCTCGACGGCGAGATCGTCACCTTCGACGGCCCGCACCCCGCACCGGCCCGGCTGGAGCGCCGCCAGGCGCCGAAGGATGCCGCCGCAGCCCGTCGCGCCGCCGAGCACACGCCTGTCCAATTCTTGTCATTCGACCTTCTGTGGCTGGAGGGTCATGCAACGCTGGAAGCCGTGCGCTATGCCGAACGCCGGGAACTGCTCGAGGGCCTCGCGGTGACCGGTGACCACTGGCAGACCCCACCCTATTTCCCTGGTGGCGGGCGCTACGCCCTGGAAGCCGCCCGCGAGCAGGGGCTGCCCGGCGTGATCGCCAAGCGGCTCGACTCGCCGTACCTTCCGGGCCGCCGCACCCGGCTCTGGCTGGAGATCAACGTGTAGTGGGCGGGAGTTGCACATGGTTTCTCTTCAGCGGACCCCTCGTTCTGACGATGAAGGGGGTTTACCAGCGACCGCAGCGGAGAGGGTAAGAACGTGACCGCGACCGAGATGTCGGCCGAGTTGTGGAACTCCGCCGCCCGCGTCCTCGAGGACAACTGGGCCGGCGACCACATGGTCCCGTCCCGCAAGCTCTATCCGCACCAGTGGAGCTGGGACGCCGCGTTCATCGCGATCGGGCTGGGTTACGTCAACCCGTCCCGCGCCTGGCGCGACCTGCGCAGCCTCTTCGAGGCCCAGTGGCCGGACGGCCGCGTGCCGCACATCGTCTTCGACCCGGCGACCGCCGAGGGCGACTACTTCCCCGGCCCCGCCTTCTGGAACGTCCCCGCCTACGGCCGGCGGGCCGCCCGGGGCAGCACCGGCATCGTCCAGCCGCCCATGCACGCGATCGCCGCCTGGGAGGTTTATCGGCACGCGTCGGGGCACGGCGCGGCGTGCGCGCTGCAGGCACACACCGAGCTGGCATGGCTCTATCCCCGCCTGGTCGCCCAGCAGGACTATCTGCTCGGCCGGCGCAACGCGGGCGCGGCCGGTCTGGCCGCGATCGTGCACCCGTGGGAGTCGGGCCTCGACAACAGCCCGTCCTGGGACCCGGCGCTGGCCGGCGTGCCCGCCGACCTGTCGCTGCTCGAGACCTACCGCCGGCGCGACCTCGCGGTCGCCGACGGCGCCCAGCGGCCGACCGACCGGGACTACGCCCGCTACGTCGGGCTGGTCCTCAACTACCGCGACGGCAACTACTCCGACAACGACCTCGCCCAGCGGCACGGCTTCGTGGTCGAGTGCCCCTCGTTCAACTCGATCCTCGGCGCCGCCGAGCTGTCGCTGGCCCAGATCGCCGGCGTCCTCGGCCTCGGCGACGAGGCGCGCCGGCACCGCGACCAGGCCCAGCGGATCACCATGGCGATCGCCTCCCGGCTCTGGGACCCGCAAACCCGCACCTTCCACGCCCGCGACGTGCGCACCGGCCGGCTCAGCCCGGCGCACTGCGTGAGCGGGCTGATGCCGCTGATGCTGCCCGACCTGGCCCCCGACCAGACCGAGGCGATCATGACGGAGGCCCGCTCGGCCCGCTTCGGCCTGCCGGAGCAGACCCTGCTGCCGGTGCCGAGCTATGACCGCACGGCGCCCGACTTCGACACCCAGCGCTACTGGCGCGGCCCGATCTGGATCAACATGAACTGGCTTCTGCGCCGGGGCATGCTGGTGCACGGCTACCGCGACGACGCCGAGGACCTGCGCCGCTCGATGCTGCGGCTGGTGCACGGCAACGGCCACTTCGAATACTTCGACCCGAGGACCGGGGAGGGCCTCGGCGCGCCGAGGTTCGGCTGGACCGCGGCCCTCTCCCTCGACCTGCTGGCCGACCGGTCGATGCCGGCCTACGCCAGGGTTTAGTTTCGTTCCGCGCCGATCGTCGTGTCCGGGCCGTGACCGGTGTGGACCACCGTCTCCGGCGGCAACGTGAACAGCTTCTCCCGAATCGACCGCTCGATCGTCGGCCGGTCGCTGTAGGACCGGCCGGTCGCCCCCGGGCCGCCCTGGAACAGCGTGTCGCCGGTGAAGACGCAGCCCAGCGAGGGCGCCGCGAAACAGACCGCTCCCGGGCTGTGCCCGGGCGTGTGGATCACGGTCAGGCCGTTGATCGTCTGGCCGTCGCTCAGCGGCCGCGGCATCGGCGCGTCCGGGTGGACCAGCCGCCACAGCGGCTCCTCGGCCGGGTGCAGGAACATCGGGGCGCCGGTCGCCGCGGCGACCTCCGGCGCCACCCTCACGTGATCATCATGGGCGTGCGTCAACAGCACGGCGGTCACCGTGCGGCCGTCGACCACCTTCAGGATTTCCGGTACGGAATGAGGCGCGTCGACGATCACGCACGAGTCGTCGTCGCCGATCACCCACAGGTTGTTGTCGACGTCGAAGGTCTGGCCGTCGAGCGAGAACGTCCCCGAGATGACAGCATGGTCGATTCTCATGGGAAAACGACCACCGAACGCAGCACCCCGCCGGTGTGCATCTTGTCGAACGCCTCCTCGACCTGGTCGAGCCGGATCTCCTCGGTGACGAACGCGTCGAGGTCGAGCCGGCCCTGCAGGTAAAGCTCGGTCAGCATCGGGAAGTCGCGGCTCGGCAGGCAGTCGCCGTACCAACTGGACTTCAGCGCGCCACCCCGCCCGAACACGTCGAGCAGCGGCAGCTCGATCTTCATCTCGGGGGTCGGCACGCCGACCAGCACCACGGTGCCGGCCAGGTCACGGGCGTAGAACGCCTGCTCGTACGTCTCGGGCCGGCCGACCGCCTCGATGACCACGTCGGCGCCGAAGCCGCCGGTCAGTTCCTGCACCTTGGCCACCACGTCGACGCCCCGGGCGTTGATCGTGTGCGTGGCACCGAACCCCTTGGCCCACTCCAGCTTCTGGTCGTCGGTGTCGATCGCGATGATCGTGGTCGCGCCGGCCAGCGCCGCCCCGGCCACCGCGCCGTCGCCGACGCCACCGCAGCCGATCACGGCCACCGAATCACCCCGGGTCACGCCACCGGTGTTGATCGCCGCGCCGATGCCGGCCATCACGCCGCAGCCGAGCAGGCCGACCGCCGCCGGACGCGCCCGCGGGTCGACCTTGGTGCACTGCCCGGCGTGGACCAGCGTCTTTTCGACGAAGGCGCCGACGCCGAGGGCCGGGGACAGCTCGGTGCCGTCCTCCAGGGTCATCCGCTGGGACGCGTTGAACGTGTTGAAGCAGTACCACGGCTTGCCCTTGCGGCAGGCCCGGCAGTCGCCGCAGACCGCCCGCCAGTTGAGCACCACGAAGTCACCCGGCTGGACGTCGGTGACCCCGGCGCCGACCGACTCGACGACCCCCGCCGCCTCGTGGCCGAGCAGGAACGGGAAGTCGTCGTTGATGCCGCCCTCGCGGTAGTGCAGGTCGGTGTGGCACACCCCGCACGTCTGGATCTTCACGACGGCCTCACCGGGCCCGGGGTCAGGCACGACCACCGTCACCACCTCGACCGGCGCCCCCTTGGCCCTCGAGATGACCCCCTGCACCCGCTGACTCATCTGCCACAGCCCTTCGTCGTCTTTGACCTCGGCGCCCAGCGTATTGGGGCGGACACCGCCGGCAAAGCGCAACCCGGCCAGCCCGTCGACGCCTCCGCACTACCACACGGCGTCCGCCGGTTACGCCCGGACGGGCATAGAGCAATCGACGATCACCGCCCGGACCGGGCGGCCACTCTTCTCCGTCGCCGCGCCCGCGCGCTCGGCAAGATTGGTCCAGAGCCGGTCGTGATCACCGCGGATCTCGTCGTTCCTCCATGTTCCTTCGCGGGCGCCGTGCCTCGGATCGAACCATGCGACCAGGAAAAGTCCGGCGGCGTCGGGCATCGGTTCCAGGTAGCGCTCCACAAGCTGCTTCTCGAGCGCATCGGCCACCTCGTCGTTCCAGCATCCCTTCGCCTCGATCACCACTCGCAGGATCCGCTCACCGGATCCCGTGGCCGGAACCTGTACGAGAAGATCGCTGCGCTCCCCGATGCCGGACGGCCTCAAGCGTTTGACTTGCACCTCACGGTTGACCATCACGCCCGGCAGGTAGGCGCGTATTTGATGGTCGAGGAAGTCGCTCACCTCGTCCTCCGATTTTGGGCGGCACCCCGAATCGTTCCTTCCACACCGGTGGTGATCCCACAGCAGAGTGGCGAGCGGCGACACACCTTGAAGGACCCGGTCCTGCGTGTACCCCAACGCCTCGATCACCATTTCGAGCAGGTGGGCCTCGTTACGCAGGAGCCGGCGCGAGCGGGAGAGCGCCAGGCGGACCTCGTTCGGACTCAGCGGAACCCAATCGGCGCGTGCCATGGCCGAGCGAGCGCGAGCGACGAGTCGCCGCAGATACGGCATCTTCGGGTGTCGCTCCGCAAGGTCGGTCAGGACCCGTACGGCTTCGGCAGTGCCTCGGTCTGCGAGCGCGGGCAGCATGCGGTCACGCTCGTGGCCGATCGTCTCTCGCGACCCGACCGAGTGCACACCGTGGACGACCGGGTCCTCCTGGGGCGGAAACAGCTCAAGAATCAACTCCCATATGCCGGCCAGGTCCGTCTCGGTGAAGCGGACCGGATCGAAGACATGGCTCCCGGTCAGATCGCCAAGAACCCCTTTCGCGAAGTCTCCGCGCTGCAACCGGCCGCTCAGTACGCTCCAGGCCGGGCTTCCGATCACCTGGAGAGCAGTGACGGCGAAGGCGCGCGACCGAGGGGTCGGGTCGGCGTCCTCGGCGATCTTGCGGAAAGCCGCGGCGCGGTCGAGCGTGAGGAGCCGGGAGTAGGCGACGACGGCAAGCGTGTCGTCGTACGCCGGATCGTCGATCAGCGAGGACAGCCATGCCACGGCGTCGGTTCCGAGGACCGGCGACAATCGCTCCAACGGCGACTGAGCGGACTTGTGGTCGCCTGACATGTCCTGCTTTGCCGCATCGAGCAAGGCCTCGCTCGCCGCTTCGTAGGCAAGGCGGAGTGGTTCGACGAGCGGGTTGCCGTGGCCTCGGCTGTTGAAGGGTGTGTGAACAAGGGCCGGCGCCCAGAACGCCCATCGCTCCGCGGGCAAGTCGACCGTGCCGTACTCGGCGGAGACGAGGGCCATTGCTCGAAGTCCAGCGAGAGCAGCGGTGTTGAACCGGTCTGTTCCCAGATTGTCCCGGTCGTTGATCAATCCTTCGCGTAGGTACCGGCCGGCGACATGTACCGCTCGACGGCGTTCCTCAGGCTCCAGAGATGCCCAGCCCGGCATCTCTCGAGCGTCAATCTCGAGGTCGTCAAAAAAATTCGCCTGACCAGGTTTCACGGCGGCCCACCAACAGAACTGAGCGAAGGCCTCCACCGGGTCCGCCGCAAGAGCCTGGGCCAGCCGCAGATGCAAATCGGCAGTGGTAGGGCCCGCCTCTGGCTGTCCGCGTCGGGCCGGTACGGGGTTTTCCGACGCTGAGCTCAGCCAGCGACGAACGGGAGAGGATTCCTGGCGGCGCTGGACGATCTCCTGATGATCAGGCCGGTTGCGGTCGAAGCAGGACAACACCCACGCCCGCATGGTGTGAGGCTGACTCGTGTGGCGAGCATCCGCCAGCTCCACGACCCATTCGAGGTCGCCAGCCCGGAGCAGACCGGAGTCCGCCATCCCCCACGCGAGGACTACATCGTCATCGTTCGCGATCACCTCGACCAACAGCGACCGGCGCGCTCGGTCGGAGAGGTCCAGCGGCGACGCCTCCCTTTCGCGGAACAGCTTCTGGTCGGCCTCGGTCAGGCACAGTCGCACCAAGCGAGCGACATCGCCACGCATCACCGGGTCGTCTATACGAGCAAATCCGGCGCGGAGAATGGCGTCCTGCAGGCCGTCGGAGCACACGGGCCGCCCGCCGAGCCGAGGCATCGCGGACCGCTCTCCCGGCTCGAGCCCGGCCACCCATTGCACCGACTCCCGGACCTCGTCGTCCGTCAACGACGACGCGGAGAAGGCTTCGGGCAGCTCCATGGCGACGAAGGACCAGTAACTTCCGAAAAGATCAGGGTTCTTCGGCCGCTTGAGGTTGCGGAGTATCGCCGATGGCGAGGTACCGGCTCTCAGCCGCGCACGAAGCCCGACTCCAAGCAGCTCATCGTCTTCGTCCAGAGAAGGGTCAGCAAGCTCGGCCAACGCCTGGAGCGGATTGTCGTGTGCCGTCGGCACAAGCTCGAGGCTCCGGCGCCCCGCCGCGTTTCGCAGGGTGATCATCTCGCTGTCATCCAACGCGATGTCGACGAGTACATCGTTCAGCTTTGCCAACCGGTTGTCCGACACCACCCGCAAAGCAAGATATCGAGCGTCGATGGAGTGGTCTCGGCCGGTCAGATAGGGATGCAAATCGTCTTCAATTCCTGCGTAGCCGAGACCGGACAGATCCAAATGATGCGGCTCGTCCAGAGAGTATTCGTCGGCGAGCACCAGCAGGCGGCGCGTCAGCGCCTGGCGGAACCCGGCATCCGGCAGTTCGACGTGACTGCGGATGAACGCCACGGGATCGTCGTCGAGAAGGGTCGCGAAGCGGCCGGGGTTGAGGGCGATGAGCCAGGACGCCACAGCTTGCATCTGCGGTGCGAGCCGCCCGCCGGGAACGCGGAGCATCGCGTCCAGCTGCGCCTGCGTGAGGTCGAGATCCGAGAGGTGACGCGCCGCCAGGTATTCGGCCACCGTCTGATGAACGAATTTGAGCGTGCCGTCCTCGACGCCCTCGAAAAGGGCGCAACCGAGAACGTCGGCGTAGGCCGCCCGCACCGGCGTTTCCTCAGGCAGAAGGTTGGCGTAATCCTCCTCCCCCAGCGACCGTCCGTCCGCAATGCCCCGCAGGAGAAAGTTGCTCCGTGCCGTGAACAGGCTCAATACTGCCAGGCGGCCCGCACCGGACCGGACGGCACTTTGGCCTGCTCCGGTCGCGTCCTGCCGGAAAACGTTCGGCTCGCTGCACAATCGGCCGACTGCGCTGTCATAGAGGTCAAGCTGAGTATGAGGAAGCGCCGCCCCGTCCTGCGCTCGATACAGATCGAGAAGGAACCGCAGCTCGTTTGGATAGCGAACGAGCGGGGTCGCGTGTGCAGCGCGGACGGCGTCGAGGAAGGAGCTTCCGTTCACTCCGGACGCTTCGGCAAAGGTGATCACATCGCGGTCGGTCAGCGGAAGCAGGTCAAGGACGGCTACCTCGCCCGGAAAGGCGGACCGCAACACCTGATCGAGACCGGGCAGCCAAGCCGCTGTCCGGCATGCGAGAACCAATCGGACGCCGTCCGGAAGGCCTTCCGCCACCTCCTCGATCAGGCTGACCAGCTGCGTGGTCGGTAACTGGGACTCGTCGACGCTGTCGAGCGCGAGCAACAGCCCCTCTCCACCACTCGCACCTAGTTCGTCGGCCGTGTGGGTGATCTTCCTGGCGAGATCTCCGTGCGTCCCCAGGGAGACGAATCGTGCCTTCTCGCCAAGCTCTCGGACGAGGTTCGTCAAGTCTGTGGTCTTGCCCGCCCCAGGCGGCGCCAGCAGCACGGTGCAGCGGCCGGCAACCGCCTCGGCAAGCCTCGCCGGTCCATAGTCCTCGGGGCGGACCGATTCGACATCGCGGATGTCCTTGCTGCGGTCCGCCCAGTATCTCGTCAGGTTTGTCGGCGCCCGGTTCACGGCGTGAGCTTAGAACCAGAGCGGCGAAGCCACGAGCGACCGGCTGGGGTCAGGTCCCGACGCGTACCGCGAAGACGTGCAGCGCTGACCGGCCGGAGTGCGCGCCGTCGGAAATCGCCGGCAAGGTCAGGTAGCGGACGGTCTTGCCGGTGGTCAAGGGGACGGTCATGGCGTAGATGCTTGCGTTCTGGACGATGCTGCCGTTGGCCGTGTTGACCTGCAGGAGCGTCGCCAGGATGTCGCCGCCTGCGGTCGGGTTGTTGTTCCACCAGTCGTTCAGGTCGAGGGTGAACTTCTGCGTGCTCCCGTCGGTGTAGGTGATCACGGCGGTGCCGGCCGCGTCGCCGTAGGTGCTGGTGCCGACGATGCCCAGCCGCGTGCCGGAGCCGGACACCGGCACGGTCTGGCCGTTGGCGACGATGTTGTCCGGATGGCCGGACGGCCAGACGAAGTCGATGCCGTCATGGGTGAATGCCGCGCCTGGTGTCAGCCCGGCCGCGGCCAGCGCCTGGGCCGACAGGCTGTAGCCGCCGCCGTCCAGGCTCCCCGCGGCCTGGTCGCTGTCGTCGCTGATCCCGGTGTTGTCGAAGGCCGCCACCAGCGACGAGTGCGGCAGCGACACCCGGCCGGTGGCGGTGCTCCGTGTGGTGACGCCGGCGTCGGTGAAGACGGCGGCGGCGGTCAGCGCGTAGCCACCGGGTGCGGCGTCGGAGGGCACCGAAACCTTCCAGGTGGTCGTCGCCGGAGTTCCGCCGGGCAGGGAGGGGAAGGTCGACGGTGTGTTTGCCGTCGCGGCCCACCCCGGGGGTGCCTGCAGCGTGACCGCCACGTCGGACAGCGCCGGCGACCCGGCCCCGTTCGGCAGGGAGGTCGTCACCGTGAGCGTGTCGCCCGGTGCCGCCAGAGGCGGAGCGGTGAGGGTCAGCGGCCGGTTGACCGCCAGCGCGAAGATGTGCATGGCCAGCCCGCTGACCGGCCCGCGGCTGACATCGGGCAGCGTGACGTACTTGACCGCCCTGGTCTGGTCGAGCGGTATCGCCGCGTAGTACATGCTGACCTGCTGGTCGTTCCGGCCGCCGACGCTGTTCAGGTACGGCGTCGAGGCCAGCACGTCGCTGCCCGCTGCCGCCGAGTTGGCCCACCAGTCGCTGAAGCTGAGGTCGAACGGCTGGGTGCTGCCGTCGGCGTACGTGATCGTGCCGGTGCCGGACGCGGTGCCGTTGTTGGCCGCCCCGACGATGCCGAGCGTCGGCCCGGTCCCCGAGATCGCCACCGTCTGCCCGCTCGCGACGACGTTGTCGGGCTGGCCGGCGGCCACCGAGGGCCAGGTGAACGTGGTTCCGTCGTGGGTGACCGGCGCTCCCGGGGTGAGGCCGGCCGCCGCGAGCGCCTGGGCCGAGTAGCTGAGCGCCCCGCCGTCCAGGCTGCCCGCCGCCGGGTTGCTGTCGTCGCTGATCCCGACGTTGTTGTAGGCCGCGGCCAGTGCGGGGTAGGGCAGCGAGACCCGGCTGCTCCCGCTCACCGTGTGCTTTCCGGTGTCGTCGGTGAAGGTCACCGAGGCGGCCAGGTCGACCTCGGCCGGCGGTGCGTCGGTGGGAGCGGTGACCGTCCAGGTCGCCGAGACGTTCTGCCCGGGACGGACCGTCGGGAAGGAAACCGGCGAGGCGGCGACCACGCTCCACCCGGCCGGCGAGGGCAGGGAGAACACGACGTCGCGCAAGGTCGCCGCCCCGCGAGGGTTCGGCAACGACGTGGTCACCGTGAAGCTGTGGCCGGGCTCGACGAGCGCCGGCGCCGACACGGTGAACGGGGATCGGACGACGATCGGGGCGCGGCCGGTCACGCCGTTCACGGTGGCGCTGATCGTGGCGATGCCGTTGCTGCGAGCGGTGGCGACGCCGGCCGTACTGACCGTGGCCACCCGGTTGTCGCTGCTGCGGTAGGTGACCCGGGCGCGGCGAAGGTCGAGGAACGAGTGATCCGACAAGGCCGCCTCGACCACATGGTCGGCGGCCTGGTGCGAGGAGGCCTGAGCGGTGTCGTCGCCGATCCACGGGTTGACCCCGGTCAGGTCGAGCCGGTCGCCGGGCGCATAGACGACCTGCCCCGGCTGCACAGTCACATCGGTCACCCGGGGAGTGAGGGTTCCGGTCATGCGTACGGAGGAACGCGCGGCGATGTGCGCGGAGTCCGGTCCGACCTGGAATTGATAATCGCCGTTGTAGACGACATCGCGATGGTGCGCGGCATCCCAGAACGACAGATCACCGACCTTGACCGGAATGGTGAGCCGTTGGGTCTGTCCCGGCCGCAGCACCGCGGTCTTGGCAAAGCCGGCCAGCCGTTTGATCGGCAGTTGCCGACCGGCGACGGACGGCGAACTGACATAGACCTGGGCCACTGTCGCGCCCGCCACCTTGCCCGTGTTGGTCGCCGATACGCCCAGGTCGACGGTCCCGTCGGCACTCGCCCGGGAGGGCGCAGCGAGCGCGGAGAAACGGAACGACGTGTAGCTGAGCCCGTAGCCGAAGGGATAGGTCGGCGAGCCGGTGAAATATTGGTAGGTGCGCCCGAGGCCGCCGGTGTCGGCCGGGCTGAGACCGTAGTTGTCGATCGCGGGCAGCTGCGAGTCGTCCTGGTACCAGGTGAAATCGAGATGCCCGCTCGGGTTCTGCCGGCCGAGGAGCACGTCGGCCAGGGCATTGCCTTGCTCCTGGCCGTTGTACGAGCTGAAGACGATCGCCGGGAAATCGTTCTGCACGTCCGCAACGGCGATCGGCCCGTCGGTCTGCATGGCCAGCGCCGTCCGCGGGTTGCCCAGCGCGTGCACCTGGTCGATCAGCGAGCGGTAGTTCCCGGGGATGGCCAGGTTGTCGCGGTCGTTGCCCTCCCCCGCGGTCCGGTCGTCGGTGCCGACGAACACGACGACCAGGTCGGCCGCCCTGATCGCCGCCTGGGTCGCCGCCGAGCAGGAGGCCGCCCCGGTCGCGACCGTCGACGTGCCGCAGGCGTCGAAGGTGACGGCCGCGCCTGGAAGCGCCGCGGTGATGCCCTGCACCGGGCTGGTCCGATGGATGGGGTCGCCCGAGTAACCGCCGAGCGTCACTGCGCCGGCCAGATCGCCGACGACGACCACGGAGTGCGTTTTCGCCGGGTCCACGGGCAGCAACGCACCGTCGTTCTTCAGCAGCACGATCGAGTTGTCGGCCACGGTCCGGGCCAGCGCCTGATGGGCCGGGCTTTCGATCTGGTCTTTGCCGATCTTCGTGTAGGAGACCTTGGAAGCGGGATCGAACTCGCCGGTCCGCATGCGAACGGTGAAGAGGTGCACGAGCGCCTGGTCGACGATCCCCTCGCTCAGCACACCGGCCTCGATCGCGGCCCGGACATTGCTCAGCGTCGCGTCGTCGCCGGTGCAGTTGACGTCGGTTCCGGCCCTCAGCGCGTACGCCTGCCCGCCGGCCGCGCCCGGCACCTGCTTGCCCGTGGCCGTCTGGGTCCAGACCGTCCGTCCGCCGGAATTCGACGTCGTCCACCCCGGCGGCGCCCACTCGTGACTACCCGGGTTCCAGACGTCGCTGACCGCCCCGCAGTCCGAGGTGACGTAGCCGTCGAACCCGTAGGACCGCCGGGCGATCGCGTCGGTCGTGTACGTGTCGGCCGGCGACGGCGTCCCGTTGATCGCGTTGTACGACGTCATCAGCCCGGCGACGTGCGAGTCCTCGATCAGGCTCTGGAACTGCTTGAGGTAGTAGTCGCGCAGGTTCGCGTCGGTGGTGTCGGACGACGTCCGGTTGCGGGTGTCCTCGACGTTGTTGAGCGCGAAGTGCTTGGCGGTCGCGGCCACCTTCAGATACCGAGGGTCCCGCCCCTGGTAGCCCTCGACGAACGCCCCGGCCATCCGCCCGACCAGATAGGGGTCTTCCCCGAACGCCTCGTCGGTGCGCCCCCACCGCGGGTCCCGGTCGAGGTTGACCGTCGGCGCCCAGTAGGTCAGTGACCCGTAGTCGTCGGGGGACGGCCCGAGATTGTTCTGCCCGACCCCCCACAGCGACCGGTCGAGTTCCCCGCGGATCTCGTCCGAGATCGCCGTGGTCTCACGCTGGATCAGCGCCGGGTCCCAGGACATCGTGGCGGCGAAGTTGGTCGGAAAGCTGGTCGCGTGCACCCCGCCGGTGACGTCCCCCGGGTTGGTGTTCGCCCCGAGCCGGTTGATGCCGTGCTGGCCCTCGTTCCAGTAGGTGTGCCGCTGCACGCCGAGCCGGGGTATGGCCGGCGCGTCGTTGGTGTGCAGCTGGAGGACCTTCTCCGGAAGCGTCATCCGGGACACCAGGTCGGCCGCCCGTTCCTCGAACGAGTAATGGGTGTCGAGGTAGACCGGGGTGGCTTTCGCGGGCGCCGCCGCCGGCGACGGGACGAAGACGGGGGACGCGGCGAGCAGGAGGGCGAGGAATTTGCCGACCACAGGTGCCTCCGGGAACGCAGACAGTCACGGCATTCATGACTGTAGATGCGTTGCCGGGGTTTTTCACGGCCTTGTAGCAAACTTTCAGAGCGGGCCGTCGAGAATCGACTCCGCCGCCTTCGCGATCTGCTTCACCTGGCTCGGCGTCAACCGGTCGAAAATCAGGTGCTGGACGGCCTCGACATGCCCCGGAGCGGTCTCGACAACCTTCGCGTACCCCTCATCGGTCAGCACGGCGATCTGCACCCGGCCATCCTCCTGATTACGCTCCCGCCGCACCCAGCCCTGCCCCTCGAGCCGGGCCACCACGTGCGAGAGCCGGGAC
This sequence comes from Actinoplanes sp. NPDC051343, assembly GCF_044455125.1. Taxonomy (NCBI): domain Bacteria; kingdom Bacillati; phylum Actinomycetota; class Actinomycetes; order Micromonosporales; family Micromonosporaceae; genus Actinoplanes; species Actinoplanes sp. NPDC051343. The sequence continues at coordinate 301,516 of NZ_JBITEL010000005.1, forward strand.
AACGAGGAACTGACACTGCGCGCCAGACGACTCATCGGCATCCGCCGGCCCGGCTCCTCGGAAAGCGTCAACAGCACGACATAACCCATGTGGGTCAGGCCCGCGTCGCGCTGCAACTGAGTCTCCAACGCCGCCGGCACCCGGATGAGAACCTCGACGAAACGCCGCCACATCTGCTGCTGCTCGTCGGTCAACCACCGAGGCTCGTCCATGAAGGAAGGTTAGTGGCGCCGGAAGGTTTCGCGAGGCTGGGGTGGCCACGAAGAGGCCATCCTCTGGCCAGGACGCAGAATGCAACGGGGTCCGTCGATCGACGAGGGAGCACGGCGAGAGTACGCTTCGGCCGGTTCGGCGTCGGGACCGGACGGCTGGGGGGCCTCGGCCGGGCCCGGCGCTGGGCCAGCTGGCTCTACTAGCTGGCTTCGCTTCGCTTCGCGGATGATCGCCCCTTTGGGGCTTGTGTCATCGGAGATGGTTTTCTGACGCCCGCAAAGAGCACGGGCGTCAGAAAACCAGCTGCGATGACACAAGCGGGGCGATCACAAAGTCAAAGGCGACGGCGTTACGGCGTGCTCAGGCGTCGGGGCTCTAGGGGGGAAGGGCGGCCTATTAAGTAGCCCTGGACGTAGTCGACGCCTAGTTCGCGCAGTAGGCGGAGGGTGGGCTCGTCCTGGACGAACTCGGCTACCGTGTGGATGCCGTAGGCCTGGCAGACCTGGACCATGGCGCGGACCAGGACCTGGTCCTGGGGGTTGTCTACCAGGTCGACTATGTATTCGCCGTCGATCTTGACCAGGTCGATCGGGAACAGACGCAGGTAGCGGAACGACGCGTAGCCCGACCCGAAGTCGTCGAGCGCCAGCTCACATCCCAGGTCGCGGATGCGGTCGGCGAAGCGCCGCGCCTCGCTCAGGTTGCCGATCAGGGCGGTCTCGGTGATCTCGAAAGTCAGCCGTTCCGGTGTCACCGTGTACTGCTTGATCAGCCGCTCGACCTCGCCGGTGAGCCTCGGGTCGCCGACCGAGCGGCCGGACAGGTTGATCTGCAGGTTGCTCTCGGGGTCGTCGGCGGCCAGTTGCATGGCCCGCTCGACCACCCACAGGTCGATGTCGAAGACCGCGTCGAGCCGCTCCGCGATGTCGAGCACCTGGATCGGCGACTGCGGCCCGTCCGCCTCGTCGAGCACGCGCAGCAGTAACTCGTGCCGGGTCACCCGGTTGGACTGCAGCTCGAGGATCGGCTGGGCGTAGAGCGTGAACCGGTCGGTGCCGAGCGCGTCGGCGACCCGGCTGCGGTAGCGGCCCTGCCGGTCACGCACCGCGATCGGATGGGCCACCGTCGTGAGCGCCCGGTCGGCCTCGCGGGACTGCCGCCACGCCTGCTCGGCGTCGATCAGCAGGTCGTGGCTGGTCGCCTCGGCGTCGGCCCGGAAGCGCACCAGCCCGCCCCAGGCCCGGGCCCGCAGCCACGTCTCGGGCAGCACGAACGTCTGCGAGCGCAGCGCCTCGACCAGCAGTTCGGCCTGCCGGCGGGCCATCGTCCAGGAGTCGCCGGCCAGCAGCAGCGCGATCTCGTTGGGGCCGACCCGGCCGAGCAGCGCGTCGGCCTGGGCCAGGCCCTCGAGGACCCGGGCGGCCCGGTGCAGCAGGTCGGCGTTCAGCTCCGGGCGTACGCCCTCGCCGTCCTCCGCGACGCGGTCCGGCTGGATGCGGATGACCAGCACCGCGCCGCCGCCGAGCCGCAGGGCCCGATCGACCTCGTCCGCGAAGCGGGCGCGGGTGAGCAGGCCGGTCGCCGGGTCCGGGTCGACGATGGACGACTGCACGGTTTCCCCTCGGCGGGCCAGCCGGGCGACCTCGCGGCGGGCACGCTCGCGGGCCGAGACGTCGGCGACGGTGCCACGGATGCCGCGGACCGTGCCGTCCGGGCTCTTGACCGGTTCGAGCCGGCAGTCGACGTCGAACCAGCTGCCGTCGGTGCGCAGCAACCGCACGGTGACCCGCACCGGGCCGCGACTGGTCCACGTGCGGGTGATCGCGCCGAGCGCCCGCGCGTGGTCGTCGCGGTGCACGTAGCGGGCGAGGACCTGCCGGCTGACCTCGTGCTGGACGGGCGGCTGACCGAGCATCGCGCGCAGCGGCGCCGACCACACGATGTGATCACCGGTCGCGGTGTAGGAGAACCAGGCCGGACCGCGATCCTCGATCGGGGTCCTGTCCTCTATCGGACTACGGGGCTCCGGAAGTGTGGGCGGCACGGGGTGCCGCTCCTCCGGTGCCGCCATCAGGTTCGCCTTCTCTCCTCGACCCGCGTTAGTTCCTGAACTATTACGACCCGTCACAAGGCCGCGATAACAGTGCACGTCCGCGTCAATGTTTTGGCGGCGCGCCCCACAAACCCCGGAACTGCAGCTTCTCGCCCGATCAGAGTAGGGAATCAACCGATCGGATGACCACTGCGCTCCGTATATCTCACTTCCTACTACCGTCTTATCCATGACGGACAGTTACTGCCAGTATTGAACGTGGAACCTAGTGCGACTCCTACCCCGTTAGCACGTTCGACATGCACACTGCGCGGTCGCGAAAGGACCATGCGTAGCGCTGGCTATCGTGGCGAAGAGACCCCGACGCGAGGACTGGTCCATGGGCATCATCCGAGACATGCAGCGCGTGCACGCCACCCAGACGGCCGAGGCGCAGCGGGCCAACACGGCCGCCGCACAGCAGCGCGACCTGATCCGGCGCAACGCCGACCTGGCCATCGCCGCCGCGCAGCAGGCCGCCTCAGACGCCGAACGGCAGCGTGAGCAGCGCCGGCTCTACAGCGAGGCGCGCACGGCCGACGCGGCGGCGGCCAACGCCGACGTGCGGGCCCGGCTCGCCGACCTCGACACGCTGCTGCTCTCCACGCTGGACGTCGACGACCACATCGACCTGCAGACGCTGAAGAAGCCGATCGCGGTGCCGCCGTTCGACCCGGGGCCGCTGGGCCGGCCCGTGCCCGAGCCGGTGTGGGACCGCTACCTGCCGCCGCAGCCGCGCGGCGTCGGCAAGATCCTCGGCGACCGCCTCTACCAGCAGCAGACGGCCGGGGCCCGGCGCAACTACGAGGACGCGCGGGCCCGGTGGTCCGAGGGCGAACAGACGCGCCGCCGCCGATTGGCGGCCCGGCGCCGGGCGTACGACGAGAGCAAGCGCAAGTACGAGGCGAAGCTCGTGGCCTACAACGCCGAGGTGGACCGTTTCGCCTCGGCGGTGGCGAGCGCCGACCCGGCGTCGGTGGTCGAATACTTCGCGATGGTGCTCGGCAACTCGGTCTACCCCGACAACTTCCCGCAGCACTTCCGCCTGGCTTACCTGCCGAAACAGCGGCATCTGCTGATCGAGTACCACCTGCCGCCGATCGAGGTGATCCCGGTGGTGAAGGAATACCGCTACGACCGGGTCCGCGACGACCTGGCGGCGATCCCCCGCGACCAGGCCGAGATCCGCCGCCGGTACGTCGAGATCATCGCCCAGGTGACCCTGCGCACGGTCCACGAGATCGTCGAGGCGGACCGGGGCGCCCTCGTTCACCAGATCTCGTTCAACGGCATCGTCGACACCATCGACCGGCGGACGGGCCGGTTCGTGCGCCCCTGCCTGGTCTCGCTGAAGACCGACCGGGACACGTTCGCCGCGATCAAGCTGCGCCGGGTCGACCCGGTGGCCTGCCTCACCTATCTCCAGGGCGTGCTCTCGGCCACGCCGGACGAACTGAACGGGGTGCAGCCGGTGATCGATTTCGACCGTGCCGCCGACCGGGCTGATCTCGAGGGAGGTGGCACCGAGGAGTTCAACGTCCTGGCCGAGATCGACGAGCGCCCCAACCTGGTCACCATGGGCGAGGACGCCTGGGAGCAGACCCTGGCCGAACTCTTCAGCGTGATGGGCCTGCAGATCGGCGCCCCCACCCGCACCGGGCAGGGCGCCCGCTGGCTGGCCACCGACCCGCGGCCGGTCTTCGGCGGCCCGGTCGTGGTCTATGCCACCCGCGGCGACTCGGCGGGCGCGGCGGCGGCCCACTCGCTGGCCGGCGCGGTGGTCGCGGCCGGCGCGACGAAAGGCATCCTGGTAGCGCTCGGCGGCGTCGACCCTCAGGCCTACGAGGCGGTCGCCGGTCGCCCGCTCGAGCTGATCGACGGGCCGGCCCTGGTCACCCTGCTGGCGAAGTATTGCGGCTTGAAGGCCCGCATCGAACACCCCGAACACGCGGAAGCGTAGTACGGGTGTCCTAGAATTCGGAGGATGTCCGAGCAGCTGGAGTCACCCACGACGATCCGGGACCGGGCCGTCGCGGTGGCCGACTACCTGCTCGCGGTGCGCGCGCAGATGGAGCGGCCCGCGCGGACCGTCCCGGCCGACGCGCACTGGCTCGCCGACCTGCCCGACCACCCCGACTGCCAGGCCGGGCCGGGCACCGACGGGACGTCCTGGCTGCGGGTCGGCCTGCCCGACCGGCCGCCGCCGGTGCCGGTGCCGGCCGAGCTGCGCCGCCGCCTCCGCGAGGGCGTGACGGCGAGCCGCGAACCCGAGGCCACCGAAGACACCGAGCCGGCGCCGGACGACTTCGCGGTCTGGCGGGAGCAGGCGTGGCGGCCGTGGGCGCTGGCGACCGCCGAGGCCGAGAAGACGCGCACGCTGCACCGGCAGCTGTTCGACCTGATGCACCAGCTCGACATGGCCACCGCGACCACCGAGCTGGTCTGGGGCCACGGCATCCTCGAGACGACGATCAACGGGCAGCGCGTGCGTTACCCGCTGGTCGCGACCCCGGTCCTGATCGAGTACGAACCGGACCGCTCGCTCGTCACCGTCTCGCCGGCCGGGCCGTCCCGGCTGCAGACCGACGCGCTCAACGGGCTCGACGAGCGTTACCTCACCCAGCTCCTGGCGCTGGCCGGTCCGGCCGGCACGCTCGAGGTCGACCTCTTCAACGACCTCGACCGCCGGGAGCTGTTCGAGCGGGCGCTCGGCCGCCTCGGTTACGACCGCATCGTCGCCGGCGCCGATGCCGAGCTGACCACGCCGCACATCAAGGACACCGGGGTGCTGTTCGCCCGGCCCAAGCAGCGGCTGCTGCGCGGCTTCCTGGAGAGCCTGCGCGACCGCCTGCTGGCCGGCGACACGTCGAGCGTCGGCGCCCTGAGTGCGATCGTCGCCCACGAACCGAGCAAGCTGCACATGCCCGACGACCGCCCGGAGGAGTGGACGCGGGTCGGCGAGCGGCTGCTCATGCCGCTGCCGACCAACGAGGCCCAGGAGTCGATCGCCCGGCGCCTGGCCCACCACCGCAACGTGGCCGTTCAGGGCCCGCCCGGCACCGGCAAGACCCACACCATCCGCAACCTGATCTGTCACCTGATGGCCAACGGCAAGCGGGTGCTGGTCGTGGCACAGAAGGAAGACCCGCTGCGGGTGCTGCGCGACGGCCTGCCGGAAGAGATCCAGCCGCTGTGCCTGGCCGTGCTCGGCCGCACCACCGATCAGCTGGTGCAGTTGCAGCTGGCCGCCCGGGAGCTGTCCGACCGGGCCGCCACCCTCGACCGCGACGCCGAGGGCCGCCGGGTCGAGCGCCTGACCGGGCTGCTCGAGGAGGCCGAGCGCGAGCTGGCGGCCTCGATCGGCGGCCTGCGGGCGATCGCCGAGAGCGAGGCGGTCACCTACCGGCTCGACGGCGCCGACCTGACCCCGGTCGAGGTCGGGGTCTGGCTGCGGGAGCGTGCGGCCGCGCACGGCGGCATCCCCGACCCGATCGTCGTGCCGCCACCCCTCGACGAGGCCGAGTTCGCGGAGCTTCTCCACCTCGCCGCAACCGTTCCGCCCGCGTCCCGGGCGAGGGCCCGGGCCGTCCTTCCCGACATTGCCGGCCTGCCGGACGCGGCGACGATCACCGCCGACCGCGAACGCCGGGCCGAACTGGCCCGCGAACAGGAGCGGCTCAACCGGGAGGGCCTCGACTCCGACGCCGTCCGGGCGGCCGGGCCCGACGGCCTGACCCAGCTGCGGACCGATCTCGGCGACGCCCTGGGCTGGTTGCGTCGCCGCGAGGGCTCGTGGACCGACCGGCTCGGCCGCCTGCTCACCGATCCGCACTGGGCCGCGGTCTGGGCCGATCACGTCACGGCCACCGAGTCGCTCCTGGCCGAGCTGGCCGCCCTCACCCGCACCCTGGCCGGCCACCGGGTCGACGTCCCGCCGGCCCTCGCCGCCGAACCGAAACGCCTGCTCGGTCAGCTGGCCGAGGTGCGGCAGCGCTTCGCGGCCGGCCGTGGGCTGAGCCGCCTGCTGCAGGCGGCCCTGTTCCGGCTGGCCGACGAGATCAACGTGGACGGCGAGCCGCTGCGCACCGCCGAGGACGTCGACGTGGTCATCGCCTGGCTGCGCCGCCGGCAGACCCGGCGACGCCTGGGCGCCCACTGGTCGGAGTGGATCACCCGGTTGCAGGTGCCGGCCCCGGAGACTCAAGATCCGGAGATCTGGGCCGGCGCGCTTCTCGCCGACGCGAGGCAGTCGCTCGACTGGGACGTACGGCATTGGCCGCTGCTCGCCGCGAGGCTGGCTTCGTGCGTACCGCAATTTGATCTTGATCTTGACCCGGCGGCCCTGAGCCGCGTCGCCGACCTGCTCGCCGCGGCGCCCGCGATCTTTGATCTCGATGAGCTGGCCGCCGCGGAGCGGGCGGGGAGGAAACGCCTCGCCGCGTGGCCGCGGCTCGGGCAGGCATGGCTTTCTCTCGCCGGGTGGGACGAGACGCTTGCGGATGTACGCGGGTTGGCCGCGCTCCGACCGCAAGCCGACCGTTGCGAGGAGCTTCGGGCGAGAGTGGCCGCGGCCGCACCGGCCTGGGCCGAGATGATCGACGCCGGGCGGGTCCCGGAGGTCTCCGGCCGCGCCTGCCTCGACGCGTGGACGTGGCGGCGCGCCCAGACCTGGTTCGACGACGTGATCGGCCGCGTCGACCCGGCCGTGCTGTCCAAGCGCGTCGAGTCGGCCCGCGACAAGATCCGGCGCCGCACCGGCGAACTGGTCGTCGCCTCGGCCTGGCTCGAGGTCTCGCGCGCCCTCGACGACCGCCGGCGCGCCGCGCTGGCCGACTGGACGACCGCACTTCGCAAGATCGGCAAGGGCACCGGTCGCAACGCGGCGGCCTGGCAGGCGCACGCCCAGCGGGCCATGGAGTCGGCGGTCGAGGCCGTGCCGGTCTGGGTCATGTCGGTCGACCGGGCGATCGAGCAGTTCGCCGGGGGCGCCCGCTTCGACGTGGTGATCGTCGACGAGGCGTCGCAGGCCGACCTGTTCGCCCTGCCCGTGCTCTCACTCGCCGAACGCGCCGTCGTGGTCGGCGACGACCAGCAGATCGGCCCCCAGCTGGGCTTCGTCGGCACGGTCAGCGGCCTCATCCACAGTCACCTCGACGACGTGCCGTCGGCCGAGCACTTCGACCCCGAGTCGTCGCTCTACGACCACGCCGTGCGGAGGTCGCCGGAACGCATCCTGCTCACCGAGCACTTCCGCTGCGTACCGCCGATCATCGAGTTCTCGTCCCGCCACTACTACGACGGCAAGATCATGCCGCTGCGGGCCGACCGGCCGTCGGTGCCGCCGCTGCGCACGGTCTTCCTGGCCGACGGCGTGCGGCAGCCGCTGGCCGGCTTCGGCGACGTGAACCTGGCCGAGGCCTCGGCGCTCGTCGACCAGGTGGTCCGGATCGTCGCCGACCCGTCCTACCGCGGCAAGACCCTGGGCGTGATCAGCCTGCTCAGCACCAGCGGCCAGGCCGGTTACCTGCTGTCGCGGCTGCGCGAGGAGATCGGCGAGGACGAGATCCAGGCAAGGCGCCTGCGGGTCGGCGACGCCTACACTTTCCAGGGCGACGAACGCGACGTCGTACTCGTGTCGATGGTCGTCTCCGACAACGACCCGAAGGTCGCCGCCTTCACCCGCCGCGAATACCACCGGCGCATCAACGTGGCCGCCTCCCGCGCCCGCGACCAGCTCTGGGTCTTCCACTCGGTGCGCGCCCGGTCCCTGCCGGTCGACGACGCGCGGTCCCTGCTGCTGAGCTACCTGGCCAACTACACCGTCGCCGACCCGGACATCTCCGACCTGTCGGCCAGGTGCGAGTCCGACTTCGAGCGGGACGTGCTGCGGCGGCTCACCGCGCGGGGCTACCGGCCGATCCCCCAATTCCGGATCGGCGCCTACCGCATCGACTTCGTGCTCAACGCCCCCGACGGCCGCCGGCTGGCCATCGAGTGCGACGGCGACTCCTACCACGGCCCGGAGCGGTGGGAGAGCGACATGCGCCGGCAGGCCGTACTCGAGCGGGTCGGCAACTGCGTGTTCGTACGCATCCGGGGCAGCATCTTCGCGCGTGAGCCCTCGGCGGCGATGCGCCCGGTCTGGCAGCGCATCGAGGAGCTGGGCATCGTGGCGCCGCCGCGGCGCACGGTCCTCGAGGTCGGCCAGTGGCAGGGCTCGGGCTCACCGACCAGCCGCCGGCTCGCGGCCGGCGCGGCCGACCTCGCCGCGATGATCCCGGGCGACCGCCGCGTCCGCGTGCCGATCACCGACGACCTGGCGGCCAACCTGGAAGCCGTCCGGGCCGCCGGCTTCGACGACCGCACGGTCACCGTCGGCGGCGACTGCGGCGTCGAACTGGGCCCGATCGAGGCGGCGCTGGCCGCGCACGGCGACGGCCTGGCCGTGGTCTGGTTCGACGCCCACGGCGACCTCAACACCTCCTCGTCGTCGGCGTCCGGCGCCTTCCACGGCATGGTGCTGCGCACCCTGCTCGGCGGCGAGGGCCCGCTCACCCCGCGGGCCACGTTGCGGCCGTCGCAGGTGGTGCTGGCCGGGGTCCGGGCGCTCGACCCGCCCGAGAAGCAGTACGTCGCCGAACACGACATCGCCCTGGTCCCGCCGGACGAACTGGCGGACCTGCCCTCGGTGGTCGCGGCGTCGGGCGCGCGGGCCGTCTACATCCACATCGACCTGGACGTCCTCGACCCGTCGGCCTTCTCCTCGGTCGGCTGCCCCGAGCCGGGCGGCGTCTCCCCGGCCGCGCTGGCCACGGCCGTACGCTCCCTCACCGACCGCTTCACCCTGGCCGGCCTGGGCCTCACCGAATACGAGCCGACCGCCGACGGCGACCGCGACACCCTCCGCGCCCTGGTCGAGGCCCTGCTCGCCCCGGCCGCCCAGCGGTGACGCCCCACTCCGGCGGTGACGCTCACTCCCGCCACGACTCGGTCAGCGCCAGCCGCTCTGTCCAGAGCTCGACCGCCGCCCGGTCGTCCCGGACCGTCCGGATCAGCCCTCGGCACCGCGCGACCCACCGCCGCTGCCGCTCCTCCCACGCGGGCCGCCGCCCATAGCCCTCGAAGAGCCGCCCGACGGCCCACGTTGCGCCCGGGTGATGCATCCGCACGATCCATTCGCACCAGGCCAGATCGTCCACCGGATCCCCGGCGTGCGCCCATTCCCAGTCGAGCACCGCCGTGACCGCGAACGTCCGGGGGTCGAACAGCATGTTGTTGGGCCCGTAGTCCCCGTGCACCAGAACGAGCCCGGGCCCCGCACCGGGAAAGACGACCGCCGGATCGACCCCTTGGATCCGGCGCAGCATCACCCCGCACGACCACAGCACCTCGGCCGCGTGCCCCTCGTCGATCAGATCCTGCCCGTGCGCCCCGGCCACGTGCCCCATCATCAGGTCGCCTGCCGGCGCAGTAGCGCCTCGCACGCGGGGCACCGGCAGCAACTCCACCAGGGCGCTCAGCGCCGCCCGCTCGGTCCGGCGGCGCAGGTCGGCGTCCGGCCCGGCGTACCGCTTCACCACCGTCACGCCGTCGCCGCGGGTGTCGTGGCTGTAGCCGTGCCGCATGGGTTCCATCGGCTGGCATTGTGCCGTCTACGCTCGCCCGGGTGCACGTTCATCCGGTCGGCCCGGAGGGTCTGACCGCCCCGGAACTCGCCGACGCCGCCACCCTCCTGGCCGACCTGGTCACCGCGGGCGCCGCGCTGGGCTGGGTCGACCCGCCCGCCGCGGCCGAGGTGACCGCGCTGCTCCGTACGGTGTGGACCGCCCCGCCCGGCGACTCGGCCCTGGCCGTGGCCACCGACGACGGCCGTCTGTGCGGTCTCGCCTACTGGCTCCGCTACGCCCGCCCGACGCACCGGCCGCACGCCGACGTGGAGAAGGTGGCCGTGGCCGCGTCCGCACAGGGGCGAGGCCTGGGTCGCCGCCTGATGACCGTGCTGATCGCCGCCGCCCGGGCCGCCGACGTCGAGGTGCTGACCCTCGACCTGCGCGCCGACAACACCCGGGCGGTCGCGCTCTACGAGTCGCTCGGCTTCCGCCGTTACGGCCGGCTGCCGCGCTTCGTCGCCGTGGGCAGCCGCCGCTACGACAAGCTGTTCTATGCCCTCGACCTGCGCGACGGCTGAGCACAGTCCGCCACCGTCAGCTCATGCGGCACAACTTACTGCTGAGCGGGCCTGATGGCGAATGGGGTGAGGACCGCAGCGAGCGCGAACAGCCCGGCCAGCACCGCCCACATCCCGGCGCCCGCCGTCGCGAGCAGGCCGGTCACCAGGATCGGGCCGAGCACGTAGCGGGCCACCGACCGGCCCATCGCGAAGGCCGACAGGTATTCGGCGCGGTGTTCGGCCGGGGCGATCGAGTAGGACAGCGTCCAGGCGGCGGCGATCGCGATCAGTTCGCCGCCGGTGAGCAGCACAACGGCCAGCGCGAGCACCGTGATCGTCAGGCCGCCGTGAGTATGCGCGGTCGCCGCGAAGGCCGCGCACGCGAGCGCCAGCAGAGCGCCTGCGACCATCTGGCCGGACCGGGCGGTGCGCACAGTGACGGTCAGGCGGGTGACCGGCATCTGCAGGACGACGCACAGCGCGGTGGCGATCGCGTAGAGCACGCCGATCCAGCCGCGGCCGGCGTCGGTGTGGGTGTCTAGCCAAAGCGGGAAGCCCAGGTTGAGCACCGGCGTCCAGAGCTGCAGCACCGTGTCGATCGAGGCCAGCCGGAGCAGCCGCCGGTCCCGGAACGCGGTGATCCGGCGACGCGCGACCGGCGGATGCCGCTCCCGCGGGATGCGGGCGATCAGAATCGCTACCAGCACGTACGCGGCGGCTGCGATCAGCAGCACGCCGCGGAACGCGCGGGCGCTGTGCAGGCCGACGGCGAGACCGCCCAGCGGGCTGCCGATGCTGATCGCGAGGTTGACCGCCGTCCGATAGGCCGCCAGCACCCGGACCCGGCGTACGCCGCCGGTCAGCTCGGCCACGAACGCCTGGGTCAGCGCGGCCACACCCTGGTCGGCGACGGTCACCACGATCATCGCGCCGAGAGCGCCCCACCAGCCGGTGACCAGCGCGTACCCGACGGTTCCGGCGGCCCGGCCGAGGTGCAGGACGACCAGGGTGCGCCGGACCCCGATCCGGTCCGCGGCCGTCCCGATCGGTACGGCCGCGACCATCGCGGCGAGGCCCGCCACGCCGAGGCCGACGCCGACCAGCGCGGTGGAGAGCCCGACGACACCGGTGAAATAGACGGCCGAAAAGGCCAGAAACAGGCCCCCGCCGAGATAGTCGACGAACCCTGCGACGACAAGCCGACGTACACTATGTTGTGCCACTCACACAGTATGATGGTTCCGATCCCGCCGAAGCGGTCGGCCGGACGCTGGCCGCGAACCTCCGAGCGGCCCGGCTCGCGCGCGCCTGGCGCCTGGAGGACGTCGCCGAACGGTCCCGCGTCAGCCGCAACATGCTGCAGCAGATCGAGACAGGCCGGACCAACCCCAGCATCGCCACGCTGGCCCGGATCTCGGCGACGCTCGGCGTGCCGATCGGCGAACTGGTCTCCCCGGCCCCCGATCTCGGCGAGGTCGTCCGCGGGTCGGCGGTGCCGGTGCGGCGAGCCGGCCGGGCGAGCGACGCGCGGCTGCTCGTCAACGACGGGCAGGCCCCGTTCATCGAGCTGTGGGACTTCACCATCGCGGCCGGCGACGACATCCGCTCGGACGGGCACCCGACCGGGACGCGCGAACTGTTGTTGCTGCACGCCGGGCGGCTGGTGGTCGACGTCGGCGGGAGCCGGTTCGAGCTGGGCGCGGACGATGCGCTGCGGATGCGGGGAGATCGACCCCATGGGTACGCGAACCCCGGCACCGAGCCGGCCCGTCTGACCATCACGGTGGTCTATTCCGGCGATCGCGATCCCCGCTACGTCGCATAGCCGGTGGGCACCAGGCCGACGACAGGGCAACGCGCGGCTACGGTGCCCGTCGTGGCCGACTCCTTTCGCCGTGCCCGGCCGGCTGGTGCATCGGTACGACCTCCGCGCGCTGGTCCGCGCCGCCCACCTCTACGGCGGCGCGGCCGGCGTCGCCGATACCGCCATGAACGCCCACCCGGTGCCCGTCGAGGAGCGGTACGGCCGCTCGGTGATGTCCCGCTTTCACGGCTTCTGGAGCGTCGGCGGCCTGGCCGGCTCCGGGATCGCGGCGATCCGCCGCCGGGACCGGCGTGGACGCGCGGATCCACTTCGCCGCCACCGCGGTCGCCTGGCCGTGGTTGCGGCTGGTGGCGGCCGTGGGCCTGTTCCGTCGCCGTCGACCCAGGCCTTCGCGTCCTTCACACGAACATGATCCACCCCGCGGCCGTTCGGTTGAACGGACGCGGGGTGGCTGAGCGTCGGCGGGCGGTCAGGGGAACTGCATGCGCCGCGGCCGCGGGATGACCGGGGGCGGCAGGGGAAGGTCGTCGAGGTGGCTCCAGTTGAGGGCACCGTTGTCGGTGGACTTGATCTCGCCCAGGCAGGCTCGCAGGAGGCCCAGGTTGGGCGCGCCCGCAAAGCCGGCGATGACCACCTCGGGCTTGGGCTCGATCTTGGCGATGGCCGCGCAGATCTTGGCGACCTCACGCTCGTCGACGGCGTCGAGCGGCAGGGGGGATTCGGCCTGCGACCGGCGCCATGGAGGGCCGAAGCGGCGCAGGAGTTCGCGGGCGAGCCGGCCGAACGAGCGGCCGACCTCGACGTCGCGCATGGACACACGCGCGGTCTGGCCGTAGCACCACGGGACGACGACGTGCCCGTTGATGACGACGAGCTGGTAGACGGACTTCGGCACAGTAATGATTTCGGCACCGGGAAGGGTGCCCAGGAACAGCACCAGCTCCTCATAAGGAAGCGACCATCGCGGATTCGCGAGTACTCGTTCCATGGTCTGCGTCATTGCGGGGTGCGCGTTGACCTCACGGTCTATCGCGGTGCTCAACGCTTCGGGGACCCGGGTCCAGAGCTCACCGGCGATCTTCTCGCCGAATTGCTCGACCACCCATTCGCTAGGACCGACCAGAACGTCTGGGCGCATACATACCACCACCGTCCGTGTCGCTGGCGCTACTGCTGGCTAGAAGAGTTCCACTTCCGGTGATCGACTGGAAGAGTTGACTTCGGCCATCCCAGAAACGCCGATGAATGAAATCTTGCGCGACGTCCGAAACGTTGCCACGACGATGGAGCAGCAGGTCGCGAGGCTGCGAAACATGCAACTTGCACGGCGAACCGCACGTGCAAGTTGCATGTCGGCTTCGCTATTCGGCCTAAGGCCATAGTCAATCAGGGGGATATTTCGGAGTGATGTCCAAGGCGCAAACATCGACTCACAGTGACGATCAACTATCCCCTCACCTGCACGAAAAGGAGTTCCGCCGAGCCCCGCCCGAACCAGCCCCAAAGATCGTCTTTGGAGGTATCGCGGCGCCGGCCGCCCTAGCCGGATTGCGCACCACCCGGACCCGCTAGACGACAGCTGACCAGACACATGTCGGATTTCCGTCACAACCTCACCGCGGCCGTCCGGGTGGGGTGTTTTGCCCGGCTTGTCACCGGGGCCGTTCGGGCCTTCCCGTCGGCCGATCGTCCATCTACATGAGACTTTGTGGCCAGCCGGGCCAACTCTCGAAGCAATTTCAACGCCGTCGCGCGACCGCGCATGGACGCCGGGAAGCGTTGCTCGGCCGCCGGGACGAGGCGGTTGCGGAGCAACGCGCGCATCTCCCGATCGGCCTCCGGACCGAACACCCCCAGTTCGAGCAGACCCGAGTCGCCCGCCCGCACGTGATCGATGTCGGCCGCCAACTGCTGCTGTTCCACGTTCATCGCGAGAAAGCCGACCACCCAGCAGAACAGCCACCCGGTCGCCAACCATCGCTCGTTGCCACCTAGCGAGATCACCCCTGGCATCGTCGCCACGCTCCTCGCTCGAGTCGATTACCTCCGACCAATCAGGACCGGCGCCTCCGGCACCGGATAACAATCCGCCGGTCAGCCAGGGCGATCCAGCTTTCCGGTGTACGCCGTCACCACGCGCGAACTCACCCACGAAACGGGACCTGTCCCCCGGTTCGGCCGGATCTCCGCGCTACGGTGCCCCGGTGATCGCGAACCAGGTCGTCAGCCCGTCCACCGAGGCCGCGCGGGTCGTCGACGCCGTGCTGCGCGACCTGCGCATCGGCGACCACCGCGGGGTGGTGGTCGACTCGCCACCCGGTGCCGGCAAGTCGACGCTGGTGGTGCGGGCGGCCGGCGTCCTGGCCGCGGCGGGTGAGCCGATGATGATCGTCGCCCAGACCAACGAGCAGGTCGACGACCTCATCGAGCGGCTCGGCGCCCGCTCGCCGCAGATCGCGGTGGGCCGCCTGTCAGCGGTCGACTACGAGCCGTCCGAGCGGGTGCGCGCCCACCCGGCCTGCCGGGTGGCGGCCAAGGTCGCCGACCTGCGGACGCCCGCGGTCACCATCGGCACGGCCGCCAAATGGGCGACCGTCACCGACGGCACCTGGCCGTGGGCGATCGTCGACGAGGCCTACCAGATGCGGTCCGACGCCCTGCTGCGCGTCGCGCCCCGCTTCGAGCGCGCGCTGTTCGTGGGCGACCCGGGCCAGCTCGACCCGTTCTCGACGGTCGACGTCGACCGCTGGATCGGTCTGTCGTGGGATCCGATGCAGAGCGCGGTCGCCGTCCTCCTGCGGCACAACCCCGACCTGCCGGTGCACCGGTTGCCGGTCTCGTGGCGGCTGCCCCACTCGGCCGCCCCGGTCGTCGCCGAGGCGTTCTATCCGTTCACCGGGTTCCGGTCGGGCACCGGGCCGGGCGACCGGGTGCTGACCTTCGGCCGGCCCGCCTCGCCCGGGGCCGACGCGGCGCTCGACGAGGCGCTCGACCGCGCCGCGGCGACCGGCTGGGGGCTGCACGAGTTGCCCGCCCGCTTCACGATCCGCACCGACGCCGAGGCGGCCGCCGCGTGCGCCGGCCTGGCCGCGCGGGCCTTGCGGCGGGAGGGCGCCACGCTGTCCGAGTCGGGCGAGGGCCGGCTGACCGCCGACCGGATCGCCATCGGCGCCGCCCACCGCGACCAGGTGGCGGCGATCCGCTCCCTGCTCCCGCCCGAGGCCGCGGGCGTCACCGTCGACACGGCCAACCGTCTGCAGGGCCGCGAATACGACCTGACCGTCGTGCTCCACCCGCTCTCCGGGCGGCGCGACGCGACCGCCTTCCACCTCGAGTCGGGGCGCTTGTGCGTGCTCACCTCGCGGCACCGGCACGCGTGCGTGGTGGTGGCCCGCGACGGCATCGCCGACCTGCTCGACGCGCACCCCTCGACCGAGCCGGTGCACCTCAATGTGCCGGTCAAATTCCCCGACGGGTGGGAGGCAAATCAGGCGATCCTCGCGCATTTGCACGGCTGATTGTCGCGCATCCGACAGGGGTCGCTACGGTGAGTAGATGGCGGTCTTCACCACGGCAGGGTCCAGGCAGGACGGTTGCTACCGGCCGATCCTTCGGCCGCGGCGAGGCGAGCTGACCGCGCTCAGCCACCTGGCACCGGCCGACGCGCACCGTGTGCTGCCGATCCTCGAGCTCGAACCGGGTCCGAGCATCATGCCGCTGATCCGCCGGCTGCCGCCGCGCACCGGGGTGATCGCGGTCGACTTCGGCCGGCTACCCGACCCCGACGACCCGCTCATATCGCCGCCGCTCGACCTGGCCGAACAACTGGCCGATCTCGGGGTGGCCATGTTGCCGGTGCTCCGCGCGTACGAAAGCACCCGGCGCCTGGTGGCGCACGGCCTCGCCGCCCGGATGCATCTGCGCCGGGCCGTGCTGCGGCTGAGGCCGCACGCCGACGCCGGGAATCCGGCGGAGGCCGGCCAGGTCACCGTGCGCCTCCTGCGGAGCGCCGGGCTCGAGCCGGAAGAGGTCGACCTCCTGATCGACCTCGCCGAGACGGCCTGCGCGGCCCACGCCGACCACGTCGAGGAACAGGCCCGCCGGGTCGTGCGGTGGGCGCGCACGCTGCCCTGGCGCTCGGTCAGCGTGGCCTCCGGCGCGATGCCGCCCAACCTCGACGACCTGCCGCCCGACGTCCCGGTAGCGGTCGGTCGCCTCGACGCCCGGGCCTGGCAGCGGCTGGGTGAGCCGGGCATCGGCTACGCCGACTACGGCGTGACCTCACCGGTCCGGCGGCTCGGCGTGCAGCGGCACCGGCAGTTGCCGACGCTGCGCTACACGGCCGAACACCACTGGTGGATCTACCGATGGGCCCGCCGGGGCGGACGCAGCGACGACCGCTGCCACGACCTGTGCCGCACGCTGGTCACGTCGCCGTACTGGCCGTCCTCGGGCGCCCGCTTCTCGTGGGGCGACGCCGAGATCGCCCGGCGGGCGCGCACCGCCCCGGGCGGCGGCAGCCCGGGCACGTGGATGGCGTTCAGCACGTCGCACCACATCGCCCACGTACTGAATACACTCCATCGATGAACGTGATTCGCCCGTTCCGTTTCGGTGTCGCGCTGGTCGCGGTCGGGTCCCGCGCCGCGTGGCTCGCCAAGGTCCGCGCCGCGGCCGACCTCGGCTACGACGTCCTGCACGTGCCCGACCACCTGGGCCTGGCCGCGCCGTTCCCGGCCCTGGTGGCCGCGGCCGAGGCGGCCGGCACGATGCGGGTCGGCACCTTCGTGCTCAACACCGCGCTCTACCACCCGTGGGTGCTGGCCCGCGACGTCGCCGACACGCACCGGCTCACCGACGGCCGCTTCGAGCTGGGCCTCGGCACCGGATACCTGGAGCACGAGTTCGCCGCGGCGGGCGTGCCGTTCGGCTCCGGCGCGACCCGGCTGCGCCGTCTCGCCGACACGCTGCGCGAGGTGCGCGAACGGCTGGCCGCCGAACCGGACCGGCCGGACCCGCCCGTCCTGCTGGCGGGCGCCGGGCGGCGGCTGCTCGAACTGGCCGCCCGCGAGGCCGACATCGTCGGCTTCTCGATCCAGGCGGCGGTCGATCCGGGCGTACCGCCGGAGCGGGCCCTGACCGACCGGATAGCGCACGTCCGGGCCGCGGCCGGCGACCGCTTCGCCGGCCTCGAACTCAATATGATCATCGGCGCGGTCGGCCGCGACCGCTCCGAGCTGGACCTGACCATTGCCCGGGCCGCCACCGGCCTGCCCGACGACGGGCTGCTCCAACTGCCGGCCGTGCTGTGCGGGCCGGAGCGCGACATCGCCGACCGGCTGCTGCGCTACCGGGAAGAGTTCGGCATCACCTACTACGGCGTACTCGAACCGCACATGGCGGCCTTCGCCCGGATCATTCCGCTGCTCCGGTGAGGTGCTGGAGTTGCCGTTCGTGCACGCCCGCACCGGACGTGGCCGACCCGCCGATACGCGGGTCGGTGGAAACCTCGCCGTCCCGCACGGCCTGCACGTACGCCCGGTCCAGCTCGATCCGCGCGCGGACCTGGCCCGCCCGGCCGACGGAGCCGTGGCCGGGCACGAGGACGTCGGCGCCGGCCGCCAGGTCCTCGAGCAGCCGCAGCGCGGTGAGGTAGTCGCCGATCGGGTCGGCGCTGCTCAGGTCGAGCATCGGGATCAGGATGTCGGAGAGCATGTCGCCGGCCACGAGAACCCCGCGCTCCTCGATCAGCAGCGCCGCGTGGCCCGGGGCGTGCCCCCGATGCTCGACGATCCGGACCGGCGGGCCGTCCCACGGCACGTGCGTGGATTCGGCGGGCAGGCCGGTGATGAGGCCGAGCAGGTCCAGCGGCACGTGTTCGACGATCTCCGGCGGTATCAGCCCGGCGACCCGGGCCTTCGCTCCGGCGTCCGGCAGCCGGTCCCGGACCGTGGCCGCGCAGCCGGCCGTGCCGTAACGGGGCGCCGCGCCGAACCGGTCGTGCCAGAGCAGGTGGTCCCAGTGCGGATGTGTCGAGAAGCCGGCCACGACGGTGTGGGCCGCCTCGGAGAGGTCGTTCGCGAGGCAGACCATCTCGAAGTCCTGCACCCCGGCATCGATGAGCAACACGCCGGCCCGGCCGTGCACGACAACGGCGTTGCTCTGGCAGAACTCGCTCTGGTGAATCAGTACGCCCTCGGCGACCTGCTTCAGCACGGGCAACCCCTTCCGCTTGTGATCTGCAATCAGTTTTGGAGACCGTAGCCTACCCACAGGAACCTGAGTATCCGTACACTTGTTCTAATGCTGCTGAGGGCCGCGCTTGCCTACGCCCGGCACGGGATTCCGGTCCTGCCGGTCTACGAGCCGGTGCCCGGCGGTGCATGCTCGTGCGACCGGGCGGCTCGGTGCGAGAGCCCGGGCAAGCATCCCCGGCTGCGCCACGGCCTGACCGACGCCAGCACCGACCCGTGGCAGATCGAGCAGTGGTGGCACCGGTGGCCCGGGGCAAACATCGGTCTGCGCACCGGCATCGCGATGGACGTCGCCGACGTCGACTCGGAAGAGGGGCGGCACGGCCTGCGCCATCTGATGGGCGGCGAGCTTCCGGCCGGTCCGCAGGTCCGCACCGGCCGTGGCGGCCGGCATTTCTGGTTCCGCACGACCGGCTTCGGCAACCGCGTGCACCTGCTGCCCGGCCTCGACTGGCGCGGCATCGGCGGCTACGTGGTGGCGCCCCCCTCACGGCACCCGCGCGGCGACTACCACTGGGTGCGCGGGCCGGCCCAGCCGCTGGCCGAGGGCTCGAGCACGCTTCGCGCGCTCATCGAAGGCCCGACGGTCATGCCGGTCGCGCGGCGTCCGATCGCCCATCCCGACCGGTACGCCTCGGCCGCCCTGACCGCCGAGTCCGACCGCGTGGCCCGCGCCCCCGCCGGCACCCGCAACGACACTCTCAACCGGGCCGCCTTCGCGCTGGGCCGCCTGGTCGGTGCCGGGCTGCTCGACCAGGGCGACGTGGTCCGCCAACTCGATGCGGCCGCACGCTTCGCCGGCCTCGGTCGCGCCGAGATCCGGCGGACCATCCGCTCCGGCCTGGTGGCGGGCCGCCGCGCCCCGATCGGCCTCGAACACGGTCGCCCCGCCGCCTGAAGTGGCGCCCACAAATGGACGGGCCGACCCGAATCTGACAAGCCACGGTCCGGTGCACGCTTTTGCCGATGAGCGGATGGAGTCTCAACCGGACGGCTATGTCAATCCGGATAGTGCTCGGCTTCGATGGAAAGGATCGCTCGAGTGTCGCCTGTCAGGGAAATCTGGCCTGAGTGAGCGCGCGTATCAGTCGAGGCCGGCGGCCTGGATCGAGGCGTCCGGCTTCATGGTGGAGGTTGTGCTGATGACCAGTCGAATACCTCGGCGGCTGCTGTTGAAAGCCACCGGAGCCTCCGCGATTGCTTTAAGTGCCGGCGCGTCATCGGCGGCGTGCGCTGCCGCCGCACCGGTAGTACCTGCCGTCTTCAACCCCGCCGTCGACAGTTGGTTGGCCGATCTCGGTACTCAGGTCGCTGCGAGTCTCGTCACCGATGCCGTCAAAAGCGGAGCGAGCAAATTATGGCCTTCTTGGCGCGACGCCATCAAGAAGCGGGTCACGGAGAGCACCACTGGCACCTGGCGTTGGTATGGGAACAATTTTTGGCAGCACTCGGGCCCTCCGACAGTATTGTTCGGTGTCTCCACGACCGATCAGTGGGACCCCATGACCGACGGTTTGGTTGCTTGCGTCGAAGGCGGGAAGTCCGCCGTAGTGTTTCAGCCGTGGGCATGGCAGGCACTATCCATGTTCGTGCATCAGTTGACCGATAAGCGCACTGGAGATGATCTCGCGGCTTATCAATCATTGGCGGTCGTCAGCCTGATTCCATCTGGGCAGCGACCCGAGTCTGGGCATAGTCGAAACAACTCGGTGGGCTGGATGTCATATGAGACGCGCAATGGTTACGTCGAGATTGCGCGTCTTGCTGAGCCGGATGGTTCGACAACTGCAACCGTGACGGCTTCCGGAATTCCCGATGGCAAGCAGTTACCACGAAAATTGAAGTTTACCCTGCCGGCGAAGTCGGCTTGATGCGAACGGCGACCTCGCCTTTGTCTTCTCGCCAGTATGGCAACGAGCCACAAATACTGGCGATTGTCGCGGCACGGGAAATTAGGAACGCGACTCGCAACTGGGCGCCATATTTCACGAGCTAAACGCGGCCATCCATCCACCTTGGATCACGTTAGCGTTCTAAGCACCGACACGCCCTGCCGGCGCCCCCTCTACCGAGAGGGAATCGCCGCCACAAAGACCAACGGGCAAGCGACAAATCCTCCTCGCCAGCCACCATCAGTTCAATAAGAGAGGCCCCACCGTTGGCTTTCATGCGCCAGCACCTTGACGGTAGCAATGTAGACGCACCGAAGCCAGACATTGTTATAGCCGATGCATTTCTCTCCAATTTGCCTCAAATGCAATATGCGCTTGCTGGCGGTGCAGTAGAGGGAATATCTTACTGGCCCGAGGCGCTAGATCTCGGACTCGCGTCGGACGACAGGTCGGCTGAGGATGTTTTCCAAAGTTGTTAAAGGGCTGGCCAGCCTGCTGCTTTGGCTGGCCGGAATAGCCACATTCTGTGTGCTGTTTTTCGGTGGAATCTATTATGTTCTGCTAGGGGCCGTCACTTTCGGCTCTAACTTCTCGACGCACTTTGGCGTTCCTAGGGCGTACATATACGCGAGTCCATTCGTTTTTCTCATTCTATGGTACATCTCTAGCTCCGTCGTGGACAAAATAGAGAACCGAGCTTGGAAGAAACGGACCGCCGTTGACCTCTTCAGCACGCTCTTCTTCGCCATCGCGGTCGAGCTCTCGTGGATTCTCGGGATAGCGGGTCTGCTCACCGGGCCGAGAGCGGCTATGGCCGACGATGGTTACAGCACGGAGGACGGCGGGCTATCCGGCCGAATCGAATGGCTCTTAGCACACGCGCCCTCTCTGACAAGCTCGGGATCAGCGGCGCTAATCGGAGTGCTAATTGGCACGCCACTGGCCGTGCGGGCATTCCTATCGGTTTCTCCCATAGGGTGGCGCAACGGAGAAGCCCGATTTATTTACAAGCATCTTGCGTATGGGAGCTCTAATCCGATCGGTTCTAACGTCACACCGAAGCCTCGACCAAAAGGGTCTGCCGAGCGAGGCCGGGGCTACACCGCTCGACTGACGGTATTAAACCCTTCCAATTTGCCTCACGCCGGTGGTCACATGCGGGTAGGGCTCCTTACGGGCGTCGCTACTTTTTGTTCTGTCTCCGCCGGCTGGAGCGACGGACTAACATTAATTCACGTCTTTCTTGCCTTGATCGCCTCCATAATCACGGGGTCCATCGCGGCGCTGCAATGGCGGGCGTCATCTAGTAGGTCTCGCAAGTAGGTCAGCTCACTCTCATGCCCCCGAGCGTGCGCGGCGAGTTACCACGCATTGTGACGGAGGCCCGGACTGGCTCGACGCACGCTCATGCCGAGAACGGGTGCGACACGAGGTCGCACGAAGTGAGTGAGTACGTCGATTGGAGGTCGGGTTTGATGCCCGAGACGTAGCTCCCGGTCAGTATCTCCAGACCGGTCCCCGCCCTGACGTGCGTGGCGAGCAATTGCCGGGTGCGAAGCTCAGGGAAAAGCCCAAGGGCACCCATTCCGACTGGGTGTTACAGGTGAGGGGAAGGCCGAAAGGGTGAATGTGGTGAACCCTCGTTGATGCCTCGTCACGGCAACTTCCCGGGTCGGACAGTGCTACCGGGGAGACAAAGAGGCTGGCCGCTGGAAGTCGGCAGACGACGACCGAGGACTGTTCGACGGTCGTGTGGATACCGTCGCCTCCGGGGTTAAGAGGGCACCCGACCCGGCTGTGTCTCACGCGTGTGGAACGTGGAAACCCCGTTACGGTCCGCAGGATTTTTGTGGTAGGCCGACCGTGAGGAGAGTTTAACTCCGTGACGGGAACAGGACGCCCAAGAAGCGAATGCCGGTGACTGAAAGGTGACAGGAAAGCGGCGGCATCAACGTCCGGTCCTCCGACCGGCCGTCGTCGTATAACTGGCCGGATACCGGGCCTGGTGCCCGGCTGCGAAAGCAGGCTGACGTGTGGCGGGTGAGCCTTTGACGACGAAGCTCCGGAACCACCTGAACCGAAGGACAAGTTAGACACAGATGACGGCTTTTGCATTCGATGTTGCGAGGGCGGCCCTCGGAGTGAACGGACCGGAGGACGACTCTCCGAACTGGGACAACGTCGCCTGGCGACGCCACGAGGAGAACGTACGGCGGCTACGAGGCAGGATCTTCAAGGCGACCAAGGACGGTGACTGGCCGAAGGTCAGGAACTTGCAGAAATTGATGCTGCGGAGCTGGTCCAACACGCTGGTCAGCGTGCGCCAGGTCGCGCAGCGCAACGCTGGACGCGCGACGGCGGGCATCGACGGTAAGGTCGCGTTGACCTCTCCGGCACGCATGGACCTGGCGGAACAGACACATCGCACCGCACAGTCGTTCATGCCGCTCGCCGTCAAGCGGGTATACATTCCGAAAGCCAATGGGAAACAGCGCCCGCTCGGCATTCCCGTCATCTCGGACCGCGTCCACCAGGCGCGGCACCGTAACGCACTGGAACCCGAATGGGAAGCCCGGTTCGAACCCAAGAGTTACGGGTTCCGGCCGGGACGAAGCTGCCAGGACGCGATCCAAGTCATCCACGTGACGGCCTGCGGCGCGGGAGCGAAACGGGTGTGGGTGCTGGACGCGGACCTCACCGCAGCATTCGACAGAATCGACCACGGACGTCTACTCGCCACGATTGGGGATTTTCCCGGCCGGACCCAAATCCGGGGCTGGTTGAAAGCGGGCGTGTTCGAGAAAGGCAAAGGATTCGCTCCCACTGATGCGGGAACGCCGCAAGGTGGGGTCATCAGTCCCTTGCTGTTGAATATTGCGTTGCATGGGCTGGAAGAGGCGGCTGGAGTCCGACACGAACGCAGCGATCCGCAGCGGACGAGACGTGGCTCCCCTTCGCTGATCAGGTACGCCGATGACATGGTCGCCCTCTGCTATTCCCAGCAGCAGGCCGAGGATGTCAAAACGCGGCTCGCCGCATGGCTGGCACCGAGAGGTCTGACCTTCAACGAGGACAAGACGAGAATCGTCCACCTCGACGAGGGGTTCGATTTCCTCGGGTTCACTGCCCGCCGACGCAACGGCAAGCTCCTGATGAAACCCAGCAAGGCCGCCGTCAAACGAGTCAGGCATCGCCTGTCTGCCGAGTTCCGGGCCCTGCGGGGCACGAACCCGGCGGCCGTCCTCGCGAAGATCAATCCGATCGTGCGAGGCTGGGCGAATTATTACCGAGGGGCAGCATCGTCCATCGTGTTCGCCGCGCTGGACGTGCACCTGTGGCGGCTCACCTACAAGTGGGCCTGCCACAGCCACGCCCGCAAGCCGAAGCCCTGGATCGTTAACCGGTACTTCGGCCGGTATAACTCGGACAGGCAGGACCGATGGGTGTTCGGCGACCGCACCAGCGGCGCCTACCTCCCCAAGTTCGCCTGGACGAAAATCGTCCGGCACAGCCTGGTCCGCGGGGACGCGTCTCCGGACGACCCCGCCCAGGCCGGCTACTGGGCCGAACGGCGCAGCAAGAACAGACCGCTGCTCGACCGCAGAACCCTGCACCTGCTCCGCAGGCAGCACGGGTCCTGCCCGATCTGCGGTGAGTTGCTGCTGCACGCCGACCGCGAGCCACAAAGCCCACGCGAGTGGGAACAATGGCATCGCACCACCCGCAAGGCGATCACCAGGCAACACATGGTCGTCTACGGGAACAGCCTGCCGGACGTGACCCGACTCGTTCACTCCCCCTGCCACCGCCGAACCACCGGCAGGCAGCAGGAACCAGCACCTCTGCACTCCTGAAATCGCCCCAGTGGCTTGCTTGAGCCGTGTGCCGCGACGAGTTGCACGCACGGTTCTGAGGGGGCCCCGGCGCAGCAATGCGTCGGGGCTACCCGACTGCGTCCATCGGCCAGCCGATACGCGGGTGCCGTTCACTGATCTGAAGGAGCGCCGAATCGGGCTAGGTAGTGCCAGACTCGTTTGAGGTCCTGTTCGGTGTATTTGTGGCTCCGGGCGGCGTCGCCGATGAGTCGGGGCGTGAGGTGGCCGTTCACGGCGAGTTCCGTGCCGAGGTCGATATAGCGTTGGCCCCGGAAGTCGGGGTGGCGGCGCAGCTCGGTGACCGCGAGCCGAAATCCGGGGTGCCACTCGATCGGGCACGGCAGGCAGCGGGCGGCGCTCTCCACGTCTGTGTCGAGATAGCTGGGGTCGAGCACAAGAGCTTCGACGTCGCGGTCTATCCGCACAGGGCAGTGGACGTGGGCTTCGATGTAGTCGTCCAGCGCGTCTTGTTCGTCCTTGACGGCGAGTTCGATCAGGGACATGCGGTCAGCGACGCCGAAAGCAGTCGGTTCCAGATTGCTGTCCGGGTAACAGAATGTCGCTCTTGCGAGGGTCTCCTCGGTCAGTCGCAGGTGAGCTGATCCAAAGCGCGGCGCCGCTCCTACTTGCTTGAGCTGAAAGTTCAAGCCGCCGTAGACGGGCCGGACGTGGGCCGGAGCACCGTCGTACGCACCACCGAACATCGACTCTTCCCAGCGCCACCGGTCGCCGCCGGGATACGCCGTCAGCCCCCCGTTGCTGGTCCCGGTGGCGAACTGCGACAGGTACGTCCCGGTCTCCGCGATGTCCCGCAGAATCGGCGCTCCGGTGGCGGCCCGGTCGGGATGGAAGTTGAGCGTAATTCGGAGGGATTTCTCGATCGGCGGGCCGGCCGCCGACGCGGCGACGTGCTCCAGAGCGCGCCGGCAGGACGCATGCATGTGCTCTGTCCGGACCGGCCCAGCGTCGTTCCGTGTCGAGTCCACGCCGGTCATGTTGCCCGGCGCGGGAGAATATCGTCCAACCGATTCGAGGGGCATCCCTGAACAGCCGGGCACTGCAATCGATTTGTGACGATGCGGTCCCGTGGCGTGATTGTCTGATTGGCCCAATGATGGAGGCATGACCGATCAACGCCGATTGAAGCCGTACTCCGTGGAGTCCGCCCTGCCCGCGGGCCGCGACGAGGTGTGGGACGCCGTCACCCAGCCGGCGGCGCTGCGGCAGTGGTTCGGGTGGGACTACGACGGGCTCGATGCCGAGATCCAGCAGATCTTCATCGACCAGGCGACGTTGCTGGCCCCTGAGCGGATGGGCTGGGCCGACGGGTCCTATCTGGAGGTCACCGGTGACGACGACCGGTCGGTGGTGCGCGCGGTCCGCGAGGGGCCGGTGCCCGACGACCCGGACGGGTACGACGCGATCGAGGAGGCGTGGCGGACCTTCCTGGTGCAGTTGCGGTTCCTGTTCGAGCACCGGCCGGCGGGCCTGCGCCGCACGCTCTATCTGACCGGCGAGACCACGGGCCGGCAGGCGTTGTCGCTGGCCGAGACCGAGTGGCAGCCGGTCGGCCGGCGGGTGTCGTGGACCGTCGACGCCGACGGCTTCCTGGTCGTGGTCGCCGGGAAGGTGCCGCTGACCGGGCATTCGGCGGGTCGGATGGAGGTCATCGTGTCGACCTTCGGCCTCGACGACGACGCCTTCGAGGCCCGTCGTGAGGAGTGGACGAAGAAGTGGGCTCCGCTGGCCGCCGACGCCGACGTCACTTCGGGCAACGACCCCTCGCCCGATCAGCCCTGAAGTCCGTAGTCGCGCTGCACGACGGCGACCCGCACGCGGTAGTCGGTGTACCAGGCGGAGCGGCCCCGGCGCTGGGCGACCAGATGCGCGGCGACCTGCTTCCAGGCCTTGGCGGCCTGTTCGTCGGCCCAGTACGACACGGTGATGCCCAGGCCGGCGTCGCGGGCCGACTCGATGCCCAGGTAGCCGGGCTGGTCGAGGGCGCGTTCCTCCATCGCCTGGGCCATCGCGGCGTAGCCGTTGTCGCCCTCGGTGCGCGTCGACGTGAAGATCACGGCCACGTAGGGCGGGGACGGTGTCTCGGCGAACGGCATGGCCGACACCCTAGCCGCGTAACCCGACCCGGTACGCTGACATGCCTTACCCGCCGAGGGGCGACGATGCTGCAGGAAGACCGGGCAGGGCAGCCGGCGCATGGTGTGCTCGTCGATCCCGCGCGCCTGCGGTCGGTCGAGCGGCTCGGGGTCGGCCCACGCGCCGATGCCGCGTTCGAGCGCATCGCCGGCCTGGTCGAACAACTGATCGACGCCCCGATGGCGGTCTTCACCGTGATCGGCGCCGACTGCCAGTTCCTGCCCGGGCAGGTCGGGCTGCCGCAACCTCTGGCGACGACGCGCGAGATGCCGTTGACCCATTCCTTCAGCCGGCACGTCGTCGAGAGCGGCCGCCTCGTGGTCGTCGGCGACGTTCGCGAAGATTCGCAGATGCGCGGCAATCCGGCCATTCGGGACCTGGGGACGACCGCGTTCGCCGGGGCGCCGGTCACCGACCCCGACGGGCTGGTCATCGGTGCGCTCGCGGTGATGGACCGCGAGCCACGCCAGTGGACGAAAAGCGAGATCACGCTGCTCAC
Source organism: Actinoplanes sp. NPDC051343 (assembly GCF_044455125.1). Lineage (NCBI taxonomy): Bacteria > Bacillati > Actinomycetota > Actinomycetes > Micromonosporales > Micromonosporaceae > Actinoplanes > Actinoplanes sp. NPDC051343. The sequence goes on from NZ_JBITEL010000005.1 coordinate 328,490, forward strand.
CGATCTGGCCGCGGTCTGCTCCTCCGAGGTCGGGCTGCGGATCGCCCGGGCGATCGCCGACGAGGCCCGCGCCGGCGCCGAGGAGGCCCACGACCAGCTGCGGCTGCTCGGCGAGCTGACCGAGGCGCTGACCGCGACCATGGACATCGAGGCCGGCATGGGCCGCCTCGGCCGCATGGTCGCCGGACGCCTCGCCGACTGGTGCTTCGTCACGCTGACCGACCCGACGACCACGAAGATCCGGCACGTGTCGGCGGCGCACTCCGATCCGGCGTACGCCATCGATGCGCTGCGCCTCGCGCAGCTGGTGGAGTCCTCACCCAGGGTGGTCCGGCTCGTGCTGCGGTCCGTGCAGCGCACCGGCCGGCTGATCCGGGAGGACCGGGCCGATCCCGGGCGCCCGGCGGTCCGTGCCGAGATCATGGAGATCGCCGAGCGGATGGGCTTCGCCTCCTACCTGCTCGTGCCGATCACGGCTCCCGTCTCGCGGCGCGTCCTGGGCGCGATGATGCTGGTCAACGGCGCCGAGCGGGGCATCTTCGGGGCGGACGAGGAGCATGTGGCGGCCGAGATCGGGCGCCGGGCCGGGCTCGCGGTCGACAACAGCCGGATGTACGGGCGGCAGCGTCACGTGGCCGAGGTGCTCCAGCACAGCATGCTGACCGAGCTGCCCGAGATCCCCGGCGTCGAGTTGCACGCGCGCTACCTGCCCGCACAGGCCGGCGATGCGGTCGGCGGCGACTGGTACGACGCGTTCGTGCAGCCCGACGGCAGCGTCATGATCGCGGTCGGCGACGTCGCCGGGCACGACATCGAGGCGGCGGCCACGATGGGCCAGGTACGCAATCTGGTGCGCGGCGATGCGTACGGGCGGGACGACCCGCCCGGCCGCCTGCTCGCCCAGCTCGACCGGGCGCTGCACGGGCTGAGGGTGCCGGCCGCGGCGACCGCGGTGCTGGCCCGGGTGCGGCGCGACGGCGATGGTTACGAACTTCAGTTCGCCAACGCGGGTCATCCGCCGCCGATACTGCTCCGGCCGGACGGCGAGGTCGAGGTCTGGTGGGAGACGCCGGAGCCGCTGCTCGGGCTGATGCCCCGCGACGGGCGGCCCACCCATCGGCGCCGGGTGGCCCCGGGCTCGGTCCTGCTGCTCTACACCGACGGCCTGGTCGAGAGCCCGTCCCGGCTGATCGACGACGGCATCGCCCGGCTCCGGTCGGTGCTGCGGAACAACCCGGGGCTGACCGGCGACGATCTCTGCACTCAGCTGATCGAGTCGGCGCCGCGGCGGGCCGACGACATCGCGCTACTCCTCGTCCGGCTGGCGTAGGGCCGGTCCTTGCGGTGGCCCGCCGTGGGTCCACGGGGTCTGCTCGGGTTCGGGCAGGGCACCACCCGGGCGGTACGCCTCGCTCAACGTCGTGAGCAGCAGCCTCTCGCCGACCGCGGGCACGCTTGAAGGTTCGGCGACCAGCTTGCGGCCCATCCCGCCGGAGAGCTCCAGGAGGACATCGGTGCCGGCCGCACCGGCCGAGACGGAGATGACCTTGGCTTTCTGGCCGGGCCGGGCCGGCGAGGTGAGGCTTGCGCCGGGCTCGACGCGTACGGTCTCGGTGGTGACCACCATGATCCGCGGGCGAAGCACCGGGCGTTTTCCGGTGTCGTCGACGCGATCGGGGTTCGCGAGGGTGACCGTTGCGCCGAAGGCCGTGCCGGCCAGCCGGTGTTCGGCCATGATCAGCGGGTCGTCGAAGGCGCGCTGGACCGTGTAGCGGGCCGCCGCGTTCTCCAGGCGCTGGAGCCGGGCGGCCGCCGCGACCGCGCCGTCGCGCCGGGGCTGAGGCGGATTCCCTTCTTCGATCCCTTGCACGAAACCGGAATACGCGTCCTTGTCCAGATCCCAGCGCATGGGGACCCGCTCACCCGGTGGCAGCTTCCGGAGCAGACCCAGCGCCGCCCACATCTGCTCCCACGTGGGCAGCAGCAACTCCTCGAGCACCTTGGGCAGATCGGGCGAGCCGTCCGCAATCAGGGGGGCCAGAACATGGTTGTCGAAGTCCGGGTCGGTGTCCGGGCCGGCGACCGCAGCATTCTCGACATCTCGGGCTTCCCGCACCCCGGCGGTGATCCACGCCAACTGGACCGCCAACTGCGCGTCCTCGGCCGCGCTCTGCCCGGTCGCCCAGTGCAGACCCAACGCCTGCACCGCGTTGAGCAGCAACGACGACCCGGGAACCTCGGCCGACCCGGCGAAGAACGTCAGCCAGCGACCGAGCAGCGGCACCGACGGATGCACCGGGTAGTCGCCGTCCACCCGGCGGAAGCGGGTCGACCGGCCGAGCAGCTTGAGGAACTCGACGCCACCGGTGTTCGGCACCCAGATCTGCGGGGCGTCGACGTAGCGGTAGCGCACGTCGCGGCCCCGATCGACCGCGACCGGCTCCTCGGCCGCGCGGAACGAGTCCACATAGGGCAGCACCCGGGCGGCCAGATCGGCGACGAAGGCGAACCGCTCGTCGCGGTTGCGGGGCTGGCCGACCACGAGCAGCTGCCGATCGGCGGGCGACGTGCCGAGCATCGCCGCGAGCGGGGCGTTGGCCTCGCCGGCCATGGCGAGCGGGATCAGCACCAGCGGTCGGTCGTGGATGTGCAGGTGGCGGACGGTGGCGATGGGTTGGGCGCGGCCCTCGGCGACCGCTTGGGCGCGGGCGAGCGCGACGAGCGTACTCAAGAAAGCGCCTCGTCCCGGAGCCGGCGGGCGGCTCGCAGCAGCGCGGCCGCCTCGGTCTGTTCCCCGGTCGGCTCGAGGGTGCCGTCGGCCAGGGCGAGCACGTCCTCGATCGACTCGACGCCGCCGAGCGCGTCCCGGACCGGGCGGCCCAGAGCCCCCGTGGTGCCGGCCGCCTCGTCGCGGCAATAGACTGACATTTCGCAAGAAGACCGACACTCCGGGGCGTATCGGGCAGTAAGCGCATTGACCGAGTTGATCAAAGCCGCCGGCTCCTGCGCGAGATCGAACGACACCCACGCCGGCAGATCGGCGATCAAGGACGACACCGACGCCAGGCGGGAAAGTTGCCGCCTCAAGGTCGACAGCTGCTTCCGTACGTCGAGGACCACCGCAACCGGCGTCATCGAGAAATCGACCGGCGCGACCAGCACGACCTCATGGCTGACCCGGTCGTCGCCGAGCAGCCGGCGCAACGCCAGCACGTAGACCGCCGCCTGAACGGCCGCGGCCGAGACCTTCGCGCCGTCGGCCTGCCCGTCCACGATCGCGAACGACTTGATCTCGACGACCTGGAGCAGGCCACCGGCCGGCTGGAACGCGATCAGGTCGGGTTCCAGATAGACCGTCTGCCCGGCCACCTCGAGCGTGAGCATCGGATGGTCGAGCAGCTTGGCCCCCCGGTCGGCCAGCAGCTCCTCGGTGCGGACATTGCGGGCGTTCAGCGTGTCGTCGGTGTCTTCCCCGACGTCGAGGTAGTCGCCGGAGATGTCCCCCAGGACCGACCGCAGCAGGGCCCCGTCGTCCGCCTTCAGCATCGCCTCGAACGCGTTGCCCCGCGCCAGCGCGAACCGGCTCTGCCCGAACCGGCCCGGAAACCCGATCCGCTGGGCCAGGCGAGGCTTGTCGACCCCGGCCGCGTCGAGCACCGCCCGCCGCGTGCACCCCGGGTTGCCGGTCAGCGCGGCGATCGTCCGCGCGTTGTGCCGCTTGCCCGGCACCGGCCCGCGCAGCGCGTCGACCCGGCTCACCCGTGTCCCCGCTGGTGCGGCACCGCGGGCACGCCGTAGAGCCGCTGCGACTCGTCGAGCCCGCCGGCCCGCCGCAGGGCCGCCTCGCGCACCGGCTCCTCGGTCGCGAGCGCCGTGCCGAGCCGCTCATCCGTCAGCGCGGCACGCGCCGCGTCGGCCAGATCGAGGGCCTCCGGCCCATGCGGTACGCCGTGGGCCAGCTCGCGCAGCAGCCGGTCGGCCGCCCGCCCGGCATGCCGCTGAGCGGCCACGAACTCGGCCACCCGCAGCACCATGACCAGCGCATCGGCCCGCTGGCGAGCCGGGGTGACCAGGCGCTGCTCGAGCGGCCAGGAGGCCAGCGTGAGCACGCCCCACGCCGGGGCCAGCTCGACGGTCAGCGCCGGGGCGAACCCGGCCGCCCGGCGGCGCACCAGGCCGGCCAGCGCGGGCACGTCGAGATCGCCGTCGAACAGGGCCGCGTGGACGTCGACCAGCAGCCGGGCGGGCGCGGGCGCGCCGAGCAACAGCAGCGCGTGTCGTGCCTGCTCAGCCGTGCTCGGCAGGGTGCTCAGAGGGTTCACCGGGGACTCTCGTCAGGGGCTCACAACGCAGATCGACTGTAGATCCTGACACTTGAGCACAGCAATCGGCGGATGAGTCGTCACGTTTCACCCGCGACAGCGATTAACGTCCGCACATCGGACGACCGGCCGGGCACGCGCTACGTTCGGGATATGACGAAGGCCATTTGGAATGACGAGGTAATCGCCGACAGCGACGACACCGTGGTGCTCGAGGGCAACGTCTACTTCCCACGAGCCTCCCTCCGGGAGGACGTGCTGGTCGAGTCCGACACCCACACGGTCTGCCCGTGGAAGGGCAAAGCGTCGTACTACACGCTCAAGACGGACGGGCACACGACGCCCGACGCCGTGTGGTACTACCCGTCGCCCAAGCCGGACGCTGCCGCGGTGCGCGACCGGGTCGCCTTCTGGAAGGACGTCCGGGTCGAGGCCTGACCCGCTCACGACATCGTCGGGCGGGCCTCCTCGATCGACTTGACCTCGAGATATTCGAGCATTTTGGCCTGTTCGTCCGGGTCGAGCGCGCTGAACGCCTCGTAGGCCTCGGAGCGCGCGTGGTCCGTACCGCCGGCGAGCAGCGCGATGATCGCGGTCCAGGCCAGGGAGACCGGGTCGAAGACCCGGGCCTGACGCAGCGAGGTGAGCCGGCTCAGCATGGCGACCTTGGTCGCCGCGTCGTCGTCGCCCGGGACACGGTCGGAGAGCTCGAAGAGTGCCCGCCCGCGGTAGGGGTGCTCGGCCTCGATCATGCGGGCCAGCTCGGCATTGGTCATCCGGTCGACCGCCGGCGCCTGACCCCGGCGCGGCAGCTTGGGCAGGTCACCGGGCACGGCTGTCCCGCCCGCTCTCGAAGCCGTTGCCGGGCAGCTGCTGCGGCAGGGTCGGCGTGCTCCGGAAGGTCGGGAACGGCGGCGTCGGCATCACCGGCGTCACGGGCGGCTCCTCGCTCTTGTTCGGCTCCGGGGGGAACCGCTGGCTGAAGCTGTCCAGCACGGCCTTGCCGGTCTCGCTCCCCGACCCGACGGTCTCGTCGACCGCTGTCGCGGCCTGATCGACGATCGCGGCCTGAGCCCGGCGGATGGTCCGCATCAGCTCGGCCGCGAGCATCGTGCCGGGTAGCCGTTGCACCCGGTCGTCCAGCTCTATTCCGGTCACCAACCCGGAGCCCGCCACCGTCACCCGCACCGCACCGTCGTCTCCGGTGGCGGACGCGCTCAACGTGGCGACCCGGTCGGCGAGGGCGACGGTCGAGCTCATCGAGCTTGACGTCGCGTCCGGTGAGGCGGAAATTCCCTCCGGCACAGTTTTGTCCTCCGTTGCCGACTTTCGTGCTGTTGGCGGCTCTATGAGATCACGGTCGCGCAACAACCGGCATCTCGGCCCCTGCTCACAGCCCTTGGCCGACCACCGTAACCTTCAGGCAATACATTGATTGTTGCTGACGGACGTTCTTTCGACCGATAAGGCGAGGCAGGTGTCGTGGACCGGACCGCGGGGGGCGATCCCAGCCAGTGGGAGTCCGGCATAATCGACATTTCTGAAATGTCGCTTGAAGAGGTTGGCGCCCTGCCCATCGACCCCCAATCCCCGCTGGCCAGCAGCCTGCGCCGGGTGGCCGAGGAGCTCACCGACGCCACCGAGCAGATCGCCGGCTTCAACTCGGCCATGTGAGCCCTTGCGACGCTTCCGCCTCGCCGACCGCGACCTGGGCGCCCTCGCCGCCGGCCGCCCCTCCCCCGGCACCCTCGGCGAGCTGCGCAAAGCGCAGCTCAGCCGCCATCTGCTCCTGCTGAGCGAAATCCTCAAGGCCGAGACACCCCTCTGGTACGCGGGTTCACCGTCCCGCACCATTTTGGCCGATCCCGCCACCGGCCTCTACGCCGCCACGACGCTCTCAACGATGCGTAACGGCGGCCGGCCGCCCGACCGCCCGACCCTCGTCGGCACCGCCCCCACCGTGGCCGTCACCTGCGAAAACCTCACGCTCCGCGTCCGCCTCGAGGATGCCGACCCGCTCCGCGACCGCCTGGGCCTGCCCCCGACCGGCCACCTGTCCCCCGCCGAGGTGACCCACTGGCGGCAGATGCTGTCGGAATGCTGGCAGTCGCTGGTCCGCCGCCACCGCCCCGCCGCCGAAATCCTCGCCGAAGTCCTGCAGGTCATCATCCCGGTGCAGCCCGACCCGGCCGCCGACGCCATCAGCGCGACGTCGGCACACGCCTACGGCGCGGTGGCAATGTCTGCCCCAACGGACCCCCTGTCGCTGACCGTAGGACTCATCCACGAGACTGCCCACAGCCTCCTCAACGCGACGACGCTGCTGTTCGACCTGGTCCGCCCGACGACGGCCCTGGGCTACTCGCCGTGGCGGGACGACCCGCGCCCGACCTCGGGGGTCCTGCACGGCGCCTACGCCTACCTGGCGGTGACCCGCTTCTGGCGTACGGAAGCGACACTCGGCGGCGGCCGGCGGGCAGAGTTCGAGTTCGCCCGCTGGCGGGCCGCCGTAGCAGCCGCCGCCGACTCGCTGCTTGTCGCAAAACGGACAGAAGGCCCCGACACCGAGTTATCCACAGGCGCCCCCCACGATCTTCAATTCCTCGCGACAATCGAAAACGGGGGAGGCCCCCGGCGCAAAGGGGTCGATAGCGGGTTCAAAACTGGCAAGGCGCCCTATGCCGGGCCAGTTTCGCGGTCCCCTGCCGGCGAAGAGTCGGTGCTCACGCCGGCTGGGCGACGGTTCGTGGGGGCGCTGCGCGACGAGGTCGGGCAGTGGCTCGACGAACCGGTGGACGCGGAGGTCGCCCGGCTGGCTCACGGGGCCAACGTCGATCACTGGGTGCGGTGGCGGCTTCGCAATTTGCGCGTGTCGCCGGCGAGCACGCGGGCGCTGGTCGACGCCTGGGAGAACGGGCGGCCGCCGCCGGAGCTGCCGGCACCTGAGGTTGTCGCGGGAGCGCGCCGGCTCGAGGTGAGCGGGCGGCTGGCGCTGGTACACCGGTGGCTGCGCGACGACACTGCCGCAGGCCGCGACGCTGAGCCCAACGGCGAGGACGGTGCGGCGCCGCGGCCGGAACGAGACGCCCTCCCCGACGGCGACCACGATGCAGCGCGAGACACCCCACCCGACCGCGACCACGATGCGGTGCGAGACACCCCGGCCGACCGCGACCACGATGCGGTGCGAGACACCCCGGCCGACGGCTACGACGAAGACGGGGGCGGGGGTGACCAGAGGGCCTGGCCCGGCGGCGGCGTGCGGCCCGGGGATGTCGCCTGGCTGGGCGGTGAATACGGGGCCGGTCGGGATGGGTACGTCCGAGGTCTGGAAATTGCCGGCGAGACCGACGCCGCCCTGGCCGGTTTGGCTCTGGTTTCCGGGCCGGGAGCGCTGCGGCAGAGACCGGAGGTCGTTCGCGCGGTGTGGGCGGCTCTGGAGCCGCGGCCGGCGGTCGAGGCCCTGGTGGAGTGGCTGAGCTGAGCCCGGATCGCTCATGTGGGCCTGCGCGCAACCGATGGAAGGCGCGGAGGTGAAGCATGAGCCGGACCGGCAAAGCCACGGATGTGCTGCGTCGCGTCGTCGACGACGCCATGATTTTTGCGTCGCTGTTGGTGCTTGCTTGGCCGGTGTTCTTCGATGACCTGGGCCGGCCGGGCACGACCGTGCTCGACCGGGCCTGGCCGGTCGGGGTCGTTGTGGTGTTCGGCGCGGTGGTCGCGAAGGTGAGTGAGCGGTGGCCGCTCGCCCGGTACGCGCCCGCCTTCGCGGCCGTTGTCATCGCCGCCGTCATGCACTCCCGGACCGGGGGCGCCGGGCCGGAGCTGACCTGGCTGATCATCGTGGTGGCGGCGATCGTCCTGGTGCGGCAGTTCCTCGGGGCCCGCACCAACGAGGGGCTGATCCGTGACCTGACCCGCCAGCGCGCCATCATGGCCCGGCAGGCGTTCCGCGACCCGCTGACCCAGCTGGGCAACCGGGCCATGTTCATCAACCACGCCGAGGACGCGCTCGGCGACGCCGACGAGACGATGACCGCGGTCATCATCGTCGACCTGGACGGGTTCAAGGACGTCAACGACACGTACGGCCACGCGGCCGGCGACGAGCTGCTCAAGACCACCGCGACCCGGCTGAACGCGAACGTGCGGGCCAACGACACGGTGTCCCGGCTCGGCGGCGACGAGTTCGTGGTGCTGCTGCCCCGGCTGGTCGACGACACGATCGCCGACACCGTGGCCGACCGCATACTGCGTGACCTGCTGCAGCCGTTGGTGGTCGGCGACGTCATGCTCAGCATCCGGGCCAGCGCGGGCATCGCGATCACCCGGGGCAGCGGCCACGACGTCGACGAGGTGCTGCGGGAGGCCGACCAGGCGCTCTACCAGGCCAAGGCCGAGGGCAAGGGTGTCGCCCGGCGGTTCGACCCGGAGCTGTTCGCGCGCACCGAGAAGCGGCGGCTCGACGAGGCCGAGTTGCGGCGGGCGTTCGCCGAGAGGCAGTTCGAGGTGCACTACCAGCCGATCGTCGACCTGGACGGGGAGCACACGGTCGGCGTCGAGGCGCTGATCCGGTGGCGGCACCCCGAGCGTGGCCTGCTGCCGCCGGCCGCCTTCCTCGACCTGGCCGAGGAACTGGGCATGCTGCCCGAGGTCGGACACTGGGTGCTTCAGGAAGCGTGCCGGCAGGCGGTCATCTGGCAGGAGCACACCCCGGGCTTCGAGCTCAACGTCAACCTGTCGGCGTCCCAGCTCGGCAACCCGGCCCTGTGCGACGAGGTACGCGAGGTCCTGGCCACCACCGGCATGCCGGCCCAGCTGCTGGTGCTGGAGCTGACCGAGACGGTGGCGCTGACGGACCTCGGCGAGTCGGCCCGCATCCTGGGCTCGCTGAAGGCGCTCGGCGTGCGGATCGCGCTCGACGACTTCGGCACCGGGTTCTCGTCGCTGAGCCACCTGGGTGTGCTGCCGGTCGACGTGGTGAAGATCGACAAGTCGTTCGTGGCGGCGATGCGGGAGAGCGGCGGCGCGTCGGTGGCCGAGGCGGTGCTGCAGATCGCCCGCACCTTCGGCCTGGCCCCGGTGGCCGAGGGTGTGGAGGACGCGGTGCAGGCGTCTCGGCTGCGCGAGCTGGACTGCGCGCAGGCGCAGGGTTACCACTTCGCCAAGCCGATGCCGGCCGACGAGCTGACCGACCTCCTGGTCCGCCAGGCGGCGGTGAAGAGCTAGGCCGCGGTGAAGAGCTAGGCCGCGGTGAAGAGCTAGGCCGCGGTGAAGAGCTAGGCCGCGGTGAAGAGCTGGGCGGTGAAGAGCTGGGCGGTGAAGAGTTACAGGGGCGAGAGGTCGATGTCGACCTCGAGCCGTTCCCCGGCCGAAACGTCGGACAGCACCGGATGGCCCTCGCCGAAGACCTTGGCGAGGGCCTCCGCCGTCTGCCGCAGCGCCTCGGCGTCGCCGCCGGCCAGCACCGCGTTCCATTGCACGGTCAGGGTGTCGGGGTGTTCGGCGCCGCGGATCAGCCGGGACCGCTGCCAGGTGTCGGAGGCGACCTGCTGGCCGTGCTGCCGTTCGCCGAGGCCGAACAGGTCGGAGGCGAAGCCGTTGGCGCAGGCGAGCGTGAACGGGTGGTCAGCGCCGACGCTGCGCTGCAGGCCGCCCAGCGCCTCCTGGTCGATGCGGCGGGCGTCGCCGTGCCGGCCCAGCCCGCGCACCACCCCGGCCAGCGCGGCCGACGAGGCGAGCGTGAACGGGTGTTCGTCGCCGAGCGTCGAGTGGTAGCGCAGCACGACCCGTTCGAGCAGTTCGTGGGCCTGGTCGAGGTCGCCGTCCTGGCGCACGCAGTTGGCCAGCGAGAGCCCGGCGGCCAGCGTCTCGGCGTGCCGGTCACCGAACCGGCGGCGGCACCGGTCGAGCGCCCACTCGGCCTGCTCGGTGCCGGTGGGCAGCCCGCGACGGCGGTCGGCCATCGAGGCGATCCGGGCCGCCCAGAGCGCGAACGGGTGGTCGTCGTCGAGCGAGTCGGGCCGTCCGCCGGCCAGCAGCGCGGCCGAACCGCCGTAGTCGCCCAGCCCGAACAGGTCGTAGGCGACGGCGGCCCGGGACGACAGCGTCTCCGGGTGGGTGTCGCCGAAGACCGCCTGCCGGTGCCGCAGGATCTGCTCGTCGAGGGTGCGGGCGCCCCGGAAGTCGCCGAGCAGCCGCAGGTCGGTGGTGAGGTTGTTGGCGCAGCGCAGCGCGGTCGGGAAACTTTCGCCGAACAGCCGGCGGTAGCGCACCAGGTTGTCGCCGTCGAGCTGGCGGGCCTGCCCGAAGTGGCCGCGGATGCGCAGGTCGGCGCCGACGCTGTTGGCGGTGGCCAGGGTGGCCTCGTCGTCGGCACCGAGGACGTCCCGCTGGATGCGCAGGGTCTGCTCGTTGAGGGCGCGGGCCTCGGAGTTGCGCCCGACCGCGCGCAACGCGTTGGCCAGGTGGAACGAGGCGAGCAGCGTCTGCTCGTCGGTCTCGCCGAGCGACTCGCGCCAGCGGGCGGCGGCCGCCGCGGCCAGGTCGCGGCTGGAGTCGAAATCGCCGCGGGCGAAGTGGAAGCGGATGCAGTTGATGACCAGCTGGCGGACGTCTTCGCCGGCCGCGCCGAGGATGTCGGAGTGGATCAGGTGCGGGGTCAGCTCGGCGTACCGCGGCCAGCCGGCCGGGTTGTCGGGGTCGCCCGGGTCGGCGGCGGCCAGCATGCCGCGGACGATCGACAGCAGCGACGCGTGCCGCTCGGAGCTGAAGCCCTGGCTGAGCATGCCGCGCACCAGCGGGTGCACCTGCAGCGAGGCGCCCGGCGGGTCGAGGTCGGCCAGGCCGTACTGCCCGATCAGCCGGATCGCGGCCTTGAGCCGGCGTTCGAGGCGCACCACCCGGGCCAGTTCGTCGTCGAGCGGCTGGGTGCGGGCGCCCCACAGCAGATGCCACGAGATCGGTGCGCCGCCCAGGAAGGCACCGAGCTCCAGCAGGGCGAAAGCCGCGGGGGAGGCCTCCGCCAGGGCGTCGGAGGCCAGACCGTACGCCACCCGGGTGGGCGTGGGGAACGCCAGTTCCGCCTCGCGGCGCGCGTAGCGGTCGAGGTATTCGTCGACCGGCCAGCCGGTGGCGGCCCGGACCGCGGCCGCCTGGTCGAGGGCCATCGGCACGTCGCCGAGCCGCTCGGCCAGCCGGTCGGCGTCGGCCGTCGACAGGTCGGGGGCGCGGTGGCGGAGCAGGTCGACGCTGTCGGCCCGGTCGAAGACCTCGACCGGCACCGGCTGGGCGATGTCTTCGGTCCAGCGCGGGTTGCGGCTGGTGATCAGCACGTGGCCGGCGCCGCTGGGCAGGTAGGGCTGGATGTCCTCGGGGCGGTTGGCGTTCTCGAAGACGACCAGCCAGTTCCGGTACGGCTCGCCGCGGCTGAGCGCGTCGCGGACGGCGGCCAGCGTGCGGTTGATGTCGCCGGTCTCGGGGAGGCCGAGCCGCCGGGCCAGGCCGGTCAGCGCGGCGCGGGTGCCTGCGGTCTGCTCGGCCGGGATCCACCACACGAGCTCGTAGGAATCGGCGTAGCGGTAGACGTATTCGACCGCCAGCTGGGTGCGCCCGGTGCCGCCCAACGGGTGGTCGGCGCCGGGAAGGAGAACTGCCGGGCCGTTCGCCAGGCGGGACTGCAGGCGTGCCAGCAGCTCCTCGCGGCCGACGAATCTAGAATTGCGCGGCGGCAGACCGCCCAGGATCGGCACACCACGCTCCTCACGTGTTTGGTGATGCCGATTACCGTACGTGGAACCATCGCCACTGGGAACCAGGAAGGGGTTCGTCGTTGGCCGACGAGATCGTGACAACCCTCGATCAGGACACCGGCATCGCGACCGTCGCCCTGCGCGGCGAGATCGACGTGCTGACCGTCGACCAGGTGCGGGTCGCGCTGATCGGGGCCCTCGCGGCGCATCCGCACGAGTTGGTGGTGGACCTGAGTGATCTGACCTTCATCGACTCGACCGGGCTCGGCGCGCTGATCGCCGGATTTCAGCGCGCCCGGGACGCCGGCGTGTCGTTCCGGCTTGCCCGTCCCACCCCAGGGGTACGCCAGATCCTGGTGCTCAGCGGGCTGCTTGAGGTTGTGCGGCTGACGGAGTAGTGGCCAGGCCGATGCCGGGCGCGATCGGCTTGAGCCGCTTCCCGGCGAACAGCATCAGGCTCAGCAGGCTGGCGAGGACGGCGAGGGCGCCGGCGCCGTACCAGGCGGCGTTGTAGCTGCCCAGTTGGTCGCGGAGCAGGCCGGCCGCGCTGGCCGCGGCGGCCGCGCCGAACTGGTGGGAGGCGAAGACCCAGCCGAAGACGACCGCGCCGCGCTCGCCGAAGTATTCCCGGCACAGCGTCACGGTCGGCGGCACGGTGGCCACCCAGTCGAGGCCGTAGAACAGGATGAACAGCACCATGCTCGGGTGCACGGTGGCCGCGAACAGCGACGGCAGCACCAGCAGCGACATCCCCCGAAGGAAGTAGTAGCCGCCGAGCAGGATGCGGCTGTCGACCCGGTCGGTCAGCCAGCCCGAGGCGATGGTGCCGACGATGTCGAACATGCCGACCAGGGCGAGCAGGCCGGCCGCGGTCGTCTCCGGTACGCCGTGGTCGTGCGCGGCCGGGATGAAGTGGGTGCCGACCAGCCCGTTGGTGGTGGCGCCGCAGATCGCGAAGCCGCCCGCGAGCAGCCAGAAGGCCCGCTTCCTGGAGGCCTCGCGGAGCGCGCTCAGCGCGGTGCGGGCGGCCCCGGCCGCGGCGATCGGTGCGGGCTGGGTGAACTCCCCGCCGTACGGGGCGATGTCCAGCTCGGCCGGGTGGTCGCGCAGCCGCCACCAGACCAGCGGCACCACGGCGAGCGCGGCGGCGGCGACGGTGAGCGCGGCGACCCGCCAGCCGTGGCTGGTGGTCAGCGAGGCGAGCACCGGCAGGAAGACCAGGTTGCCGGCCGCACCGCCGGCGGTGAGTACGCCGGTGACCAGGCCGCGGTGCTTGACGAACCACCGGCCGGTGATCGTCGCGACGAAGCCGAGCGCCATTGAGCCGGTGCCCAGCCCGACCAGCACTCCCCAGAGCAGCACGAGCTGCCAGCTCTGCCGCATCAGCACGGTGAGGCCGGAGCCGACCGAGACCAGCACGAGCGCGGCCATGATCACCCGGCGGATGCCGAAGCGGTCCATCAGGGCGGCGGCGAACGGGGCGGTCAGGCCGTAGAGCAGCAGGTTGACCGAGACCGCGGCCGAGATCGTCGCGGTCGACCAGCCGAACTCGTCGTGCAGCGGTCCGATCATCACGGACGGGGTGGCGCGGAAGCCGGCCGCCCCGACCAGCGCGATGAACGCGACGGCGGCGACGAACCAGGCCGGGTGCAGGCGGGTCTTGATCACGAGATCGATTCTCCGGGGATCCGGCGGTCCAGACGAGTGGCCGGGAGGCCATCGTGCGCAAGAATTGGGCCATGAAGGTTGCGATTCTTCTCCTCGAGGGCATCGTCCCGTTCGATCTCGGATCGGCCACCCAGATTCTCGGAACGGCGCGGGATGCCGGCGGCAAGCGGCTGTACTCGCTGCGGGTGTGCGGGGCCGGTCCGGTGCGGTCGGAGCACGGTTTCATGGTCACCCCCGACTACGGCCTCGAGGCGTTGGAGACCGCCGACACCGTGGTCGTGCCCGGGGTGCACACCGGCGGTCCGGTCACCGACGGCACACTCGCGCCCGGGATCCGCGAGGCGCTGGTGGCCGCCGCGGCGCGCGGGGCCCGGATCGTCTCGATCTGCACCGGCGCGTCGGTGCTGGCCGCGGCCGGGCTGCTGGACGGACGTGCCGCCGCCACCCACTGGAACTGGGCCTCGACCATCTCGCGGCTCTATCCGCAGGTGCGCTGGAACTTCGACGTGCTGTTCGTCGACGACGGCGACGTGCTGACGAGCGCCGGGGTCGGCGCCGGCATCGACCTCTGCCTGCACATCGTGCGCAGCGACTTCGGCACCGAGGTGGCCAACCGGGCCGCCCGGCGCTGCGTGGTGCCGCCCTGGCGGGACGGCGGGCAGGCGCAGTTCATCGAGCGGCCGGTGCCGGCCGCCGCCGTCGGCTCGGCCACCGAGCCGACCCGGGCCTGGGCACTCGACCGGCTCGCCGAACCGGTCACCCTCGAGGACATGGCCGGGCACGCGCGGATGAGCGTACGCACGTTCACCCGCCATTTCCGCTCCGAGACCGGCCTGAGCCCCCGGCAGTGGCTGCTGCGCCGGCGGGTCGCCCACGCTCAGCTGCTGCTCGAGTCGACCGATCTGGGAGTCGAGACCGTCGCCAGGCGGTCCGGACTGGGTAGTGCCACCGCGTTGCGCCAGCATTTGCAGGCGACTATCGGGGTGGCACCGTCGGCGTACCGGCGAACCTTCCGCCAGCCCGTCCACCAAGCCCATCCCTGAGCCCGCCCAATTTACGCCATAGTGTGACCAATCACGGCAGACTGATCCTCAGTTGGCGTCACCCGTATCCGATGGGCAGATGCCAACCGTGTAATTGCCGCCGCTGAGGATGTCATGGACCAGACCTTCCGCCCGCTGCTCGAAGCGCTGAAGCAGATCGGCGTCGACCCGGTCGCGATCGACGCTGCAGCCGACGAGGCGCAGAAGAGCGGTCGCTCGGTGCGTGCGGTCCTGATCAACGACAACGTGGTCACCGAGGAGCAGCTGACCGCGGCGGCCGCCCGGGCGTTCGGCATCAACACGGTCGACCTGGTCAGCTTCGTCCCCGACCCGGCGGCCCTCAAGCGCATCCCGCTCCCGGTCGTGCTCCGGCACCGGGTGCTCGGCCTGTCGATGGCCAACGGCGAGATCATCGTCGGTGTCACCGACCCGGGCGACGTGGTCGCGCTGGACGACGTACGTGCGGCGACCGGAATGACCGTACGCCCGGTGGTCGTCGCCCGCAGCGAGGTCCGCCGGATCATCGAACGCCTCCAGCGCGAGTCGAGCGACCTGGGCGAGATGGAGAGCGAGCTCGACGAGTCGAACTCGATGACCGCGCAGGCGACGAGCGCCGACGACGCGCCGATCGTCCGCTACGTCAACAGCCTCATCGAGCAGGCGGTGCAGAACCGTGCCTCCGACCTCCACCTCGAGCCGACCGAGGACGACATGCGGGTCCGCTACCGCATCGACGGCGTGCTGCACGAGGTGGACATCATTCCGCGCGGCGTCATGAACGCGCTGATCTCCCGCATCAAGATCATGTCGGGCGTCGACATCACCGAGAGGCGGGTGCCGCAGAACGGCCGCATCACGGCGATGATCCGCGACCGTACGGTCGACCTGCGTACCGCGACGCTGCCCACGGTGTGGGGCGAGAAGATCGTGCTCCGGGTGCTCGACACCGGCGGCATCGACCTCGACATGAACAAGCTCGGCTTCACGAGCCAGAACCTGGAGCGGTTCGCCGAGTCGTTCACCAAGCCGCACGGCATGGTGCTGGTCACCGGCCCGACCGGTTCCGGCAAGTCGACCACGCTCTACGCCACGCTGGGCCAGATCAGCAAGCCCGAGGTCAACGTGATCACGGTCGAGGACCCGGTCGAGTACCGTCTGCACGGCGTCAACCAGGTGCAGGTGAACGCCAAGGCGGGCCTGACCTTCGCCGCGGTGCTGCCGGCCATCCTGCGGTCCGACCCCGACGTCGTGCTGATCGGTGAGATCCGGGACGGCGACACCGCGCAGATCGCGGTCGAGGCCTCGCTCACCGGTCACCTCGTGCTCTCGACCCTGCACACCAACGACGCCCCCGGCGCGATCACCCGTCTCACCGAGATGGGCATCGAGCCGTTCCTGGTCGGCTCCTCGCTCGACGCGGTGCTCGCCCAGCGGCTCGCGCGGCGCCTCTGCGACTGGTGCAAGGAGGCGTACGTGCCGACCGAGGAGGAACTGATCGGCGCGAAATGGCCGGAGGAGGACCTGACCGTGCCGCAGTGGGTCTACCGCCCGGTCGGCTGCCGCAACTGCGCCAACACCGGCTATCGGGGCCGGGTCGCGATCCACGAGGTGATGACGGTCTCCCCCGAGATCGAGTCGCTGACCATCCGGCGGGCCTCGTCGAACGAGATCCGCGAGGTCGCGATCGAACAGGGCATGTACGACCTGCGCGCGGACGGCCTGGCCAAGGCGGCCGGCGGTCTCACCTCGATCCGCGAGATCTCCCGCGTCGCCATCTGAGCGACGCACCCTACCCCGCCAACCGCGCGCCCGCTCGAATCCGGCCGAACCGGTCCTAAAGCTGCTCGTTCAGGTGCCGAATTTAGGTGGCGTCAAGACCTGCGAAGAGATTGCCGGTGCAGATGTACACGCTAGATCAACAGGTGCCGCACCAGCCGGCCCCGATGGAACCGACCGGACCCGGGCCCGGCGATCTGGCCGTGCTCAATCAGATGCTTGTCACCCTCGTCGAATCACGCGGCTCCGACCTCCACCTGACGGTCGGCACGCCACCGATGATCCGGGTGAACGGCTCGCTGCGGCCGATCCCCGGCTACGGCAACCTGAACTCGGCCGACACCGCGCTGCTGGCCCGCGCCGCGGTCTCGCCCGAGCAGTGGGCGACCTTCGAGAAGGAACAGGAACTCGACTTCGCCCACAGCATCGTCGGCGTCTCCCGGTTCCGCGGCAACCTGTACATCCAGCGCAACTCGTGCGGCGCGGTCTTCCGGGCCATCCCCCACGAGATCAAGCCGCTGGACGAGCTGGGCATGCCCGACTCGGTGGCCCGCTTCGCGCACCTGCCGCGTGGCCTGGTGCTGGTGACCGGGCCGACCGGTTCCGGCAAGACCACCACGCTCGCCTCGATCCTCGACCTGGCCAACCGCAGCCGGGCGGACCACATCATCACGATCGAGGACCCGATCGAGTTCCTGCACCCGCACAAGCGCAGCGTGGTCAACCAGCGCGAGGTCGGCTCGGACACCGAGGACTTCGCCAGCGCGCTCAAGCACGCGCTGCGGCAGGACCCGGACATCATCCTGGTCGGTGAGCTCCGCGACCTGGAGACGACGGCGACCGCGCTGACCGCCGCCGAGACCGGTCACCTGGTGCTGGCGACCCTGCACACGCAGAGCGCCACCCAGACCATCGACCGCGTCATCGACATCTTCCCGCCGCACCAGCAGCTGCAGATCCGGGCTCAGCTCGCGGCCTCGCTGCAGGGCGTCGTCACCCAGGCGCTGGCCCCCCGGGCGGACAACAAGGGCCGGACGGTGGTCTGCGAGATCCTGACCGCGACCCCGGCCATCCGCAGCCTGATCCGCGAGGGCAAGTCGCATCAGATCCCCTCGTTCATGCAGGCCGGCGCCGGCGACGGCATGTTGGCCTTCGACCAGCACCTGGCCGAGAAGGTCCGCGAGGGCATCGTCACGCTGCAGGTCGCCCTCGAGCTGTGCCACTCCCAGGAAGAACTCAAGCGTCTCGTGGGACGGATGTGACCGATGCCGGGGACCAAGACCTACCACTACAACAGCATCGACTCGACCGGCCGCCGCACCAAGGGCACGGTCGAGGCGCCGAACGAGGCCGCCGCGACCCACATGCTGCGGCAGCGGGGTGAGACTCCGCTCGACCTGTCCGAGGCCGGCCAGGGCCTCAACAAGGACCTCAAGATCCCGGGCCTCGGCGGCCGGCTCAAGCTGAAGGACCTCGCGGTCTTCGCCCGGCAGTTCGCGACGATGACCGCCTCCGGCATGTCGCTGCTGCGTTCGCTGTCGATCCTCGAGGAGCAGACCAGCTCCCCCAAGCTGAAGACCGCGATCGGGGAGATCCGCACCGACGTGGCCTCCGGCGTCTCGCTCTCGGCGTCGATGGCCAAGCACGACCGGGTCTTCCCGCGCCTGATGATCGCCATGATCCGGGCCGGCGAGGCCGGCGGTATGATCGACCGCGCTCTCGAGCAGATCGCCGACAGCCTCGAGAAGGACACCGCGCTCCGCGGCAAGATCAAGAGCGCGATGACGTACCCGGCGATCGTGCTGTCGTTCACGTTCGTGCTGATCGCCGCCGTGCTGATCTTCATCGTGCCGATCTTCGAGAACATGTTCAAGAACCTCGGTGGCCAGCTGCCGGGCATCACCCAGTTCCTGGTCGACGCCAGCCACAACATGTGGTGGATCGGCCCGCTGGTCATCGTCATCGGGGTCGGCACCACGGTCTTCTACAAGCAGCAGTCGCGCAAGAGCGCCACCTTCCGGCTCAAGGTCGACAAGCTCAAGCTGAAAATGCCGGTCTTCGGATCGCTCTTCCGCAAGCTCGCCATGAGCCGCTTCTCCCGCAACCTGGGCCTGCTGCTGAACGTGGGCGTGCCGGTGATGCAGGCGTTGACCGTGGTCGGCGAGACGACCGGCAACGAGGTCATCAACATGGCCATGAAAGACGTACAGAGCGCGGTACGCGACGGAAACCCCATGTCATCGGCCATGCGGCACCACGACATCTTCCCGGCCATGGTCACGCAGATGATCGAAGTCGGGGAAGAAAGCGGTCAGATCAGTCAGATGCTCGACAAGGTTGCCGATTTCTATGACAGGGAAGTCGACGCGGCTGCCGAGTCCCTGACCGCTTCGATCGAACCGATCATGGTGCTCGTCATGGGCGCGGTGGTCGGCGGAATGGTGATCTGTCTGTACCTGCCGATGTTCACCATCTACCAGAACATCCAGAGCAACTGACGCTCAGGAGTAGTTAACGACCGGTCTCCCGTCGGTCGTCGGGCGCCCGAGCCCTTGAAAACACAACCGCCCCACCTGACGCCTACTGGAGGCACGCCCCATGCACGACATCATCAACCGGCTCCGCGCCAAGAAAGGCGACGAGGGCTTCACCCTCATCGAGCTCCTTGTCGTCGTGGTCATCATCGGCGTCCTGGTCGCGATTGCCGTGCCGGTGTACCTGAACTACCGCAAGGGGGCGGCCGACAAGTCGGCCCAGTCCGACGTGCGCGGCGCGATCAGCGCGATCGAGCAGTACTACACCGATAACGGCAACGCATACCCGACTACCCCGACCACCCTCCAGACCGCCACATTCCCCCTTGGAGCCTCGACGACCGCCAAGGTCACGTTGTCCGACAAGTCGAAGATGATCTACGTCCCGGTCGGCACCACCTCGTACAAGCTCTGCGCGTACAACACCGGCGGCAGCAACAAGGTCTACTTCTACGACAGCTCGGCCGGCGGGTCCGTGCTCGCGAGCTCCACGATCACCTACGCCGACCCGCTGCCCGTTGCCAGCTGCACGTGACACCGGCGTAAGCGACGCGGACCGAGGAGGAATTCGACATGCAGGTCATGCTGCTGGGCTTTGCCGGCCTTCTCGGTCTCGTCGTCGGCTCGTTCCTGAACGTCGTGATCTACCGGGTGCCCCGCAACGAGTCGCTGGTCACGCCCGGGTCGCACTGCCCGCACTGCGGTCACGTGGTGCGCAACCGGCACAACGTCCCGGTGCTCGGCTGGCTGCTGCTGCGCGGGAAATGCGCCGACTGCCAGGCTCCGATCAGCGCCCGCTACCCGCTCGTCGAGGCCGGCACGGGGCTGCTGTTCGTCGCGGTCGCCGCCCGCTTCGGGCTCTCCTGGGAACTGCCGGCCTACCTCTACCTGGCCGCGATCGCGGTCGCCCTGGCCGCCATCGACCTTGACGTCATGCGGCTGCCCGACAAGATCGTCCTCCCCTCGTACGGGGTAGCGGTCGCCCTGCTCGCCCCGGCCGTCGTGGCCGAGCACAGCTGGGCCGCCGCCACCCGCGGCCTGATCGCGGCCGTGCTGCTCTACGGCCTCTACTTCGTCCTGGCCGTCCTGCCCCGAGGCATGGGCGGCGGCGACGTGAAGCTCGCCCCGCTGCTCGGGCTCTATCTGGGCTGGCTGGGCTGGAGCTCGGTCGCGGTCGGCGCGTTCGCTGGCTTCCTGCTCGGCGGCGTGGTCGGCGCGCTGCTCATGGTGCTCAAGCTGGCCGACCGCAAGAGCCGGATCCCGTTCGGCCCCTACATGCTCGCCGGCGCGTTCCTGGCGGTCTTCGCGGCCGCCCCGATCGCGCACTGGTACACCTCCCTCCTGCTCCCCACCAGCTGAAAGGACCCTCGATGGCTGGCGTCATCCCGATCGGGCTCGACATCGGCTCGTCCTCGATCCGGGCGGTCGAGGTCCGGCGCAACAAGGACGAGTTCGCACTGTCGAACTTCGGCCAGGTCCCGCTGCCCGCCGGCACCGTGACCGGCGGCGTCATCCAGGAGCCGGGCGCGGTCACCGCGGCGCTCAAACAGCTCTGGGCGGCCTGCAAGTTCGGCACCAAGCACGTGAGCCTCGGCGTGACCAGCCCGCAGCTGGTGGTGCGCGAGATGTCGGTGGCGAACCTGCCGGCCAAGGAGATGCGCCAGGCCCTGCCGTTCCAGGTCAAGGACGCGCTGCCGCTGGCCGTCGAACGCTCGCTGCTCGACTTCTATCCGCTCGAGGAACCGGGCAGCAACCCGACCGTACGCGGCCTGCTGATCGCCATGCCCAAGGACGCGGTGCTGGCCGCGGTCGAGGCGTGCGACAAGGCCGGCCTGCACGTGGACGCGGTCGACCTCGCCTCGTTCGCCCTGCTGCGCGCCGCCTCCCGGCTGGACGCCCAGGTCGAGGCCATCGTCGACGTCGGCTCCGAGGTGACAAGCGTCGTCGTGCACGTCGACGGCGAGCCGTTGATCGTCCGGACGGTGCCGCGCGGCGGCAGCGAGATCACCGCGAGCATGGCCACCCGGCTCGGCGTGCCCGAGCAGGAGGCCGAGTCGATCAAGTGCCGGTTCGGCCTGCACGGCGACGGCAACCCGGCGACCTCGGACGCCGCCCTCGACGCCATCCGCCCCCTGGTCAGCGAGCTGCGCAGCTCGTTCACCTACCTGGCGTCGGGCGAGCGGCAGAAGCAGGTCACCCGGATCTCCCTGTGCGGCGGCAGCGCGCTGATGCCCGGCCTCGCCGAGCACCTGCAGTCCCAGCTGAACCTGCGGGTGATGTACGCGGACAGCGCCAGCCGGCTGCGCGACACCCGCAAGGGCCGCGAGCGCGGCTTCGACAGTTTCGTGCCGTCGGCCGCCGTGTCGATCGGCCTGACGTTGGGAGCGGCCGCCTGATGAGCACCAGCCTGATGCCCCTCGACCCGGCGATGTCGCCGCAGCAGGTCGCCCGCCTGCTGCCGATCCGGGCCAAGCTGCTCCCGTCGGAGATCACCAGCCGGCGCAACGCCCGCCGGATGCGGGCCTTCGTGATCGCCGCGGTGCTGGTGGCGATCGCCGGGCTCGGCGGCTGGAGCGCCGACGCGTACCACGACCACAGCCTGGCCAAGGACGACCTGGCCGCGGTCAATGCCCAGATCGACAAGGTCAACAACACCATGACCGACCCGCAGCACGCCGCGGTCACCAAGGCCGTCAGCGACAACAAGGCGATGTCGGACGAGCTCAAGACGCTGATGGCGAACGATCTGCGCTGGTCGACCCTGCTCGACAACGTGCGCTCGACCGGCACCAAGGCCGAGATCACGATCTCTCAGATCACGGTGTCGCTGGCCGACAAGGGCACGACGACCACCGGCCCGGCGACCGCCGGCGCCGCGCCGGTCGCCACGCTGAGCCTCCAGGGCACGGCCAAGGACAAGAGCACGATCGCCGGGTTCATCAAGAAGCTCGGTTCGACGCCCGGCATCGGCAACCCGTACCTGACCACGGCCTCGCAGTCCGCGGAGACCGCCGACACCGCAGCCCACTACACGTTCACCATCAGCGCCGACGTGACGTCGTCCGCCCTGTGCGGCCGGTTCACCACCCCCTGCAAGACCGGAGGCAAGTGATGACGCAGCGCACCGACCGGCTCTGGCTGATGGGCGGCATCGTGGTCATCGCCCTGCTCGCGGTCGCCAGCTGGTTCCTCGTGATCAGCCCACGGCACACCGACACCGCTGCCGTACGCGACCAGGTCGGCGACGGGAACGTCCAGCTCGCCAAGCTCCGGCGCCAGCTGTCCGAGCTCGACGCCAAGAAGAAGCAGCTGCCCGCGATGAGGGCCCAGTACGCCGCCTACCAGAAGGCTCTGCCGTCCGAGGACGCCCTGCCGGCCAACAACCCGCAGGCCGCGTTCCTCAACCAGCTGCAGGATTTCGGCACCGCGGCGAACGTCGACATCAACAGCCTGACCGTCGGCGAGCCGACCGCCTCCGAGGCGCTGCCCTCGGTCAACGAGGTGGCGATCACCCTGAGCGTCGAGGGCAACGTCAACGACATGAGCGCGTTCCTGCTGCGCATGCAGAACGCACAGGGACGAGCGGTGCTGATCTCGTCGGTCGGTCTGACCGCGAAGGCGGACGCCGACGGTACGAACGCCGACGATGTCACGGCCAGCCTCGTGCTGACCGCGTTCGAGACGCCGAAGACCGGAAGCACCAAACTGACGACCAAATAGCCGTTACTGCAAGTGCCAGAATGATCGACACCGGGTAGGCGGAAACCGCGCGGTCACCGTGAGTACAGTGCCGGTATCCCATCCGACCGCTCCCGCCGCCGCCCCTCAAAGGAATCAGAATCATGTCCTATGCGGTTCCCCCCACCCGGACCGCCGCGGTCGTCCGTCAGCTGCGGAACGAGATCGTCACCGGCGACCTGCCGCCGGGCACGCTGATCAAGGACGCTGAACTGGCCGCGCGCCTCGGGGTGAGCATCACCCCGGTGCGCGAGGCGATCGCTCAGCTCTCGGTCGAGGGCCTGATCGACATCGCACCCAACCGCACCCGGCACGTCACCCGGGTCACCCAGAAGAACGCCCTCGAGCTGATCGACGTGATGAGCGTGCTCGCCTGCGCCGGCTTCGAGTGGGGCGTCGACAACCTGACCGCCACCCACCTCGAGCTGCTGCGCCAGCGGCAGGACGAGTTCGTGACGGCGCTGCGAGACGGCAACGTGCTGGCCGCCGGCGCGGCCGGGGCCGACTTCAGCACGACCGTGATCCTGGCCAGCGGCAACCGCGAGCTGCAGTCGATGGTCGACCTGGTGGTGGCCCGCACGATGCGCATCCTGGCGATGACCGCCGAGAGCGACCTGTGGCGCATCTGGATCGACGGCCACGCCGACATCGTCAGGCTGCTCGATGCGGGCGACAACCGGGGTGCCCTGGCCCGCTATCGCAAGATCTACGTCGACTACCGCGCCGCCGTCGAGCAGGAGCTGTTCGACGATCAGTGACGCCGGAGCAGAGCCTCGACGACCTCGATAGCGGGTTTGCGTACGGCAAAGCGGGTGATCCCCCACCGCGACTCGACCGCCTTGATCTTCGCCGCGATCTCCTCGATGGTCCCGGCCAGCATGAACGGCGCCGCGACCAGGTCCTCCTCGGGGGTCGAGGTGTCCTTGGCCCACTCGGCGTAGACGGCACCGGCGTCGTCGGTGACCTGCACCAGCTGCACCAGCGCCTCGATCGGCTTGCCGCCGGCCAGCTCGACCTGGGCGTCGACCTGACCGGTGTGCCAGCGCACCTCGTGCCCGTGGCCGTCGTCCAGGGTGCGGCCGAGGCCGGAGAGGCCGATGAGGTCGGCGTGCTCGGCCGCCCAGCCCAGCAGCCGGGTGTTGCCGCCGCCGATCAGCAGCGGCACCGGCTGCTGCACCGGGCGCGGCTTCTCCATGCCGTCGCCGGCCAGCATCCGCCGGGTCGCCTCGGCCACCGCGATGCAGTGGTCGACACGGGCGCGTACGCCCGGACGCACCTTGCCGACCGCGGCCCACTCGGCCGGGGTGTGGCCGGCGCCCAGCCCGAGAATCGCCCGGCCGCCCGAGACCACGTCGAGCGTCGCCACGTCGGAGGCGAGCAGGATCGGCTCGCGCACGCCCGCGTTCGCGACGTAGGACCCCAGCCGGAGCCGTGCGGTGACCGCGGCCGCCGCGGCCAGGGCGACGAACGGGGCCGGGCACGATCCGGGGTGGTCGGCCACGTAGAGCGCCTCGAAACCGATTTCTTCGGCGCGCCGGGCCAGGTCGAGCCAGCCCGCGGCGTCGTCGGGGAGGGCCTGCAGGGAGAAGGTCGTCATTGCTCGATCCTCACCCATTTCCCGGCCGGACGGCCCGCTCGTCTGCCAGTAGCAGACAGGGTGCCGCCTCAACCGGGCGGCACTTCTGCCGAAGAGATCGACATGTCCGAGACCGTGGGCCGGTCGCTGCTGCGCACCGTGTGGTTCGCCCTGTTGTACGTGGCCACCACGTACGCCGGGCGCCGCACCGTGCTCGACGCGACCAACCTGAGCCTGGTGTGGCCGGCCGCCGGCGTCCTCGCCGTGTGGGCGGTCACCCAGTGGCGCTCGCGCGTGAAGTGGGCGGATGCGCTCTGCCTGGTCATGATCACCCTGGCGGTGAACCACGCGACCGGCTCGAGCATCGGCCAGTCGGCGATCTTCGCGGCGGCCAACCTGACCCAGGGCCTCGCCTTCGCGGCGCTGGTCCAGCGGTGGCTCCCCGAGGTGCGGATGGCCGGCGGCCGCCCGATCGCCACGCTCACCGAACTGTGGCGGTTCCTCGCCGCGGCCGTGGTGAGCACGGTGGCCGGCGCCGCGGTCGGCCCGACCGGGGTCTGGCTCACCACCGGCCACTACAACGTCCAGTCGACCGCGGTCTGGCTGGCCCGCAACACGGTAAGCGTCGTGGTCATCGGCATCGCGCTGGACCGGATCGGCTGTCTGCTGACCCTCCGGCGCCGGCCGCGCGCCGCCACCGACGCCGGCCGGTTGGAGTACGCGCTGGTCACCGCCCTGTCCGCGGCCGCCTACTATTTCACCTTCGGTGCCGGGCCCGGCATGCCTGTCGCGTTCGCGCTGATCGCCCTCTCGGTCTGGGGCGGCCTGCGCCTGCGCACCACGTTCGTGGCGCTGCACTCGCTGGTCTTCGGCGCCGCGGCGATCCTGTACACCCTCGACGGCCGCGGTCCGTTCGCCCAGATCGCCTCCCATCCGATGCGCGCCCTGGTGGTGCAGTTGTTCGTCGGCACGGTCACCGTCGTCGGGCTGGCACTCTCGCTCGGCCGGGCGGAACGCGACGCCCTGCTGGCCCGGCTGCGCGACTCCGAGAACGCGGCGGTCGAGCAGGCCCGGCTGCTGAGCGGCATCGTCGACGCGATGACCGAGGGTCTCGCCGTGGTCGACGAGCGCGGGCAGTTCCTCCTGCGCAACCCGGCGGCCGGCCGCATCGCGGGCGTCACCAGCCCGGACGGCCGGGTGCCGGACAACAGCTACTACGGCGTGCTCCGGGCCGACGGCAGCCCACTGCCCGAACGGGATGCCACCCACCGGCGCATCTTCGACGGCCGCTACGAGGAGATGGACCTGCTCATCCGCAACGCGTCGGTGCCCGACGGGCGGATCATCCGGGTGAGCGGCGCCGAGGTCGCGGCGGGGGCGGACGGCGTACGCCGCGCGGTCGTCGTCTTCCATGACGTCACCGCCGACCGCCGGCACCGCGACGAGCTGTCCCGGTTCGCCGGGGTCGTCGCGCACGACCTGCTCAACCCGCTGACCACGGTCGAGGGCTGGTCGGAGGCACTGGCCGAGGAGGTCGACGAGAACGACCACTTCGCGGCCGACAGCGTCGCCCGCATCCGGCGGGCGGCCGCGCGGATGCGCAGCCTGATCGACGACCTTCTGGCCCACACCACGGCCCGCGACGCGGCTCTCTCACCCACCGCGGTGGCTCTCGGCGATCTCGTACGCGATGTCGCCGCCGGCCGCCTCGACCACGCCCAGAGCACCTCGAGCCCGATGCCCCGCTTCGACATCGGCGAACTGCCGTACGTTCACGCCGACCCGCTGCTCACCCGGCAGCTGCTGGAAAACCTGATCGGCAACGCGATCAAGTACACGGCGGCCGGGGTGGTACCGCACATCACCGTGCGCGGCGCCCCGGCGGCCGACGGCCTGCTGCGGATCACGATCGACGACAACGGCATCGGCATCCCGCCCGGCCAGCACGAGGCGATCTTCCAGAACTTCCACCGGGCGCATGCCGAGGCGGGCTACGCCGGCACCGGGCTCGGTCTCGCGATCTGCAAGCGGATCGTCGAGCGGCACGGCGGAAACATCGTTGCGACCGGCAACGAGGGCGGCGGCTCGCGCATGACCTTCACCCTGCCGATGGCCGACAAGCCCCTGATCTTGGCGGCGTAACGTGGTCGGGCGTGACAACGATTGAGGGTGCGCTCGTCTTCGCCGGAATCCCGCTCGCCGTGGTCGGCGTCGTCTTCGGCGCGGTCTTCAGCACCACCCCCAAACCGCCGCGGGACGAATCGAAGAAGACCAAGAAGCCCTGACCTCGGGGACGTCCTGGTTGATCTTGTCGTATACCTCGATGATTTCGCCGATGTCAAAACAACAGGGCGGCGGACGGCCCCTGCGCCCTCGGTTGTTCGGCTGAGAAGCCATCCCCGGATCGGTGCCGACCTGCGGACTTCCCGACAGCGCAGATGCCGTCAGGGGACTATCTGTGAATTTTCTGGAAAGCTAATATCCCCGTCGATCGCCGAATCCTCGGCGATTTTTGTCACATGGCATGGGGACGGTCGCAGTGACAGTGGCCATCATCGGAGCGGGGCCCTACGGCCTTTCCATCGCGGCGCATCTTCGCTCGCTCGGGATTCCATATCGGATCTTCGGCACGCCGGTCGACACCTGGGCCCAACACATGCCGGCCGGCATGTTCCTGAAGTCGGACGGATTCGCGTCCAGCCTCAGCGATCCGGACGGCAAGGGCACACTCGAGAACTACTGCACGGACCGCGGCGTCCCGTACCACCCGACCATCCGGCCGGTCCCGGTCGAACTGTTCGTCGACTACGCGCGGGCCTTTCAGGAGCGCTTCGTCCCCGACCTCGAAGAGCGGCAGGTGGTCTCGCTCGACAAGGTCGGTGACGTCTACACGCTCATCCTCGACGACGGCGAGACGCTGAACGCCGACCAGGTCGTCCTGGCGGTCGGCATCACCCACTTCGGCCTGGTACCCCCGCAACTCGCCGGTCTGCGGCCGGACCTCATGTCGCACAGCTCCGACCACCACGACATGGAACGCTGGGCCGGTCGGCACGTCGCCGTGATCGGTGGCGGCTCCTCGGCGATCGACCTCGCGGTCTTCCTGAAAGAGGCCGGCACGCACGTCACCCTGGTGGTGCGGGCCGAGCGGCTGCGTTTCGCCTCCCCGCCGTCCGACCGCGTGCGGAGCCGGTGGGAACGGATGAAAGCGCCCTCGTCGGGTCTGGGCCCGGGCTGGAAGTCGTGGGTGTGCGAAAACCTCCCCCAGTTCTTCCGCTTCCTGCCCGGCGACCTGCGCACCACGATCGTGCGGCGGCACCTCGGGCCGGCCGCGGGCTGGCCGATGAAGGGCCGCCTCGAGGACGGCGTCGACATCCTGCTCGGCACCAGCATCGAGCAGGCGTCCGAAGAGGACGGCCGGGTGCGGCTGACGCTGCGCCGCGCCGACGGCACCCGCACCGAGCTGCTGGTCGACCACGTGGCGGCGGCGACCGGCTACCTGCCGGACGTCGAACGGCTGCGCTTCCTCAGCCGGCCGCTGCGTGCGGCCGTCCGCACCCACAACGACGCACCGATGGTCGACGGCGCCTTCCAGACCTCGGTCGACGGGCTCTACATCGTCGGACCGGGCGCGGCCGACAGCTTCGGCCCGCTGATGCGGTTCATGGTCGGGGCCGAGTTCGTCGCGCCCACGGTCGCGAAGCGGCTCGCGCGCCGGGCCCGGCGGACGCAGCCCGCACGCCCGGTGACGACCGCATGAGCACACCGGTCACCGACGGGGTGCGGCTCGAGCAGCTGCGGCCGGGCTCGACCGGCGACAACCTCTTCCTGGTACCGGGCCTCGGCGGCGACCCGGCCGAGCTGGCCGGCCTGGCCGCCGCCTTCACCGGCCCGCAGTCGGTGTACGCGGTGGTGCCCGCCGCCGGTGGCCCGCCCGACCTCGCCGACATGTCCCGGCGACTGGTCGCGGCGGTCCGGCAGACCCAGCCGTCCGGGCCGTACCGGCTGGGCGGCTACTCGTTCGGCGGCCTGGCCGCGTTCGAAATGGCCCAGCAGCTGCGGGCGGCCGGCGAGACCGTCGAGTCGCTGTTCCTGATCGACGCGATCTTCGACGAGCGGTACTGGCCGCGCCGCACCTGGCAGCGGGCGCTGATCCGGCGTACGTGGTGGCAGCTGGTCCGGATCGTGCGCCTGCCCCCGCGGGAAGCGGCGGCCGAATTCCGGCACCGCGGCGGGCGCCTCGTGCAGCGGCTGCGGCGGCGCGACACCGCGGCGCCCGACGACCTGCACACGGTCGAGACGTCCGAGCCGACCCTGGCCGGCACCGCGCTGCAGGCGATCGGCGGCTACCGGCCCCAGTTCTACGACGGCGACCTGACCCTGATCGCCTCGGCGGTCGACCGGCACTTCGGCGCCGACACGGGCCGGCTCTGGGACGGGTACGCCCGCCACATCGACCTGCTCCGCATCGCCGGCGACCACCTCACGGCCATGCACAGCCCGGCCTCGGCCGCCGTGATCGCCCAGATGATCGAACACCGCCTGGCCGCGTCCCGCCCCGACTGGCCCGGCCTGCGCCCGGCCGCCGGCTTCGCCCGCCCGATGATCGTCACGACCATGCGCTGGTTCTCGGCCGCCCGGCTGGCGAACGCCCTGGCCGAGGCCGGCTTCGAGGTCTCCGCCTGCCGCCCGGCCGACCACCCTCTCGACGCGGTCACCACACTCAGCGCCGACCACCGGCTGAGCCGGGTGGGCCGCCTCGCCGGCCTCGAAGCGGCGATCCACGCCTCCCGGCCCGACGTGCTGCTGCCCGACGACGAGCGGGCCTGGGCCCTGCTCCGGCGCCTGCACGGCCACACGAGCGACCCGGCGGTCCGAGCGCTGATCGAGCACTCCCTCGGCCGGCCCGGCGACTGGGAGCACATCTCGTCGCGTACGGCCGTGGCGCAAGCCGCCCGCAAAGCGGGCGTCGCGGTCCCGGCGACCGAGGTCGTTCCCGGCCCGGCGGCACTCTCCGGCCGGCCGTACCCCCTGATGCTCAAGACCGACGGCAGCTGGGGCGGCCGTGGCGTGGCAACGGTGCGGTCGCCGGACCAGTTGGCGCCGGCCTGGGCCGCGATGTCCCGCCCGCCGACCTACCCCCGGGCGATCAAGCGCCTGGTCGTCAACCGCGACGCGGACGGCCTGGTCGCCCGCCTGCGCGGCCGCCAGCCGGTGGTCAACGCCCAGCAGTACGTCGAGGGCCGCGAGGCCATCGCGACGGTGGCCTGCCTCGACGGCGAGGTCCGCGACCTGGTCTGCCTGGAAGTACTCGAGGCCTCGGCGGAACGCGGTCCGGCCGCGGTGGTCCGGGTGATCGAGCATCCGGGCATGACCGCGGCGGCGCGGGCACTGGTCGACCTGTTCGGGCTGAGCGGCTTCTGCGGCATGGATTTCATCCTCACGCCGGACGGCGTGGCCCACCTGCTGGAACTCAACCCGCGCGTGACGCCGACGTGCCACCTGCTGGTCGAGGGCGGCCACCCGGCCGGCCGGGCGATGACCCTGTTCCCGCCGGAGTGCCCGCCGGTCAAGGCACTCGACGCGCCGGTGCGGTCGCTGGCCCTGATGTCGCTGGGCGACCGGATCGCGGCCCGGCAGTCCCGGCCCCTGACCCGCATGGGCCGCCGCCTGACCCAGCGCCTCAACACCTCCCGCTTCTAAATGAGGGGCCCCGCCCTCATCCCAAAGTTGGAGGCGCAGGATCCGTACTGCGCCCGATGCATCCGGTCCCCCCGGTTTCCTACCGTCGGGACATGCGGAAGTTGATTTTAGGTTTCTACGTCTCGCTCGACGGTAAGAGCGCTGACGGGGACAACGGAATTCGGGACGTCATGATGAGCATCGACGACCCGGAGCAGGAGAAGTACTTCGTCAGCCGGCTGTGGGAAGCCGGGGCCTTCCTCATGGGCCGCAACACCTACGAGATCATGGCCGGATACTGGCCCACCTCCGACCACCCGTCGGCCAAGGCCATGAACGAGATCCCCAAGGTGGTGTTCTCCCGCAGCCTGAAATCGGCCGACGCCTGGCCCGCGACCCGGATCGCCGCCGGTGACACGGCACAGGAGATCGCCCGGCTGAAGGCCGAGCCCGGCAAGGACCTCGTCGCCGCCGGCGGCACCGCGTTCATGCACTCCCTGATCAAGCTCGGCGTGGTCGACGAGTACCGGCTGTGGGTGCTGCCCGCCGCCACCGGCAAGGGCGCGCCGCTGTTCCCCGAGTTGGACCGGCCCGTGACCCTGCGCCTGGTAAAAAGCACGGCTTTCCCGTCCGGGATCCTCGAACTGGTCTACGCGCCGGCCGACCGGCAGTAGCTCAGGAGTCTCGCCGGCGAGGGACGAAACGGGCCAGGACGGCCGCCGCGGCGAAGCCGACGAGGCCTGAGACGACGATGCCGGAGGCCAGGCCGGCCAGGGCGGTCACGGCCGAGAGGAGGACCGGGCCGAGGGCGGCGCCGCCGTCCGCCAGCTCCCGCCAGACGCCCAGGAAGGTCGGGCGGCCGATGGCCGGTGCCACGTCCGCGCCGAGCGTGTTGACGATGCCGGAGCCGATGCCGTTGCCGACGCCCATCACGGTCGCGGCCACGCCCAGGGTCACCGCGCCGTGGGTCAGCGGCATGGCCAGGAACGACAGTCCCATCACCAGCGTGCACGGCACGGCCACCGCCGCGCGGCCCCACCGGTCCATCACCAGGCCGGCCGGGTAGAAGACCAGGGCCTCGAGCGCGCCCGAGACACCGAACAGGATCGACGAGGTGCTGGGGTCCAGATGGAGGTGGTGGGCCCACAGCGGCACCACCACCTGGCGGGTCTGGCGGATCGCCGAGAGCAGCAGCACGCCGACGCCGAGCGTGGCCATCACCCGCCAGTGCCGGCGGGTGATCGACCAGGTCGAGACGTCCTTGGCCGAGCCGTGCGAAGGCAGGTCGGGCACCGTGTAGGCGATCACCCCGGCGCCGAGGACGACGATCAGCGAAGCAAGGTAGGCACTGTCCAGGCCGTACAGCTTGATGAGCCCCGCCCCCGCGAAGGGGCCGACGAAGGCGCCGATCCGGGCCGAGCCACCGAGGGTCGACATGGCCCGCGCCCGCATCGCGGGCGGCACCACCTCGGTCAGGTAGGACTGGCGGGCCAGCTGGAAGACCGCTCCCGCCATGCCCTGGGCCAGCACGCCGATCGCGAACAGCCACAGGCCGACGTCGGCCACGCAGAGCACGAGGCCGGCCGCGTTGAAGGCAGCCGCCCAGATCATCGAGCGGCGCTCGCCGAACCGGGTGGTCAGCACGCCGGCCGGGATGTTGGAGGCGATCGCGCCGATGCCCATCAGCGAGACGACCAGCCCGGCGACGGCGATCGAGGCGCCGCGTTCGATCGCGCTGATCGCGATCACCGGCGCGGTCACGCCGGACGAGAAGCCGTAGAGCAGAGCCGGCCCGTACGCCGAAACCGCGACCGACCGCAGCCGGAAGGGAGCCTCGGTCGTCATGCCTGAGATCCTGCCCGGAAATCCCAAAGGTAAGACCGAGGTATAAAACACAGGCATGAGGATCGTGGTGCTCGACGACTATCAGCGTGTGGCCCGCAAATACGGGAAGTTCGACGACGACGTGCAGGTCCTGCACGAGCACCTGGCCGATCCCGTGGAGGCCATCGACGAGGCCGACGTGGTGGTGGCGATGCGCGAGCGCACCCCGTTCCCGGCCGAGATCTTCGACCGGCTGCCGAGGCTGCGACTGCTCGTGACGACCGGCATGGCCAACGCCGCCATCGACATGGAGGCCGCCGCCGCGCACGGTGTCACCGTCTGCGGCACCGAGATGCACGGGTCACGGAACACCGCCGAGCTCACCTGGGCCCTCATCCTGGCCTGCCGCCGGCACGTGGTGACCGAGGATCGGGCGCTGCGCGACGGCCGCTGGCAGACCACGGTCGGCACCGACCTCGCCGGCAGCACCCTGGGCCTGCTCGGGCTGGGCCGGCTCGGCAGTCAGGTGGCCGCCATCGGTCGGGCTTTTGACATGCGGGTGGTCGCGTGGAGCCAGAATCTGACACCGGAGAGGGCCGCGGAGGCCGGTGCGACCTGGGTCTCCAAGCACGATCTGTTCACGGTCAGTGATGTCGTGAGTGTTCACCTGAAGCTGAGTCCGCGTACCGAAGGCCTGGTCGGCGCCGCCGACCTGGCCGCCATGAAACCTTCCTCGATCTTGATCAACACCTCCCGCGGACCGATAGTCGACCAAGATGCGCTGGTCAGCGCTCTGGCGTCGGGTTCGATCGCCGGGGCGGGCCTCGACGTCTACGACGCCGAGCCACTGCCGGCCGGTCATCCGCTGCGCGGCGCGCCCAACACCGTGCTGCTCCCCCACCTCGGCTATGTCACTGAGGGTGCCTATTCCTCGATGTACGAGCAGGTCGTCGAGGACATCGCCGCGTGGCGTTCCGGTTCGCCGGTCCGCGTGTTGGCAGGACCTACGCTTGCCACCTGATGGCTTCCTTGACCTTCACCGTCCTCGGCCCGGTCCGGGCCTGGCGCGGTGAGACCGAGATCGATCTGGGACCGCCCAAGCAGCGGGCACTCCTGGCCCTCTTCCTGCTCGACCCCGGTCACCCGCTGTCACCGGACGAGATCGTCGCCGTGCTGTGGGGTGACGAGCCGCCCGATTCGGCGCTCAACCAGGTCCAGCGGCACGTCAGTGTGCTGCGCCGGCTTTTCGAGTCGGATCTCAAGGCGCGAGGTGCCTCCCGCTTTCTGGTACGCGGCTCCGGCGGCTACCGGCTCGACGTCGCGCCGGAGGCCGTGGACCTCGGGCGGTTCCGCGCCCTGCGCCGGCAGGCGACCGCCGAGTCCCTGCTGGAGGCGCTCGACCTGTGGCGCGGGCCGGTCGCAGCGGGCATCCCCGACGAGATCCGCTCGCATCCCGCCTTCGTCGCGGTCGACGGCGAATACCTCTCGGCGGTGAAGTCGGCCGCCGACCTGGCGGTGGAGGCCGGCCCGGAGGCCGCCGACCGGGTGCTGCCGGTCGTGCGGGAGGCCGCCGCCCGCCATCCGCTCGACGAGGCGCTGCAGGCCCGGCTCATGCTGGTCCTGGCCGCGACCGGCAAGCAGGCCGAGGCGCTCGAGATCTTCCAGGCGACGCGCCAGCTTCTCGCCGACGACCTGGGCCTCGACCCGGGCGCCGAGTTGCAGGCGGCCCACCAGCGCGTGCTCAAAGCCGGCACCGGGAAGCAACCGGCCGCGTCGCAGACCCCCGCTCAGCTTCCGGCCGACCTGGCCGCGTTCGCCGGGCGGCGGCAGGAGCTCGACCAGTTCCCCGCGATCGCCGGGAGTCCGACGGCCGCCACCGTGGTCACGATCAGCGGCATGGCCGGCGTCGGCAAGACCACGCTGGCGGTCCACTGGGCGCACCGGATCGCCGGCCACTTCCCCGACGGCCAGCTCTACCTCGACCTGCACGGCTTCCACCCCGGACGCGCGATCACCAGCCCGGCCGACGCGCTGCACGGGGTTCTGGAGTCGCTCGGCGTGCCCGCGGCCGCCGTCCCGGCCAGCCTTCCGGCGCAGGCCGCGCTGTTCCGCAGCCTGCTCGCCCGCCGCCGGATGCTGGTCGTGCTCGACAACGCCCGCGACACCGCGCAGGTGCGCCCGCTGCTGCCCGGTGCGCCCGGCTGCCTGACCGTGGTCACCAGCCGCAACCAGCTCTACGACCTGGTCGCCGAGCACGGCGCCACCGCGATCACCCTGGAACGCCTGCCGTACGCCGACGCGACCGAACTGCTCTCCCGCCGCCTCGGCGCCGACCGGGTGGCGCTGGAGCCGGCCGCCTCCGCCGAGATCGTCGAGCTGACCGGCCGGCTCCCGCTCACCCTGGCGATGGTGAGCGCCCGCGCCGCGATGAACCCCCGCTTCTCGCTCGCCTCGATCGCGGGCGAGCTGCAGCGTTCGCACGGCAGCCTGGACGCGTTCGTCGGCGAGTCGCCGCACTCCGACGTCCGGTCGGTCTTCGACTGGTCCTATCAGGTGCTCACCCCGTCCGCCGCCCGCCTGTTCCGGCTGCTGGCACTCCACCCCGGTCCCGACTGCTCGGTGGGCGCCGCGGCCAGCCTGGCCGGGGAGACGCCCGCCGAGGTGCGGCAGTCGTTCGGCGAACTGCAGCGCGCCAACCTGGTCGCCGAGACCGAGCCGGGCCGGTTCGCCCTGCACGACCTGCTGCGGGCCTACGCCCGCGAACTGGTGCGCGGCGACGACGTCGAACCGCCCCGCGAGCGCTTACGCGACTACTTCCTGCACAGCGCGGCCGCGGCCAGCCGCCTCCTGTTCCCCGGGCGGGAAGAAGCCCCGATGGACCCTCCGGCGGCCGGTTCGGTTCCGGCTTCCTTCCGGTACGCCGCGGACGCCGCCGCCTGGTTCGAAGCGGAGCGCCCCGGACTGGTCGCCGCGATCAAAATGCGCAAACCCTGCACCTGGCGGCTGTCCACGCTCCTCGAGATGTACCTCGACCGCATCGGCGCCTGGCTGATCCAGGTCGAGGTGCAGACGGCCGCCCTGGAGGCGGCCGACACCCCGTTCGCGGTCGCGTCCACCGAGCGGGCGCTGGGCTTCGCCGAGGGCCGGCTGGGCCGCTGGGCGGCCGCCGACCGGCACCTCGGCCGCGCGCTCGAGATCTTCACCGAGATCGGCGACGGCAACGGCCAGGCCCGCACCCACCGGCTCATGGCGTTCCTGCTCAACCGGCGGCTCCGGCACGACGAGGCGCTGTCCCACTATGCCGAGGCGGCCCGCCTCTACCAGGAGACCGGGTTCGAGACCGGACTCGCCTACCTGCGCAACGAGATCGGCTGGACGCACATCCTGACCGGCGAGCACGCCCGGGCGCTCACCGAATGCCGGCGGGCGATCGAGGGCCACCGGGCACTCGGCGACCGCAACGGCCAGGCCGCGGCCTGGGACAGCATGGGCTACGCCCAGCACCACCTCGGAGCGTACGACGAGGCGCTCGACTCGTACGGAGAGGCGATGCGGCTCTACCGCTCCGTCTACGACCGCTCGCTGGAGGCCGAGACGCTGGTGCACATCGGCGACACCCACCATGCGGCCGGCCGCCCCGACCAGGCGGCCCTGGCCTGGCGGCAGGCCCTGGGCATCCTCGACGAACTCGGCCATCCCGACGCCGGGCAGGTCCTCGACCGCATGCGCCTGGTCGAAGCCCGTTAGGCCGGGCGGCGCCACGTCGAGACGTGCCTCGTGCTCTCGTGGGTGAACGGCTCCCGCGACCACGACTCCCAGCGGTCCTCCGGCGTAAGCCCTGCCATCTGCGCCATCAGGTCGAGCTCGGACGGCCACACATAGCGGAACGGGATCGAGCGGAACGCCTCCCGCGACAGATAGTTGGAGCTCATCTGCTGGGTCGCGACATCGTAGCGATCGAAAGCCCACACCTCCGGGCCGTCCTGGAACGGCACCAGGTTCTGGCCCGGCGGCAGCCGCCGCAGGTCGGGCTGCATGGTCTCGATCAGGAAGCGGCCGCCCGGCCGCAGGTGCGCGGCCGCGTTGCGGAAGCAGGCGACCTGGGCCTGCTGATCGGTGAGATTCATGATCGTGTTGAACACGAGGTAGACCAGGTCGAACTCGCCGTCGACCCGCGTGGTCGAGAAGTCGCCGATCGCCACGTCGATCTTGTCACCGCCGGGCTTGGCACGCAGCCGGGCCACCATCGCCCGCGACATGTCGATGCCGGCCACCCGCACCCCGTGCCCGGCCAGCGGCAACGCCACCCGGCCGGTGCCGATCGCGAACTCGAGCGCGCTGCCACCCAGCCCCGCCAGAAGATCAACCGTCTCGGCGATCTCCCGTTCATCAGTGCCGGCGTCATAGGTCGCAGCGACCCGCTCGTCGAAGTAGCCGTCCTCCCCGTCCATCGCCGCAACCTACGACTTGCTACGGAAGATCGAAAGGCAATTTCAGGCCATCGAGTGCATTTCGGCACGGACAGGTCCGCTCGGCCGGGAGCCGGGTCACCGCATCGAGCAGTACGCCCCGGAGCCGCTCGACGTTCCGCCCGAACACCGCGAAGACCTCCTGATGGGTGACACCCGTCTGCTCCTCGACCCCGGCGTCGAGGTCGGTCACCAAGGCGATCGCGGTGTAACAGAGGCCCAGCTCGCGGGCCAGCACCGCCTCCGGATGGCCGGTCATGTTGACGATCGTGCCGCCGATCGCCGTGTACCACTTCGACTCGGCCCGGGTCGAAAATCGGGGACCCTCGATGACCACCATCGTGCCGCCGTCGACGGGCTTTGTTTCTTCCGCCGCTTTGAGAGCCGCCTGCCGGCCGTCCGGGCAGTACGGATCGGCGAACGACACGTGCACCGCGCCCTCGTCGTAGTACGTCTGGATGCGCCCGCTCGTGCGGTCGATCAGCTGGTCAGGCACCACAAACGTGCCCGGCCCGTGATCGGCCCGCAAACCGCCGACCGCGCACGGGGCGACAATCTGCCGCACCCCCAGCGAGCGCAACGCCCACAGATTGGCCCGGTACGGGATCTTGTGCGGCGGGTAGCGGTGATCGCGCCCGTGGCGCGGCAGAAACGCCACCCTCCGCCCGCCGACCTCGGCGATCGTCACCGGATCGGACGGCGCACCGTAGGGCGTGGACAACTCGTGCTCCGTGGCACCGTCCAGAAGTGCGTACAGTCCCGAGCCACCGATGACACCGATCTCCGCGGTCGCGTTCATACGCAGACCTTATCGGCGGCCGGAATCACGGGCTAATGTGCGAGGCATGGCGTTGCTGGAGGACCTTTCGCGCTCGGCTCGAGCCGCCCGTGTATAGCGAGGGTCAGCGGATCGGAGGCCGGTCGATGGAGTCCATGACCGGTCAACTGCTGGTTGCGACTCCGACCCTGAAAGACCCAAACTTCGACCGTACGGTCGT
This sequence comes from Actinoplanes sp. NPDC051343, assembly GCF_044455125.1. Lineage (NCBI taxonomy): Bacteria > Bacillati > Actinomycetota > Actinomycetes > Micromonosporales > Micromonosporaceae > Actinoplanes > Actinoplanes sp. NPDC051343. The sequence continues at coordinate 365,871 of NZ_JBITEL010000005.1, forward strand.
GCTCCTGGTCGCCCACGAAACCGGCGGCGCCCTCGGCGTGGTGCTCAACCGCGCCACCGAGGTGCCGGTCAGCGACGTGCTCGGCCAGTGGGGCGACCTGGCCGGCGACCCCGCGGTCCTCTTCGAGGGCGGCCCGGTCCAGCCCGAATCGGCGATCTGCCTGGCCCGCACCCGCCCCGAGGTCAAACGGCGCGTCACGGGCTTCCACCAGGTCGCCGGCAGCCTGGGCACCGTCGACCTCTCGGCCGACCCCGACCGCCTCCGCGACAGCGTGGCCGGCATCCGGGTCTTCGCGGGCTACTCCGGCTGGTCCGCGGGCCAGCTCGAAGAAGAAATCGCCGCCGGCTCCTGGTTCGTCTTCGACGCCCTCCCCGGCGACCCCTTCATCGAACGCCCCGACGACCTGTGGGCCATGGTCCTCCGCCGCCAAGGCGACATCCTCGCCGCGGTGGCCCACTTTCCGCCCGACCCCTCGCTCAACTGAGGGGGGTGGGCCGGGCAACCGGGCCGAGGTGTGTAGTATTTCCTCCGTGCCCGGCTGAGCCGGGCAGTGCACGGGGCTGTGGCGCAGCTGGTAGCGCACCACACTGGCAGTGTGGGGGTCAGGGGTTCGAGTCCCCTCAGCTCCACGAGACTGGGGCTGGATTGTGTCGACGGAAAGCGTCGACCTCCCAGCCTCGTTTTGTTTTGCTCGGCCTTCGGCCTCGCTAGGCGGGGGCTTCGCCACCCGCACCCCCGCTGCCGCCACTCGCCCTGCGCGGGGCCTGGGCTGGAAGGCCGGGGCGCGCGACCTTAGCGAAACACATCGGCGTCCGTATGCAGCCTCGACGGACAGCGTCGGCCTTCCAGCCTCATTCCTCGCCTTCGGCCTCGCTCAACACCCGCAGCCGCACCTGCGCCTCGCTGCCGCCACTCGCTCTGCGCGGGGCCTGGGCTGGAAGGGCCGGGGCGCGCGCCCGAGCACCCGATTCCCTTTTCGGCAGCTCCGGCTCGAACAACCGGCGAACCTGCCCGTTCAGCCGCTGAACCTGATTGACCGCGCTCGCCGATGGTCGATCACCTCGGAGAACGTCGACCAGCTCGGTCAGGCTGATTGCCGTGCCGCGAGCAGGACAGCAAGCACCGACCCGATCGCCACTTCGGTGCCCGAGCGCCACATGCGCAGCCCCGAAAACGAACTACCGCACAGCGATCACCAGTCACCTTCATGCCCTGCCGGCATCTCGGCCGACGCGTCGACCGGCAGCACATCGAGGTTTGCCCGGGTGCGCCATGGACTGGGGGCGCCGGTCGGCCCTGGCTTGGGGGCCGCGGACGAAGTGTTGACGGTGGCGCCGCATGAGCAGCTCCGGTTGTTGGCGTCTTGTCGGCATTCTGATTGACAACCGTCATGGTCGAGGGGAAGCGTGGGCCGATGCCTCGGTTATTCTCGTTCAAGCGCCATGCGCCGGCGTTTGTCCCGCCTCCACCCGACCCTTTTCAGGGCGCGATGCTTCTGGACAATACGACGATCTTCGGTGCGCGCCGGGCAGCCGAATGGGATCCCCTGATGCCGCGCACATTGCCGCCAGGTGTCGACCTCCGCTCGCTCATGGACATCCTCGAGGCCATTGTCCTTGTCAATAGCATGGTCGTCGATGCGTCAAGTCGTGAGTATGCCGCCTGGCCCGCATTGAACAAGCTCAGTGCGCTGTCCAGTTCGTTCTACCGAGACACCGATGTCGCCGAGGCGTTCTTCGATTCTTCTCTGGAGATGGAGCTCTTCCGACTCAGCGTCCAGAAAGTGAACAATCTCGTCCGGTCCGGCGATCTGCAGTCGGAACTCGGCTTCCTGCCGTCGATGCACGAGGTCGCCGTTCTTCCAGACGTCTACCACGGACCTGACGACTTCATCGACAAGACGACGGGCTCGTTCGGGTATTACTGCAAGGACCCGCATCGATTGGCCGAGTTGCGGACACTGCTCGAGGATTTCACTCGCGGCTTGAAGGGCCTGCCCAGCAGTCTGCAGAATTTTGCGCTCTTCGCCTTTCGCGGTTTTTACTACCAAGAGCTCGCTCACCTCATCAGCATCTCCTACATGCCGCACTCCTGGCGCTCAGGCTTGATACGATCACAGCTCGATCAGCCCGTCATCCGCTTCAAAGATGTCGTCATCGGCGCAGCTGGCCGGGTTCGCAAAGAGCTCGAAACCTCGATCAACAACGAGTTCGGCACCCCAGTGATAAGCGCCGATTTTCCGCTCATCGCCTCCTTTATCGTCAGCCAGACCAACCGGCGCAGCGATCTTCTCGAAACTGCCGTGCAGGTACGGAATTCTTCGAAGGCAGCGGCATTCCGTTCATGGGTTTACGAGATTGAACACGATATCAGAAACCAGCAGGACCTGAACAAGATCAAAGGCGCGCAAGACGAGTTGACCACCCTCGTGCGCGAACTCGAAATCGACTTGGGCTTACGGAAGAAGCCGACGCAGGAGGTGAAACTGAAGCTCGGCCTGCCGTTGCCGGTGTCACCGACGGCCGAAAGTTCGCTGCGGGTAGGCCTACCGAACTGGGTTCGGCGGGTCGTACGACGTCGGGCACATCTGGTATTCCTTCGTAACGTCGCCCAGGAGTCGGTCAGCCTGCCGCCGTTCATCCGTACGTATCAGGCACTGAAGCCGTAACGGCGACGCCGCGGGTACAGTCCGGCGTCGCCCGCTCAGCCCCACCAGGTCGGTGATATCGATGCATACCCCCTCGACCAGGGTCGTGGCACCCGGGGAGGACGCTACGATGGACATACACGATGTTGATCCGGCTATCACCGGGGAGTCTTCGGAAGAACAGGCCTCGCGCAGGTGCGGCCCCAGTAGAACCGGACGTTGGTCGCACGTCACAGCGACACAATGAGCGGCGCCCAGCAGGTCGGGGCGCAAGCGGGGTGGTACCGCGGAGTACGGGCCTACGTTGGGCCTCGCGCTTCGTCCCCGTGTGGGTGGCTGTCATTCAGCCACTCGTGCGAGCGTGACGGAGCCGAGGGAGAGTCGTAGCGAAATGACGCAGTCCGCCGCCGGTAAGTCGCCGTTCGTGGCGTTGCCGCCGAAGCTTGAACTCACCGAGATGGACCACCGGATCATCGACTGGTGGAAGTCCAACGATGTGTTCGCCCGCAGCCTGGCCCGGACGGCCGATGGGCCGAGCTGGGTGTTCTACGACGGGCCGCCGACCGCGAACGGAACACCGGGCACCCACCACGTGGAGGCGCGCGTCTTCAAGGACGTGTTCCCGCGCTTCAAGACGATGAAGGGCTACTCGGTGCCCCGCCAGGCCGGCTGGGACTGCCACGGGCTCCCGGTGGAACTGGCCGTGGAGAAAGAGCTCGGCATCAGCGGCAAGCAGGAGATCGAGAAGGTCGGCGTCGCCGAGTTCAACGCCCGCTGCCGTGAGTCGGTCCTCCGGCACGTCGGTGAGTTCGAGGCGCTCACCGAGCGCATGGGTTACTGGATCGACCTGTCGCACCCGTACGAGACGATGTCGCCGGAGTACATCGACTCGGTGTGGTGGTCACTGGCCGAGATCCACGGCGACGGCCGGCTGACCGAGGACTTCCGGGTCGCTCCCTACTGCCCGCGGGACGAGACCACGCTCTCCGACCATGAGGTGGCGCAGGGCTACGAGACGGTCACCGACCCGTCGGTGTACGTCCGGTTCCCGCTGGCGGCTCCGCTGCGTGGCCACCACGACGTGGACCTGCTGATCTGGACCACGACGCCGTGGACGCTGGTGGCGAACACCGCGGTGGCGGTAAACCCCGAGGTCACGTACGTGGTGGCGCGCTCGGAGAAGGGCACCTTCGTGGTGGCCGAGCCGCTCATCGGCGCAGTGCTCGGGGACGACGCCGAAGCGCTGGCGACGGTGCCGGGCGCCGAGCTGGCCGGCCTCGCGTACCGGCGTCCTTTCGATCTGGTCGACATCCCCGACGCGCACATCGTCGTTCTGGCCGACTACGTCACGGTCACCGACGGCACCGGGCTGGTACATCAGGCGCCCGCGTTCGGTGCCGACGACCTCGCCGTGAGCCGGGCCAACGGGCTGCCGGTCGTCAACCCGGTCGGCCCGAACGGGCACTTCCACGAGACGGTGCCGCTGGTCGGCGGCCTGTTCTTCAAAGCGGCCGACCCGGTCCTGATCAAGGACCTGAAGGAGCGCGGCCTGCTGTTCCGGTTGCAGCGGTTCGAGCACTCCTACCCGCACTGCTGGCGCTGCCACACGCCGCTGATGTACTACGCGCAGCCGTCCTGGTACATCCGGACGACCAAGGTCCGGGACGCGCTCATGCGCGAGAACGAGGCGACCAACTGGTTCCCCGAGCACATCAAGCACGGCCGCTACGGCGACTGGCTGGACAACAACATCGACTGGGCGGTGTCGCGCTCGCGGTACTGGGGCACGCCCCTGCCGCTGTGGCGGTGCGAGAACGCCCACGTGACCGCGATCAGCTCGCGAGCCGAGTTGGGCGGCCTGGCCAGCCGGGACCTGTCGGACCTGGATCCGCACCGCCCGTTCATCGACGAGATCACCTTTCCCTGTCCGGACTGCGGGCAGACCGCCACCCGCGTACCCGAGGTGATCGACGCCTGGTACGACTCCGGCGCGATGCCGTTCGCCGCGCTGGGCTACCCGCATGTGCCGGGCAGCAAGGAGAAGTTCGAGGCCACCTACCCGGCGCAGTACATCTGCGAGGCGATCGACCAGACCCGTGGCTGGTTCTACACGCTGATGGCGGTCGGCACGCTCGTGTTCGACAGGTCCGCGTACGAGAATGTCGTCTGTCTCGGCCACATCGTGGCCGAGGACGGCCGGAAGATGAGCAAGCACCTGGGCAACATCGTGCTGCCCATCCCGCTGATGGATGCTCATGGCGCGGACGCCCTCCGCTGGTACATGGCGTGCTCGGGCTCGCCCTGGTCGCAGCGTCGGGTCGGCGACGGGCCATTGGAGGAGATCGTCCGGAAGGTCCTGATGACCTACTGGAACACCGTGTCGTTCTTCTCGCTCTACGCCGGCCACACCGCGTGGAACCCGGAGTCGGCCGGCCCGGCCGGGGAGCGCCCGCTGCTCGACCGGTGGATCCTCGCCGAGGTCCACGGCCTGGTCGGGGCGGTCGACGACCGGCTGGAAAACTACGACACGGCCGGTGCCGGCCGGCTGCTGGCCGAGTTCGTCGACGACTTGTCCAACTGGTACGTCCGCCGCAACCGGCAACGGTTCTGGAACGGCGACCAGGACGCGCTCGCCACCCTCTACGAGACGGTGGAGGTCCTCACCCGGCTGCTGGCGCCGATCGTGCCGTTCATCACGGAGGAGGTGTGGCAGCGGGTCGTCCGCCCCGCCAACCCGGACGCCGCCGAGTCGGTCCACTTCTCGCACTGGCCGACACCGAACGCCGATCTGCTCGACGCGACGCTGACGGCGCAGGTCAAGGCGGCACGAGCCCTCGCGGAGGCCGGCCGCGCGGCGCGGAAGACGAGCAAGATCCGGATCCGTCAGCCGCTGGCTCATGCCCTCGTCGGGTTGCCGTCCGGCACCCGGGTGCCGGACGCGCTGCTGGACGACGTCGCCGACGAGTTGAACGTCAAGCATCTGGCATTGCTGGAATCCAGCGCAACGGTGATCGACGTGGCCATCAAGCCCAACTTCCGGGAACTGGGCAAGCGCTTCGGCAAGCAGACCCAGGTCATCGCCAACGTGATCCGGGCGCAGGAGCCGGGACCGCTGGTCGAACGGCTGCGCGGTGAGGGCAGCGCGACCGTTACGGTCGACGGCGAGCCGGTCGTGCTCGGCCCGGACGACGTGCTGGTGACCGAGGTGCCGCGAACGGGCTGGGTCGTCGAGTCCCAGCGTGGCGTCACGATCGCCTTGGACACCCAGCTCACGCCCGAGCTGGTGGCCGAGGGCATCGCTCGGGACGTCGTACGGACCATTCAGCAGGCCCGCCGCGAGGCCGGGTTCGACGTCTCCGACCGCATCGCGGTCTCGGTCGCCGGCGGCGACGCGGTGCTGACGGCCGTGCGGTCGCACGAGGACTTCGTCAAGCGGGAAACGTTGGCCGACACGCTGGCGCTGAACACCGAGATCGTCGGGGCGGTCGTGGCGTCGGTCGGCGACGGCGAACAGGCCCGCGTCGACGTCGCGAAGGTCTGAGACCGGCGGTGGCCGGTCGACGTGCACCGAGCCGGCCGGCGTACACCAAGCCGGCCGGCGTGCACGAAGCCGGCCGGCGTGCACGAGCCGACCGGCCACCACAGGCGGCTATTCCGTACGCAGTGCAACCGCTGTGCGGGTCCGGGCGGCCCAGCCGGCCGGTAGCAGTGCGCCGCCGGCCGCGATGACCAGGCCGGCCAGCGCGAGGCCGAGCAGCAGGGCCGGGGCGTACACGTCGATGCTGGAGTGCGGCAGGCGGATGCCGGCGCCGTGGGCCATGGCCGGCACCGCCCAGTGGTGCAGCAGATATCCGGCCGGGACGCCGACGGCGCCGCCGATGATGCCGGGGACGCCGACCGAGGCGATGACCATCGCGGCGGTCTGCTTCGGCGTCATCCCCATCGACTTGTGTACGCCGATGTCGTGCACCCGGTCGCGCGAATCGAGCACGACCGCGTTGAGCACGCCGAGCCCGGCCACGGACACGAGCAGCACTGTGAGGAGTGCGGTGACCGAGTCCAGCAGGATCAGCGTCTCGTCCGGTCCGTCGGCGCTGGTGGCCTGAGCCGGGATGTGCGCGCTCTGCATTGCGCCGAGATAGGCGGCGCGGTCGGTGCCGGGCTTGAGCTTGACGTACCACTCGAGGACCGGCTTCGGGCCGGGGATGCTGGCGGCGTCGGTGTAGAGGTGGTTGTTGGCGCTGCCGTCGAACACCTCGCCGACGAGCGTGAGCGGTCCGTGGCCGGGGCCGGTGACCGTGTCGCCGATGTGCTTGCCGGTGGCGGTGAGGAAGCCGGTCGTGACGACCGCCTCCCCCGGTTTCGTGTACCAGCGGCCGGCGAGCATCTCGTACCCGGCCCAGCGGGCGTCGCCGCTGGTGATGGTGCCGCGGGCGGCGTCACGCAGGCCGTCGACGGCGATGTCGGCGGGGCCGCGCCCGTAGTATTTCCCGGTTCCCGGCGCGGCGGCGATGGCCGTGCTCGGATCGGTGCCTTCCATGGTGGGCAGCACGAGCACGTCGGCCGAGGTGTCGGGTTTCTCGTCGGCGGCCTGGATGTGGCGTAGCGAGGTGGCCAGGCCGATGGCGAACGTCGCCGCCGCCGTGCCGAACGCGATCGTCAGCATCATGGCCAGCAGGCGGGCCGGTTTCGTGAACGGCTGGGCGAGCCCGAGGCTGAACGGCCGGGGCAGCCCGGTGCGGGCGGCGAGGCGGGCGGCGACGCGGCCGCGGCCGCTGTGCGGGGTACGCCCGACGGCGAGCGCGTCGACCGTACGCAGCCGGGCGGCCCGCCACGCGGCCGGTGCCGCGGTCCCGCCGATGACCAGCACCGCCGCGGCGATCGCGGCGGCGTCGACCCACGGGGTGACCGACATCGGGACGGTGCCGAACAGGTCGGCGACGTCGGACACCAGCGGCAGCGCGAGGAAGTCGCCGGCGACGATGCCGAGGACCGTGCCGATCAGGCCCGGGATCAGGGCCTGCGCCAGGCAGGCGCGCACCACCTGCGACGGGGTCAGCCCGAGCGCCTTCATGACACCGATGCGGCGGGTGGCCGAGGCGACCGTGCCCGCGGTGACGTTGCCGATGACCAGGGCCGACAGGGCGAGGCCGATCAGACCGAACGCGCCCAGCAGGGGCACGTACAGCTGGGTGCGGTGTGCCGCATCGTCGCGTACGCCGAGCCAGGACTGGGTCTGCACACCGGCGCCGAGAGCTGTTTCGTGCGCGGTCATCGCGGTTGTGGTGCCGGCGTCGGCGTACCGGTAGAGCATCTGCCATCCGGTCTGCCCGAGTGCGACCGCCTCGTCGGGGGTGACCCAGCCTTGCGCGGTCTGGCTGATCGACCTCGCTTCGCCGACGACCGTCAGCGTCGATCCGTTCGCCAGTTCCAGCGTGGTCCCGGCCGGGATCATCACCTCGGTGCGGGCCACCACGATCTCGCCGGTCGTCCGCGCCCAGCGGCCGGCCAGCAGGGTTACCTTGTCGATCGAGTCGCTGCCCGGATCGGTCCGCCCGACGACCTTCAGCGGTGGCAGGGGCGGATTCTGCGGGTCCTGCTTGGTGACGACGGTCGCCACCGGGAACGGGCCGATCGCCAGCCGGGCCTGCGACGCGGTCGCCGCGGCCTGCGCCCGGGTCGTCTTCGCGGCGCCGAACACCGCGGTCAGGTGTGCGCCGTGCTGCTGGGCGAACGCGTTGGCGAACGGCGCCGACGACGCGGCCAGCAGCAGACCGGCCAGGACGGTCGCGGTTACGGCCATCGCCGTCGCCGCGATGATCACAATCGTGGAGACGCGCCGCCGCTGTGCCCCCCGCACCACGGTCCGGATGGCGCTCATGCCGCCACCTGCCCGTCGACGAGGCGCACGGTGCGGGTGGCGACCGTCGAGGCCAATGCTTCGTCGTGGGTGACCAGGACGATCGTCTGGCCGTCGGCGTGCAGGTCGACCAGCAGTTTGCGGACCTCGGCACCCGAGGCGGTGTCGAGCGCGCCGGTCGGCTCGTCGGCCAGCAGCAGCGGCGGCCGGTTCATCAGCGCCCGGGCCACCGCGACCCGCTGCCGTTCCCCGCCGGACAGGCGACCGGGGTACGCGTCGGCGTGCCGGTCGATGCCGAGCGCCTCGAGCAGTTCGCGGGCGCGCCGGCGGGACTTGGCGGCGGACTGTCCGGCGATCTGCGCGGGCAGCAGCACGTTGTCGGCGACGGTCAGGTCGTCGAGCAGGTTGAAGAACTGGAACACCAGCCCGATGGTGGCGCGGCGGTAGCGGGCGGCGGCGGCCTCGCTCAGCCGGTCCACGCGGGTGCCGCCGACGGTGACGGTGCCCTCGGTCGGGCGGTCGAGGCCGGCGATGAGGTTGAGCAGGGTCGACTTCCCGCTGCCGGACGGGCCGAGCAGGGCCAGGCACTCCCCTTGGGCGACCTGCAGGCTGAGGTGGTCGAGGGCGGCCTGGTCGCCCTCGTAGCGGCGGCTCACATCTAGGACATCAATCATGGTTCGGGACGCTAGGGCCGGCCGGGCACACCGGTCGTCGGCCGCGAGAGCCCCCTGGCCGCCTGGGGTCATCCTTGCGGCGTAGTCCGGAGATGGATGCGTACGGCCGGGGCGCCCGGCGACAATGTGCCGATGACCGCCGATCCGCCGCCCTCGCGGTGGCGCCGCCTGCTGGCGCTGCGCCCGGTCGCGCGGGCGCTGCGCCGCTCCGGGCCACAGCCACAGCCGACCCGCCGCAACTGGGCGTTCGACGGGCTGCTGGTGGTCGTGTTCATCGTGGCGGCATTCAGCGGCACCGACATCACCGGGCATCTGTTCGACACCACCAGCGACACCGAGGTGATGCGGACCGTCGGCCCGCCGCCGGAGCTCGGTGTCCCGGCTCCGCCCACACCCCCGTTGCCCCGCATGCCCGTCGATCCGTACGCCGGTGATCTGAACGACCCGCAGGGCCCGGGCTGGATCGCCGTCGCCGCGATCCTTCCGCTGCTGGTGCGCCGCCGCTATCCGCTGGGAACGCTCACGGTGATCCTCGGGATCACGGTGTTGTCGCTGCACGGCGAGTCGCCGGGCACCGACATCCTGCGGGTCTCGTTCTACGCCTGCGTGATCGCCGGGTACACCGCCGCCGCGTACAGCCCGTTCCGGATGTGGGCCCTCGCCGCGCTGCCGGTCGCGGCCCTGCTCTACAGCTCGTTCCACGATCTCGCCGTACCGATCGTTCCCGTCGGCTGGGTGCCGTTCCTGGTGTTGCTGCCGATCGGGCTCGCGGTCAACGGCATGCGCACCTGGCGCCAGCGCGCCGACCGGCTGCGCCGCGAACGTGCCGACGCCCTGCGGGAGGCGGCACGCCAGGAGCGCGCCCGCATCGCCCGCGAACTGCACGACGTCGTCTCGCACAACGTGTCCATGATGGTCATTCAGGCCGGGGCGGCCCGCAAGGTTCTCGACCGGACGCCCGACGCCGCCCGCGACGCCCTGCTGTCGGTCGAGGAGGCCGGCCGCGCCGCCCTCGGCGAGATGCGCGGCGTGATGGGCCTGCTGACCGCCGCGGACGACGAGGACACCCTCAACCCACAGCCCGGCCTGGCCCAGTTGCCACCGCTGATCGACCGGGTCCGGGACGCCGGCATCGAGGTCACGGTCACCACCAGCGGCGAGCAGACCCCGCTGCCCGCCGGTCTCGAACTCGCCGCCTACCGGGTCGTGCAGGAGGCCCTCACCAACACGGTCAAGCACGCCTCCGGTGCCAGCGCCGCGGTCCACGTCGCGTACTCGCCGGACGAACTGCGCATCACCGTCGCCGACACCGGCGGGCCGCCCACGCCGGAAGCCGCCACCTCGACCGGCCGCGGTCTCGCCGGCCTCCGCGAGAGACTCGCGGTCTACGGTGGCACCCTCCAGGCCTCCAGCCGCATCACCGGCGGCTACCGGGTGGAGGCCCACCTTCCCCTGGAGAGCGCCGGTGACCTTTGATGGGTGAGTCGCTGCGGGTCGTGATCGCCGACGACCAGGCGCTGGTGCGCGCCGGCTTCCGCATGATCCTCACGGCCGACGGCATCGACGTGGTGGCCGAGGCCCAGGACGGCGCGGAGGCGGTCGAGGCGGTCCGGCGCACCGGCCCCGACGTGGTGCTCCTGGACGTCCGCATGCCCAACATGGACGGCATCGAGGCCGCCCGCCGCATCCTGGACGCCGCCGACCCGCCCCGCGTCATCATGCTGACCACGTTCGACCTCGACAACTACGTCTATGCCGCTCTCGGCCTGGGGGCCAGCGGATTTCTGCTCAAGGATGTGACTCCCGAATATCTGGTCGTCGCGATCCGCACGGTCCGGGACGGCGAGGCTCTGCTCGCTCCGAGCATCACCCGCCGCCTCGTCGAACGCTTCGCCAGGCCCGGGACCCGGGAGTCGCCCCTGCACCGCGATCTGGCCGCGCTTACTCCCCGCGAACGCGAGGTTCTCACCCTGGTCGCCCAGGGGCTGAGCAACGTCGAGATCGCCGGCCGCCTGTTCCTGTCCGAGGCGACCGTGAAGACGCACGTCGCCCGCATCCTGGCCAAACTGGGCCTCCGCGATCGGGTCCAAGCCGTGGTCGTCGCCTACGAGACCCGCCTCATAACGCCCTCCTGACCAGGCCGACCAGCAGCGCGGCGCAGCCGGCCAGACAGAGGACGGTACGGGCGTGGTTGGCCGGATCCCACCCGGCCAGGAAGCTCGGCCAGGTGACCGTCCCGGCTTCCAGCCGGTCGTTCAGCGGCACATTGACCGCCACGGTGACGCCGAGTGCTCCGACGAGGGTCAGGATCGCGCCCGTCAGCAGCCACGCGGCGCCGGGCCGCGACCACGTGGTCCCGGCCCGGACGACGGTGGCCAGGCACAGCACCCCAGCCCGGTGAGCCGATCCATGCGGCAGGCGCCCGATTCCATACGCGAGCGTCTACGCTGAGCGGCATGGATCCGCTCGGCGGCCTGCTCGACCCGCGGGCGCGGGGAGCGTTCATCCTGCGCTCGCTGCTCTCCCCGCCGTGGTCGATGCGGATCGAGGATGCGGCGCCGCTGACCCTGGTGGCGGTCGTCCGCGGGTCGGCCTACCTCGACGTGGGCACGACGACGACCGACATCGTGCCGGGCGATGTTGCGGTGGTGCGCGGCCCCCGGCCGTACGAAATAAGCGATGGCGCCGGAACGGCGCCGCAGGTGGTGATCGGCCCGGACCAGATCTGCCGGCCGATTGCCGGTGGACGCCCGATGGGTCCTCTCGGACTGCGGTCGTGGGGCAATGATCCGGACGGCCGCACGATGCTGCTGACCGGCACCTACCACTCACCAGCCGAGATCAGCCGGTCACTGCTGTCGGCGCTGCCCGACCTGGTCGTGCTGCGACCCGGCGAGTGGGATTCCGGGCTCGTCGAGCACGTCATCCACGAGGTCGACCGGGAGGCCCCCGGCCAGGACGTGGTCCTCGACCGGCTCCTCGACCTGGTGCTGATCACCGCCGTGCGCACGTGGCTCGCACGGCCGGATGCCCACCCGCCCCGCTGGTACACCGCGCAGGACGATCCGATCGTCGGCGCCGCCCTCACCTGCATCCACGCGCGGCCCGAGCAGGCCTGGACGGTGGCGTCCCTGGCCGCCGAGGCACGCTGCTCGCGCGCGGCGATGGCGCGGCGGTTCACCGAACTGGTGGGTGTGCCGCCGATGACCTATCTGACCGAGTGGCGGTTGTCGTGCGCCGCCGACATGCTTACCCGCAGCGACGCGACTCTGGAGGCGATCGCCCGGAACGTCGGATATGCGAGCCCGTTCGCGCTCAGCGCCGCGTTCAAGCGGGTCCGCGGCATATCCCCGCGCACGTTGCGGCTCCAGCCGGCCGCACCATGACACCGGACCATGACATTTGTCCCGTCCCTCGCACGACGAACGGGCCGACGAACTCTTTGCACCGGATGCCATCGTGAAAGGCGTGACTATGACGGCGGATGTGGTGCGGCTACGACCCCCGATGCACCGGGTCAGTTCCCGCGCGGTGTGGTACTGGACGACCAGGGCGGCGGTGATGTGGATCGCGCTGCTGGTACCCCAGGTGATCTGGTGGTTCGCCGACAGCGACCGCCGGGCACTCCCCCACCTGATCGTGGCGGTGGTGTGGCTGGTGCTGGCCGCGGTGCACATGGTGGTGATGCCGCAGTGGCGCTACCGGGTGCACCGCTGGGAGGCGACCGACACCGCGGTCTACACCCAGACCGGCTGGCTCAACCAGGAGCGCCGGATCGCGCCGATCTCGCGGGTGCAGACTGTGGACAGTGAGCGCGGGCCGATCGAGCAGTTGTTCAAGTTGGCGAACGTGACCGTGACGACCGCGTCCGCGGCCGGCCCCATCAAGATCGACGGCCTGGCCGCGAGGGACGCCGACCAGCTGGTCGCCGACCTGACCACCCGGGTCGGCCAGACCACCGGGGACGCGACATGACCACCGTGGTCGGCCCGGCCGAACCGGCGGTGACCGAGCACTGGCGCCGGCTGAGCCCTCGCATGCTCGCCGTGCATCCGGTCATGGAGTTGAGGCGGCTGCTGTTTCCGCTGATCGCGGTGCTGATCGGGCTGCGGAGCGGCAACGGTGCCGACGGCGGCTGGTGGGCGCTGGGCATCGGCGGCATCGGCATCGCGCTCGGCTTCCTGCGCTACTTCACCACTTCCTACCGGATCACTCCGGCTCACGTGCAGGTACGCCGGGGTCTGATCCGCCGCCGCACGCTGACCGTGCCGCGCGACCGCATCCGGACCGTGGACGTCACCTCGAACGTGCTGCACCGCATCTTCGGCCTGGCCCTGGTCACAGTCGGCACCGGTCAGACCGACAAGAAGAACGACGGCGTGAAGCTGGACGGGCTGGGCGCGGCCGACGCCGAAAACCTGCACCGCGAGTTACTGCACCGGCCGGCACCCGAGGCGATGGCGGCGGAAGCCGTTCCGGCCGCCCCCGAGACTGTGCTGGCCGCCCTCGACCCGGCCTGGGTCCGGTACGGGCCGTTCACGTTGTCCGGCCTGGTGGCGATCGGTGTGCTGTTCGGCCTCGGCTCCCGCCTGGTCAACGAGGGCCACGTCAACCTCGCGAAGGTCGGCGTCATCCACGACACGATCGAGTACCTGCGGGACAAGCCGCTGCCGGTGGCGATTCTGCTGGTCGCCGCGGCGGTGGTCGTCTTCACCGCGGTCGCGTCGACGGTCGGATACATCCTGACGTTCTGGAACTTCCGGCTGAGCCGGCACAGCAGCGGCACCCTGCACGTACGCCGCGGCCTGCTCACCACCCGCAGCACCACGATCGAGGAACGCCGGATGCGCGGTGTCGAGCTCAGCGAGCCGCTGCTGCTGCGGTCGGTGCGCGGCGCCCGGGTCCTCGCCATCGCCACCGGTCTGCGGGTCGGCCGGGGCTCCGACCGCGGCGGCTCGATCCTGCTGCCGCCCGCGCCGCGCGCCGTCGCGGTGGAGGTGGCCGGCACCGTCATCGGCGACACCCATCCGCTGACCGTGGCGCTGACCCGGCACGGCCCCCGAGCCCGCCTGCGCCGGTTCACCCGGGCCTTGACGGTCAGCACGATCCTGATCCTGATCGTGCTGGCGTTCGTGGTCCTCGCCGGCGCACCCGGGTGGGCGTTCTGGGCGTCGCTCGCGATGTTGCCGATCGGGACCTTCCTGGCCTGGGACCGGGCCCGCAATCTGGGCCACGCCCTCACCGACGGCTGGCTGATCAGCCGGCACGGCAGCCTGGTGCGGCGCCGCCACGTGCTGCGCACCGACGCGGTGATCGGCTGGAACCTGACCACCTCGCTGTTCCAGCGCCGGGCCGGTCTGACCACCCTGGTCGCCACCACGGCCGGTGGCCGGCAGCACTACGCGGTGGCCGACGTCGGCGATGCGACGGCGATCCGGGTGGCCCGCACCGCCGTTCCCGGCCTGCTGGAACAGTTCCTCGCCGAATAAGAAAGAAGCCGCCGGGCATTACGCAGGCCCGGCGGCATTTGTTCGGTCAGCGACCGGGCCGGTGGCGGAATCCACCCGGTCCGTCGTGGCCGGGCCGGTTGTGGAATCCGCCCGGTCCGTCGTGGCCGGGCCGGTGGTGGCCGGGGAAGCCCGGGAAGCCGTGGCCCCTCCGGTCGCGGCTCACCTGCAGCTCCCACTGGCCGCGGTGGAATCCGAACCGCACGAAGTCGCAGTCGTGGTCGTCCCACCGGCCGAACCGCTCACCGATACGTCCGGCCAGCTCACAGGCCCGTCCCGACCGGTAGTAGCCGACCGTACGGTCCCCGCCGTGATGTTGCCGCGCCTGCCCGGCGGACGGCTTGGCCGCCGCCGAGTTGCTCGTGCCCGCGGCCTGAGCCGGGCCGGCACCGATCGCCAGCGCCGCCAACGCACCCATGCCGCCCATGGTCATAACTCGAGTAAATTTATTCATCGCGGTTCCCTTTCTCGCATTTCATCCGGGGGCTTTGCTGCAATCAGCAAACCGCGGAAAATGGATCCGGAAAACACGCGACACACCTTTGTCATCCGCATGATCGACAGCCGAAAGTACGAAGCTGGAAGTACGTTTAGGTGGCCGTCCGAGCGGAAAGGACTATTTAGGCATAATGCCGAACTACACGGTGCCGGCCCGGCGAAAATCGATAGCGGTTGCCTCCCGGTCACGTGATGATGCGGCCATGAGCAGCCCTGAGGTTCGAGTGACCGGCGGCGAGTTGCGAGGCTCCTGGGAGAACGGGCTGGCGGTCTTCCGGGGCATCCCCTACGCCGAGGCGGTCCGCTTCGGCCCGCCGACGCGGACCAGTTGGGAAGGCACGCGGCCGGCCGTCGCCTTCGGTCCTCCGGCGCCGCAGTCCGAGGTGCTCGGCGCGGACGCTTCCGGCCCGGCCGCGGGCGACAACTGGCTGACCGCCAACGTCTGGTCCGCCGAACCCGACGCGGCGGCGAAGCGGCCGGTCATGGTCTGGATCTACGGCGGCGGCTACTCGCTCGGATCCGCCGCCCGGCCCGAATACGACGGCGGACGCCTCGCCCGCGACGGCCAGGTCGTCGTCGTGACGTTCAACTACCGGCTCGGCGTCGAGGGCTTCACCTCGATCGCCGGGGCGCCGGCCAACCGCGGCCTGCTCGACCAGGTCGCGGCGCTCGAGTGGGTCCGGGACGACATCGCCGCGTTCGGCGGCGACCCGGGCCAGGTCACGGTCTTCGGCGAGTCGGCCGGCGGCGGGTCGGTCGCCGCCCTGCTGGCCATGCCCCGGGCCGCCGGACTGTTCCGCCGGGCCATCGCCCAAAGTGTGCCGGGCGCCTACTTCTCGGACGAGCTGGCCGCCGACATCGCCGGCGCCATCGCCGGCGAACTGGGACTCCGGGCAACAGCGGACGACCTTGCCGAGGTCGAGCCGGAGCTACTGGCCGCGGCGGGCGACGCGGTCGCGGAGAGGATCGGCGAGCGGGCGGCCCGCTGGGGGCAGGCCGCGCACTCCTCGATCCCGTTCGCCCCGGTCGTCGACGGCGACGTCCTGCCGTCCACGCCGTGGGCGGCCCTCGCCGCGGGGTCGGCCCGCCACGTCGACCTGATCGCCGGGCACACCCGCGACGAGCAGCGGCTGCTGACCGCCCTCACCGGCCGCCTCGGCCAGGTGACCCCGGCCGAGGCGGCCGAGGCCCTCGAGATCTTCGCGCCCGACCCGCGGGCCTACGGCGAAGCGAGCCCCGACCAGCTGTTCGAGCTCGTCCATTCGGACTGGCTCTTCCGCATGCCCAGCCTGCACCTCGCCGAGGCCCAGGTGACCGGCGGCGGGCGCGCCCACCTCTACGAGCTGACCTGGAGCGCCCCCGGCATGGGCGGCATCCTCGGCGCCTGCCACGGCCTCGACGTGCCGCTCGTCTTCGGCAACCTCACCAGCGGCCGGCCGGCCATGCTGATCGGCGACAGCCCCGAGGCCGAGCCCCTCTCGGCCGAGTTCCGCACCGCCTGGACCAGCTTCGCGGCCACCGGCGACCCCGGCTGGCCCGCCTACGACCGGGAGCAGCGTCTCACCAAGATCTTCGACGTCCCGTCGGTCGTCACCCGATACCCCGAGGAGCGGTCCCGCGCGATCTGGCAGAACCACGAGTTCGCGCCGCTCCCGTTGACCGCCGCGCACGAATGCGGGTGACGCCGCGCCGCCCCGGGCGGATGCGGGGCGGTAGGTCAGCCCTGGTGCGGGCAGTCGGCCCGGTACTGGCTGACCGTCCCGTTCAGCCCCGGCCCCGGGCAGAGGAACTGCTCGAACCGGGTGTCGTTGTCCACGAACCGTTTCAGCCACGCGATGCTGAACTCGGAAATTGTCGAGTTCGGAATGTTCGGTGCGAAATGCGAAGCGCCGGCCAATTCCAGATATCCCTTGTCGTTGGCCGCCGGCATGCTGTTGAAGAACGGGATCGAGTGCTGGGCGGGCGGCGCGATGGTGTCCCGCTGGCCGCCGACGATCAGCGTCGGCACGCTGACCCCGCTGAAGTTACGGTTGAGGTCCCACGGGGTCAACGGCACCGCGGCCTGCAGCGAGGGCCGGCTCTTCGCCGCCTCGAGCGCGCCGCCGCCGCCCATCGAGTGACCCATCACGGCCAGCCGGCTGGCGTCGATCTTGCTGCGGGCGCTGCTGCTCCTGGTCAGGAAGTCGAGGGCCGCCAGCAGCTCCTTGCCGCGCTGGGCGGGCTGGTCGGACGTGGTCAGCGTGTCGATGTTGAAGACCACGAAGCCCTGCGAGGCGATCCGCGGCGCCAGCCAGGCGAGGCTGCTGCGGGTCGCGGTGAAGCCGGGCGCCATCGCGACCGCCCCGAAGGTGCCTGCGCCGGTGTCGGTCGGTGCGTAGATGTCGCCACCGCCGAAGCCGCTCACGCTGTTCCGCGCGACGTTCGTCCGGGTGCTCGCGAATGGCCCCTGAGCTGCCTGGATGCTCTTCACCGAGGGCGCCGGCCCGCGTTCGAAGGTTTTGCTGGTCGCCGCCTGCGCGTTCGGGATCAGCGCGAGGCCGGTCCCGGTCAGCGCCAGCGCGGCGAGCGCCCCGACGAGGTTGCGCGGCCGCAGCAGATTGCCGCGGCGCCGCCTTCTGATTGCCATCGTTTTCTCCTCTTCGACATGCCCCAGGGCCGCCCCCGGGCATCGGATGAGAATGGACGGTCGAATCGCGCGATTCGGTGTTCGGCGATGGTTACGAAAAGGGAGCGCCCGGCGGTCGAACATCCAGGTCAGGCTGAGACGGCGGTATCAAATTGAACCCGCGGTGAACCCGATCCGTTTCCTCGAGTACATCGAGAGGAGCGGGATGGAATCGCGCCGGGTGATCAGTCGCGACGCCGTGGTGCGCGGCGCGATGCGGCAGTTCGCGGCGGCCGGTTCGATCGACATGCAGTCGCTGGCCGGCGACCTCGCGATCAGCCGGGCAACCCTCTATCGGGTGGCCGGCAGCCGCGACGCCCTGCTCGGCGAGGCCCTCTGGACGCTCGGCCGCCGCCTGCTCGACGTGGCCCGGTCGGAGCGCGTGCGGCGCGGACCCGACGGCGTGATCGAGGTGTCGCAGATCTTCGCCGACCGGCTCGGGGCCGCCCCACCGATGCGGATCTTCATCGGCGCCGAGCCGGAGACGGCCGCCCGCGTGCTGTTCACCCCCTCCGGTGCCGTGCACCGCCGGATCGTCCTCGCCCAGCGCGACGTCTTCATCGAGGCCGGCTTGTCGGTCGCCGACCTGGCGGCGAGGGCCTTCCTCTACGTGCGGATCATGGAGTCGGTGCTCTACAGCGATCTGATCAACGGCCGGCCGGTCCGCTTCAAAACCGCGGAGGGCGCGCTGCGCGCCTTGCTCACGGCTGCGTGACGGGTACGGCCGGTGCCGGCGCACGAAATCATCGCGGACGTTGCGCATCCGTTATCCGGGCGTCCACAGCCTGTCCACAGCCCGACACCGGCCATTGAAAGTGTTCAGCCGTGTCCAAAGATCACGGGCTGTCCTCCCCGCGGGCGGTCGGGTTCGCCGGCTCCGCCCTGATCGCCGTCGGCGGCCTCGGCGCCGGCGCGTTACCGGTCGGCATCCCATACCTGCCGGGCGGTCATCATGCCCGGCTCGGGCTGGTCGGCGTCTACACCGGGCTGGCCCTGCTTCTGCTGGCGTGGTGGTGGTACGGCCGGGTCACCCGCGGCGACCACGCCGACGAGTCGTGCCGGACGGCCTGGTGGACGCTCGCCCTCTGGGTGGCGCCGCTGCTGCTCGCCCCGCCGCTGTTCAGCCGCGACGTCTACAGCTACCTCGCACAGGGCCTGATGATCGACTCGGGGATGGACGTCTACCGCCACGGGCCGTCCGTGCTCGGCGGCATGGTCGCGGCGCAGGTGCCGGCGATCTGGCAGCACACGCCCAGCCCGTACGGCCCGGTCTTCCTGATCGTCGCCGAGGTCGTCGCCGGACCGCTCAGCTCGAACCTGCTGCTCGGCGTGATCGCGATGCGGCTGGTGGCGATCGCCGGACTGGCACTGCTGGCCGGCTCCGTGCCGATTGTTGCGCGGTCCACCGGCGTACGCCCGTCCAGCGCGACCTGGCTCGCCGTGCTGAACCCCCTGGTCCTGATCCACCTGGTCGGCGGCGCGCACAACGACGCCCTGATGGTCGGGCTGCTGGCGGCCGGTCTGGCCGCCGCGGTGCGGCACCGGCCGATCGCCGCGACCCTGCTGATCGTGGCGGCCGCCCTGGTCAAGTGGCCGGCCGCGCTCGGACTCGTGGCGGTCGCCGCGCTCTGGACCGGCCGGCTGCCCGGGCGCTGGCCGTGGGCCCGCGCGGCCGCCGCGGTGGCCGTCACCGCCGGCGCCGCCACCGTGCTGATCACGACGCTGGCCGGCACCGGGTACGGCTGGGTGAGCGCCCTGAACACCCCGATCTCGGCCGGGAACTGGTCGCTGACCAGCGCTCTCGGCCGCTGGACGGCCCGGCTGCTGGCCCACGACGCGGTCGGCGCGGCAGCCGCCGAAGGGCTGTGGCGGTGGGCCGGCGTGCTGGCCACCCTGGTCGTGGCCGGCGTCGTCTGGACCTGCCGCGGCCGCCTCGGCCCGGTCTACGGACTCGGCATCGTGCTGGTCGCGGTGGTCGCTTTCGGACCGGCGATCCGGCCCTGGTACGTGCTGTGGGGCCTGGTGCCGCTGGCCGCGGTGGCCGAGCACCGCCGGGTGCGCGGCCTGCTCGCCGCGCTCTGCGCCGGGCTGGTGCTGGTGGTGCTGCCGGACGGCTTCGGGGCGGACGCCGAACGCGTCCTGCTGGCGGTCCTCGGCGCGCTGATCGGCATAGCGGCATTCCTGCTCGTACGCCTGGTTGTCGCCCCCGCCACCCCGCGCCCGACCCCCCGATGATCGTCCCCGAGCGGCTGCGGAGCGGCCCCGCGCAGGTCGCGCTCGTAGTCGGCACCGCGATCGCGATCGGCGTCTTCCTGACCACCGCACTGACGTTCCGGCACTTCTTCGACCTCGGCGTCTACCGCGGCTCGGTGCGCTACTGGCTGATCGACGGCGGTCATCTGTACGACTACCGCTACCAGCACTCGGCCTACGGCTTCACGTATCCGCCGTTTGCCGCCCTGGTCATGGCCCCGCTGGTGATGACGTCGTGGCCGGTGGCGGTCGCGATCAGCCTGGCCGTCAACACCGCGATGGTGGTGCTGCTGCTCCGCTGGTTCTTCGTGCCGTTCCTGCAGCGGCGGTCCCGGCCGATGTGGACGCCGTGCGCGCTCGCCTTCCTGGCCGTCGTCCTGTTCGAGCCGGCCCGCGACACGTTCACCCTGGGGCAGATCAACCTGGTGCTGCTGGTGCTGGTCTGCGCCGACCTGCGCGCGCTGGCGACCGGCCGCCGCCGGGCCGGGATCGGCATCGGGCTGGCCGCCGCCATCAAGCTGACCCCGGCCGTGTTCGTCGGCTACCTGCTGCTGACCCGGCAGTACCGGGCCGCGGCGACCGCGGCCGGCACCGCCGCCGGCGCGACCGTCCTGACCGCGATCGTCGTGCCCGGGCCCTCGCGTGACTTCTGGACCGGCGCGCTGTGGGACACCGGCCGGGTCGGCAAACTGGCGTACGTCTCCAACCAGTCGCTGCGGGGCGTTCTGGCCCGGCTCGACGCACCGGAGATCTGGTGGGTGGCCGCGGTCGCGTTGGTCGTCGCGTACTGGGCCTGGTGGGTGCGCTCCCGGCGCACCCCGAATGACCACGCGGCGGGTTTCGCCGTCACCGCGATCGTCGCCTGCCTGATCAGTCCGGTGACCTGGGTGCACCACCTGGTGTGGGTGCTGCCGGCGCTGTTCTGGCTGCTCGACCGCGGCCGCACGACCGTCGTCGCGATCGCCTACGTGCTGATGTGCACCAGTTTCGTGTGGCTGTGGTGGACGCATCCGTTCGGCTGGAGCGCCTTCGCCGGCAGCAACCTGTACGTCTGGATCGCGGCCGCCCTGATGGTCACGGTGACCCTCCACGACCGCCCGTCAGCGCGGCGGCGGCGGGCGCCGCAGCGAACGGACGTTGCCGGCTGACGGGTCGCCGGTCGTTGCCATGCGCATGCCGTTGAGGTAGCCGTCGGTCTCCCGCTGCTCGCCGTACTCCCCGGTGAGCTGGGCCAGCCGCTCGCTGAGCACCTCGCTGAGCGCCTCGTTGTCGCGCTCCCGGTCGGCCGCCAGCTCGGTGCGCAGGCCGGCGAGCAGGCCGGTCAGCTCCTCGCGGCTGACCCCGCCGGGGCCGGTGACCGGCTGCTGCTGCCGCAGGCGGAGCAGGACCTGGTCGCGCACGAAGACGACCAGCGCGGCCAGCCAGGAGAGCACGAAGAGGCCGGTAACGACGGGAATGATCTCCAGCGATCGCAGATCGGGCGGCGGCGGGGGCATGCCGTTGGGCCCCGGCCCGCCCCGCGGGGCGTCGGTCAGCCCGATGAACACCGCGATCAGCAGGGCGCCGGTCGCCGCGATCGCCGCGACCAGCAGAAAGACCAGCAACTTGCTGATCTGCAGATGCAATCCACCCGGCGGCCGCTCGGTCATGGCCCCGACACTAGTGAGCTTCCGCGCCGTACGCGACATCGACCAGCGCAGACCTGCGATTCGCCGCATATCTGTCACCCGTTCAGCCTGTCCGTCGTCTCCTCAGGACCTTGCGGTAGGGGTCGACCAGCCGGTCGAGAACGGTCTCGAGGGCCTGGCGGTCGGCCTGCGGGATCGGCGAGTCGTCGGCCAGCATGCGGGCCAGCTCGTGCACCAGCGGGTGGACGGCCGGCGGCTCGGGCTTCGGACCACTCAACCGATCGGGATAGGCCGCCCGCACCAGCTCGTTGATGCTGCGGCCGAGGACGGGAGCGATCCGCTCGATCGACCGGATCGTCGGCCGCTGTTCCTCGCTGAGCCAGCGCAACACGACCGACGGGTCGGTCCCCACCGCCCGTGCGAAGTGCGTCGGCGTCTCGAAACGAGCCGCCAGGATCGCTTCCTTGAGATAAACACCGAAGCCGGTCGCCGCCATCGAGCCAGTCTAAGGCGGACGCAGTGGGAGCCGGTCGGAGAATCGGACCGACTCCGAAGCGGGACGACCGATTGGCTACGGCGACATCCGCTGCTAACGTCATTGTCTCGATAACCAATGACTTCGGGGGCGGCCATGGAACCGGTGGTGATCCTCATGATCCTCGCCTCAGCGGCTCTGCTCCTACTGCTGAGCGGCAGGCACCGCCGCCCCGGCCGGCCCGCACCCGCTGGCCTGGAGCCGGCAATCAAAGACGCGCCCGTGGCGGCGGGCGCCCCGACGGTGGCGGGCGCACCCATGGCGGTGGGGGCGCCCGCCCCGGCGGCACACTTCCCGACCGCGTCCGCGGCGGCCCGCCGGCACCGCAACAGCGGCGCCTCCCACTTCACCCGGCCCCGAGCCAACGCCCGAGTCAGCCGCTAACCGTTCTCGTCCTCACTCTGCGGACCGTCCTGAGACGAGATAGCTGTCACCTCCTCCGGTGAGCGGAGCTTCGGCGGTGCGGCATCCACGGCTTGAGATTCTGGATGACCTACTCATAGAAGTCGTCGATCGCACCGAGCACGGAGCCGATGAACGCCCCTCGGCCGCTTTCTCGTTTGGTCCCCGCCGGCCCGGTCACGGCGAGCTCCACTCCCTTGACCGGCGGTACACGGCGCTGTTCGCCCCCCGCCGCGGCCACAACGGCAGGCGCGACACCTATCGTGCGCGCCTGCCGCATTGTGGCCTTCAGTCCCGCGGCGCGACCCGGATACGGTTCCCGTCAGGATCGGCTGCGAGAAAGGTCAGCCCGAACCCCACATCGTGCGGCTCGCGCAGGATCGTGACGCCCTTGGATAGCCACTGCTTGAAGATCGCGTTGACCTCGTCGGGTCGCCCACCGTCGATGGCCAGGCAAACCTCACTGGTACGCGGGACGTCCGGCGACAGATCCTCGAACTGGCCAGACCACAGAGCCAGGTCAGCGCCTGGCCCCAGGTCGAAGGTGATGTATCCCGGAGTCTCGAGCGAGGGGCTCATGCCGAGAAGGTCCCCGTAGAAACGAGCTGCGGCGGGAGCGTCGTTCACATAGACGATGGACACGACGGATGTGGTCATGGTTGTTCCTCACAGGTCGTAGGTACGCATCCACCAGCCTGGCCGGAATATGCGCCGCATCGTGTCGCAATTCCTGAAAAACTTGGTGTGTGACCCCCGACCGCTTCTTCACCCTGATGCTGCTCCTCGAATCGAGGGATGGCGCAACCACACAGGAACTTGCCTCGGCGCTCGGGGTTTCCCTTCGAACCATCACCCGGGACCTCAACTGGCTCCGTGACGCCGGTCTGCCGGTGACCGCACACCGGGGCCGCCTCGGCGGCGTGACCATGCTGCCCGGGTCCGGGCTCGACCTCACGCGACTCACGCCTGACGAGCGTGATCATCTCTCGCTCATCGGGCTGGATGAAAAGCAACGCGCGGAGCTCAACGCATCGGTCGAAAGCCGGCGCGCGCTCGCCAAGATCGCCGCTACCCAGTCACGTCGAGTTCATGAGCTCCTGCCGCTCACCGACGTAGTACACGTGGACAGCCGTCCCTGGCTGCAGACACGAGCTTCCGGCCCGACTCCGGCTTCGCTGATCGGCTCAGTGCGGCGAGGGCGCCAGCTGCGGATCGAGTACGACAGCCCACGCGAGTCATGCCCACGCGACCTGGTCGTGGATCCCTACGGGCTGTTCGCCAAGGCCGGCATCTGGTATCTCATCGCCGACTGTGCCCGAGTACCACGGATGTACCGACTCGAACGGATCACGACGTGGAAAGAATTCGACCAGCCACGACGGATCCGCGAGAACCAGACCCTGGCCACCGTCACTGCAGCGCTCATTGATCAGTGGGCAAACAACCACGCGATAGAGGTCAGCGCCACCATCAACCAGACCCAGATCGAGCGAGCGCAACGGATCTTTGGCCTACGACTCGTCCGGGACGACCATGAAGAATCCGCCACCGGCCACAAGGTAACAATTCGCTTCCTGCATCTGGAGGACGTGCGAGCATTGCTGCCGTTCGGGAACGCCATCACTGTGCACGGCCCCACCGAAGCCAGGGCTCACCTCCGCACCCTCGCCACCAACCTTGCCCACCACTATGCGTCGTCACCAACGTCCTGACCCAGCAGCACCTAGTCGTCCTCCCCGCGCTGTCGGCCGGGCAGAAGGGCAAGGATGCCTCCTGGCCGCTCGTCGGCTTTCGTGGGCACGCGGACGACCACACGGCCGGCCAGGCCTACTACGACCTCAACGACATCGCGCCTGCGGCGGACAAGATCGCGGCGATCAACGAGTCGATCCGGCAGATGGCCCACAGCAGAGCCAGCCGTCCAAGGTGGACGACTGAGCTTCCTGTTGGCCGCCACCGAAGTCGCCGATCTGACCACCTGAGCGCTCAGGCCGCAGGGCGTTTCGCCGCGGCGAGCGCCTCGCGTACGGTCTGCGCGCTCACCGGCGTACCGGGGACCACGCCGTACGTGCCGTAAGGAGTCACGTAGACCGGGGTGTCCCGCTGGGTACGCCAGTTCTCGGCGAGCGGGCCGGCGTCCACAGTGTCATAGCCGAGGCTGTCGAAAAGCTCGGTGACCGCCTGCTTGGCGGCCGCGTCGTCACCGGCGATCGGCAGCGCCGACCGGTCCGCGCTGCCCGCCGGCCGCGCCAGGGTCCGCAGGTGATCGAACCAGATGTTGTTGAACCCCTTCACCACGCGGGCCTCCGTGAGGTGCTTCTGCAGCAGCTCACCGGTGGTGCTGGAGCCGTCTTCCACCTCGTCGAAGATACCGTCGCGCTCCGGGTAGTAGTTGTTGGTGTCGATGACCACCTTGCCCGCGAGGGGCTCCACCGGCACCTCCCGGTACGCCCGCAGCGGCACCGTCACCACCACGATGTCCCCGGCCGCAGCCGCCTCGGCCGCAGTTGCCGCACGCGCCTTGGGCCCCAGCTCAGACACCAGGTCTTGGAGGGTCGCCGGACCACGCGAGTTGCTCAGCACCACGTCGTGCCCGGCGGCAACCGCCAGCCGCGCCACAGTGCTTCCGATGTTCCCGCTGCCGATGAGTCCGATCGTCGTCATGCCACCGGCAACCCCGCCCGTTCCCGACCGATTCCACCCGGCTCAGGAGCGTGACCGGCGGCACACCGTCAGCGGGTTGGCGTCCGCGATGCGACGGCTGAGCATTGCGGGGGCGCGGAAGGTTCGCCGGCGAGCGCGAGATTCGCGTTGATTTCGGTGGGGGTCGCGAACCCGGCAAAGGCCGACCCGACCGCCAAGTCGATGGTCGCATCCGGGCGGTCGGGGTCGAAAGTCATGGCGACCTGACCGTTCAGCTCCGCCCGTACGACGGTCGCCGAGCCGATCGCTGCCGGCCCGTAGCGGAGGGCGGCCGCGCTGGCAGTGGGGACACGGTCGGTCGTACCGGTCTGAACGGCGAATCCGCGAGTCCGCAACTGAGCGGTCGCTGCGTCCCGCAGCTCGGCCGGCGCCCCGCCGTCGAGCACGCGGATCCGGACCTCGGCCGGGTCGTCCGGCAGAGCGACAACGCAGCTCACGAAGGGCCTGCCCGCAGCTTGGTCGGCGACCGGCGCGGCGTGCTGGTGCGGCCACGCGAACACTGTGCTCGCGGTGGCCGTCACGGCGGCGCCCGCGGTCAGAACCGCGGCCAGCTGCCGGCGGCTCCGGCGGCGACCGCGTGCGCGGACGGCGGCGGCCGGCAGAAACCGAAGGTGCTGAACGTCCGCCTCCAGCTCCCGCACCCGTTCATCAACGTGACGTGACATCGCTGACCTCCTGATCGTCTTCGTTGAGCAGCCGGGCAAGGGCGGCGCGCGCCCTCGACAGCCGCGCCTTGACCGTCCCCTCGGCAGCGCCGACACTCGCGGCGATGTCGCGGACCGGCATGTCCAGCAGGTAGTACAAGGCGATGACCTGCCGCTGCGACTTCGGCAGCTGCCGGAGCGCATCGGCGACGGCCACCCGGTCCGGCGACGGGCTGTCGACAACCTGATCGGGCGGCCCCAGCCGGGCCCGAGCGGTGAGCCAGCGTCGCAAACTCCGCCACCGATTGGCCATCAGCCGCCAGGCGACCGCTCGCACCCACGCCTCGGGGTCGTCGTATCCGGCAACCTTGGACCAGTGCTGCCAGGCTCTCGCGAAAGCCTCTTGAGCGATGTCCTGGGCTTCGGACCGGTCACCACAGGCGGCATAGAGATAGAGCACGACGCGCCGAACCGTCGCAATGTAGAAGGCGTCGAAGTCGGCGCTGTCGCTGGCCGGCATGTTCCCCGCTTCCCGTGGGTGCTCGCACACCTGACAACACACCGCAGCGACCCGCCCGGTTACATCCGGCTGTGAAGAGTTTCATGGAGTCTTGTTCCAAAACTCACAGTGGTGGGCAGCGGGTGCCCGAACTTGCGTCCCCGGCCGGTGAGTACGGTGCGAGTGCGACACCCGGGCTGGGATAGGTGCTCGCCGAGTACCTTGGCCGCGTCGTGAGTGACGTTGTCGGCGTCGCCGCCGAATCGGGCGATGTTGCGGCCCACCCAGCGCGGCGACCGTACCCCTCAGGGCGCCGGAGTAGGTGACGACGACGGCCGGGTCCGGCGATCTTCTCGCGTCCATCGAAGCCTGGGCGCCGATTTCGGAGGTGAGGATCCGGTCGTAGTGAGTACGGCGGCCAACATGACAGATATACGAACAGCTCTCATGGACTCGACGCTATGGCCACCGGCCGGGACCTCATCCGCATGGCAGCGACACCTTGACTACGTTGACGCGCATACCCGGCGGGTCAGCTGCGGATCCGGCCCCACGGCTTGAACACGGCCAATACCACGGCCACGACCAGGGCGGCCGGAGACACGATCGGCGGATAGATCATGTTGCCCACCGAGGCGGTCACGATGTGGCCCGCCGCCAGCTCGCGGCCGAGCTCGCTCAACTCCGACAGTCCCGGCCGCAGCGCCAGCGGGACGAGCCCCGTGAGCATGACGTTCAAGGCCAGCTTCATGGCGACCCACCAGTAGCGAACGAACCCGTACCGGCTGGTCAGCCCCAGCACGACCCCTCTGGCAAGGCAGACGATGCCCGCGGTGAACAGCGGCCACACCGCGAATAGCTGGAGCGCCTGATAGCACAGCGCCCGGGTACCGGTGTCATGGTTGAGCACTGCGGTGAAGACGAGTACAGCCATCGCGACATCGACTCCCAGCCACGCCCCGGCGGACGCGATGTGAACCGCAAGGACACCTTTGCGGGTCCGCACGCCCATCCCGAGCCGGCGCCCGCTGCCCCGGGCAGTACTCACCATGAGGAACCACCCGTCTGATTCGCCAAGGGCTGCCGCCGTGTCCGCGAGTGCTTGAGGCGACCCACGCCCCTGAGCTTTGCGGCAATGAGGCGTCCGGTCATCGGCTTGAGCGCTGAG
Organism: Actinoplanes sp. NPDC051343; assembly: GCF_044455125.1. NCBI lineage: Bacteria > Bacillati > Actinomycetota > Actinomycetes > Micromonosporales > Micromonosporaceae > Actinoplanes > Actinoplanes sp. NPDC051343. Next base: position 393,554 of record NZ_JBITEL010000005.1, read on the forward strand.
TCCGACCTACCCCGCTTGACGTAGGCGCCCCGGCTCACCTGCGCGGCTGGACGTACCAGTGAACCTCCGCGAAGCGGTGGAGCTTTACGTGCAGCAAGATCGAGAGCCTGACGCGAAGCCGTCAGGATGATCCAGATGAAGTCTCGCTCAGGCCGGCTGGAGCCAATCCTCGATGATCGGAGGTTCGGGCGGCCCTTTTGTCAGCCACGCGTCGAGCGCATCAACCAGCGGACCGATATGCTGCCGCGAGCGGGGGAAAGTGCGGCTGCTCGTGAACAAAAGTCCGGCGATCGACGCGTTCGCCTGCAGGGCGCGCAGTTTGATCGGCTGAAAGTCCTTAACATTTTCGGTCAACAGCCAGCATCGTTGCGCAGCGGCCCACGCGAAGACCTCTTCATCCGGCATGGCGCGCATTTCTGGCCTCTCGACCAGAGCGACGACCAGATGGCCTTGCGCTCGCAGCGCCTCGGCGACCGTCGGCGAAAACATCTCATCCAGCAGCAGCCGAATCAGTTCTACCGGCTCGGTCACGCGATCAGCTTCTGCTGGACAGTCCAAGCGTGCTCCGCACGAACCGATGCAACCTCAGCGGCCTCGATTTCCCCGTCGATCTCGGCGCTGTAATCGCCGTAGTAGCTGACGGCCGAGGTAACCCGGCTGACGTCAACGGCAAATGTCTCAGCAGCGGCGACGAGGGCAGCCGGCCCTCGTTCATCGATCTCTCGAAGAAACTTGACGACCTCCCAGACGTCAGGTCCGTAAGCAAGAGCGGCGCGACGGCCGGACGGGCCGGGCTTGAAGATGATGCCAGGGTGCTCCGCCATCCGCAGGCCCTCGTCGACGAGCCGGTGAGCCAGCGCGGACACGTTGTTGCCAACCTCGGCGGAGGCTTGGTGTCGAAGTCTGGCCAGCACCGCGTCGTCAAACCGTATGGACCGGGGCGTCGTCATGGCTACATCGTAGCGACCCTGCTACACATCCAGCCACGAGATTCTGGCATGGGTACACCCAATGACGAGCAGCTCGTCATCGATTACCGCCGCGACGGACCCACCACACGCAACCACCGCGCCGCGGGGCGCAACCACCGCGCCGCCGGGCGCAACCACCGCGCCGCCGGGCGTCCGGGGGCTCGGCCCCCGGAGCGAAATGACGAGGCGACCCGGTTCGCGCTTTCCGCGAACACGGGCCGCCATCGACTCGTGGAGGTGCCGGGAATCGAACCCGGGTCCTTCGTTGCTTTGTCAGGGCTTCTCCGAGCGCAGCTCACTATGCCTCTACTCGGCCCTCCGGATCATGTGAGCGAGTCCGGATGACGGGTCCAGTCGCAGATTAATCTCGCCGTGCGGTCCCCGCGACCGGGGCCGGTTGGCCAACCTCCTAAATGATGCCGGAAATCTGGAACGGAGGTGCTTCCAGCCCGACAGCGTCGCTACTTGCCTCAGGCGGCGAGTGCGAACGCAGCGCGATTGTTATCGGCGCTTATAAGTTTCCAACGACCGATTACCGAGACGACGTTGGCTTCCTCGGCTCGCTTCCCCTGTCTCCACGTACGAAGTCGAAACCAGTCACCCCCCAGTCGGAACAACCCTACAAGTCTAACTCACCCGGCAGGAACCGCTACCGACGGAGCACCCGGACGGGCGCAGCCGGTCGCGGGTGCGGGCGCCGGCCTGGTAACCGAAGGACGCGGACTGGCCGGGGGCCAGGGAACCGCTGGTGAAGACGAACGTGCTGCCCTGCTGGCTGCCCTGTGCGTTCCACGTGCCGTACAGCCGGAGACCGGAGACCGAGCCGTGCGACACGCTCACCGACCAGCTTGCCGCCTTTGTGCCGGTGTTGGTGAGCTGCACCATCCCTACGTAGCCGCCGCCCCATGAGGAGGAGGTCGACACGGTCGCCGAGAAGGTGGCTTTGGCGACCGGCTTCGTCGAGGTGCGCGTGACGTGCGGCGTCGGTGATGAGGATGCGGAGTGCCGGGCCGACGGCGACGTGGACGGCTTGCGGGACGTCGACGGGGTGGCTGACGTCGACGGGCGCGGCAGCATCGAGATGGTCGGCGACGGCGATTCCGGCTCGGCGGCGTTGACCGGGACGGTGGGCATCGACGGCAGCACGACCGTCGGGCCGGCGGCGTCGGCGGTGGAGGGGCCCACCGCGCGTACGGCCACCCAGACCACCAGCGCGACCAGGACCGTCAAGGCGGCGAGGAAGACCAGGCGGGCCGGGCTGACCGGAGTCGGGGAGTGCTTCGAGACGGGCAAGGACCGCCCTTTCCGAAAGGCTTGCGAGGGGGGATCGCAGACTACCTAATCACGGCATGCCTTTGATACGGCGACCCATGGAGCGATTGATCTCCTTCTGCGCATCGCGGGCGGCCAGGTCCTGCCGCTTGTCGTAGCTCTTCTTGCCCTTGGCCAGGCCGAGCTCGACTTTCGCGTACCCGTTGTTGAAGTAGACCGAGAGCGGGATGAGCGTGACGCCGTCGTCGCGGAGTTTGCCCTGCATCTTGCGGATTTCTTCGCGGTTGAGCAGCAGCTTGCGGACCCGGCGTGGCTCGTGGTTGGTCCACGTTCCCTGCGTGTATTCCGGGATGTGCATGCCCCGCAGGAAGATCTCGCCGTTGGTCTCCTCGGCGAACGCGTCGGTCAGCGACGCGCGGCCGGCCCGTAGGGATTTGACCTCGGTGCCGGTCAGGGCCATGCCCGCTTCGTACGTATCGGAGATCGCGTAGTCGTGGTATGCCTTCCGGTTGGAGGCAACCACCTTCCGCCCCTGTTCCCGTGGCATGCCGAGCTACCCCCTGTTGACGAGTGAGAACCATTTCAACACAGGCAGGAGGGCAGGTATTTCAGCGGGTTCCGGGGTACGCCGTCGAACCGCGTCTCGAAGTGCAGATGGTTGCCGGTGGATGCGCCCGTGGTGCCGACCCGGCCGATGACGTCGCCGCGGTGCACCCACTCCCCCACGTTCACGAGGATCGCCGACTGGTGGCCGTAGCAGGTCATGAAGTCGACCCCGTCGGAGTGGCCGTGGTCGAGGCAGGTGTAGTTGCCGTACCCGCCGGACCAGCCGGCCCGGACCACCCGCCCGGACGCCGCGGCGTGGATCGGCATGCCGTGCGGCGCGGCGAAGTCGGTGCCCGCGTGCAGTTGCCAGACCCGGTAGAAGGGGTCGTAGCGGTAGCCGAAGTTGCTGGATTTCCAGCCGTCGACCGGCATCAGGAGGCGGCCGCCGGAGTAGCGGCCGGAGGCGCCGCGGGCCGAGACGCCGCGCAGCTGGGCCTGGATGCGTGACTCTTCCGCCTTGGCGGCCCGGTAGCGCGCGAGCACGGCCGAGCGCTGCCCGTTGGCCACGCGCAGGGCGGCCAGTCGGGACGCGGCGATGCGGTCGAGTGCCTGCTTCGCGCGTACCGCAGAAGCCTGCGCCGCTTGCGCGGCGTGCAATTTTTCTCTTGCCGACATTTCGGCATCTTCGGCGGTGCGCTTGGCGAGGGCGGCACGGTCCTGTTCGGTACGTGCGGCGCCGCGCGCGCTGGTCAGCACGTCGACGTCGTGTTGCTGGGTGCGCATGACCTGGGTGATCAGGCTGAGGCGGTCGATGACGTCCTGCGGCCCGGTGGCGTCGACGAGCACGTTGATCCGCGAGATCTCGCTGCCCATGTAGCTGGCCTGGGCGATGCTGTCGACTCGCACCCGGGCGTCGTCGAGACGGCCCTGGGCCTGCTGGAACTGGCCGGCGATGACGCCGTAGGAGGCGCGGGCGGCGTTGGCCCGGCGTCCGGCCGTGTTGGCGTCGGCGAGTGCGGCCGCGACGAGGCCGCGGGCGGTGGCGAGGTTGGTGCGGGCAACGGGCAGGGCCGCGCTGGCCGCTTCGAACCGGCGGGCCGCCTGCTGGGCGGTCGCGGTGGCGTTCTCGAGGAGGGCTTCGGCACGGTCGACGGCTTGACCGGCGCGGTCGGCGGCGTCACCGCCCGGTTCGGCCAGTGCGGGGCCGGATCCGGTCAGGAGCAGCCCGGCGACCAGGAAGCCCACGCATCCGGCCAGGACGGCGGATACCCGGCTATGTCGGCGATAGGACCACACGGGGAATCACCGTACTCCGACCAACCGGGACTAACGGTCTAAATCGCCCAACGGCCGCGTCCCTGTGCGGAACGCGGCCGTTGTCGACAGCCGGGAGATCCCGGGTCAGACCTTCAGGTAGAACCGCAGGGTGACCCATGCGGTGATCGCACTGACCACGGCGCCCACCCCGGCCAGCAGCGGCAACATGAGCCACACGTTGCTGTTGTGAATCGGAGTCAGGATGCTGGTCAGGGCCTGGAGCCGGTGATCGAGCAGGACGATCTTGAAGAGGAAGAGCGCGATGAAACCGATGATCGAGCCGATCAGGCCGGCCACCACCGCCTCGAGGACGAACGGTGACTGGATGAACCAGTTCGAGGCGCCGACCAGCTTCATGACCGCGACTTCACGCCTCTTGCTGTAGGCCGCGACCTGGATTGTGTTACCGACGAGCAGCAACGCGGCCAAGGCCATCACCCCAGCCACCACGAGGGCGAACACCTGGATCGCGTTGAAGATCTTGAAGACCTTGTCGAGCAGGGTGCGCTGGTCGATGATCTGGTCGATGCCCTGCAGACTCTGGATCTGGTCGGCGAACTGCTTGTACTGCTCCGGGTTCTTGAGCTTGACCCGGAACGACTCGGGAAGGCTGTTGGGGCCGATCGACTTCACGAAGTCCGGCGAGTCCTGCCAGAGCTCCTTGAACCGGTTGAAAGCCTGCTCTTTGGTCTCGTAGCTGCGCGACTTGACGAGCGAGCTCTGGGCGATCGCGCCATCAATTGCCTGGCGTTGGGTGTCCGTGATGTCGTTTTTAAGGAAGACCGACACCTCGATCTCGCCGTAGTAGTAACTCTTCATCTGGTCGACCTGCAGGAACAGCAGGACACTCGCGCCCAGCATGGCCAGCGAGACCGACATGGTGATGATCATGGCGACCGTCATGGTGACGTTTCGCCACAGGCCCACCAGGACCTCGTTGAGGATGTACTTCAAGCGCATCGGGGGGTTCCTTCCGGGACTCCGCGTCCTGCTACTGCTTCAGCTGTCGATGGGTGGGCGGAGCCCGGCCTAGCCGTAAACGCCACGGGCCTGGTCACGGACGATGCGCCCGCTCTCGATCTCGATGACCCGGCGGCGCATCTGGTTCACGATGTTGGAGTCGTGGGTGACCATGACAACCGTGGTGCCGGTCCGGTTGATCCGGTCCAGCAGGCGCATGATCTCGATCGAGGTGTCGGGGTCGAGGTTACCGGTGGGCTCGTCGGCGAGCAGGATCAGCGGACGGTTCACGAACGCTCGCGCCACCGCGACACGCTGCTGCTCACCGCCGGAGAGCTCGTGGGGGTAGCGGTGCTCCTTGCCGCCGAGACCGACCAGCTCCAGGACCTCGGGGACGACGCGCCGCGCGACCGCCTTGGTCTTGCCGATCACCTCGAGCGCGAAGGCGACGTTCTCGTACGCAGTGCGGTTGGGCAGCAGGCGGAAGTCCTGGAAGACGCAGCCGATCGAGCGCCGGAAGTGGGGGACCTTCCAGGAGCGCAGGGTCGTGACGTCCTTGGCGTTCACCACCACCTTGCCACGGGTCGGACCGACCTCGTGCAGGAGCAGTTTGATGATCGTGGACTTGCCGGAACCGGAGGGGCCGATGAAGAAGACGAACTCACCCTTCTCGATACCGACGCTGACATCGTCCAGCGACGGCCGAGACGCCTTCGGATAAGTCTTCGTCACGTTCTCGAGCTGAATCACGGGAACGCAGTCTACGCGGTGTAACGAAAACGCCAACCCCGGCGGGTCCCGGAATCTGCACCGCCGGTGGAGAAAGTGAGGACCGTACGGGTGGCACCTGACCCAACGTTCAGGTGCCGTCGCCGTCCGTGTCCTGCTGGATCAGCCGGCCGTCTGGCTCCGCTTGCGCCACCGGATGCCGGCCTCGATGAACTCGTCCAGGTCACCGTCGAAGACCGAGGACGGGTTGCCGGTCTCGTGCTCCGTCCGCAGGTCCTTGACCATTTGGTAGGGGTGCAGGACGTACGACCGCATCTGGTCACCCCAGGATCCGGTGGTGTCCTGCTTGAGGCCGGCGAGCTTGGCCTCCTCCTCCTGACGCTTCCGCTCGAGCAGTCGCGCCTGGAGCACCCGCATGGCCGAGGCCTTGTTCTGAAGCTGCGATTTCTCGTTCTGACACGTGACCACGATGCCCGTCGGAATGTGCGTGAGGCGCACAGCGGAGTCAGTCGTGTTAACGCTCTGTCCACCAGGGCCCGACGAACGGTAGACGTCGACCCGAAGTTCGTTCTCGGGGATGTCGATGTGGTCGGTCTGCGCGACCACCGGCATCACCTCGACACCGGCGAAGCTCGTCTGGCGCCGGCCCTGGTTGTCGAACGGGCTGATCCGCACCAGCCGGTGGGTGCCGGACTCGACGCTGAGGGTGCCGAACGCGTACGGGACCTTGACCGCGAAGGTCGCGGACTTGAGCCCCGCCTCCTCAGCGTAGGAGGTCTCGTAGACCTCGGTCGGATAGCCGTGCCGCTCGGCCCACCGCAGGTACATCCGCATGAGCATCTCGGCGAAGTCGGCCGCGTCGACGCCGCCGGCGCCGGCCCGGATGGCCACCACTGCCTCGCGGGAGTCGTACTCCCCGGAGAGCAGGGTGCGCACCTCCATCTCCTCGATAGCCTTGCTCAGGGCGGTGATCTCGGTGCCGACCTCGGCGACCGAGGCCTCGTCGCTCTCGGCCTGGGCCATCTCGAGCAGCAACCCGGCGTCGTCGAGCCGGGAGCGCAGGCGGTCCATCCGGCTGAGCTCGCCCGATATATACGAGAGGCGAGAGTTGACGTCCTGGGCGCGGGCCTGGTCATCCCATAGATCGGGGACGGAGGCCTGCTCCTCCAGTTCAGCCTTGTCGCGGCGCAGCTTGTCGACATCGAGGACACTCTCGATGTTGCGCAGGGTGGCGTCGAGCGCCTTGAGGTGCTCGGGATAGTCGGCAGCTGTCACAACAGTCAAGACTACGCCGCCCCGACCGACCGGGTTTGGATGACCTGGTGGGCCGGGGCGGGCAGGTCGTCAGGCCGACGGAGCGATCTTGAGCCAGCTGAGCGCCGCCTTGTGATAGGCAACGGCGAACTCGAGAGCGGCGGCACCGTAGTTGTCGCCGTTCTTCTTCGCCTCCTTGGCCTGCTCCTTGGCCATGGCCAGAGCCTCGGAGTGGTATTCGTTGGCGCCCGTGTAGAGCGTCTGCAGCTGGCTGCCGCTGTGTTGGTCGCCGAAGGCGACACGCAGGGCGACCGGGTTGCGCAGCGCGTCCCGTCCCGGCGACTCGGCGAGCCATCGGCTGAAGGCTCGCTTGCCGGAGGCGGTGATCGCGTAGGGCTGGCTGGAACGAGGGCCGGGCTTACCGAGCCGGACATATCCCATTTCGGCGAGAACGGGCAGTTCGCGGTAAACCTGGCTCCGCGTCATCGACCAGTAGGGCCCGAGGCGGCGTTCGGCAGCCGCCATGAGCTGTCCGCCGGTCATCGGTCCCTCGTGTAGCAGGCCGAGCAGTGCGGCAGCCGTGGGGTTGATTTGAGAGTCGGGCATGCCTCTAAGCTGCCACTTTGTAGCTTCGGCGTCCAGGATTTCGCCCGATCCGTCCATTTTGCGTCTCCACAAGCGACTGTCCCGCACAGACAGTCCGACGTCGAGCGACACACACCGGCGTTTTTCCGTTGTGGAGCTTCCTGACCAGCTAAAATGGTTCATCTAAACGGTCAGACGGCGATGCAGGGCTGAAAGTATGCCGAAAAGGACGGGCCGCCGTGTGAAGAACACGCAAGAGACCCAATTTTGGACAATCGGTTGGATCTCTCCTCCTCGGCCGCACGACCTGGCCTAAGCGCAGGCCAGTACCCTGTGCCCCATGAGCGAGCAGCAGTCCGCACCCGTCGTCGAGCAGCCGGCGTCGCGCGGGCTCCTGCTGGCCGTCCTCAGCCTGGTCTGGATGGCCGCGATGCTGTTCTCGGCCCGCATCACCATCACGGGCGGGCCGGACGCCGAGATGGAAGTAACCTCCACGGCGTACGCATTGCCCGGCGCTGTCTCGGCCGCGCTGGTCACCGGCATCGCTGTCGCGCTGGCCGTGCTCGGCCTGGTCGCACAGCGCCGCTCGCCGGGCGCGACGACGCGTTTCGCGATCGCCACCGGCACCGGCCTGGTCGTCGGTCTGCTCGGCGCGCTGGTCGTCGTCACGATCAACACCGAGGGCTGGCTGTACGCGGTCGTCGGCGGCACGATCGCCGCGGCGTCCACGATCGGCGGTGCGCTCGCCGGCCTCCGCATGCCGCGTGTCCTGGCCGCGGTGTGCTGGGGCTCGATCGCCGTCTTCGTGGTCGGCTTCCTGCTCAACGTCTTCCAGAATCCGGTGCTCGACGCGCTCGGCTCGGGTGACTCCGAACAGTCCCAGACCAGTGCCGCGCAGTGGTTCTCGTTCTCCCAGTCGCTGCTCAGCGGCGTGGCCGCCGGCATCGTCGGGCAGCGGCTGCTCCGGCGGGCCCGCCGACGAGCGGGCGGTGCCGACGTGAGCCCGGCGTTCTACTTCCTCGCCGGCGGCGGCCCCGGCCTGCTGCTGCTGGTCGGCGAGGCCCTCACCCGCACCGCGGGCGCCCGGGTGCTCGACCTCGCCGGCAAGGTCAGCGTGCTCGAACTGACGGTGCAAAAGCTGCTCAGCGGTGCCCGGTTCAACAGCGCGCTGATCGTGCTCTTCGCGGGGGCGATCACGGCGGCGGTCGCGTACGGAATCGGCATCAAGCCGGCCGCGGAGGACGAGCCCCACGCCGGCGCGGAACCCGAACCGGCCCCGGCCCCGGCCGAACAAGCCGGCTGACCCCGCGCCGCCGCGATGATCAGATCAGCTGGTCCAACTCGGAGACCGCGTACCACTCCAGCTCGTGGTCCTCGGCGCCGTCAACAGTGAACTGCGCGTCCGGATCCCCGGCCAGCGCCTCCTCGACCACGTCGACCGCAGCCGCGATCTCCTCGGCCGCGTCGGCGCTGTCCACGTGAATCGCCGCCACGTCACCCAGAGCCACCGGCCCGACAAGCTGGACGGTGCTCGAACCCAGCTCGACCTCCTCCCGCTTCACCAAGCCGGACGGCACGTCGGCCGAGACCACGACCCGGCGGCGCGGCGCCTGCGGGTCGTGACGCAGCAGCTGAAGGGCGCCCTGAGCGGCGCGGGTGAACGCGACGTACTCCAACTCCTCCTCGTCACCCTCCGCGTACCACTCGCGGAGCGACGGGGTCACCGCGTGCGCGGCCGGCGCGACCTCACCGAGGCTCCCGGACGCGCGCAGGGCCGTCAGCATCGGCACGGTGGCCGGCACATAGACCCGGACCAGATCGGTGATCGGCACGTCTCCTCCTGCGGTTCGACCGTCCTCGTCCTACACCGTCGCATCGGCGGCGGAAAGGTCATTCCACCAGTCGTGTCCCGATCGTGGTCGACCGGCCTCAGCAGCCGCAGGCTGCTTCGGCGGTGAGAGGGTCCGGCACGGCGGTCTCCTCGCCATTTTCCGTACGCACGGGGAAGCCCTCCCGAATCCAGTACTCGATGCCGCCGAGCATCTCTTTCGCGTCGAAGCCGGCCTCGGACAGCGCCAAGGCGGCCCGGGTCGCGCCGTTGCAGCCCGGCCCCCAGCAGTAGGCGACCACCGGGACGCCGGAGTGGAGAAGGGCGGCCGCGCGCGACGGGATGTCGGCGGTCGGAAGGTGGATCGCGCCGGGAATGTGTCCCTGGTCCCAGGCCGCCGCGGACCTGGAGTCGATGAGGATCAGGGCCGGGAGGTGTCCGGCTTTCGCCAAGGCGGCGTGGACGTCGGAGACGTCGGTTTGGAAGTCGAGGCGGGCGCGGAAGAAGGCGGCGGCCGCCTGCTGTCGGGTGGTCGTCATGGTCGACAACGCTATTCGCGGCTCCGCTTGTGGCACACCGTCAAGCCACGGCGGTGGGATGGGATGGCCGGGGAAACACCGGTAGGTTATCAAGATGGCCGCGGAACTCACGCTCGACAAGACCGACTGGCGTTTACTGGCCGAACTTCAGCGGGACGGGCGGACCTCGTACGCCGAACTCGCCCGAGCCGTCGCGATGAGCGCAAGTGCCGTCGCGGAGCGCGTGCGCCGCCTCGAAGAGGCCGGTGTGATCGCCGGCTACCGGGCGACGGTCGACCCGGAACGCGTCGGCCTGACCGTTATGGCGTTCGTGCGGCTGCGCTATCCGACCGGGAACTACCGGCCGTTCCACGCCCTGCTCGACTCCACCCCCGAGATCGTCGAGGCGCACCACGTGACCGGCGAAGACTGCTTCGTGCTCAAGGTGCTGGCCCGCTCGATGCGGCACCTCGAGGAGGTGACGGGGCGCATCTCCGGCCTGGGCGCGGTGACAACCAGCGTGGTCTATTCGAGCCCGTTGAGCGGCCGCGCCGTCGCCGGGTGAGATAGTGGCAGGCTATCGGAGGCAAACGGTGGCAAACTAAGCTTCTTGAGGAGGCCGAATGGAAGCCCGTTTCCTGCTGCTGGCCGACGTAGCGGCCGAGTTGAACGTGTCAGATTCGCAGGTCTACCACATGGTCCGCAGCGGCGAACTGCCCGCCATCAAGATCGGCGGGCGCGGCCAGTGGCGCGTGGAGCGTTCCCGGCTGGAGGAATACATCCAGCAGAAGTACGCGGAGACAGCACAGTGGGTGGCTGACAACCCGCTGGCCGAGCGCGAGACCGAGTGACCGTTATGCCCCTCCTCCCGGATCGGTGGTTCGCGGTTGACGCTTGCTTCGACAGTTGTCGAGAATCGCTGTCGTAAGCAAACGAAGGCAAACGCAAGATCGGGGTGGCGGGATGTCGGGGACGGTGGAGTTCGCCCCTCGCGGGCCGGGCCGTAGCAGGGCGGACGGGCCTACGCAGAGCGGGTCGACGCAGAGCGGGTCGACGCAGAGCGAGCCGACGCAGGACGAGCCGGCGCGGGGTGGATCGGCACAGAGGCGACCAGCGCCAAGCGGACCGGAGCAGAGCGGACCGGAGCAGAGCGGACCGGAGCAGAGCGGACCAGCACAGCGCCAGTCTCGGCGGCGCGAGACCCAGCAGCGCGAGACCGCACAAAGTCGATCGGTGCCCAGCGGGCCACCACGGAGCCGATCCGCGCATGGCGAGTCTCAGCAGGGAGAGTTCCAGCAGGGCGGGTCCGGGCAGAACGAGCCTACGCAGAGTCCGTCGACGCTGAGCGGGTCCCCGCAGAGCCCGTCGGCGCAGCACGACGAGTCCCGGCAGGGCGAGCGCCCACAGCGGGAGGCCCCGCAGCGCCAATCCGCGCAGAGCGGCCCTGAACAAAGCCAACCGACGCCCAGCGGGCCGCCACAGAGCCCATCCGCGCAGCAGAAGTCCCAGCACAACGAATCCCCGCGGCACGAGTCCCCGCAGAGCCGCTCGGCCCCCGGCGGATCACCACAGAGCCGCCCGACGCAGGGTGAACCGCAGCAGAGCGGATCGCGGCAGAGCGGCCCTGCACGGAGTCGACCAACGTCCGGCGGGCCACCGCAAAGCCGATTGGGGCAATACAAGTCTCAGCAGGACATGTCACTGCAGCCCGGACTGGCGGAGGGCGGACCCGCACAGAACGGATCGGACTGGGGCGTGGGTGTGCAGGCGGAAGCGGTCGGTGGGTCGCGGAGGCGGAGTCGGCGGGTTGAGGTCGGGAGTGCGATGCGGCTGCGGCGGGTGCCTGAGTGTGAGCCGCCCTATGACGACGAGGTTGACGTTCGGGACGTGGTTATCCCCGGGCAGCTGACGTTGGACTGGTCGCCGGCGGCGGTGGCGGCGGCCGGTGGGCTGGTGACGGTTACGGGCACGTTCAGCGCGATCGGGACGACCAGTGCGGCGTCGGTGCGGGCGCGGGAAATGGCGCACGGGCGGCCGGCGGTTGCTGGGGTGTCCACGGACGCGAAGATCGCGGTGCATCGGTTTGTGCGGCATTGCGTGGAGGTGCTTAACGGCTACCGGCCGGCCGGCCATCTGCGCCGGCTCGCCTTGCCGGCCGAGGCGGCCACGATTGTGGCGCAAGGGCTGGCCGGGGCGCGGCGGGTCGCTAGCCTACGAGGAGCGGCACCGGGGCGGCGGGTGCCGCGGCGTTCACCGGCGGCCGTGATGCGCCTGCGGGTCTGCCAGCCCAGCCACGAAGCGGTCGAGGCCGCGGCCGCGCTGGTCACCACCCACCGCACCTGGGCGCTTGCGCTGCGGCTCGAGTTGCATTGCGAGATCTGGTCTGCAACCGCTTTACGCCTTATCTAGAGCCGTCTGCAACCGATCAGGAAGAGACCCCCGGGGCGCTCGTCGAGCAGTGGAGGCGGCGGGTGTCCCGGGCCATAAACGCCTGTGGACAACGGCTGAAACTTGTCGCACCCGGCTGCCTCGCCGCCAGGCACGAGCCACCACCCCACAGCGCAGCAGCACGCCGCGGCAGCAGCCATCACCGACAGGTCGGCGCGGAGCTCCGGCCAGCACGGCCGCCTTGAGGGCGCCCGAAGTAGGAGCAGGCTCGCCTGCGGCCCGGAGCCACCGGCCGGCGGCCGGCGGGAGCCGCGGGCCGGCTGTCGGCCGCGGCGCCACGGCGCCACGGCGAACTCTTCGTGATCCCCGCCCTGCGGGTGCCGACGGCCCGACGCGAGGGGCGCATGGCTCTTGGGTGCTCGACGGGCGTACACGAAAACGGCCCGCGCCGGCGATGAGCCGGCGGCGGGCCGCTTTGCGGAGGTTGCGCGGAGGTGGGCCTAGGCGGGACCGCCCGGGGCGCCGTGGCACCGCTTGTACTTCTTGCCTGAGCCGCAGTAGCACGGGGCGTTGCGGGACGGGCCGTTCGACTCGGGCTGGCCGGCCGGGCGGGAGCGCCGGCTCGCCGCCGTGTGGGCCGGGTTGGTCGGGACCGGGGAGCTGCCCCCGCCGATGCCGAGGGCCGGGGCTGCGGGCTGCTGCTGGATCGTCGGGGAGCCGTCGCCCGCGGCGCCGTCGATTGCCGGGGCCGTGTATTGCAGGTTTTGCGGGCGGTTGCCGCCGCCGAGGCCCTTCGCCCGCACGCCCACGCGGTCGGACTCGGTCTCGTTGGGCTCGGGCTGGGCGGTCATCACGCCACCGGTCGGCAGCGGGACCGCCCGGCTCGGGTCGACGGTGACGGTGGGGGCCTCTTCGACCTGGACCTCCAGGTTGAAGACGAAGCCGACCGCCTCCTCCTTGATGCCCTCCATCATCTGGTTGAACATGTCGAAGCCCTCGCGCTGGTATTCGACCACCGGGTCGCGTTGCGCGTAGGCCCGCAGGCTGATGCCTTCCTGCAGGTAGTCCATCTCGTAGAGGTGTTCGCGCCACTTGCGGTCGATGACCGCGAGCAGCACCTGCCGCTCGAGTTCGCGCACCGCCTCGGAGCCGAGTTCCTCTTCGCGGGCGGCGTACGCCTCGCGGGCGTCGGTCTTCAGCTGCTCGACGAGGAACTCCTGGTCGATCGTGCTGCGCTCGCCGCCGGACTCCTCGATGACGTCTTCGATGGTGAGGGTGACCGGGTAGAGGCGCTTGAGGTTGGTCCAGAGCTGCTCGAGGTCCCAGTCCTCGGCGTAGCCGTCGGAGGTCGCGGCCGTCACGTAGTCGGCGATCACGTCGTCGATCATGTGCTGGACCTGCTCGTGCATGTCTTCACCGTCGAGCACGCGCTTGCGCTCGGCGTAGATGACCACGCGCTGCTTGTTGAGGACCTCGTCGTACTTGAGGACGTTCTTGCGGATCTCGGCGTTCTGGCCCTCGATCTGGGTCTGGGCGCTGCGGATCTGCCGGGTCACCATCTTGGACTCGATCGGCACGTCCTCGGGGATGTTGAAGCGCTCCATGACCGCTTCGACCGCACCGGCCCGGAACCGCTTCATCAGGTCGTCCTGCAGCGACAGGTAGAACCGGGACTCGCCGGGGTCGCCCTGCCGGCCGGAGCGGCCGCGCAGCTGGTTGTCGATGCGCCGGGAGTCGTGCCGCTCGGTGCCGAGGACGTAGAGGCCGCCGGCCGCGATTACCTCGGAAGCCTCCTCGTCGCAGGCGTCCTTCCAGGTCGGAAGGACCTCTTCGAGGGCCTTCGCGTATTCCTCGGGGCTCTCTTCCGGGTCGAGGCCGCGCTGGGCGAGCTCGGTGGCGGCCAGGAACTCGGGGTTGCCGCCGAGCAGGATGTCGGTGCCTCGGCCGGCCATGTTGGTGGCCACCGTGACCCCGCCCTTGCGCCCGGCCTGGGCGATGATCGTCGCCTCCTGGGCGTGGAACTTCGCGTTGAGCACACTGTGCGGAATGCCGCGGCGGCGCAGCAGGTGCGACAGGATCTCGGAGTTTTCCACGCTCACCGTGCCGACCAGCACCGGCTGACCGGTGGCGTGGCGCTCGGCGATGTCCTCGATGACCGCGTCGAACTTGGCCTTCTCGGTCTTGTAGATGACGTCCGGGTGGTCGATGCGGATCATCGGACGGTGCGTCGGGATCGACACGACGCCGACCTTGTAGACGCTATTGAACTCGCCGGCCTCGGTCTGCGCCGTACCGGTCATGCCGCCGAGCTTCTCGTAGAGCCGGAAGTAGTTCTGCAGGGTGATGGTCGCCAGGGTCTGGTTTTCCTGCTTGACCTCCACCCCTTCCTTGGCCTCGATCGCCTGGTGCATGCCCTCGTTGTAACGCCGGCCGTGCAGGATGCGCCCGGTGAACTCGTCGACGATCAGGACTTCGCCACCCTCGTTGACGATGTAGTCCTTGTCCCGCTTGTAGAGCTCCTTGGCCTTGATGGCGTTGTTGAGGTAGCCGACCAGCGGCGTGTTGACCGACTCGTAGAGGTTGTCGATGCCGAGGCGGTCTTCCACCCGGGAGACGCCTCGCTCGGTGACCGCGATGGTGCGCTTGGCCTCGTCGACCTCGTAGTCTCCCTCGCCGTCCTTGCCCTTTTCGAGCCGCTTGACGATGGCGGCGAATTCGCCGTACCACCGGGCGGAGTGCTCGGCCGGACCGGAGATGATCAGCGGCGTGCGGGCCTCGTCGATGAGGATCGAGTCGACCTCGTCGACGATCGCGAAGTTGTGGCCGCGCTGGACCAGTTCGTCTTTCGACCACGCCATGTTGTCGCGCAGGTAGTCGAAGCCGAACTCGTTGTTCGTGCCGTACGTGATGTCGCACAGGTAGGCATCACGGTGCTCGGCGGCGGGCCGGTTGGGCAGGATCACGCCCACGGTGAGGCCGAGGAACACGTGCACCTGGCCGACCCACTCGGCGTCGCGCTGAGCGAGGTAGTCGTTGACCGTGATGATGTGCACGCCCTTGCCGCTCAACGCGTTGAGGTAGGCCGGGAACACACCGGTCAGGGTCTTGCCCTCACCGGTCTTCATCTCCGGGATGTTGCCGAAGTGCAGGGCCGCGCCGCCCATCAGCTGGACGTTGAAAGCCCGCTGGCCGAGCACGCGTTTGGCACCCTCGCGAGCCACCGCGAACGCCTCGGGGAGCAGGGAGTCGAGGGACTCTCCGTCCGCGACGCGTTCCTTGAACGACTCGGTGCATTCGCGCAGCTCGTCGTCGGTGAGGTCGACGTAGTCGTCCTCGATCGAGTTGACCGCATCCGCGATCGCTTTGAGCTTGCGCACCATGCGGCCTTCGCCGGCGCGTAGCACCTTTTCCAATATCGACACGGGTCAGCGCTCCCCTAGACAGTCTGCCCGACCATGGTAGGCGCCCTCTCTGGGAACCTGTGACCCGAGCCTCCAGTAAATCGCACATACAGGACGAAACTCCGGGTCAAATTCGCTGACAGCGCAGCCTCGCTACGGGTGCAACCGTTGGGACGGGCAAAGCGTGTCGGGCAATAATCAGACTTCTTATCAACTGACTGGGGGCCCGGTGAGTGCAGCGGAGATCAACGGTGACGGGGTACGCCTGCGGGCGTACCGGCCGGACGACGCGGAGGCCGTGGCCGCGGGCTATGACGACCCGCTCGCCCAGCGGTTCCTCCCGCCGCTGCCGTCCCCGTTCACCCTGCGGCACGCCGAGAGGTTCCTCTCCGAGGGCGTGGAGGCGGTCTTCGCCGACGGCGGTGTGGTCTACGCGATCGCCGACCTGCAGACCGACGAGTTGCTGGGCGGGATCGGCTTCGACCGGGTGGTCGCTCACCGGCGCCAGGCCGAGGTCGGCTACTGGGTCGGTCCGTGGGCGCGGGGGCGCGGGGTTGCCACGGCGGCGGTTCGTGCGCTGAGCGCGCATGCGCTCGGCGCCGGTCTCGAACGGCTCGAGCTTCTCACCCACTGGGAAAACGCCCCGAGCCAGCGGGTCGCGCTGGCCGCCGGCTTTCAGCGCGAGGGCGTACGCCGGGGAGCCCTCCCCGACCGCAGCGGCGGCCGCGACGACCTGGTCGCGTTCGCCCGTCTGGCCGGGGATTCCGGGGAACCGCTCCCCCGGTTGCTCCCCGACCTGCCCGGCGGCGAGTTGTCGGACGGCGTGGTGACCCTGCGCCCGCTCGGCCCGGACGACATCGAGTTCCTGACCACCCTGCGCAATCTGCCCGAGGTGATCGCGACGAGCGTGCCGGCCGTCCGGCCGACCGCGGAGGAGATCCGGCGCCGCGCCGTGCGCGCCGCCGCCCACTGGCTGGCCGGCAGCCGGGCCGACCTGGTCATCGTCGACACGGCCAGCGGGCGCCCGGCCGGCGAGCTCGGCCTGTTTTATCAGGAGCCGGTCACCAACCAGGCCATGATCGGTTACAGCACGCTGCCGGAGTTCCGCGGGCGCGGTTTCACCACTCGGGCCGCGGAACTCGTGGCGCTCTGGGCCTTTGCCGAGACTGACATCGCGCGCCTGATCGCCGGGGCCAATCCGGACAACAAGGCATCGCAGCGGGTCCTGGAGAAGGCCGGGTTCAAGCGCGAGGCCTATCTGCGCTCACGGTTGCCCGGACCGGACGGGGCCCGCGAGGACGACGTCCAGTTCGTGCTCCTCGCCGAGGACCTCCTGACCGAAGGCCCTCGGCTGGACGGTTGACGCTGGGCAACTTCCCCAACGGTGTGCGGCTAGGCGTGCGACTCGAGTGAGAGGATGCCGTAGTCGTAGCCGCGTCGTCGGTAGACGACGCTGGGCCGGCCACTGTCCTTATCCAGGAAGAGATAGAAGTCGTGCCCGACGAGCTCCATCTGGAAGAGGGCGTCGTCGACGGTCATCGGGTCGGCCGGGTGTTCCTTCTCGCGCACGATGCGCCAGGGTTGATCTTCATCGTGCTCGGCGAGCGCGGTGGCGACGGACGCGCCCTCGTCGGCCTCGTTCATGCTGAGATCGGTCGGCAGGCCCGCGGTGGCCGCCGAGACGGAGACCGGCGCGTGCCGGCCCCGGTGCACACGACGGCGGTCGGCCGAACGCCGCAACCGGCCGTCGAGCTTGGCGATGGCACAGTCCAGGGCTGCGTAGAAGTCTTTGGCACAGGCCTCGGCGCGTACGACTGGGCCTCTGGTCATGACCGTGATCTCGACCCGCTGGCACTTGTCGGACTGGCGCGGGTTGCGCTCGTGGAAGAGCTCCACATCCGCGCGCATCAGCTTCTGGTCATATCGCTCGACCTTGCTGAGTTTGTCGGCGACGTGCTCCCGATAATGGTCGGGAACCTCTACGTTGCGGCCCTTGACGACAATGTCCACTCGTGACCTCCCCCAACGTTTGTTCTGCTGGCGCCCGTGGGAAAGGGCGCCGAACTGCGACGCGGTGATCTGGTTCTGGTCGCGCTCCGTGAGCTGATTGCCCGGCGTGACCGATCGCGAATGAGACGCTCCTTTCCGGTGCGGCGGTCTGCGGATCGCTCCGCGCTCCCGGTGGGCGGATAGTGCAGAGCACGGTAGGCCGTTAGTGCAGAGCACGGTAGGCCGTATGGTGCAGCGCACATACCCTCGTCACCAAGACGCTAACGTGCCGACGCTCCCACGTCACCCCTCGTTCGGGATACCAGATGGCCGACGTTCCGCCCTTTCGGTATCCGGCGGGAGAAAAGTCGCGAAACGCTCTCGGGACGGGTGGCGCCTCCGCGTAGCAGCGAGCACAGCGGCCCCCGTGACCTGCATGTTCGCCCCCTCGAGCCGGGCCGTCGCCACGGCCAGCGTCGAGCCGGTCGTGACGATGTCGTCCACCACCACCAGCGTGCCTTTTCCGGGCGTTCGGCGGGAGTATTTGCCGATTCGTGCGGGCCGGACTCGCAGCGAACTCTCAGCCGCTGCCGCACGCTCGGCCACACTCAGTGACGCTGCGTCCGGCTTCGGTAACGCTCGCAGTAGGTGGTCGAGATCAGCCTTCCAACCCGCCTCGCGCAGCCGTCGCACGGCGTGTGCGGCCAGTCGCGTCGTGTGGTCACCGCCACGCTCCCGGGTGGCGGCCGCGGTCGAGGGGATCGGCACCAGGAGCACCGGGGCGCCTTTCGGCGCCAGCCGGGCCACCGCCGACGCGAGCAGGACGCCCAGAGGCCGGGCGAGGCGGTGACGGCCACGTTCCTTGTACGCCAGGAGAGTCCCGCGGAGTTCGCCCGCGTACGGCCCGACGGCGACGCACCGCGGCATGCCCGGCGGAGGCGGCTGGGGCGCGGCCGGGAAGGGTGTCAGCGCCTCGAGAGCGGCGGCGCACCGCTCGCAGGCGCCGTACCGCAGGCGTACGCGCTCGGTGCCGCAGCCCGCGCAGACAGTCGGCAGGAACAGGTCGGCGACGTCGCCGAGAATCGAGGCGAGCAAGTCAGTCCAGGAAGAACGGGGAGGTGAGGATGCCGCCGGCGGACGAGGGACTGTTGGCCGGCCCGGCGAGGTCGGACGTCTTGATCGGCACGGGATAGCCGGCCGCTATCCCGGCGTCGCCGTGAATCACATAGGCGACCTTGGCGTCGGACAGCTGCGAGTGGGTCAGCGGGTTGATCGGGTAGGCCGTCAGGTAGGTGATCGGCTCGTCGCCGATGTCGTCGAGCCGGATCGCCGACTGGGAACCGTCGATCGACACGTCGTAGATCGACACCCGGTGGTTCTTGTTGACGCCGGCGACCACGAGCCAGCCCTCGCTGCTCCAGGCGACCGCGGTGATCGACTGAAGGCCGGGCGTGTCGATCTGCGCCGGTGACGACATCACCACGCCGTCGCTGCCGGCCGTGAGCACGGCCCGGTAGAGCCGGCCGCCGGACACCAGGGCGATGCGGTGCCCGTCCGGGGCGACCGAGAACGAGTTGATCGCGCCGGGGCCGCCGCCCTGCTGCCATTCGACCGGCTGGGCGGCGGAGCCGTCGGCCGCGAAGCTGAAAAGGTGGCTGTTCGCGGTGATCAGGCCGACCGCGCCGTCGGTGTCCGACGAGCCGGTGTTCACCCACGAGGGAGGGCCGAGCGCTCCACCGAGGCCGCCGACCGCGCGCAGGTCGGCCTCCTTCCCGGTCGGCGCCGAGGCCACCCGCAGGGCCGGCGCCCGGTCCTTGCCGGCCGCCGAGACCACGGCCGCCAGGGTCTGCCCGCCCTGGCTCCTCATCGCCGCCGACTGCACGCCCTTGTTGCCCGCGGGCTTGAGCACCGGCACCGAGTTGACCGCGTGTGCCGATTCGGACAGCCGCCGGATCACACCGTTGTAGACCACGAACCGGTCCGGGTCGTCGACCTGGCGGGACGCCGCGTTGGCGTCCGGGGTGTTCTGCTCGCCGGCGAACTGGACCGGGTTCTGGTGGCCGACCGTGAGCTCGAGCGTGCGCGGGGTCAGCGGGCGCAACGACCACTGCAACTGCTGCGCCAGCCGGTCGAGCGCGGCCTTGTCCCACGGTGTCGATGTCGTGGTGTTCAGCTTGACCTGCAACTCGTCGTTGCTGATCGCCGGGATGTTGTCGGGAACCGAGGTGTCCTGTGGCAGGCCGAGCGCGACCGAGGAGAGCCAGTCGGCCGGGCCGCGGGCGAGCCATTTGAGGATCACGGTGGGCTGCTGCACGCTCGGCACGCTCAGCGGCATGTAGCGCACGTCGGGCACCAGGCCGGTGTCGTCACTGTTCCAGAAGTAGATCGTGTGCTGCTGGTAGTACTGCTGCAGAGCGACGTCGGAGACGACCATCGAAGGATCGGTCTTCGTCAGGTAGAGGCCCTTGTCGGCCAGCTTGAACGTGAAGTGCAGGGTCTGCGGCGACGGATGGTCGAGCGGCACCAGTTGCCCGTCGTCCTTCAGCGTGCCGATCTGTTCGACCTTCAACGTGACGTAGGGGCTGCCCGAGTTGATCAGTGGCTGCTCGGTCGGCCGCACCACCGTGATGTCGGAGGTCGACGGCTTGAAGGTGGCCGCGAAGTCCGGGTCCATGAATTCCTTGACCCGTTGGACCGCTCCCTCGGGGTCGCCGGCCGCCGCCTTGAGGTAGTTGCTGATGAAGGTCGCGGTGTCGAGAGTGTCCGACCGGGTCACCGCGCGCGGGGGCGGCGAGTCGATGTCCTGGGCCGGGCCGGCCGACTGCCCGTCGCCGAGCACTTTCACGTCGGTCGAGTCGGGAATGCCGCAGCCGCCGAGCAGCAGGACGGCCACCGCGGTCAGGGCGAGAGCACGACGGCGCATCAGGCCACCTCGGTCGGCTCGGGGACGCTTTCGAGCGCGGGCTGCTCCCGGTCGCGCGGGATTAGCGGCAGCGGCGCCGCCACGAGCCGATCGCCGGCCCGGACCGGAAGGGTGAGCCGGAACTGGGCCCCGCCGCCCGGCGTGCCCCAGGCCTCGAGCCAGCCGCCGTGGAGCCGGGCGTCCTCCGCGCTGATCGACAGGCCGAGGCCGGTGCCACCGGTCTGCCGGGCCCGCGACGGGTCGGCCCGCCAGAACCGGTTGAAGACCAGCCGCTCCTCCCCCGGCTTGAGCCCGATGCCGTAGTCGCGAACGGTGATCGCGACCGCGCCCTCGTCGCCGGCCAGGGTCACCCGCACCGGACGGGACTCGCCGTGCTCGACCGCGTTGCCGACCAGGTTGCGCAGCACCCGCTCGACCCGGCGCGGATCGACCTCGGCGATCACCGGAGCCTCCGGCAGTCGCAGCTGGATCTCGACGCCGACCCGCTCGGCCAGGCCGGCCAGCCGCTCGGCGACCCGCTCGACGATCGGGACGAGGTCGGTGTGCTCGGCGTCGAGCGCGGCGAACCCGGCGTCGAACCGGCTGATCTCGAGCAGGTCGGTCAGCAGGCTCTCGAACCGGTCGAGCTCGGCCTGCAGCAGTTCGGCGCTGCGGGCCACCGCCGGATCGAAATCCTCGCGCTCCGAAAAGATCAGGTCGGCCGCCATGCGGACCGTGGTGAGCGGCGTGCGCAGCTCGTGGGAGACGTCAGAGGTGAACCGGCGCTGCAGGCGCGACATCTCTTCCAGCCGCACGATCTGCCGCTGGAGGTTGGCCGCCATCTGGTTGAACGCGGCCGCGAGCAGGGCCAGGTCGTCTTCGCCGTCGACCTTCATGCGCTGGTCGAGCAGGCCGGCCGACAGCCGCTGGGCGGTGCGCGCGGCGACCCGCACCGGCGTCACCACGAGGCGGGTGACCAGGCCGGCGACCACACCGAGCAGGATCACCAGGGCGAGGCCGGTGACCAGCACGGTGGTGCGGATCTGGTTGGCCGCGCTGTCCTCGGTGGTCAGTGGCACCGCGTAGTAGAGCTCGAGATGCCCGAAGCTGGTCGGCACCGGGGAGCCGTAGACCAGGTATTTGGTCGACTGGCCGTTGACCTTGACGGTGCGGATCTGGTCGGCCACGTGCCCGTGGTCGTCGGCCCGGCCGGAACCGGCCACGGCGGCGATCAGGTCGGGCGTGATCAGGTCGGACGTGGTGAGCCCGCTGGTCTCGGCGTCGGGCAGCGTCACCGGGCGCAGGCCGCGGTAGTTGGTGGCGCGCAGCGACAGGATCGAGCCGCCGGACTCGCTCGGGTTGCCGTCGACCAGCTGGCTGACCGCGGTGTTCATGCTCGCCGGCAGCTTGGTGTCGTCGGTGCGCTGGAAGACCGTGAGCTGCTGCTCGGTGTAGTTGACCTTGCTGGTCATGGACGCGCGTACCTCGTCCTGCGCGCGGCCGAGCAGGATCTTGGCGCTGCGGTCGGCGACGAACCAGCCGAACGCGCCGACCAGCACACCGGAGGCGACCAGGGTCAGCGCGACGACCCGCAGCTGCAGGGATCGCCGCCAGGCGCGCCGGACCGGCGCGGAGAACCGCTCGAAGCGGCGCAGCCCGAACCGCCAGTAGCGCCGCACCACCCTCAGGGTGCGGCGGACCGGTAGCGGAAGCCAGGACGGAGCGCGCATCTCGCGGCAAGGTTAGCCGCCCGGGGCGGCTAGCCGGTGCCCGCCTTATAGCCGACACCTCGGACGGTAAGGATGATTTCCGGGCGTTCCGGGTCCGGCTCGATCTTGGCGCGTAGTCGCTGGACGTGCACGTTGACCAGACGGGTGTCGGCCGCGTGCCGGTAACCCCAGACCTGCTCGAGCAGGACCTCGCGGGTGAACACCTGGCGCGGCTTGCGGGCCAGGGCGACCAGCAGGTCGAACTCGAGCGGGGTCAGCTTCACCTCTTCGCCGTCGCGCGACACGGTGTGCGCCGGTACGTCGATGGTGATCTGGTTGCCGGGCGGCCCGATGGTCAGCATCTCGGGCGCGGCGTCCTCGCCCCGGCGCAGGCGGGCCCGCATGCGGGCGACCAGTTCCTTGGGCTTGAACGGCTTGACCACGTAGTCGTCGGCGCCCGACTCGAGGCCGAGCACCACGTCGACGGTGTCGCTCTTGGCGGTCAGCATCACGATCGGGATGCCCGACTCGGTGCGGATGGCCCGCGCGACGTCGATGCCGCTCATGCCGGGCAGCATCAGATCGAGCAGGACGATGTCGGGCCGGCTCTCGCGGAAGGCGGCCAGCGCACGCTCACCGTCGGCGACGAACGAGGGCAGAAACCCCTCGCTTCGCAGGACGATGCCGAGCATCTCGGCCAACGCTGGGTCGTCATCGACGACGAGTACCCGGGCTCTCATGCGGTCCAATATTGCACTGTCCTCCCGAACCCCGCTTCACCCGGGGGCGATCTTGCCCGCGAGCCTACGCGAAGAGGGCGCTGCCCCAGAAGTCACCGGAGGTGGGAACTCCCGGTGGGCAGGCGAACAAACCGGATCCGACGTGCTCGATGTATTCGTTGAGTGCGTCGTTCCCGGCCAGCTTGCGCTGCAACGGTACGAACTGGGCACGCGGGTCCTTCTGGTACGCGATGAAGAACAACCCGGCGTTCAACTCACCGGAGTCGCTGAACATCCCGTCGGTGTACGAGTAACCCCGCCGCAGGATGCGTACGCCGTTGTTGTTCTCGTGGGCCGCCAGCCGCATGTGCGCGTCCATCGGAATCGCCGGCTGCCCGTCGGCCGCCCGGGCCGCGAAGTCGGGCGAGTCGTGTTCCCCGGCCCCGGTCAGCGGTGCGCCGCTGACCTTGTGCCGCCCGAAGACCGCCTCCTGGTCGGACAGGTAGTCGCGGTCCCACGCCTCGATCTTCATCCGGATGCGGCGGGAGACCAGGTAGCTGCCGCCGCGCATCCAGGCCTGGTCGCTCTCGCTACCGACCCAGACGTGCTGGTTCATCAGGCCTTCGTCGGCGGTCTCGATGTTGCGGGTGCCGTCCTTGAAGCCGAACAGGTTGCGCGGCGTCTCCTCGGCCGCGCTGGTCGACGCGGCCTTGCCGAAGCCGAGCTGCGACCAGCGCATGGTCACCGTGCCCCGGCCGAGCCGGGCCAGGTTGCGGATCGCGTGGAACGCCACCACCGGATCGTCGGCGCAGGCCTGGATGCACAGGTCGCCGTTGCTGTTCGCCGGATCGAGCTGGTCCTTCGGGAAGTGCGGCAGGTCGGCCAGGGCAGCCGGCCGTTTGCCCGCGAGCCCGAACCGGCCGTCGAACAGCGACGGTCCGAACCCGATCGTGATGGTCAGGTTGGCCGGCGACAGGCCGACCGCCTCGCCGGTGTCGGCCGGCGGCGCGGCCGGGGTGGTGCTGTCGCCGGGCACCATCTGGCCGGCGCACATCGCTGCCGCGGCGTCGGTCCAGGTCTTCAGCAGTTGCTGGAGCGCCGCGCGGTCGGTGGTGACGAGGTCGTACGCCGCGAAGGCCAGCCGCTGCTGTGGTGGCGTCGCGATGCCGGCCTGCCGGGCGCCGTGGAACGCCACCCGGTCGGCCGGGGCCGCCGTGGCCTTCGCCGGTGTGGCGGCGTGGCCCGCGAGGCCACCGACACCGGCACCGGCGACGGCCACGCCGCCGAGCAGGAATCCACGCCGGGAGGCTTTCATCAGAGCGTGACCTTGGCAGCGACCTGGGACAGCGGCTCGGCGAGGGCGTCGACCTTCTGGGTCAGGACCTTGCGCTGGTCCTCCTTGACGGTCGAGTAGTCGACGTAGGTGTCGCCGTGCTTGTACGGCTTGATCGAGTCGAGCACCGCGGTGAACTGCTGCTGCACGGTCGCCGAGAGCGCCGGGTCGATCTTGTCGAGGGCCGGCCGGAGCAGGTTGAACGCCTCCTGGCCACCGGACACGTTGGCCTCGAAGTCGGAGAGGTCGGTGTGGCTGTACCGGTCCTCCTCACCCGTGATCTTGCTCGAGGCGACCTCGTTGAGGAGCTCGGTCGCGCCGTTGGCGAGCTGGGCGGGCTGGAACTTGACGGTCGCGACCAGGGTCTTCAGCTTGGCCACGTCCTGGTCGAGCTTGGTGGCGACCGGCGCCAGGCCCTTGGTCGACCGGTCCGCCCACAGGCCCTTCTCGAGGCGGTGGAAGCCGGTCCAACTGGCCTCGTTGTCGACGTCGTCGATGCGCGCGTCGAGGTCCGGGTCGAGGTCACCGAAGCTCTCTGCGACCGGCTCGACCTCCTCGTAGTAGTACCGGGCCGGCGCGAACGCCTTCTTGGCCGCGTCGACGTCGCCGGACCGCACCGCATCGGTGAAGGTCCTGGTGGCCGGGATCAGCTTGTCCACCTCGGCCGCCACGTACTGCTGGTATTTGGTCGTGGCGTCGGTCAGCGCGGTGGCCACGGCCGGATCGGCCGCGGCGGCGGCGGCACTGCCGCTGACCGTGAAGTCGGTTTTCTCGGTCTTCGCGTTGGGGCAGTAGACCTGGTACTTGCCGGCCTCCAGTTTGAGGGAGAACGAGCCGGACAGGCCCGGGGTCAGGTTCTCCTTCTCCCCCATGATCGTGTCCCCGCGGAGCAGTTCGGCCTCGCTGACCTTGGTCGCGGTGGAGTTCTTGACCTGGAAGTTGATCGGGCCCGCGGCCGCGGTGGCCGGCGACGGGGTGCAGCCGTCGTCGGTGACGGTGATGGTCACCGTCGCGGCACCCGCGGCGACGCTGTCCGACGAGGAGGACTTGTCGTCCGCGCAGGCGGCCACACCGGTCGCGAGGACCAGTACGGGGAGGCTCCGCAGCGCGGTGCGCATGATTTTGGGCATGATGCCGGAACTCCTTGTAGGAACAGCGAACAAAGGGGTGGGGATCAGGCGGGTGCGCCGGCGTTCTCCAGCCGGGGTGCGGGCTTGCTCGGGCGACGGCGCGGCCATGCGACGTAGGCGACGATCGGCACGGCGTAGATGAACCAGGCGATCGTCTCGGACACGGTCGGCTTCGGCTGAATGCCGAGCACGCCGGTCAGCAGCGACGAGAGCACGGTGCCCGGCCGGACGAGCCAGGTCAGGTCGGTGGCGGTGGCCTGGCCCGCGGTCAGCCAGCCGGCCTCGAACGCGGTGTGCACCGCGGTCATCGCCAGCCCGGCCGCGACCAGGGCGAGCACCAGGCCGGTCACCTTGAAGAACCGGCCCAGGTTGATGTGGACGCCGCCGCGGTAGATGCCCCAGCCGAGGCCGACCGCGATGACGATGCCGATCAGCGCGCCGACCGTCGCGCTGCCCGCGCTGCTGCTGTTCTGAATGACGGCGATCAGGAAGACCGCGGTCTCGAAACCCTCGCGGAGCACGGCCAGGAACGCCATCACGACCAGGGCCCGGGCCGAGCCGGCGGCCAGCGCCTCCGAGGCGGCGCCCTCCAGCTCCTTCTTCATGCTGCGGGCGTGCTTGGTCATCCAGAAGATCATGAAGGTGACCATGGCCAGGGCGAACAGCCCGACGATGGTCTCCAGGCCTTCCTGGGCCTTCTGCGGCAGCTCACGGGAGAGCGCGAAGAGCGCGATGCCCACGGCCAGACAGAGCACGACCGCGCCGCCCACACCGGCCCAGACCTGCTTCAACGCATCGCGGCGCCCGGTGTGGTTGAGGAACGCCGCGATGATCCCGACGATCAGCGAGGCCTCGAGGCCCTCGCGGAGCCCGATCACCAGCGTGGGAATCACGCGTTCCTCCCAGGTAGGCCAGGGTTCCCTAAGTTAGGTTCGCCATACCTTACGCAGATCGGCCGGACGTTCGTCAAGTTGGCGTCGTATCACTCCGGTCACAAGTAAGGGGCGACGCCACACGACGTCGCCCCTTGTTGTCGGATCGGTAAATTAGTGCCGGTCGAACTCCCCGGCTCGGACACCCGCGATGAAGCCGGCCCAGTCGGGCCGTCCGAAGGCGAGCACCGGACCGGTGACGTCCTTGGAGTCACGCACCAGCACGGAGGCCGGTGCGTCGGCAACCTCGACGCAGTGTCCGGCGGCGCCGCTGCGCGTGCTCTTACGCCAGGTGAGGGTGGCGTCGTCCTGCATCGTCGTTCCCTTCGTTGACCGAAAAATGCAGGTCCCATTTCAGCTCAGAAAGCTGATCGACAGCGCAGGGATTCCTCCCTTTCAGCGATGACCGTTCGGCTCTGTTCCGCCGACAATGTGCGTTCTCGCAGGTCATCGAGGGCGTCCTGGTAGACCTCGACCTCTTCGGCTGTCACCCGGAAGAGACCGCCGGTCAGCCCTTCGCTGTGCACCACGGGAGAGCGAGTGCCCTCCTCGAACTCCAGCACCATGAACGACTCGATCTGACCGGCGTGCGCGCCGGCCGAGAACGGCAGCACCAGAAGCTCGAGCCCCGGTCGATGGCTGGCGTCGAGCATCCGGGTCAGCTGACGGCACAGCACGTCGTGCCCGCCGACCTCCCGATAGAGGACGGCCTCGTCGACGATGAGCTGCAGCGACGGCGGCGGGTCACGGGTCAGCACGGCCTGGCGCGCCATCCGCAGGGCGAGCCGGCGCTGGATCGTCTCGGTGTCGCCGATATCGGCCCCCACCTCGATCACGGCTCGCGCGTACTCGTCGGTCTGCAGCAGGCCCGGCACGATCTGGGCCTCCCACTCGCAGATCGCGATCGCCTCGGCCTCGAGCGCGACGTATTCGTCGTAGGGGTCGGGCACCGACGACCGGTACGGCGTCCACCAGGCCCGGACCCGGCTCCGGTGGGCCAGGTCGCGGAGACGGTCACGGTCTTCCACGCGTACGTCCAAAGCCGTGAGAAGCCGATCCAGATCGGCCTCGCTGATGCCGGTGTGCGCAGTTTCGATCCGGCTCAACTTGGACTCCGACCAGCCCAGAGCCGAAGACACGTCGACGCCCCGTCGGTCGCCACGGAGGCGGCGCAGCTCGGCGCCGAGCTCGCGCCGCGCCGTCGAAGTCGGCCTCGCCACGCAGACACCTTAACGGCGATCCGGTCGCACGCTGCAACTTGCAGCACACACTATGCACTTGCATGCAGGTCAGGAGGCATGTCGTAATGAAGAGGACCAAGGAAGCGGGTGGCGGCAACCACCGGCTCCCGGGGGCCCCGCTCGGCGGGCGAGCGGGGCCCAGCCCTCAATAGCGGTAGTGGTCGGCCTTGAACGGGCCCTCGACCGCGACGCCGAGGTAGGCGGCCTGCTCCTTGGAGAGCGTCGTGAGCTTGACGCCGAGCGCGTCCAGGTGCAGGCGGGCGACCTTCTCGTCGAGGTGCTTGGGCAGCACGTAGACGCCGACCGGATAGTCGTCGGTGCGGGTGAAGAGCTCGATCTGCGCGATCGTCTGGTTCGAGAAGCGCTTCGCACTCGCTCCGGGCGCGCCGCACCCTCAACCCGCATGATCGGCGCCGTTTCGCCCGCTCGACGCATTCGGCCGAATGGCGGCCGGCGCATTTGTCCCGCACATAGCGAACGGGGCGACAGGCCTAGACCCGCCGCCCCGTTCATCCCCCCGGTTTGGTACCGCGCGCGTCCGTGGGACCCCCCGATCACCAATGACGCTGCGTGCTTGTAGCTTCACACTCAGCACACATATCTGTCAAGCAAATCCGCAAATTTCCTGATTTGCCGGGCGGGTCTGGTGTGCGAAGCGTGCCGACCCGCCTCACCTGCACAGACGCCGGTCCCCAACTCGTTCCCGGCCCACCGAAACGGCCGGTCACCGTTGTCGAGAACGGCCGGCGCAAAATGGGCCGCCCGAACGCCACTGAAGCTTTCGCCATTCTCGGCCCCGAAAATCGGACATCCACCGGGAAAGCGCGATCCAGGCGCGGAAACGCCATCGAAAAGCGAGAACCGTGCACGATCACCCCGCAAGCCAGGCAAAACGAGGCAGTCCCACCTCTTTTCGGTCGAGCCAGTTCCACACCGCCACCGCAAGACGACGCTCTCATAAGCGGATGCCGCATCCCTCGCCGGCCACCTATGCGACCGACGGGCCGAGCAGAGCAAACCGTCACAACCCGTCGCCCAGCCGCCGGGACGCCCGCCCCGGCGGCCCGAGCAAACCGTCACGCACCGCCGTAGCCAACCGCCCGGACGACCGACGAGGCGCCGCAGCGAACGGCCACACGAACCGTCGCCCAACCGCCCAAACGACCAGCCGCGGTGGCCGCGGTCCCGAGCAAACCGTCACACGCAACCGCTCCCCAACCGCCCGAACAACCAGCCGCGGCGGCGGCGGCCCCGAGCAAACCGTCACACGCAACCGCTCCCCAACCGCCCGAACAACCAGCCGCGGCGGCGAGGGTCCGAGCGAACCGCCCAACCGCCCAACCGACCGACGGGAGCGGCCCCCGAAGGCCGTCACGCGCAACCGCACAAACGACCGCCGAGCACACCATCACGCGCAACCGCACAAACGACCGACCGGGGCGAGCCCCAGCAGTCCATCACGCGCCGCCGCGGGGCACCCGCCCAACCAGCGACGACGCGAGGGGGCGGGGCTGCGGGTCAGGAGCGGACGGCGGCTACGAAAGCGCGGCCGGTGCCGGCGAGCTTGATGTGCCCGGCCGAGGCTGGGGCGTAGGCCGCGCTGCCCGCCGGTACGTCCACCGGGGTGCCGTCGACGCTCTGCCCCACGAACAGGTCGCCCGAGACCGTGACGACGATCCGGGCGCCGTGGGCCGGCACCTCCGTCGGCGGGCGGGTGCCGTCGAGGTCCACGGCGTACAGGACGAAGTCGCGCACCGGGACCGCCCACGTCTCCACCCCCGGCCCAACCGGCGTCGCCGGGAGGATCGGGTCGTCGAGCACCTCGAAGACCAGCACCCGCAGGAGTTCGTCGACGTCGACCCGCTTCGGGGTGAGGCCGCCGCGCAGCACGTTGTCGCTGGCCGCCATCAGCTCGACGCCGGTGCCGCGCAGGTAGGCGTGGAGGTTGCCGGCCGGCATCCAGATCGCCTGGCCCGGGTCGAGCCGCACATGGTTGAGCAAGAGTGCGACCAGCACGCCGGGGTCGCCCGGGTAGTGGCCGGCCAGCCGCGCCGCGAGCTCGTTGCCGGCCTCGAGTACCGCTTCGACCAGCGGCTTACGGTCGGCGTCGGGCCAGGTGAGCAGCGTGCCCACGGCGGTGCGCAGGTCACCGGCCCGCAGGGCGTCCACGACCGGCGCCAGCGACGGGATGCCGAGGGCCTCGATCGCCGCGGCCGAGTCGGACGGTGACCGGAACCCGCACAATGCCTCGAACGGCGTGAGCGCGACCAGCATCTCCGGCTTGTGGTAGGCGTCCGTGTAGTTCCTGGGGAGGGACGGGTCGGCCTGCTGGCGGGCGTAGGCCTGCTTCGCGTACTCGGCGTCGGGGTGGGCCTGCAGCGAGAGCGGGCTTTCGGCGGCGAGCACCTTCATCAGGTAGGGCAGCCGTGGGCCGAACTCGCCCGCGACGTCCGCGCCCAACTGCCCGGCCGGGTCGGAGGCGATCAGCGTGTCGAGGGTGATCGGCCCGTCGGGCCGGATCACGGTGGCCGGGTCGTCCGGGTGGGCGCCGAGCCACAGTTCCGCTTCCGGTTCGCCGGTCGGCGCGGGACGGCCCTGCAGCTCGGCGATGGAGGTGCGGGAGCCCCACGCGTAGGGACGGACGATGCCGGTCAGCGGATACACGCTCATATCGCGCAAAGTATCAGCCGGAGCGGCCCGAACCGCCCCCACCCCAGATCTGGGTAGGGGCGAATTCGATCACCTGGCCGCCGCTCAGGCGTTGGCGGGGGCGGCGTCGTCCTCGACCGAAATGGCCTCGCGAGGCTGGTAGATGTCGGGCTCGATGTAGATCACGCGGGCGATCGGGACCGCCTCGCGGATGCGCACCTCGGTCTCGTCGATGTGGCGGGCCAGGTCGTCGGCCCGCTCGGTGCGCGGCACCGCGATCTTGACCGCGACGAGTAGCTCCTCGGGGCCCAGGTGCAGTGTCTTCATGTGGATGATGCGCTCGATGCCGTCACCGGCCAGGACCGCCTTCTCGATCTTGCGGAGGTCTTCCGGGCTGGCACCCTCGCCGATCAGCAGGCTCTTCGTCTCGGTGGCCAGGATCACGGCGATGGCCACCAGCAGCAGGCCGATCGCCCCGGTGCCGATGCCGTCCCACACGCCGTTGCCGGTGATCAGGGTCAGCACCACGCCGAACAGGGCCAGCACGAGGCCGATCAGCGCACCCGAGTCTTCGAGCAGCACGACCGGGAGCTCCGGCGCCTTGGACCGGCGCACGTAGTTGACCCAGGAGGTCGTGCCGCGGGTGTGGTTGGACTCGCGGACCGCGGTCATGAACGAGTAGGCCTCGAGGCCGGTCGCGATCACCAGCACCACCACCGGCACCCACTGCCACGCGTGGATCGCCTCGGGGTGCCTGATCTTGTGGTAGCCCTCGTAGAGCGCGAACAGGCCACCGACGCTGAACAGCACGATCGAGACGATGAACGCGTAGAGGTAGCGCTCGCGGCCGTACCCGAAGGGGTGCTCGGGTGTCGCCTTCTTACGCGACTGCCTGCCGCCGACCAGCAGCAACAGCTGGTTGCCCGAGTCGGCGACCGAGTGGATCGCCTCGGCCAGCATCGACGACGAGCCGGTCAGCCCGGCCGCGACGAACTTGGTGACCGCGATGCCGAGGTTGGCCGACAGGGCGGCGATGATCGCCTTGGTCCCGCCCTCTGTGCTCATGCCACGGCTCCGCTTCGCTCCGCCGTGACAGGAGCACAAGTGCTGCTGTGCTTGTCGGCGACTCCGCTACGCTCCGTCACGATATGCCTTCTGGCATCGGGTTGGACAACTCCTTCATTTCGTTGATCGCCGGCACGGCCATCGGGTCGAGCCCGTGCGCCAATGCTAGATAGAGCGATGCGAAATCAGGAACCGCGGTCAGGGAGGCGAGCCGCTCGAGCGACGAGGCGCCCTCGGCGGTGAGCACGTCGCAGCGCACGCCGCGCCGCTCGGCCAGGGTCTGCACTGCGTCGGCCCGGCGCTCCTCGACCGCGACCGGCTCGTCCGCGTCGTCCTCGGGGTTGAGCCCGCCGTCGCGGAAGATGACCAGGCGCAGCCGGGTGAGGGCGGATTCCTCGTCGGAGTCGGAGAAGATGTCGCGCGACGTCTCGGCCAGGCCGCCGAAGACGCCGTCGAGCAGGCCGACCCGGCCGCGGCCGGCCTCGCCGAGCGCGCCGGCCATCACCGGGTAACGCGCGTTGGCGGCCAGCGTGTCGGCGAACCGGCGGGCGGCCACGGTGGCCAGCGGCGACGAGCCCCAGACGATCGGGATGGAGCCGGCCAGGCCGAGCGCGAGCTCCTTGGCCGGGTTGACGAACGCGTCGGCACCGGGACGGCAGCGCTCGGCGTCGGCGTCGAGGCGGGTCGCGGTCTCGGCCAGGTCGGCCTCGTTGACCTTGACCAGGCCGATCGCCCGGGCGGCCAGCAGCACCGGCACGGCCAGGCCCCAGAGGCTGGCCCGGGCCGGGGCGCGGCGCGGCACCGGGATGAACGGGGCGCGGGCCCGCTCGGCTATCGCCTGCAGTTCGGTGTCGGGGTTGCCGATCGCGACCAGCCGGGCACCGCGGCGAGCGGCCGCGTCGGCGGCGGCCAGGGCCTCGGGGCTGCGACCGGAGGCCGAGACGGCGATGACCACGTCGGCCGCGCCGACCCAACCGGGCACGCCGGCGCTGCGGTGCCCGATGATCGGCACCGGGCAGCGCGGGCCGGCCACGGTGGCCAGGATGTTGCCGGTCAGGCCGGCGGTGCCGATGCCGGCCACCACCACGGCCCGCGGGCGGCCCTCGTCGGCGAGCGCGCTCAGGTCGGCCTCGGCGGCCAGCGCCGCCGCTTCGCGCACCTGGGCGCCGGCCGAGGCGGTGGCCCGGAGCATGCCGCCCGGGTCGTTGTCGAGCATCGCCTTCTCGTCGTCGAGCAGCGACTGGTCGACGATGCGGTGGCCGTGCACGCCGGCGGCACCGGCCTCCATCGGGTTGGCCATCAGGATGCCTCGCTGGAGCTCGCCGGCTTGCGGGCCTCGTCCAGCAGCAGGATCGGGATGTCGTCACGGATCTCGAAGACGCGCCCGCACTCCGTGCACGTGAGGGTCTGCGCATCGGCGTCGTGGGTGAGCGGCGCGTGATGCGTGTCCGGACAGGCCAGAATGTCCAAGAGCTGCGGATCGAGGGCCACCGAACGGCTCCTTACGGGTAACGGAAGAGTGGGTCCACTGATCCTAGCTGCGGATGATGGCCAGCACTTCGTCGCGCAGAGCGGCCATCCGGTCGGGCTTGACCGCCTCGACGTTCAGCCGCAGCAGTGGCTCGGTGTTGGACGTCCGCAGGTTGAACCACGAGCCGTCGCCGAGCCGCACGGTCAGACCGTCGAGCTCGTCGACGTCGGCGTGCGGGTAGGCCGCCCGCACGGCGGCCACTCGCGACGGTGCATCGTCCACGGTCGAGTTGATCTCGCCGGAGGCCGAGTAGCGCTCGTATTCGGCGGCGAACTCGGAGAGCGGCCGGTCCTGCTCGCCCAGCGCGGCCAGCACGTGCATCGCGGCCAGCATGCCGGTGTCGGCGAACCAGAAGTCGCGGAAGTAGTAGTGCGCCGAGTGCTCGCCGCCGAAGACCGCGTTGGTGCGGGCCATCTCGGCCTTGATGAACGAGTGCCCGACCCGGGCGCGGACCGGCTTGCCGCCCTTCTCGGTGACGATCTCGGGTACCGCGGACGAGGTGATCAGGTTGTGGATGATCGTGCTGCCCGGGAACCTGGCCAGTTCCCGTACGGCAACCAGGGCGGTGATCGCCGACGGCGACACCGGGTCGCCGTGCTCGTCGATCACGAAGCACCGGTCGGCGTCGCCGTCGAAGGCGAGGCCGATGTCGGCGCCCTGGGCCCGGATCGCCTCCTGGAGGTCGACCAGGTTGGCCGGGTCGAGCGGGTTGGCCTCGTGGTTGGGGAAGGAACCGTCGAGCTCGAAGAAGACCGGGACGATTTCGAGCGGCAGGGCGGGCAGCACCTGGTCGCCCAGCACGGCCGGAACCGTGTAGCCGCCCATGCCGTTGCCGGCGTCGACGATCACCTTGAGCGGCCGGATGCCGGACAGGTCGACCAGCGACCGCAGGTGGGCCGCGTAGTCGGCGAGCAGGTCACGCTGCTCGATGCGGGACGGGCCGTCGGCCTCGGCGTTGAGGTCGGAGAGCAGTTGCTCGGCCCGGCGGCGGACCACGGCGAGGCCGCTGTCCTGCCCGACCGGCTTGGCACCGGCCCGGCACAGCTTGATGCCGTTGTATTGCGCCGGATTGTGGCTGGCGGTGAACATCGCGCCGGGCAGGCCGAGCGAGCCGGCCGCATAGTAGAGCTCGTCGGTCGAGCCCAGGCCGATGTTGATCACGGCCGCGCCGGCCGCGTTGGCGCCGCGGGCGAAGGCGGCGACCAGGCCCGGGCCGGATTCGCGCATGTCGTGGGCGGTGACGATCCGGTCCGCGTCGTCGCCCGACTCGCGGAGCATTTCGACGAACGCGGTGCCCAGCGCGCGGGCGACCGTCTCGTTGAATTGGTCCGGAACCGTGCCGCGCACGTCGTACGCCTTCACGATCTTGGACAGATCAGACAATGCTCACTCCTCAGCCAGGTGATTTCACGCCGAGACTAACGGAGCAGAGGTGTCCAAAGGGCCGCAACGAAGCAGCGTCGTCGTTAAGAGACGGCATCGCGACAGGCTCGGTCGGCTGCCCGGGTGGTCTCCGGCAGCCGGAATCGCGGCGTCAGACGCAGCGTCAACGAGCAGGCCGTTTCGAGATCCATCCGGTGGCCGGTGGAGACGAACACCGGCTTGACCTGATCCTGGGTGCGCAGCACCGCGCCGACCGTCTCGCCGTCGTCGACGAGATCCGAGCGCTCGCCGCGCTTGGCGCCGACCGGCTCCCAGTGCCCGATCAGCCTCGTCTTGCCGACCCCGAACGACGGCAGACCGGTCAGTACGCCCAGGTGCGAGGCGAGCCCGAAGCGGCGCGGGTGGGCCATCCCGTGTCCGTCGCAGATCAGCACGTCGGGCCGCACGCGAAGACGATCGAGGGCGTCGAGCAGGGCCGGGATCTCGCGGAAGGCGAACAGACCCGGAACGTACGGGAAGGCGGGCGTGCCCCGCACGACCGCGGTGTCGACCAGATCCAGTGTTACCGGGTCGAGCACCACGACGGCCGCCGCGAGCCGATCTCCCTGGTAGGCAACGTCAAGGCCGGCCACCGCACCCGGCGAGGCCGGGCCCGGGCCGGGAAGAACGCGGGCCCGGAGGGCATCCTGCTCCTCGAGCGCTTCTTTTTCGGTACGCGGCCACTGCACGGTGCGAACAGTAGAGCCTTGTTAGTGACGGTGATGCGGGTCACGATGGGTGGGACTGGAGGTACGCCGATGCCCAACCCGTGGCTCGCCCTCGACCGCGACGCCGACCCGGCCGAGCGCATCCGGCAGGTGGGGCGTGCCCACGAGAGGTTCATGACGGGTGACGGACCGGCCCCGGCCGTCCGCGAGGTGGTCGCCGACTCCTGGCGCCGGTCGGCCCACGCCTTGCACACCGCCGACAGCACCGCCCCGATCGAGCTGGAGGACAGCGAGCTCGAGGCCTACCGCGCGGCGCACCCGCTGGCCCGGGTGCTGCCGATCTTCCGCGATCTGCTCGGCGGGCTGGCCGACGACGGCGACCATCTGATGGCGGTCTGCGACGCGTACGGGCGGCTGCTCTGGGTCGAGGGCACGGCGTCGGTGCTGGCCGGCGCCGAGGCGATGAACTTCGTGCCCGGCGCCCGCTGGGACGAGGCGCACGCCGGCACCAACGCCCCCGGCACCGCCCTCGCCGTCGACCACCCGCTGCAGATCTTCGCCACCGAGCACTTCAGCCGGCCGGTGCAGCGCTGGACCTGCGCGGCCGCCCCGATCCACGACCCGGCGACCGGGCGGCTGCTCGGCGCCATCGACGTGACCGGCGGCGACCACCTGGCCAACCCGCACAGCCTGGCGCTGGTGCGGGCCACCGCGCTGGCGGCCGAGGCCTACCTGGGCAGTCACCGGCCGTCGCCGTCGGCCACCGGCACGGTGACCTCGCTCGGCCGGGACGAGGTGGTGCTCTGCACCGGCGGCCGGCGGCTGCGCCTCGGTCGCCGGCACTCGGAACTGCTCGTGCTGCTCCTGGCGCACCCGGAAGGGCGTACCGGAGATCAGTTGACCTTTGATCTTTATGCCGATGACCTCAATCCGGTGACCGTGCGGGCCGAGCTGTCCCGTCTGCGCCGCACGCTGGGGCCGGAGCTGCTCGACTCGCGGCCCTACCGGCTCCGGGTCGAGCTCGACGCCGACTTCGCGGCGGTCATCCGCCTGCTCGAGCACGGGCGGGTGTCGGAGGCGCTCGACGCGTACGCGGGACCGCTGCTTCCGTCCTCGGAAGCGCCCGGCGTGGTCCGGCTGCGCCGACTGGTCGAAGGCCGGCTGCGCGCCGCGGTGCTGGCGAGCGGCGACCGCATCCTGATGCGAACCTGGCTGCACGCCCCCTACGGGGCCGATGACCTGCAGATGTGGGAGGGCTACGCCCGCCTGTTGCCGACCGGCTCGCCGATCCGTCCGCTGGCCGAGTCCCGCGTCCGTCAGCTGGCTCTCGAGTACGGCGTTGCAACGTCCTTGCAACGTCGCTGAAATTAGCGTCGTCCGCACCCCGACATAGAGGTACGGAGGCTGATCATGACCATTTACTCCCCGCCCGGCTCCGACGGCTCGATCGTCAGCTACCAGTCGCGCTACGACAACTACATCGGCGGCGAGTGGGTCCCGCCCGCCAAGGGTCAGTACTTCGAGAACCCCTCCCCCGTCACCGGCGAGACCTTCACCGAGATCGCCCGCGGCACCGGCGACGACGTCGAGAAGGCGCTCGACGCGGCGCACGGCGCGGCCGACGCCTGGGGCCGCACCTCGGTCGCCGAGCGGGCCAACATCCTCAACAAGATCGCCGACCGGATGGAACAGAACCTCGAGAAGATCGCGGTCGCCGAGGCCTGGGAGAACGGCAAGCCGGTCCGCGAGACCCTGGCCGCCGACATCCCGCTCGCGATCGACCACTTCCGCTACTTCGCGGGCGCGATCCGGGCCCAGGAGGGCTCGGCCGGCGAGATCGACGACGACACCGTGGCGTACCACTTCCACGAGCCGCTCGGCGTGGTCGGCCAGATCATCCCCTGGAACTTCCCGATCCTGATGGCGACGTGGAAGCTGGCTCCGGCCCTGGCCGCCGGCAACGCGGTCGTGCTCAAGCCGGCCGAGCAGACCCCGGCCTCGATCCACTACCTGATGTCGCTGATCGGCGACCTGCTCCCGCCGGGCGTGCTCAACATCGTCAACGGCTTCGGCGTTGAGGCGGGCAAGCCGCTGGCCTCGTCCAACCGGGTCGCCAAGGTCGCGTTCACCGGCGAGACCACCACCGGCCGCCTGATCATGCAGTACGCCTCGGAAAACCTGATCCCGGTCACGCTCGAGCTCGGCGGCAAGTCGCCGAACATCTTCTTCGAAGACGTCAACTCGATCGAGGACGACTTCCAGGACAAGGCGCTCGAGGGCTTCGCGATGTTCGCGCTCAACCAGGGTGAGGTCTGCACCTGCCCGTCCCGCGCGCTCATCCAGCAGAGCATCTACCAGGACTTCCTGGCCGCGGGCGTGAAGCGCGTCGAGAACATGAAGCAGGGCAACCCGCTCGACACCGACACCCAGGTCGGCGCCCAGGCGTCCAACGACCAGCTCGAGAAGATCCTGTCCTACCTGGACATCGGCCGTCAGGAGGGCGCGAAGGCGCTGACCGGCGGGGCCCGGGCCGACCTGGGCGGCAACCTGTCCGGCGGCTACTACGTGCAGCCGACGATCTTCGAGGGCAACAACTCGATGCGGATCTTCCAGGAGGAGATCTTCGGCCCGGTGGTCTCGGTGACGTCGTTCGCCGACTACGCCGACGCGATCAAGATCGCCAACGACACCCTGTACGGCCTGGGCGCCGGCGTGTGGACGCGGGACATCAACCAGGCGTACCGGGCCGGGCGCGCGATCAAGGCCGGTCGTGTGTGGACGAACTGCTACCACCAGTACCCGGCGCACGCCGCGTTCGGTGGCTACAAGCAGTCCGGCATCGGCCGGGAAAACCACAAGATGATGCTCGACCACTACCAGCAGACCAAGAACCTCCTGGTCAGCTACTCCCCCAAGGCGATGGGTTTCTTCTAGGCCATGGTCACCCGAGTCGACGTGACTCCCGCCGCCGCCGGCATGATGCGGCAGCTGCGGGAGCAACACGGTCCGCTGATGTTCCACCAGTCCGGCGGGTGCTGCGACGGCAGCTCGCCGATGTGCTACCTGGAGGGCGAATTCCGGACCGGCAAATCGGACGTGCTGCTCGAGTCCCTGCGCATCGAAGGGGTGCCCGAGCCGATCACGTTCTGGATGTCGGCCTCGCAGTTCGAGCTCTGGAGGCACACCCATCTGACGGTGGACGTGGTCCCCGGGCGCGGTGCCGGCTTCTCGCTGGAGGCGCCCGAGGGCGTACGGTTCTTGATCCGTTCCCGTCTGCTCACATCGGACGAGTTGGCGGAGTTGTCCGCCTGAGCGGACGGAAGAACGCCGCGGCGCACACGCGTCGCGGCGTTTCCGTGTGGTTTTGTCCGTCAGATGATCCCGAACTCGGTCGAGAGTGGTTTGGTCCCGAAAGCGTGCCGTTCGGAGCCGGGCCGCCGGCGAGGGAACGTCCGGAGAGGCAGAGTCGTCCTCCTCGGATCGACTGGGGAGGGTCAGATGCGCTTGTCGCGCTCAAAGAAAGCGGTGCTGATGGGCACGGCACTGCTGACGATCGGCGTGGCCGGGCGGGCAGCGGCCCAGGAAGTGCCGCACCATCACGCCACCAGGGCAGCGCCGATCTTCAAGACGCCGCCGCCCTCTTCCAAGCCGAAACCGAAGCCCAAACCCAAGCCCACGCACACCACGCCGGCCCACACCGTCGCGTCGCACGCTCCGAAGCTGGGGAAGAAGACCGGCGGCCCGGCGGGCAGCCATCTTTCGACCGGTACGCGGTCGGTGGCTCTCACCTTCGACGACGGTCCCGACCCGGTGCAGACCCCGCGGATGCTCAAGCTGCTCGCCCAGCAGCACGTCCACGCCACGTTCTGCCTGGTCGGCGAGAACGTGCAACGCCACCCCGAACTGGTCCGCAAGATCGTGGCCGGCGGCCACACGCTGTGCAACCACACGTGGAGCCACAGCCTGACCATCGGTAAGAAGCCGGCTGCCGAGATCCGGGCCGACCTGCAGCGCACCAACGACGCGATCCTCAACGCCGACCCGAAGGCCAAGATCGGATATTTCCGGGCGCCGGGCGGCAACTTCACGCCCAGCCTGGTCACGACCGCCCAATCACTGGGCATGACCTCCCTCTATTGGAAGGTCGACCCGCGCGACTGGGAGCACCCGCAGGGCGAGTCGGACGCCGCACACCAGACCCGGGTGATCAGGACGGTCGAGAAGCACGTCGGCAAGGGCGCGATCATCCTGTCGCACGACTACAACCAGCCGGACACGATCGCCGCCTACCGCACGCTGATCCCGTGGCTCCGCCACCGCTACCAGCTGGTGGCCATGCCGATCTAGGAAGGCCGTCGGTCAGTGCGAGGGCGGGATGACCCGGAGGTGGCCGCGGCGGCCGGTCTGGTGGCCGGGGAGGTGGTCGTTCTCGTCGGTGCGCGGGGGTGGCGCGATCGGCGGGCGGGCCGCCTCCCGGACGGCGTCGGCCAGCGCGACCAGGTCGTCGGTGGTGGGCGGGGGCGGGGCGAAATCGCCGTCGTGGCGCACCAGATCCCAGCCTCGGGGGGCGGTGAGGCTGCGGGCGTGTGGCTCGCACAGGTCGTACGTATGGGGCTCGGCGAACGCCGCGAGGGGGCCGACGACGGCCGTCGAGTCGCTGTAGACGTAGGTCAAAGTGGCGACCGCCTGTCGGGGACAGCCGTTCCGGGAGCAGCGCCGTGGTGACCTCACGGCGGCACGTTATCTCTCCGGTGCCTTGCGTGTGTCCCGATACCCCGCGACACGCCGACCCGCGATTGCATCACGATTCGGCCATGGGCGTTCGACACGCCGACTCCATGGGACGAATTCGCCGATCGGACACGCGGCGAAGGCTGCCTGAGCACTCTGATCGCCCCCGGAGGACTAGTCTTGCCGGGTGACCACCTCCGAGCGCCGCCGCAGCGAGCCGGGCCGTCCAGATCAGGGCCGCCCCGATCAGGGCCGCCCGGATCAGGCGCGGCTGGCCCGCCGGTCGGGGCCCGGGCATCCGTCCCGCCGCGATCGGCACGGGCGCGGCCTGCGGGGCCGCCTGGTGCCGGCGACGGTGCCGCTGGCCCGCACCAAGGCCGAGGTTTTCGACGACCTGGTGCTCGACACGGTCGAGGGCCTCGAGCGGCGTTACGCCAAGGAGCTGGCCGGCGTCGAGTTCGCGGTCGAGGACGTGCCGCCCGATCTCAACGTCTACGACTCCGACGTGCTCGAGGACGGCGAGGTGCCGCTGGCCCGCTTGCTGCCTGGGCGACCCGGCCGGCAGGAGCTCCCCCCACGGATCGTGCTCTACCGGCGGCCGCTGGAATTCCGGGCGATGGACCGCGAGGACCTCGCCGACCTCGTCCACGACGTGATCATCGAGCAGGTAGCCAACCTGCTCGGGGTGGACCCGGACGAGCTGACCTGAGCTGATGCGCTGGGTTTATGCGCTCGATCGCGCGTGCTGGGTTAATGCGCTCGATCGCGCGTGCGCCGCTGGGAGTTGATGAGTTTGTGCTGCGTTCGACGACGGCTTCGCCGGCGGCGAACGAAGCCCAAACTCATCAACGCGGCAACGCGCTCCTCGCTGAAGCGAAGGTCATGCGACCCGGCGCTTGAGCTTGCGGCGCTCGCGCTCGGACAGTCCACCCCAGATGCCGAAACGCTCGTCGTGGCCGAGCGCGTATTCCAGGCAATCCCCCTTGACCTCGCACCGGCCACAGATGCGCTTCGCCTCGCGCGTGGACCCGCCCTTTTCGGGAAAGAA
This sequence comes from Actinoplanes sp. NPDC051343, assembly GCF_044455125.1. NCBI lineage: Bacteria > Bacillati > Actinomycetota > Actinomycetes > Micromonosporales > Micromonosporaceae > Actinoplanes > Actinoplanes sp. NPDC051343. The sequence goes on from NZ_JBITEL010000005.1 coordinate 434,392, forward strand.
AGCTTCCGGATCAGTCTGCGAACACAGCGCCCGTTCCTGCCACTCGGGCGCGTCCCCGAGCAGGTCTACCCCTTCAACCTGCGCTTCCATCGGCGTGCCTCCCAATTCCTCGCGCCGGCAGTACACCGACGCTGACCCCCCACGCACGCGGCGTGTTTTTTGCGGGCGGAGCCGAATTCTGCTGCGTCCCCATCCCACAACCCCACCGAAATTACACGCGTGTAAGACGTGCGTCGTCAAGCCGAACCTGATAAATAGGCCCGTTTCCCCGACGCGCCTGAGGCGCAACGTGGTCCCGTTCCTGCCCTATCTGTCAGGGGCGCCGATAGGTAACGCTCACCCACCACCGCACGTCCAATTTAACCCGATTTGTGACCTTGGCGCAGCCGGTGCCCTAGCCGGTGTGACGCAGGACGCAAATGCGACAGACGGCGACAGCCGGGCTCTGATAGCCCAGCTGTCGCTCAGTTAAACGCCATCACGCAAGAAAGATCAACGGCGGCCGTAGACGGTGGTGCGTTCCACGGCCGACCGGCCGGCGGCGGCCGCGAGTTCCTTCAGCTCAGCGACCGTACGCGCGGAACCGTGCTCGGATCCCGCCATGCGAGAAATGGTCTCCTCCATCAGCGTGCCGCCGAGGTCGTTGCACCCACCGTTGAGCATCGCTCGCGTGCCGTCGTCGCCGAGCTTGACCCACGAGCACTGGATGTTGTCGATGCGGCCGTGCAGCAGAATGCGGGCCATCGCGTGGACGACCCGATTTTCCCGCCACGTCGGGCCCGGGCGCGCGATGCCGGCCAGATAGATCGGCGCGTTGGTGTGGATGAACGGCAGCGCCACGAACTCGGTCAACCCGCCGGTGCGGTCCTGGATGCCGGACAGCACCCGGAAGTGGCCGAGCCACTGCCGCGGGTGGTCGACGTGGCCGTACATCATCGTCGAGCTCGAACGGATGCCCACCTCATGAGCCGTGCTGACGACCTCGACCCAGGTCGCGGTCGGCAGCTTGCCCTTGGTCAGCACCCAGCGCACGTCGTCGTCGAGGATCTCGGCCGCGGTGCCCGGGATCGTGTCGAGCCCGGCCTCCTTGAGCTGGATCAGCCAGTCGCGGATCGGGACACCGGCCTTCGACGCGGCGGTCACGATCTCCATCGGCGAGTAGGCGTGCACGTGCATGCCGGGCACCCGCTCCTTGACCGCGCGTACGAGGTCGGCATAGGCCGTGACCGGCATCTTCGGATCGATGCCACCCTGCATGCAGACCTCGGACGCGCCGTCGGCCCACGCCTGCTCGGCCCGGTCGGCGACCTGGTCGACCGAGAGGCGGTAGGCGTCGGCGTCCTTCTCCCGCTGGGCGAACGCGCAGAACCGGCAGCCGACGTAACAGACGTTCGAGAAGTTGATGTTGCGGTTGACCACGTACGTGATGTCGTCGCCGTTGACCTGTTTGCGCAGGTCGTCGGCGATGCGGGCCAGCTCGTCGAGCGCCGGGCCGTCCGAGTTGAACAGGGCCATCGCCTTGTCCTCGTGCTCCGGCAGCAGCAGGGCGGCCGGATTGTCGGCCGCCAGCTTGAGGCCCGCCAGCACATCGGTCGGCGTCGTGCGGCTGCTGTCGGCCTTGACGTGCGCGGCGACCTCGTTCCAGTCGCCGTAGACGTCGTCGAAGTCGGAACGCCGGTCGTCGGTGCGGCCGGTCGTGTCGATCGTCGCGAACAGGTCGGTGCGACCGGTGGCGAAGACGTCGTCCGGCTCCTGCCACGGCCGGCCCTCGAGCACGGCGTCCTCGAGGGCGAGGCCGTCGGCGCCGGCCAGCGCCGCCACGTGCGCCGCCAGCCGCGGATCGAGCCAGCCCTCGTTCGCACGGCGGACGTACTCCGGGTAGATCGTCAGGCGCTCGCGCAGCGTGAAGCCGGACTCGGCCGACCGCTCGCGCAGCAGATCGATCTGCGGCCACGGCCGCTCCGGGTTGACGTGATCGGGGGTCACCGGCGAGACGCCGCCCCAGTCGTCGATGCCGGCCCGCAACAGCAGGCTGAACTCGGCGTCGATCAGGTTGGGCGGGGCCTGGATGCGGGCCCGCGGGCCCATCAGCACCCGGCCGACGGCCACGGTGGCGGCCAGCTCGTGCAACTCGGCGTCCGGCATCCCGCGCATCGCCGTGTCAGGCTTCGCCCGGAAGTTCTGAATAATCACTTCCTGGACATGCCCGTACTCGCGGAAAGCGCGACGCATCGCGAAGAGCGAGTCGACCCGTTCGGCACGAGTCTCGCCGATGCCGATGAGAATGCCGGTGGTGAACGGGACCCCGACCCGGCCGGCGTCGTCGAGCACACGCAGGCGAACCGCGGGGTCCTTGTCGGGCGAGCCGAAATGCGGACCGCCCGGCTCCGAGAAGAGGCGGATCGCGGTCGTCTCGAGCATCATGCCCATGCTCGGCGCAACCGGCTTGAGGCGCTGCATCTCGGCCCAGCTCATGACGCCCGGGTTGAGGTGCGGCAGCAGGCCGGTCTCTTCCAGAACGGCGATCGCGCACGAGCGCACGTAGTCGAGGGTCGAGTCGTAACCGCGCTCGTCCAGCCACTGCCGGGCCGCCGGCCAGCGGTCCTCCGGCCGGTCGCCGAGCGTGAACAGGGCCTCCTTGCAGCCCTGCGCGGCGCCCTCCCGAGCGATCGCGAGCACCTCGTCACGCTCCAGGAACGCGGCCGGGAGCCGGTGCGGGACGGTGGCGAACGTGCAGTAGTGGCAGCGGTCCCGGCACAGCCGGGTGAGCGGGATGAAGACCTTGCGGGAGTACGTCACGACGCCCGGCCGCCCCGCCTCACGCAGGCCGGCGTCCCGGATGTTGCCGGCGATCGCGAGGAGTTCGTCGAGCAGGGGGCCGCGGGCGCCGAGCAGCGCGGCGGCCTCGTCGGCATCGATCGCTTTGCCGTCGGCAGCCCGGCGCAGCGCCCGGCGAATGCTCGCCTCGGTCGGCTGCGATTCCATGTTGACCTCTACCACGCAAGCAGCCTAGGCCGGAATCTTGACCGGTGCCGACGCCCCCGGAGTGTCCTGGAACACGAACGCCCGGAAGAGGTGCTCCCTCTTCCGGGCGTCCGGGCGATTCAGCTGCGTGGCGGGTCGGGCTCGGCGGGCCCGAAGCCGGGCCGCGATTCGTCGATCTTTTCCGTACGGTCGTCAGCCGGCTGTCGCGGCACCGCCTGGGTGGGTTCGCTGAACGGCAGCGCGCTCCCCGGTGCACCCTGGCTCGGCGGGGCGCTCGGCGGGGCGGCCGGGCTGCCGGGCGGGTAGGCCGGGCTGCCGGGCGGCTGCATCGGCATCGCCGACTGGTTCCAGGACGGGCCGGGCGGCGGCGCCTGTGACGGGGCCGGCTGGCCGTACGTCGTCGGGCCGAAGCCTCCCGGACCCGGCGGCGGGCCGGGGTGCCCGGGCGGCGGCGGTCCGTTGAATCCGCCGGGCATCGGGCCGCCGGGCATCGGTGCGCCGGGCGGGCCGCTCATCGGAGCACCGGGCATCGGGCCGCCGGGCATCGGGCCGCCGGGCGGGCCGCTCATCGGAGCGCCCGGGGGCGAGCCGTAGCCGGGCTGGCCCGCGAAGGCACCCGGGTTGAACGGCGGCTGCTGGCCGTAGACACCGGGCGCGGGCCGCGGCGCCTTGGGCGGCATGTAGAGCCGCTGCCAGATCAGGAAGACCGCGTACGCCGCGACGGCGAGCACCGCCAGCCAGCCGAGACGCACGAGCAGGCCCATGAACGCGGCCCGGGCCCCGGCGTCGGCGGCCAGGTTGATCAGGCCGATCAGCAGGCCGAAGAAGACGCCGAAGAAGGCGGCCACCGCGTACTCGATCAGGGCGGCCAGCACGATCAGGCGCGCCTTCGGGTGCCGCGGCTGCACCAGCAGGGCGAGCAGCACGGCGGCGATCGGGAAAGCGACGATCGGCAGGTTGACGAACTCGCCGAAGCTCCCCTCGGTGCGACCACCGAACTGGCCGGAACCGTCCGGGATCAGGTCGATGATCGCCACCAGCAGCCAGATGGCGGTGGCGCCGACCAGGGCGTAACTCGCGAGATCGCGCAGCGGGCGCAGGGTCTGCCCGACGCTGGTGCTCTCCGGGGGGCTGCTCACGGAATCTCCCATCGGCGTTTTCAGGTCGGCCCAGCCTAGACCGCTGTGGCACGCGGCACCGATACCCACCGGCGCATTCCGTCATGGGAGTGCGGGAGGATGGTCGGCATGCGGATCGTGGTCCTCACCGGCGGCATCGGCGGCGCAAAATTCCTGGTCGGGGTGCGCGCCCATGCCCGCACCATCGGCGCCGACGTCACGGCGGTGGTCAACGTCGGCGACGACGTGCGCATGCACGGCCTGCAGATCTGCCCCGATCTCGACAGCGTGATGTACACGCTGGGCGGCGCACACGACCCCGAGCGAGGCTGGGGCCGCGTCGGCGAGACCTGGGTGGTCAAGGAGGAACTCGCCGCCTACGGCGCCGAGCCGTCGTGGTTCGGCCTGGGCGACAAGGACACGGCCACCCATCTCGTACGCACCCAGATGCTCACCGCCGGCTACCCCCTGTCGGCCGTGACCGCCGCGCTCTGCGACCGGTGGCAGCCCGGCGTCACCATGCTGCCCTCGACCGACGACCGGCTCGAGACCCACGTGGTGGTCGACCTCGACGGCGAACGCAAGGCCATCCACTTCCAGGAGTGGTGGGTGCGCTACCGCAGCGCCCTGCCCACCCACCGGTTCATCTTCGTCGGCGCCGACGCGGCCAAACCGGCCCCAGGGGTGCTCGAGGCGATCGCGGCGGCCGACGTCGTGCTGATCGCCCCCAGCAACCCGGTCGTCAGCATCGCCCCGATCCTGGCCGTCGCCGAGGTGCGCGACGCGATCACCGAGGGCTCGGCCCCGGTGGTCGGTGTCTCCCCGATCATCGGCGGCTCCCCGGTCCGCGGCATGGCCGACAAGTGCCTGGCCACGGTCGGCGTCGAGGTGACCGCGGCCGGTGTCGGCGGCCTCTACGGCGCCCGCGGCTCGGGCGGCCTGCTCGACGGCTGGCTGGTCGACACGTCCGACGAGGGCACGTCGGTCCCCGGCGTCCGCACGGTGGCCGTGCCCTTGTGGATGAGCAGCGAGGAGAAGTCGGCCCGGATGGTCGCCGACGCGCTCGCCCTGGCCGGGGTCGCGTGAGCTAGCTTGGGTTCGACCGTAAGGGGGCGGAGCGGTGACTGACGGGCTCGAGATCCGGCCGGTGCGCGGCATCGGCGACATCATGGCCGGCGACGACCTGGTCGAGCTGATCGCCGACGCGGCGCCGTGGCTGGCCGACGGCGACGTGCTGGTCGTCACCAGCAAGATCGTGTCGAAGGCGGAGGGGCGCCTGGTCGAGGTGCCGGCCGACGGCCCGGAGCGCGACGCGGCCCGGGCTTCGGTGCTGGCGTCGGAGACCGCCCGGGTGGTCGCCCAGCGCGGCCCGACCACGATCGTCCAGACCCACCACGGCTTCGTGATGGCGGCGGCCGGCGTCGACGCGTCCAACGTGGACAAGACCCACCTGGTCCTGCTGCCGGCCGACCCGGACGCGTCGGCCCGCAAACTGCGCGCCGACTTCAAGGCGCGCGGCCTCGACGTGGCCGTCGTCGTCTCGGACACGATGGGCCGCACCTGGCGCAACGGCCTGACCGACATGGCCCTCGGCGCAGCCGGCATCGAACCGTTCCGCGACCACCGCGGCGAGACCGACCCGTACGGTAACGAGCTGCAGATCACCCAGATGGCGGTGATCGACGAGCTGGCGGCGGCGGGCGAGCTGGTCAAGGGCAAGTGCGACCAGGTGCCGGTGGCGGTCGTCCGCGGCCTGGGCACCTCGTCGCTCTCCGACGGCGCCGGGGCGGCTGCCCTGCTCCGCGACGCCGAGAGCGACATGTTCAGCCTGGGCACCTCCGAGGCCCGCGCGGCCGGCCTGCGCGACGCGGCGGTCCTGCCGGACGGTTCGCAGCTGGCCCTGCCCGGCACCCCGGCCGACCCGGCCGCCGTCTCGCGGGCCCTGTCGACCGTGGCCGAGCTGCTGGCCCACGGCACCGAGGTGACCCCGGCCGAGGTCCTGCCGGGCAACGGCGCGACGGCCGCCCTGCACATCGCCTGCTCGAGCAACTCCCCGGCCGCCTTCATGCGTCTGGGTGCCGACGTGCACCGCCTGCGGGTGGCTCTGGCCGCCGAGGGCATCCCGTCCGTGCCCCTCCCCCACGACGACGGCATCCGCCTCGACCTCTCGGGCTTGTAACACCGCCTGCCGCCGAGGTGAGCTGACCCGTGAAGTCAGAAGGCGACGGTCCCGGTGGGCACTCCCCACGGCCCTTCGGGGCGATGATCGGCTGCGCGGAGAATGCTCGGTGTGCTGTATGACGACGCGATGGCGGTGCTGAGCCGGTGGGAAGCTACATCAGCCGAGGCTGACGTCGCCCGGAAGCAGACGTTGAAGCTGCTTGAAGCCGGGCCGGTTGCGATGACGCGGGCGCACCGAGCAGGCCACGTGACGGCTAGCGCGCTGATCGTGGGCACCGACCGGCGGGTGCTGTTGTGCCTGCACGGCCGACTCCAGATGTGGATGCAGCTTGGCGGCCACTGCGAAGAGTCGGACGCGTCGCTCGCGGCCGCCGCCCGACGCGAGGCGACCGAGGAGTCGGCATCTCCGGCCTCGTCCTCGACCCCAACCCGATCGACGTCGACATCCACCCGGTGCGGTGCGCGCCGGCCGACGGACAGCGCGCCGAGCCGTCGTTCCACTACGACGTCCGCTTGCTGCTCCACGCGCCGGCCGGCGCCCGCGAGCAGATCAGCGAGGAGTCGGCCGCTCTGGCCTGGTTCACCGGCGACGACCTGCCCAGCCCGCTCGCCCCGTCCACGGCCCGCCAGATCGCGGCTGCCCTCGCCCGCATCCTGTAGTTCGTGCGCAAGTAAGCCGCTCGGAGCCGCGTCGCCGTCGCATGTCTAGCAGCGGCGACGTTCAGGGACGTATTCATACCCGCCGGCAACCGCATTCCGGGGCAGGCATCTCCGTCTTGGCTCGGCTCGGGCAGGCCAAGCATGGACGTCGAGGCCGCCGATGGAGTTCAGGTCATCAACAGGTCAAAAGCCGGGTGCAACCGAGCGGCGCCATTCTTGGCGATGACATCCAGAGCGACGGGATGCTAAAGTCTCGCCCATGCTGCCGGAGGTCGCGAAGTCCCGTATTGCGATTCTACGTTACCGTACACGGCTCTTTATGGCCCGGCTCCTCTTCGGTCGCCCAAGGACGCTAGACCTTGTCAATTTGATTCTTGCCATCATCGGGGCTTGGTCGGTAATTTACCAAATTCTCAAATTTTTTATCCCTAAAGGCACTGGTGGCGCCGGGATTGCAACCGCTGGGTTTGCCGCCCTTCTGATCGCAGCAGCATTGACGTGGCTTCGCCTGACGCGCCGCCCTCAGGATCTGTTCCGGTCAGCATCGACGTCCGAAGATAAAGCTGAATCATTGCGAAAAATAATGCTTGACGGAATGACAAATGATGCAGCCTACGAGAATCTAGCGTCGTTATACTCGCCCATCATCGAACTGGCCGCCCAGCAAATGCCGGGCATTCGGGTTGACTGCCCTCTAGACATCCACGGCAAACGCACACTAGTTCTCACCATTGCTGCACCCGCACAACAAACGTTAGACAGCCTGATTAACGAGCTCGGCCCAGAGCAAGATCTCAGCTGGAAATCCAGGGTGTCAAAATTTGCTCCTGAGCGTCAGTCCTTCATGGCGACCCTACGGCGGAGCGTATTCTTCGCAAATCGCTTTGGCGACGAAGGCGGCTCCAACCTGGTTTTGGTCGGTACGAGCGCCACTCCGGATCTCAAAATGTCTGTCCGCACCGCCACATACGGACAGATAGTGCGTACGTCAGACTCGCTCGTCAACGAGTTCGCCATTTTCGCAAACTATATTCAGTATTCTGCCTTCCGTCGCCGCTCTCGCCCGCTACAAATACACGCAAACGACATTCTAAAGGTGCTTCCTTGGCGACGAACAGTTCACTCCTGGGAGGATCCGAAAGACCTCCTACTGGCGCCACAAAGTCGAGCAGCCGGCTTAGGCGTCTCACTCTCACTGATCGATCAACTTGAGGGCGACGCGACTGTATTCGTGGCACGTCGTTCATCAAGTGTAGGGACATATCCTGACGTACTGCACGTCGTTCCGTCCGGAATGATGAATGTTCACGGCGATATTCGTCATGTTCCATCCGCCCTCTCGGGCCTCCCACGACTCTCGATGCTAGCCGAGTTTTTGGAAGAATGCCTAGACATAGCTGAATTTTCTGGCCATTCCGCCGTGAACTTTGCCGAGCGTGTGGCTGATAAGCTAGACGAATTACGACTCAACGACTTGGATCCCACTTTCACCGGCCTTGCGATAGATCTACTCAACCTTCGCACGGACGTGTGCGGGGTTTTGGACCTCAGCGGTCGCTACTCCCTCCTCAATAGGTTCAATTTATCCTGGGAATACACGCACACTGAACGGCTTCATCGCGTAGGTATCGCATCACTCCCAATAAGCTTGAGCCGCACCGATTTTGTTCAGTCGGGGATTGGCTCGGCCTACCTTGCAGCTATGTGGCTGGCGGCATACCGAGCAGACAAGGCAGGGTCATAGACGAATATGAATTCTATAGCAGTTTTTGCGCCAGCTCGAGTTGACCTGTCCCCCGGATTCAGCGACGTAGAACCCTTCTGCACAGAGAGCCCAGGCCACGTGGTCAATATGGCGCTCAGTCGAGGCATAGAAATTCACGTCGAAGATCGCACGGTCTCGAACACAGCAGAATCTTTTGTTGACCGATTATGTCAAATCACAGCAAATCGGCTCTCTATTCCTCGGCCTGCCATCCATGTTTCATCTACTGCTCTACCGGTAGGCAGCGGATTAGGCTCCTCAGGCGCGCTGTCCGTCGCCATTGCATATGCTTTAAGCGGACTAGCGCAAGCATCAATGGAGCCGGACGCGATTCTTCGACTCGCCTGCCAATCGGAGCGCGACACGGGCCTCACCGGCGGCACGCAGGACCAGTTGGCCAGTATTCACGGCGGGTTGGGCATGGTCCGCCGGTACAATGATTTCGGTACCAGGAGTCCGATAGCCGCGGATCTGGCGACGCTCGGCGAACAACTGGTATTGGTTCACGGCGTCGGTAGCCGCTATTCGGGATCGATTCTTGATAACATCATCCGCGAAAGACCCCGCAGCACAGTGACGAGAATCATTGAATCCATAAACAGGTTGAGCGCTCCGGTCGCATCGAGTCTCTCAGCGAGCGACTACACGCAATTCGCTTCATTGATCAACGAGGCCCACGAACTACTGCGAAGCTTGCACCCAGACATCGTTGGAGACGGCATCAACGCATGGCTCCGCAGCCTCGGTGCCGAGGCAGCAAAGCCATGCGGGGCCGGAGGGCCAGGAGCTGTTTGGGTTACGGTAGTGCACCCATCAAAACGCACAACCTTCCTGACCAACATTAGCGAAACAGACTGGACAGTTTTGGACGCCTCTCCGAGTGCCTCTGGCCTCGTAGAACTGACTTCGACTGCACCAGCCGCGGCCGACGATGGACCGACGCCACGGGCTGCAAGGGGCGCTAACCCTCCGCCGTCATAGCGTCGAGGATGCGGCTGCTGGAGTCGGCTTTGTCAGAGCCCCCGATTCCATAGAGCATGCGAATATTGTTACGCGCACCCGAATCGATCTCCTCCTGAGGAAGATTGCTTATGTCCCGCCTGTCACCCCCGTTGCAGAACTCAAGCTCAGCGTCCGGATAGTGAGATCGAATCAGGTCGAAGGTGCCGTCGATGCCAGGACCATCCTCAACTGCAATGAACACCTCATCAACAAGCTTGAGTGCTCGGATGATGCGGGCGCGAAACTCGGCTTCCTGGATGACCCGTCCCTTTTTGAGAACCTGCTGCTTATCGTTGTTAACCACGACGATCAAGTATCCGGATCGTTCGCGCGCAGCCTCCATCAGGTCCAAATGACCGTGATGTAGCGGGCTAAAGTACCCACTTACGATTGAGGCCTTGGCCGGCCGCCGCGGAGCGGTCATCGTTAGAGTCCTCCAAAATTGCGAGATCGTCACGTCGAGACCCTATTGTAGTGATGGCCAGGATGAGCTTAGAAACTGGCCAGAGTGTCCACCTTTCAGCTAGTTGCCACGCGTTTCCACGTCGTGACATGCACTTCCGCGCTCGATGCCCAGGCGAACTCCTTGGCCCGGTCGAACCCGGCCTTGGCCAGGGTCGCCCGGCGCTGCTCGTCGTGGAGCAGGTCGGCCAGATCGGAGGCGATGCGGTCGGGGTCTTCAGTCGTATAAGCGACAGCGTCGCCGCCGACCTCGGGCAGCGAGAGCCGCGGGGTGGTGAGCACCGGCGTGCCGCAGGCCATCGCCTCGAGGATCGGCAGGCCGAAACCCTCGCCGAACGAGGGGTAGCAGGCCACCAGGGCACCGCCCAGGAAACCGGGCAGATCCGCGTACCTCAGATAGCCGGGACGCAGCAGGCGCAAGTGCGACGGAACCTCGCCGACCGCCCGGTCGATCTCGTCGTCGTGGCCTTGGCCACCGGCGAGAACGAGCGCCGGCGGGTGCGGCCAGTCGGCGACCGCCCGAGCCCAGCCCCGGATGAGGTTGGGAACGTTCTTGCGGGGCTCCTTGGCGCCGAGGAAGGCCACGTAACCCGAGTCGCTGAGGCCGAGGCGGGCCCGGACGCGGGCCTTCTCCTCTTCGCTCGGCATGTGGAACGCGGTGTGGTCGACACCGTGGTAGGCCACGTCGATGCGTGTCGGGTCGGCGTCGAGCAGGCGGATCAGCTCGTCGCGGGTGGCCTTGCTGGGCACGATCACCCGGGCCGCCCGGCGCAGCGATGTCTTGATCGCGCTGCGGAAGAACGTGCGCTTGGTGTTGTCGTAATGCTCCGGCTCGGTGAAGAACGTCGCGTCGTGCACGGTGACCGTCACCGGGCAGCCGGCCCGCAACGGGCACGTGTAGAACGGCGAGTGCAGCACCTGAGCGCCCACCTGCTGAGCCAGCAGCGGCAGCCCGGTCTGCTCCCAGGCGAGGCGGGCCGGGCGGTGCGCGACGGCGGACGGACCGGCGATCACCTCGGCGTTGACGAGCATGCGGCTGTAACGCTCCGCATCCGAGCGCTGGGCCACGACGACCAGATCGACCCTCTCGGGGTCGAGGTTTCCCAGAGCGCCGAGGAGCCCGTCGACGTATCTGCCGACGCCTCCTCGGTCTGCGGGGACGCTGGTGGCGTCGACTAGCACTCGCGGGGGGCGACCGGCGGTCACGAGGCAACTCCCAAAGAGGTTGTAATTCAGACCACTGGCAAGACTACGCCCGGAATGCATCCGGCATGTCACCGCGACACCGCCCAGTTGCCAGCGTTTCCCCGATCCGCCGGTGTCATCGATCGGCCGTTCAGGAATGGCTACCCAGGGTGACGCGATTATCGTGAATCACGTGGAATCAACGATCCCCCAGGCGCTCGCCTCGGCCGTGCGGCACTTTCCGACGACCCCGTTGCTGACCTACTACGACGACAGTTCGGGCGACCGCACCGAGTTGTCGGGTGTGACCCTCGACAACTGGGTGTCCAAGACCGCCAACATGCTCCTCGACGGTGTCGGGCTGGCGCCGGGCGACACGGTGGCGGTGCTGATGCCGCCGCACTGGCAGACGGCGGCGATCCTGCTCGGCGTCGCCTCGGCCGGCCTGGCGGCCGACCTCGGCGATCGGCCGGGTGCGGTGGATGCGCTTTTCACCACCCCGGAGCAGCTCACGGCCGCGGCGGCGAAGGCCACGATCGACCGGTACGCGACGGGACTGCTGCCGTTGGCGATGCCGCTCCGGTCGGTGCCGGACGGCTACCAGGACTACGTGCTCGAGGTGCGCAACTACGGCGATCACTTCGGCGGCGCCCCGGCCCCGGGCCCGGACGACGCGACGGTGCTGCACCGGGCCGCCTCGCGGGCCGCCGAGCTGGGCATCACGGCCGGGGATCGGGTGCTGGTCGACGCGCGGGCCTACCCGGATCCGGTCGACTGGCTGTTCGCGCCGCTGGTCGCGGGCGCGTCGATCGTGCTCTGCACCCACCTCGACCCGGCCAAGCTGGAGGCCCGCGTCGACACCGAGAAGGTGACGCGGACGCTCACCCGTTAGAAGCCGACGGCGACCAGCAGGTACTGCGGGTCGGCGTGGGAGACGTACGTCGACTGGGAGTGGACGTCGTCGTAGGGGAAGCCGTAGGCCTTGCCGTCGATGGCGTTGGCGTGCCAGAACTCGGCGTAGAAGTTGGCCGGCGCCGACCGGTAGTAGGTCGACGGGCTGGAGTTCGGGTCGGAGACGTGCCGGTTCAGGGCCGCACATCGGGTCGGGTCGCCGGCCAACGGGCCGGCGCAACCCAGAATGTCCGCAGTGGACGCCGCCTTGGTGTAGGGGGCGAAGTAGCCGGCGTACTTGCCGCCCGATTTGAAAGCAGCGTCACCGCCCGGCGACAGGATTTTGTCGGTGCCCTGGGCCAGGTGATCGAACTCGGCCGGAACCGCCGCCTTGAAGCGGGCGAAGGTGGCGGCCCGCGACTCCTGGAAAACCCTCTGCGACTCCCCCACCTGCTCGTCGGAACCGTCCGCCGCGTGCAGGCGCATCGCGATTTTCAGGACGAAGGCGTCGACCCGGGTGGTGTTGCCGTTGAACTGCTTCGGACCGACGGAGAACTCGATGAAGTCGGCGTATTTGCCGGTCGGCGAGCCGACGTGGAAATACATGCGACCGGACGAGTTGGCCGGCATGTCGAGGTACGGGCGGTCGGCGATCGAATGCGTCTGCCCGTTGAAAGTCCAGTAGACCTTGCTGTCCGGGTAGGCGCCGTTCGTGCGGTTGAGCACCTTGACCGTGAGCACGTTGTTCGCCTTCGGGATGTCCGCGGTGCTCCCCCAGAAGGACGCCGAAGAATTCCCCGCGACCTTGGCCGGCGGGTCCTTCGGGCGGGAGGCGGACGGCGAGGGCAAAACGGACCGCGAGGCCGACGGAGACGGCGACGGCGAAAGCGAGGCCGGGCCCGGCAGAACCGCGGACGACGAGACCGACGGCGCCGCGACGGGCGCGGCTTCCGACGTACGCGAAGGCGTACGGGAAGAGGGCGCACACCCGGCAATCAGGGTGACCACCGACAACGCCGAAAGGCTCCACACACGAAGACGCACCCGGGCAGCCTGAGCCACGTGGAATGCCCAGGTCAACGTGAGAATCGACGCCGGTCGGTTTGTGTTATCGCCGGTGGGCGGCGCGCTCGCGGGCCAATTCCTCGAATGCGGTCAGCGACTCCGGGTTGGCGAGAGCGCCCTTGGCCGCCGCCGATTCCACAGGTGTGCCGGTGAGGATTCTTTTGACCGGCACCTCAAGTTTCTTGGCCGAAAGCGTACGCGGCACCGCGCGTACCTGATGAATCTCGTCCGGAACGTGCCGCGGCGAGAGCGACCCGCGCAGTTCGCTCCTGAGACGCGCCCGCAGGGCGTCGTCGAGGTCGACGCCCTCGGCGAGCACCACGAAGAGCAGCAACTCCCCGTTCGGGTCGTCGCCCTGCTCGAGGTGGACCACCACCGAGTCGAGCACCTCGGGCAGTCCCTCGACCACCGAGTAGAACTCGGACGTGCCGAGGCGCACGCCACCCCGGTTGAGCGTCGCGTCGGACCGCCCGGTGATCACGGACCGGCCGGCCGAGTCGATCGTGATCCAGTCGCCGTGCCGCCACACGCCGGGGAAGACGTCGAAGTAGGCCTCGCGGTAGCGCTTGCCGTCGGGGTCGTTCCAGAAGCCGACAGGCATGCTCGGCATCGGCGCCGTGATCACGAGTTCGCCCAGTTCGTCGGTCACCGACCGGCCGGCCGGGTCGTAGGCCTCGACCTTGGAACCCAGGCAGCGGCACGCGATCACGCCCTCGATCACCGGAAGCAGCGGCGCCGAACCGACGAACCCGGTGCACACGTCGGTGCCGCCGGACAACGATTGCAGCTGAAGATCCTTGCCGACCGCCTCGTAGACCCAGTCGAAACCCTCGGGCGGCAACGGCGCACCCGTCGACCCGATAGCCTTCAGCTTCTTGCGCGGCGTCAATCCGGCCTTCCGGCAGGCCATCAGGAAAGGCGCGGAAGTGCCGAAATAGGTGATGCCCGCCTCGTCGACCAGATCCCACAGGGCCGACATGTTCGGATAGCCGGGGTGGCCGTCGAACATGACCACCGCCGAGCCGACGGCCGGGCCGCTGACCAGGAAGTTCCACATCATCCAGCCGGTCGTGGTGAACCAGAAGAAGCGGTCCCCCGGGCCCAGATCGTGGTGCAGGGCGAGCATTTTCAGGTGTTCGAGCAGGATGCCGCCGTGGCCGTGGACAATCGGTTTGGGCAGCCCGGTGGTGCCCGAGCTGTAAAGGACATAGAGCGGGTGCGCGAACGGGACCGGCTCGAATTCCAGCGGGTCGTCGCCCTTAAGATCGGACCAGTTCCCCGCGGTGCCATCGAGATAGCCGATCGTCACTACCTCGTCGATCGACGGAATGGCGTCCTTGATGGCCGCCACCTCGTCGCGACGGCTGATCGCCTTGTCGCCGTAGCGGTAGCCGTCGACCGCCACGAGCAGTTTCGGCTCGATCTGGGACCAGCGGTCGATCACGCTGCGGGCGCCGAACTCGGGTGCGCACGACGAGAAGGTGGCGCCCAGGCTGGCGGTCGCGAGCATCAAAACGTACGTCTCGGGGATGTTCGGCGCGTAAGCCGCCACCCGGTCACCGCGCCCGATCCCCCGGGCTTTCAGCCCGGACCGCACCTTTCGGACCTGCTCCCGCAATTGCCCGGCGGTCACGCTCACCGGTTCCCGGCTCTGCGAGTACGCGAGGACGACCGGATCGTCGTCCTTCAATCCCGGCATGCGCAGGACGTGCTCGGCGTAATTGAGGGTGGCGCCCGGAAACCAGACCGCGCCCGGCATCGACGCGTCGGCGAGCACCTCGGTCGGCTCATCGCGGGCTGCTACTTCGAAGTAGTCCCAGATCGAGCGCCAGAACCCCCGGAGATCGGTGACGGACCAGTCCCACAATTCCTGATAGTCGGCGAACGCCAGGCCGCGCTCGCGCTCCAGCCAGGACATGTAGTGCCCCATCCGGGAGGTATCCCGGGCATCGGCCGGCGGTTCCCACAAAACTGTGCCCGTCATTCCCACACCTTAACGCTCACTCAGCTCGCGCTTTTTGGATGGCGGTCCGGCGCGCCAGACGATGCTCGCGCCTGATCAGAGCCTCCCGGAAACGGCGCTGATCCTCCATGTCTTCCGGCAACACGGGCGGAACCGCACGCGGGTGACCGGCCACATCGACGGCGACAAAAACCAGATAGGCGGTGGCCACGGTGAGCGGTTCGGTGGCGGCCGCATCCCAGCGCTCGGACGTTACGCGTACGCCGACCTCCATCGAACTACTGCCGGTCCAATTCACCTGGGCATAGGCGCTGACGAGGTCGCCCACGCGGACCGGCTCCAGAAAAATGATCTCGTCGATGGCGGCGGTCACGGCCGTGCCCCCGCTGTGCCGGGCGGCCGCGGCACCCGCCACGTCGTCGACGAACTTCATCAGCACACCGCCGTGGACCGTTCCGTACAGATTGACGTCGACCGCCGTCATTATTCGGCTGAGCGTTACACGGGAGTAGGCGGTCGGGCGGCCGATCGGTTCGTTCGATGGATGCCCCGGTGTCTGATCGGTCATAAGGGGTACGTTACGGCGCGGTTCCGCGTCATCGCCCAGGCCAGGTACGGTCCGGACGTGCGCCACTTACGATCGATCCTGTACGCCGTCGTGCTGGCACCCGCGGTCTGGGTGCTGGTCGCGGTCGGGCTGACCCACGATCTCACCGCCCGCGGACGGGACGGGTTCGCGGTCGAGTCGTTCATGGGGCTGCTGATGTTGCTGCTCGGCGGCGCCGCGTACGGGATCCTGGTTTTCGCCCCGATCTCGCCGCTCGGTCCGACGGCGGCCGGGGTGGTGTTCTTCGCCGCCGGGGTTTGGGCGATCTCGTCGCCTTCGTCATATGCCGACCTGTGGCCGGCCGGCGTCGTCAAGGACGGCTTCGACCTGAGCCGGCCCGGTTACGGGCTGGCCGCGCTGCTGTCGGTGCCCATGATCCTGACCGTGCTGAGCGTGCGGCGGTGGCGGGGCTACGAGCCGCTGGTGCTGCCGCTGATCGGACAAATCGGACGGGCGGCCGCGCCGGGCATACCGATGGCGAGGATGGAGACGGCGGTGCCGCCGGTCGCCGATGGGGCCGAGGAGGCCGAGCGGACGACGCTGCTGAGGCTGTTCGAAGGGCCGGAAGAACGGACGACGCTGCTGAAGCGGCCGGCCAAGGACGGCGACTCGACGACGGTGGTCCGGATTCCCATCCCGACGGACGGCGAGTCGACGACGATCATCCGGAGCCCGGCCGCGTCGAGCGCCGGCCTCGACGCGGAGGGGCCGAGGGTCGCCCGGCCGGAGAACGGCGAGGAGCCGACCGCAGACGTCACCGGCGACGCCGAGCCAACGGCCGCCATCGCCTCCGAAGAGCCGACGACGGTCATCGCCGCCGGGGAGTCGACCGTGGATATCTCCGCCGGAGAGCCCACCGCGGACGTCACAGCCGAGAAGCCCACCGCGGACGTCACAGCCGAGGAAACGACCGCAAATGTGGCGGCCGAGGAACCGACCGTAGATGTCGAGGCCGAGGGGCCGACCGTAGATGCTGAGGCCGAGGGGCCTGTGACTGTTGCCGGCGTCGAGGAGCGGCCGACCGAGCCTAAGTCGGAGGGCGAGTCGGAGGGCGAGTCGGACGCCCAGTCGGCGGCCGACGCTGAGGGCCTCGATGTTGCGGACGAGCCAACGGACGAAGAGCCAGCAGCCGCGGATGTCGCTGACGACGAGCTGACGACCGTGCTGGTCGCGGGAGAAACGTCCGCGGCGGCCGCTGACGACCAGCCGGTCGAGGCCCCGAACGGCCGGGCGAACGCCGAATCGGACGAGGAGACGCCGTCCGACCTGGTGCCGATCATGATCTCTGCGGCGGAAGTGGCGGAAGACGCGCTGGAGGCGGCCGAATTCGTCGAGGAGACCACCTACCTGATCGTGGCCGACGAGACTCAGCCTTCCTTCCGGCTGCCCGGCGAGGAGACCGTCGTGGTGCACCCGGCCGCGCGCATCCCCGGCGAGACGACGCAGATCCTGGGTACGCCGGGCGAGGACACCCGGGTCATCGTGCAACGTCCGATGGACGACACGCAGGTGATCCGGTCGCCCGATGACGGCGAGCGCACCCAGCTGCTCGGTCCGAAAGCAAAGAAGACCGGTCCCGACCGGCGCGGGTCGATCGCGGGCGCCGAGAGTCCCAACTTCGCGGACGACCCGACCGGCCGGCTCCAGCGTCCGGCCGCCCAGCCGGACGAGCCCGCCCGATCGATGACGGTGATGAACATCGAGCGGCCGCCGGAGGACCCGCCCGAGATTCCGTCGCCCCGCCGGTCGCCCGAGTCGGACGGCTGAGAGTTAGTACAAATGATCGAACGATGTAGTAAAGTCACGACATGGAGCTCACGCCGCGCCAGCGCAGCATCCTGACGGTTATTCGTGACTGGGTCGACGAGCACGGTTATCCGCCGACCATGCGGGAAATCGGCGCCGCCGTGGGACTCGCCTCCCCGTCGACGGTCGCGCACCACATGACGATCCTCGAAAAGAACGGCTTTCTGCGACGCGACGCGCGCGGTTCCCGCGCGGTCGACATCCGGCCGCCGGCCGCGCAGAGCGACAACGACGTACGCGTCCCGCTCCTCGGCGCCATCGCCGCGGGTGCTCCGATCCTGGCCGAGCAGCATGTCGAAGACGAGCTGACGCTGCCGATGTCGCTGGTTGGGCACGGCACTCTGTTCGCCCTCAAGGTTCAGGGTGACTCGATGGTCGACGCGGCGATCTGCGACGGCGACCTCGTGGTGGTGCGGCAGCAGCAGGTGGCCGAGGAAGGCGAGATCGTGGCCGCGATGCTCGACGGCGAGGCGACGGTCAAAGTTTTACGCCGGCGTGACGGCCACGTCGAGTTGCTGCCCCGCAACCCCGCTTACCAGCCGATTCCGGCCGACGACGCGGTCATCCTGGGCAAGGTGGTGAGCGTCCTGCGGCGCGTTTGAGCCGATAACACGTTGCAAACCGTACGTACGTCTTGTTTAAATCCAGGGCGTGCTGATCCTCATCGCGGCCACCTTCGTCAATGCGTTCGGCAACGGCGCCTACCTCACGACCGGCGTGCTGTTTCTGACCCGGGTCGCCGGGCTCTCCCCCGCCGCAATGTCGGCCGGGCTCAGCATCGGCGCGGCGGCCAGCATGGTCTCGATGACCCCGCTCGGCTACCTGGCCGACCGCTACGGCCCGAAACGCCTGCTCATCGGCGCGATGCTGGTGCTCGCCGTGGCGTACACGACGCTGCTGACCGTGCACACCCTGCCGGCGTTCGCCGTGCTCTCCTGCGTGATCGCGGTCGCGATGGCCCTCACCAAAGGCGCCAACGGCGCCCTCATCGCCGGCTCGGTCCCGGTCGATCAGCGCCTCCGGTCCCGCGCCGTCCTCCGCTCGGCCACCAACGCCGGCATCGGAGTGGGCACGCTGGTCGGCAGCCTTCCGCTGCTGCTTCACGGCCATTCGGCGTACGCCGGGGTGCTGCTGACAAACGCAGCCTCGTTCGTCATCGCGGCCGCCATATTGACTCGGGCCCATCCCGTACCCCCGCAAGCGCGACCCGCCGCGGGGCCGCGCCTGATCGCCCTGCGTGACCGACCGTTCCTGGCCTTCGCCGCCCTGGACGGCCTGATGACCAGCACCTTCAACGAGCTGATCGCTATCGGTCTGCCACTGTGGCTGGCGGCGCGCACACACGCCCCGCTGTGGCTGATCTCGGTCGCCCTGGTCATCAACACAGCGGGCTGCGTCCTGCTGCAGGTCCGCGCCACCCGGGGCATCGACGGCGCGACCGCCGGCGCCGGGGTCTCCCGCCGCGGCGCCGCAATCATCGCCCTCGCGTGCGCGGTGTTCGGCCTGACCGCCGGGCTCCCCAGCCTGGCGGTCGGCCTGCTGGTGATGGCAGCCGCGGTCATCCACGTATGGGGCGAACTCCAGATGTCCACCGGCAGCTGGGCAATCCTTTTCGGACTGGCACCCGAGACGGCCCAGGGTCAATACCAGGGCACCTACTTCGCCGGCCGCCAAATCGGCGACACCGTCTCCCCGCCGCTGATCACCGCCTGCGTCCTCGGCCTCCACACGGCCGGCTGGTTCGTACTGGCCGCATTGTTCCTGGTGGGCGGCCTGCTCTACGGCCCCCTGATCCGTCGAGCGCCACGGCCCGCGGTGGCATAGTTCGTCCACAGGGGTGCCCATTGATCTCGCTCAGCCGGAAGAATGGACGCCGGATCGGGTTGTCGGCTCGACCGCCGCAGACCAGCACGACTATCGCCGCCACACCCTTCATGACACCGCCGGGCGTCGTCCCGGCCCAGACGCGACATCCGCCGCCGTGCATGGGCGACGAGCGAAGTCGCTTGAGAGCTACCGCATGGCGCTCCTGCCGGCAGCCGCCGGAAGGAGCAGCGACGCTCCTCGGTGCCTGCCACTGAGCGAGGCCGTGAGGTGCAGGCTGCGAAATCCGGTGCTGGCCAGGGATTGAGGCGGTCGCTGAGTTCGTGATGCTCCACAGTGGATCCGCCTGGCAACCGCAAGACCATCCCGCGCCAAGACCTGCTCCGAATTCACCGCGCCCCACAACGCGCCACCCAGCAACCGCAAGACCGCACCCCGCGCCAACCCTCCGCGAAGGGACCCTTCTGCTCGTTCAACTGCGGCCGAATTCGCCGTGCCCCCAAACGGGCCCCGCGCTGCGCGTCCCCAGGGCCAGGTCGGCAGGTTCGCTGATGCCGCTTTCCCGGTACGCGATGGGTCTGCTGATGCAGTCCGGCCCGGCAATCGCAAGACGACACCCACCGACGGAAGTCTGCGGCTGCGGCCCGGTTCGTGGTGTCCACAACGGGCTCCGCGGATGGTCCTCCAGCAGGCGCCGGCAGCCGCCGGAGTTCGCCCAGTTCGTGGTGCTCCACAACGGGCCCACCCGGGCAGCAGCAAGACGACACCCCGTGCGGCGGAAGGCTGGAACTGCGGCCCAACTCCTGGTGGTCCACAACAGGCCGGCGTCAGCAAGACGGCACCCGGCGCGGGCGGGAGACTGCGGCTGAGTTCGTGGTGTTCGTCAACGGGCTGCTGGTGGGTGCGGCGCTTCGTGGGGTGCTGATCTCCAAGGACGCCAACAGGGAAAGGTCGCCGGCACGGGCCGGGATTGTTGTTCCGGGAGGGTGCGCGGCCGCGGCGAGACGCGTCGTGGTGGTGGCTTCGGCGGGTTCCGGAGTTTGTCGAGGACGGCTTGACGCGGTGCGGGAGGCGGGGCTGCCGAGACGGATTCGTGGGGGCCGTTCCCCAGGACCAGCTCTAGGACGACCGGGTGGAAGAGGCGGAACCGCGTACGGAATCTAGGTCGTCGGGTGTGGCCGAGCGTGTCAGCGCGGTGGCCCGGCTCAGGGAATGACCGCGCGGGCCGATCAGGGAAAAGCAGAGTTGATCTCGCTGGAGGCCCGATGTCCCGCATGACGATCAGGACGCGGCTCGTCCTGAGCCTGACCGCGCTGCTGCTCGTCTCGGTTGCCGTGCTGGTCAGCGTGCTGACCGTGGGGGCGTCGCGGAGTTTGAAGGCGGTGTCCTTCGATGATGCGCAGCGGTCGGCTGAAGTCGGGGCGGCGCAGGTCAAGCAGGAGTTCGATGCGGCGTTCGGGACGGCTCGGACGCTCGGGACGACGATGGTGGCGCTGTCCGATCATCGGGTTTCCCGGGACACCGTCAACGAGACGCTGCACAATGTGCTCGCCGCGCACCCAGAATATCTGGGGGCCTGGTCGGCGTGGGAGCCGAACGGGTTCGACGGGCGGGACGCCGAGAACCACAACAGGACCGGGAGCGACAAGGCGGGGCGGTTCGCGCCCTACTGGCACCGCGGGCCGAGCGGCGGGATCGTCGTCGAAGCGCTGACCGGGCTGGACGATCCGACCGACGGCGCGTGGTATCTGACGCCGAAGCAGAGCGGCAAGGAGATGGTGCTCGAGCCGTACACGTACCAGGTCAACGGCGAGAGCGTGCTGATGACGTCGGCGGTCGAGCCGGTCATGCGGAGCGGGAAGTTCGCCGGGATCACCGGGGCGGACCTGACCCTCGACTCGCTGAGCAAGCTCATCGCCGACGACAATCCGTTCGGGCAGGGGCAGGTGACGCTGGTCAGCGCGGCCGGCAACGTCGTCGCCGGGCCCGACGCCAAGCAGCTCACCAAGCCGCTGAAGAGCAAGGCGGCAACCGCCGCCCAGCAGTCGATCGCCGGCGGCAAACCGGCCCGGCTGCAAGCCGGCGGTAACCTGCTGGTCGCCGTACCGATCGCGGTCGGCGCCAACGACACCTGGTCGCTGGTGCTCTCGGTGCCGCAGTCGGTGATCCTGAAGCCGGTGACCGATCTGCGCAACCGGGCCATCCTGCTCGCGCTGGCCGCCCTGATCGTCAGCTGCCTGGTCGCGTTCCTCGTCGCCCGGGCCGTGGTGGCGCCGATCGGCCGGCTCCGAAACCGGATGGCCGCGATCGCCGACGGGGACGGCGACCTCACCCAGCGGGTCGACGAGTCGCCGACCGAGCTGGGTCAGCTGGGTGCGGCGTTCAACCGGTTCATGCAGAAGGTCGCCGACACGGTCCGGGGCATCGCGACGGCGGCCGACGAGCTGACCGCCGCCAGCACCGAGATCACCGAAGTGTCGGGGCGGCTGGCCGGGTCGGCGCGGGCCTCGCAGGAGCAGGCTGGGCTGGTCACCGAGTCAGCCGGGCGGGTCTCGGAGAACGTGGACACCGTCGCGGCGGGCGCCGAGGAGATGGGCGCGTCGATTCTCCAGATCGCCGAGAACGCGGCCGAGGCGGCCCGGGTCACGGCGGCGGCGGTGCAGGTGGCCGAGCGGACCACGACCACGATGGGCAAGCTGGGCACGTCCAGCGAGGAGATCGGCGAGGTGCTGCGGACGATCACCGCGATCGCCGAGCAGACCAACCTGCTCGCGCTGAACGCGACGATCGAGGCGGCGCGGGCCGGCGAGTCGGGGAAAGGCTTCGCGGTGGTGGCGAGCGAGGTCAAGGAGCTGGCCCAGGAGACGGCCCGGGCGACCGAGGACATCAGCGGCCGGATCGGCGCCATCAAGGCCGACACGGCCGAGGCGGTCGCCGCGATCCAGCAGATCGCCGAGGTCATCAACAAGATCAGCGACTATTCGACGACGATCGCCAGCGCCGTCGAGGAGCAGACCGCGACGACCAACGAGATGAGCCGCTCGGTCAGCGACGCCGCGTACGGCTCCCGGGAGATCGCCGGGGTCATCGCCGGCGTCGCCGACGCCGCGACGAGCACGACCGGCGGCGCCGGCGAGACCGAGGCGGCGGCGGCGAGGCTCGCCTCGCTCTCCGAAAGACTACGTACGCTCGTCGGCTCGTTCCGCTACTAGATCGGCCCGCGGCGAACCCAGTTCCATCCACAGTTCACGGGCCGCGGCGTAATGCTCTCGGGCCTTGCCAGGCTCAGCCACCGCCAACCCGGCATAGGCCCGGGCCTGCTCCTCCCGGTCGTCGACGTCCTCCTCCGAGGCGATCGCCAGCGCCTCGGCGAACTCCTGGCGCGCACGGTCGAGGACCCCGGCCGCCTGATAGGCCTCCCCCAAACCGTTGTGGGCGCACGCCTCGCTGTCCCGGTCGCTGATCCGGCGGAAGATGGCGAGCGCCTGCCGGTGATAGTCGACCGCCTGCTCGAAGTCGCCCCGCCGGGTGAACAGGCTGCCGAGGCCGTCGAGCACATTGGCCTCGCCGTTGGGGCTGTGCAGCTCGCGAAACATGTCGCGCGCCTGAAGGAAATGCCGCTCGGCCGCGTCGAGACGCCCCAGCTTCACCTCGGCGCCGCCCAGATTGTTGAGCGCGCCCGCCGCTCCCTGCGAGTCGCCCGACTCGAGATAGAGCTCCAGCGCCTCGCCGTAGTGGGCCACCGCGTCGTCCTGGCGGTCGAGCCGGGAATCCAGGTTGCCCAGGTTGACCAGGGCGCGGGCCCGGCCGGCGGAGTCGCCGACGACCCGGTAGACGTCGAGCGACTCCCGGTGGTGCTCGGCGGCCTCGCGGTAGCGGCCCAGCCGGGTCTCGGCGATGCCCAGATTGTTGAGGGCGCGCGCCTCGTCGGACGGGTGGCCGGCCTGCCGGAGCACCCGCAGCGCCTCCTCGAGATGGCGGACGCCGATCTCGTGACGGCCCAGGTACACATCGGCCGTGGCCAGGTTGCACAGGGCCCGGGCGTACTCGATCTCGTCGCCGGCCTGCCGGGCCGCACCGGCCGCTTGCCCATGCACCAACTGGGCGTCGCCGTGGTGCCGTCCGAGCAGGTAGCGGTAGAGGACCGCGGCCATCCGGATGGCGTGCCCGGGCCGCCCCTCGCGGACCCCGTGGGTCACCACGGCGATGAGATTGGGCCGCTCGGTCTCCAGCCAGGACAGCGGGTCGGCCAGGTCGGGTGGCGGCACCGGCGGTTCCGGCACGGCCGGCCGGCGGTGCCGGTCGACCGGGTCGAAACGGTTCATCGCGGCACCGGCGACGCTCAGGTAGTAGTCGAACAGGCGGGTGACGGCCGCCCGCCGGTCGACCCGGCGGTCCTCGTCGGCCGAGCGGCCGACGGCGTAGGCACGAACCAGGTCGTGCAGGCCGTAGCGACTCGGCACGGTGATCTGCACCAGGTGGTCGGCGGTGAGCTCGGCCATGCGGGCCTCGGCGGTGGCCAGATCGATGCCGGCCAGCGCGGCCGCCGCCCGGACGTCGAAATCCTGGCCCGGGTGCTGGGCGATCAGGCGGAGAAGCTCCCGCTCCCCGGCGGGCAGGTTCCGGTACGACACCTCGAGCGCGAGTTCCACCCCGGAGTCGAGCCTCCGGTCCGCATGGCGTTCGTCGAGCCAGTCCGCATGATCGGTCAGGGTCCAGCCCGGCTTGGCCCGCATGTGCCCGGCGACCAGCGCCAGCGCCAGGGGCAGACGGCCGCACCGCTCGGCGATCCGGGCCGCCGCACCGGGGTCGGAGCCGGCCGGGATCTGCGGGACGACCACCGCAAGGTATTGCAGCGCCTCGTCCGGGCTGAACACGTCGACCGGGAACCGGGCCGCCGGTCCCAGCCCGCCGAGGTCGCGACGGCTCGTCACCAGGGTCACGCAGCCCGGCACGTCCGGCAGCAGCGGCGCCACCTGCTTCTCGTCGGAGGCGTTGTCGAGCACGACGAGACTGCGCAGGCCGGTCAACTTCTGGCGGAACGCCTCGGTGCGCGCCTCCAGCTGGTGCGGCACGTTCTGACCGGCCACGCCGAGCAGGCGCAGGAACCCGTCCAGCACCGCACCCGGATCGGCCGGCGGCTGCGCGGGATCGGGGTGGAATCCACGCAGGTTGACGAAGAGGATCCGGTCGAACTTCGTCTCGGCGGCCAGCTGATGTCCGACGTGGACGGCCAGCTGGGTCTTGCCGACGCCGGCCATCCCGGCCAGCGCCGAGATCACCACGGCCGGGCTCCGTTTGGCCAGCTCACGCAGCCGGTCGAGCTCGGCGGCCCGTCCGGTGAAGATCGGCAGGTCCTGGGGCAGGGTGTCCTGCACGCGCACCTGGGCGGCGGCCTGGGTCTCGCCGCTGACCACGCGCAGCGCCTGCCGCCACTGGGTGACGTAGCCCAGGTCGGCGTGCAGTGCCTCGACGACCGCGACCACAAGCTCGGCGTCGACGCGGCGGCGGCCCGGACGGAAGCAGTCGACCACGGTCGTCTTGCCGACCTGCTCGGTCACCGGCCGGTGGGCGTTGACCCGGCCGGTGATGGTCTCGTACGACGGGTTGCCGGCCCACGCCTTCAGGCTGCGCAGCGTCTCGGCCAGAGCGTCCAGCGTCGTCGCCGGTCCCGGGTCGGGCAGCGTCACGAATTGCGACTTGTCGGGAATCACACCGAGTGACCATTCGGGTTCGTTCGGACTTTCCGCACGACGCCACAGCGGACGCCATAGTCGGTGACACGCGAGTCGGCCCATGGCTCCCAGATCGGCTGTGGGCCGGCTCCGCGCAGCGGCCCGGGCTGCTGAACGGGGGGTCGTACCCGGCAAGATCCGGGACGACAAGCGGCCCGGCTGGTGTACGGCGCGGGGCGCCCAGGCCCCGCGCCGCGCCGCCCCGACGGTGCGGGGCCTGGGTCTTTTGAGCGCATCCTCGAAACGCTAGCCAACCCTTCCGACGGCGTAAACCGGTGGCGAGGCATTGATAGCCTCGGGTCGATCTGCCGCTGGAGGATGCGATGACCGTCGACACCCCCGACATCCTCGACCCGGACGCCGCCCAGGCCTACCTGCGGGGCTGGAAGAGCCGGATCGACCGGATGGCCGCCGACACAGGCGCGATGAGCGAGCGCCTCGGGCAGCTGCGGGTGCGCGGCAAGGACGACAACGACCTGGTCGAAGTCACCATCGACGCCAACGGCGTACTGGTCGGCATCCGGTTCGGCGAGCGCGTCGGGCAGTTCGCCCCATCGACGATCGAGCGTGCGGTGATGGCCGCGATGCGTACGGCCCGGGCGGACGCCGCCCGGCAGGCGCGAGCCATCGTCGTCGAGACGATGGGCCCCGACTCGGTGGCCGCCCAGGCCATCGCCGCCCGGCTCGAGCGGCAGCTCCCCGATGACTGACGGCTTCACCGCCGACGCGGCCCAGATCCGGGCGCACGCCGCCAAACTCGGAGCGATCCAGGACCGGTTCGGCGCGGTCAAAGGTGCAAGCGCGGCGATCAACGCCGACTCCGCGGCGTACGGGATGCTGTGCGGCTGGATCTCGGCGATCCTCGAGCAGCGGCACGTACGCCAGGACGAGCTCATCGCGTACGTCGAGGAAAATCTGCGCCTCGCCGGGCAGGCCCTGGTCACCACCGGCGACGACTACGACCGCACCGACAGCGCGGCCGCCGACCGCCTGCGCCAGGCCGGGGGCACGCCATGACGACGTCACCGCTGGTCGCCTCGGCCTCCGGCAACTACCGCACCGGCACCACCGGGGCGTCCCTGGTCGACAGCTTCCAGGGCGTCTACCAGACGGTCAAGGGCGGCAGCTGGGTCGACCGGACACTGGCCGGCGGTTCGTTCGCGGTCGAGGCGGCGGCCACCGCGCTCGACCCGTTCAGCGCTCTGCTGTCCAACGGGCTCGGCTGGGCCCTGGAATACTTCGAACCCCTCCGCGAGGTCCTCGACAGGCTGGCCGGCATCCCCGACCGCGTGGCCGCCCACGCCGCCACCTGGCAAAACCTCTCCGGCGAACTCGAGTCGATGGCCACCGACCTGCAGGCCGGCCTGACCGGCGACCTGCCCGACTGGCAGGGCGCGGCGGCCGACACCTACCAGTCGCTGATGGCCAACAACGTGGACGCACTGGCCGGCCTGAGCGTCCTGGCCGCCACGATGTCCGCCTCCACCGAGGCCGCCGGCAACCTGGTCACCTTCACCCGCGACATCGTCCGCGACCTGATCGCCGACCTGGTCGCCCGGGTCATCGTCTGGGCCGGCGAGTCCCTGCTGGTCATCACGATCCCGGTAGTGGCCGCCCAGATCGCGGCGGCGGTGGTGAAGTGGGCAGGCCGCATCCTCGGTTATACGAGCGCCCTGATCACGAGCCTCACCAACCTGCGAACCCTGCTCGAGGGCTGAAACGGCGATGCCGGGCCACGGGCGTTCGCACGGCGCGGGCGGGGAGGGGCCCGAGGCCCCACGCCCCCACGCGCACGTGGAGGGCGGACACAGCGTGCGCGCCAACCAGGAGGCACTGGCCGTCGCCGCCAAATCCGGCCGGCCCGGCAGATCATCGGATCTCGTCACTGTGGGCAGCGGGCCAACCGGCGGCCGGCCCGAGGGTCCGCCGACGCGGATCGGCGCCAAGCAGGATGACGACGTCAAGCGATCACTCGATCGCGAGAACTCGGCCGCGGTGACGCTGGCCGATCAGGGCTTCCGGGTCCAGCAGAACCCGACGCGCGCCGAGGTTGCTCAAGCTCGGGCAGCCACCGGCGACCTTGGCAAACCGACATCTGATCCCGACTACCTACTCGAGGGCCGCGTGTTCGACTGCTATTCGCCCAGTGCGGCCAAGAGTGTGCGGGGCATTTGGTCCGAGGTCGACGACAAGGTGCGCGAGCGGACGCAGACGCAACGCGTGGTGATCAATATGGAGGACTGGACCGGCGATTTCGCGGCCCTCCGGCGGCAGTTCGCCGACTGGACCATCCCCGGGCTCAAGGAGGCCAAAGCGATCACGCCGGACGGCGATATCGTCCAACTGGATCTCCACCCGGACAATGATTGAGGTCATGAGCCATGGCGCTGGAATATCGGCTGACGCTTGCCGGGGATACCCCTCCGGAACAGGTGGCGAATCGGGCTCTGCCGGTGCCGGCCGAGACCGATCCCGAGATCGCTCCGGTGCTGTGGGCGGACTTGACCGACAGCCACGGTTTCTCAGTCACCATTCGTGCCGGAAAGCACGGCTACGTCGAGGCCGAGGCGGACCAAGGCGTCTGGGAATGGGAGCCTGACACCTATGTGTCGGTCGGGTTCCGGATCGACAAGAATGCCGACCACGAGTGGGCCGTGGTGAACATGTTGGCGATCGTGTGGAGGGCGCTGGAGACCGGCCATGAGGATGCCGCGTTGGTCTTCAACGGAGACTTTCTCCTCCTGACCCGCATCGACGGCGTCCTGATCAAGCACCGCCAGGACCGCTGGTGGTCGAGCTATCCAGCGACGAACGGGGTCTTCCCCGACTGAGCGCCGGGGCCGCAGACGCGCTCGACCAAGGTTTGCCAGGCGTCGCTCAGTTGGGTCTCGATGGTGGCGTTGGTGGTCAGGGTGTCGTTGGAGACGTAGAGCAGGAGGGGGCCGTCCAGGGCGGCCGTCAGCTGGATCGCCAGCAGGTCGGTGTTGAGGCCGGCCAGGTTCATCTGCCTCAGCAGCATGCGGATGTGGGTCAGCGAGACCGGTGTCTGGCCGGTGCCGGGTACCGGCTGGCGGCCGTCGAGGGCGAAGCGGGCCACGTCGCGGTTGGCTATCAGCCAGCGGACGCGTTCCCGGCCGTACGCGATCAGGCGCAAGAGTGGCTCGGCGCCCGGGCCGACCGGGGGTGGGCCCGACAGCAGGTGCTGTTGCAGGTCGGTTTCGGACTCGTCGAGCAGGGCCTGGAAGATGCCGGCGCGGGTGCCGAAGCGGCGGAAGACGGTGCCCTTGCCGAGGCCGGAGCGTTCGGCCAGGGCGTCCATCGTCAGGTGGTCGGGGCCCGACTCGAAGAGCATCTGCCGGGCGGTGGCCAGCAGCTGTTTGCGGTTGCGGGCGGCGTCGGCGCGTTCCGGCTTCGGGTTTCCCAGGGTCACCGGCAGCCCGCTCATGTGGCGATCATAACTGGGTAGTGGCTAAGCGGGGTAAAGTCCGCTTATAGTTGCGGCATGAACGTCTTTCTGTGGATCGTCGCGATTGTGCTGGGCGCCGTCTTTCTGGCGAGTGGGGTGCTGAAGCTGGTGCGCGGCAAGGAGCAACTGGCCGCTTCGGGGCAGGGGTGGGTGGAGCCGTTCGCGCCGCCGGTGATCAGGCTGATCGGGGCGGTCGAGGCGCTCGGTGCGATCGGGCTGATCCTGCCCCGCGCGCTCGACATCGCCCCGGTTCTGACGCCGCTGGCCGCGGCCGGGCTGTTCGTGGTCATGGTCGGCGCGGTCGTCACCCACGGCCGGCGGCGGGAGTTCCCGAACGTGGCCTTCAACATCGTGCTGGGCGCGCTCGCGCTGGTGCTGGCCATCGGCCGTTTCTAGGGCTCGAGCTCCCGGGCGAAGCCGTCGAGCAGCCAGGTCAGGCCACGCTCGAAGTTGTCGTCGCCGGCCGGCGCGGCACCCAGCAGCGGCGCCAGGTGGGGGTAGTCGCCGCCCTCGACCAGGCGCTGCAGGTAGGGCTCGAGGGCTTCGCTCTGGCCGCTGCGGGCGGCCTCGCGCTCGCGGGCCTCGCGTACGGCGAAGCCGGTGCTGTAGTCGCCGACCGCGGTGAGCAGCCGCCACTTCCAGGCGGGGTCGGCGTCGAGGCCGGCCAGGGCGGCCACCGACTGGTCGCTGTGCCGGAGCATGTTGGGGCCGACCCGGCCGACCATCGTGCGCCGGGTGACCAGTTCGACCAGCCACGGATGGCGCAGCGTGGCCTGCCGCTCCTGGCGGGCGAGGGCGAGCGTCGCCTCGCGCCAGTCGGCCGGCAGGTCGGCCACCAGGGTCTCGGTGGCGACCTCGTCGGCCATCAGGTCGAGCAGGTCTTCCTTGCGCTCGATGTACGTGTAGAGGCTCATCGCCCGCGCCTGCAGGTCGGCCGCCACCCGGCGGATCGAGACCGCGTCGATGCCCTCGGCGTCGGCGATCGCGATGGCCGCGGCCACGATCGCGGAGCGGCTCAGCGTGGTGCGCCGACGGGTGTCCTCGCGGGCCCACACCGGCACCCGTTTCTCCTGCTGAGCCACGGTCGTCACCCTACCGCGATACGGTGTACGGTAAACCGATACATCGTACGGGGAGGCGACGATGATCAATCTTGTGATCGCACTGGGCGCCATCATGACGGTGATCGACTCGACGATCGTGAACGTGGCCCTGCATGTGCTCGGCCGCGACCTCGGCACCTCGCTGGGCACGATCCAGTGGGTGCTCACCGGCTATCTGCTGGCGCTCTCGATGACGATCCCGATCACCGGCTGGGCAATCGAACGGTTCGGCGGCCGCAGAGTCTGGCTGACCGCGCTGAGCCTGTTCATCGCCGGTTCGGTGCTGTGCGGGGCGGCCTGGTCGGTGGGAAGCCTGATCGCGTTCCGGGTCGTGCAGGGCGTCGGTGGCGGGCTGCTGATGCCGGCCGCGCAGACGATCCTGGCCCAGGAGGCGGGACCGCAGGGGATGGCCCGCGCGATGGCCGTCGTGTCGATCCCGGGCATGCTCGCGCCGATGCTCGGGCCGGTTCTCGGCGGGGTACTGCTCGACCACCTGTCGTGGCGGTGGATGTTCCTGATCAACGTGCCGATCTGCGCGGCCGCTCTGATCCTGGCGGTGCGCCGGCTGCCGGACACGGACCGGGGTAAGGGCAACGGAAAAGGACGGCTGGACATCGTCGGGCTGGCGCTGCTCTCCCCCGGATCGGCAATTCTGATCTGGGGACTGGCCGGCGGCGGACTGATCGGCAAGACTCTCGGCATTCTCCTGCTTGGAGGGTTCGTCGTGCACGCGTTGCGGCGGCGCCATCGCGCACTGGTCGACCTGCGGTTGTTTGCCGGACGGGCGTACGCGACGTCCATCGGCACGATTTTTGGCTACTCGATCGCGATGTTCGGGGCGTTGCTGCTCATTCCGCTCTATGCCCAGGAGGTTCGGGGCGGCGACACGCTGAGCGCCGGACTTCTGGTCGCCCCGGTGGGCGCCGGCGCGATTGTCACGATGACCCAGGCCGGAAGGATCAGCGAACGATTCGGGATCCGCGGCCCCGCCGTAACCGGCCTTCTGCTGGTGGTTACCGGGCTCTTCGCGTACACCCAGATGCGCGAGGGAATCGCGGCGGCCTTTGTCATCGGGTTGGGTCATGGCCTGGTGACGCCGCTGGTGATGGCCGGCGCCTATCGTGACGTGCCGAGAGGCGAGATTCCGCAGGCCACGGTGGCGGCGACGATCCTGGTGCGGCTCGGCTCGGCGCTCGGGGCCGCCGTTTTCGCCGTCGTGCTGCAGACGCTCAGCCGGCGGGATACGCCGGAAACCGCCTTCGCGCACAGCTTCTGGTGGGTGCTCGGCGTCGCTGCGCTGTCGATCCTGCCGGCGGTACGCATGCCCGGCTGAACGCGCTCTCTCAGTTTCCGGGCCGAAATGCCGATAGGGCGAAAGGCTCTCCCGGAGGATGAGGTCGCGGATGGCGGACGCCGAGGTCGAAGTGCTCTACGAAAGCGCCCGCACGCGCATCGTGCGAACGCCGGGCGTCATCCGGAAAGAACTGCGCGGCTCGGACGCCGCCGAACGCTGCCGCCGCGAGCACGCGATTTTGGAACGACTTCGGGGAATCGAAGGTGTCCCCCGGCTGGCCGGGCCGTCGCCCAGCGACACCGACCTGCTGCTGGTCGACGCGGGCCGCGAGAGCCTCTCCGAGCGGATCCGCGCCGGCGAACCCGACGTTTGCCGGATGCTGGGCATCGCGGTCCGGCTGGCGAAGATCGTCGGTGCGGTGCACGCGGCCGGCGTCGTGCACAAGGACATCAACCCGGCCAACGTGATCCTCGAGGGCGACGAGCCGGTGCTGATCGACTTCGAGTTGTCGACCACCGCGGCCGAGGAGCGGCCCGGCTTCACCCATCAGAACCAGGTCGTCGGAACCCTTGCCTACCTCGCGCCGGAGCAGACCGGCCGGACCGGCCGGGCGGTCGACCGGCGCTCCGACCTGTACGCCCTGGGGGCAACCCTGTTCGAGATGGTGACCGGCCGGCCGCCGTTCACCAGCACCGACCCGCTGAAGCTCCTGCACGACCACCTGGCCCGCCGCCCGGACCGGGTCACCGACCTCAACCCGGAGGTCCCGCCGGTCCTGGCCGCCATCATCGCCCGGCTGCTCGAGAAGGAACCGGACCGCCGCTACCAGAGCGCCGAGGGCTGCGCCCACGACCTGGCCCACGCCGGCGAGGCCACCCTCGAACTGGGTACCCGCGACTTCCCGTCCCGCCTGGTCGCCCCGTCGCGCCTGGTCGGCCGGGACGCCGAGATCGCCCGGCTGCACGCCGCGTTCGACGACGCGCTCTCCGGCCGCCTGCGCGGGCTGCTGATCAGCGGCCCGTCCGGGGTCGGCAAGACCGTGCTGATCAACGAGTTGCGGCAGGTCGTGACCGCGGCCGGCGGCTGGTTCGTGACCGGCAAGTTCGACCAGTACCGGCAGGATCCGACCTCGGACGCGGTCGCCGGTGCGCTGCGCGCGCTGGTCCGTCTGCTGCTCGGCGAGAGCGAAGCCGACCTGGTACGCCTGCGGACCGCGCTGGCCCCCGCGCTGGGGCGCAACGCCGGCATCGTCGCCAGCGTCATCGCGGAACTTGGCCCGCTGCTGCAGGTCGAGCCGGAGGAGCCGAGCGGCGACCAGGCCGAGATCCAGGGCCGGTTGTTCCAGGGCACGCTGGCGTTGATCCGCATCGTGGCCTCGCCGGCCCGGCCGCTGATCATGGTCGTCGACGACCTGCAGTGGGCGGCCGCGACGCCGATCGCATTCCTGGAGGCGCTGCTGGCCGACGAGGGGCTGCCGGGCCTGTTCCTGATCGGGGCGTACCGGGAGGAGGAGGTCGACGCGGCGCATCCACTCGCCGCGGTGCTGTCGCGCTGGCAGCGGATCGATCCGCCGCCGGTCGAGCTGTGCCTGCGCAACCTGCCGCCCGACGACCTGGCCACACTGCTCGCCGAAACGCTGCGGATGCCGGCGGCCCGGGCCGCCGACCTGGCCACGGCCATCGCGTCCCGCACCGGCGGCAACCCGTTCGACACGGTCGAGCTCGTCAACGGGCTGCGGACCGGCGGCGTGCTCACCTCCTCCGACGAGGGCTGGTGCTGGGACACCCAGGCCGTACTCAACTGGGTCGGCGACCGCGACATCGGCGATCTGCTGATCGCCCGCCTGGCCCGCCTTCCGCGGTCGTCGCAACGGCTGCTCACGGTGATGGCCGCGCTGGGCGGCGAGACCGGTCTCGGCCTGCTCGGCCTCGCCCTCGGCATCTCCGACGCCGAGGTCTCGGCACTTCTGGCGCCGGCGCTGGAAGACGGACTCCTGGTGGTCAGCGAGGAAGAGGTCCGCTTCCGGCACGACCGGGTCCAGAAGGCCGCGTACGCGTTGCTGCCCGCGCGAGCCCACCGCCTGGTGCACCTGGTCCTGGCCGAGCGGTTGTCGGGCCGGCCGGAGTTCGCCGGGGTGGCTGCCCAGCAGTACCTTCCGGCGGCCGACCTGATCCGCGGGGCCGCCCGGCGGCACGAGATCGCCGAACTGTTCCGGGCGACCGCGGCCGGCCTCCGGATGATCAACTACCCGGTGGCCGAGCAGTACCTGGCCGCCGCGGTCGGCCTGTGCACCGATCCCGCCCTGCTCGACCGGCTGCTGATCGACCGGCATCGCGCGCTCTACAGCTTGGGCCGCCCGGCCGAGGCCGACGAGCTCTATCGCCAACTGGCGGATCGGCTCGACCCGATCGCCCTGGCCGAGCCGGCCGGCGTACAGATCGAAAGTCTGACCGTCCGCGGGCGGGCGGCCGACGCGCTGACCCTGGGAATGGACCTCCTGTCCCGGCTCGGCGTGACCGTCCGGCTGGACGTCCACCTCGGACTGGACGGCCTGCGCGACTGGGCCGCCGGACTGCGGCCCGAGCACGACCTCGGCCGGCCGGACACGTCCGAACCCGCCACCGTCGCCGCCTGCCCGCTGGTCATGCGAATGATGCCGCCGGCCTTCTTCAGCGACCACACGGCGATGGTGCGGCTGATCGCGACCGCCCAGCGGATCTGGACCTCGCACGGGCCGTCGGCGGCCCTGATCGTGCCGCTGGCGCACGCCGGTGTCGCGTCGGTGCTGTTCCGCGGCGACTACCAGACCGGATACCGGGTGCTGCGGCACGTCGAGGCGATCGGCGAGGCCCGCGGATGGGACGCGGAGACCGCGGCCGCCCGGTTCCTCGCCTCGGTGAGCACGACGCACTGGTCGGAGCCGGTCGAGCACAGCGTCGACCTGGCCAAGAAGGCGCACGAACGGTTGGTGCACAGTGGAGACCTGGCGTTCGCCTGCTTCACGTCGCACACGACCGTGCCGGCCCTGCTGGACTGCGCGCCGACGTTGTCGGCATTCCAGGCCGAGCTGACACGGGCCACCGCGTTCACGGTCAAGGTGGGCAACGAGCAGAACTCGGCGGTGATGACCGCCTTCTCGGTTATGCATTCCGCGCTGGTCGGCGGTGCCGTGACGCCGGAGCCCGACCTCGCGGACAACCCGATGGCCGCCGCCTACCACCACATCACGCGCGGGCTGGCGGCGATGCTGTTCGGGGACGTCACCGCGCTTGTCACGCACGCCTCCGGCATCACCCGGTTCATGCCGTACATCGAGGGCAACTACTTCACGGCGACGGCCCGCCTCGTGCAGGGCATGGCGCTGCTGTCCGCGCGCCGCTTCGACGAGGTCGACGAGATCCGGGAATGGCTGACCGCGCGGGTCGTCGAGGCGCCGGCCAACTTCCGGCACGTCGCCCTGTTCCTCGACGCGGAACGCGCCTGGGCCGACGGCGACCCGGCCGCCGGATCACTCTTCGACGCAGCCCTGCGCGAGGTCGCCCGCCGACGGCGCCCGTGGCAGCACGCGTTCATCGCCGAACGGGCCGCCCGCTACCACCTCGCCTCGGACATGGAATACCTCGGCCAGCGGTTGCTGCGCGACGCCCAGGAGCGGTGGAGCGACTGGGGTGCCAACGCCAAGGCCGGCGCCCAGGAACGGGAGTTCCCGTTCCTGCGGGCGACCCGCACCGCGGCGTTCGCGGCCGGCATCGGCGCCTCGACCAGCTTTGCGTCCGAGGCGGTCGACCTGATGGCGGTGGTGAAGGCGTCCCGCGCCCTGAGCTCCGAGACCAACCTCGCCCGGCTGCGCCATCGGGTGGTCGAGATCCTGACCACGCTCACCGGCGCGACCCGGGTGCACCTGCTGACCCGCGACGACGGCGAGCGCGACTGGACCGACGGGCGGACCGTGATCAGCTCGGCCGGGGTGCCGCTGTCGATCGTGCGTTATGCCGAGCGGACCGGGGAGGCGCTGGTGCTCGACAACGCCGCCGACGATCCGCGGTTCAGCCAGGACCCCTACTTCGACGGGCTCGACCTCTGCGCGGTCCTCGCGCTGACCGTGGGCCGGGCGATGCTGGTTCTCGAAAACCGGTTGTGGCGCGGCACGTTCACCGAGGACCGGCTCGACGCCGTACGCATCATCGCCAGCCAACTGGTCGTGTCGATGGAGAACGCGGCCCTCTACGCGTCGCTCGAGCAGAAGGTGGCCGACCGTACGGAACAGTTGCGCCTGGCCAACGCCCAGCTGGAGATCCTCAGCGGCACCGATCCGCTGACCGGCCTCGCCAACCGGCGCCGCCTCGACGAGGAGGTCGAGCTTGCCTGGAAGACGGCGTCGCCCCTCGCCGTGGCCATGATCGACATCGACCACTTCAAGCTCTACAACGACGGGCTCGGCCATGCGGCCGGCGACGGCTGCCTGCGTACGGTGGCCCGCACGATCGCCCGCGTGGTGCCCGATTCGGGGCTGGTCGCCAGGTACGGCGGTGAGGAGTTCACGGTCGTGCTCCCGGGCGCCGACCGGACGGCGGCGATCGAGATCGCTTCGCGGATCCAGCAGGCCGTGCACGCCCTGGGCCAGCCCCACCCGGCGGCTCCCGGCGGGGTGGTGACGATCAGCATCGGCGTGGCGTGCGAGGTGCCGGGCCCGGGGCGTACGGTCGCCGACCTCACCGCGGACGCCGACGCCGGGCTGTACGAGGCCAAGGGGAACGGGCGCAACCAGGTCCGGTTCTGTGCCGGCCTGGTCGCGTCCTGACCGTCCGCTAACTAGCCAGGCTTTCGCGCGATCACCAGGCGGCCGAACGGGGCGCGCGGCGGTTCCGGCGGCGTTCTTCACCGCGGCCGGCGCGTCCACCCACGTCGAACTCGAGTCGTTCATCGACGCCGTCAACTCGTCGACGCTGCCGGACCGGGCCGTGTGCGAGGGGTCAGCGCCGCCGGCCTGGATGCCGTGTGCGGACCGGCGGAACTGCTGCGCGCGTGGTCTTGACCTCACGGCTCGGCATCGATGACGGGGCGGCCGCACGAAACGGCGGAGCCCGGGTGGAAAAGCCGTGAACCCGGGCTCCGCGCGTACGGAAAAGGTGTTTGTCAGTCGGTGATGAGCACGACGCCGGGCGGCGCGTCGAGGGCATCGACCGTCCGCTCGGCCGCGCGGTCGATCTGCACCCGCGGTTCGGCCGGCAGGCGGTCCTCGTTGTAGGTGCCCGGCCCGTAGAACTGGCCGTAGCTGAGCACGACGCCGCCCTCGGCGAGAACCGACCGCTCGAGCTCCGTCACCGCCCGGGCGTCCGGGCCGTCGGGCAGTTGCCAGGCCACGGTCTGCGCCAGGATCTTCGGTGACCCGGCCCGCCGGGCAGCCTCGATCAGGTTCTGGTTGCCCTCGGTCCGGATGCGCGCGTTCAGGTGCGCGTGGGCGCCGATGCTCGCGGCGTCGTCCGGCAGATCGGTGAGCTCGTTGAGGATCACGTCCGGCGCGAAGTCGTGGACGGCCCGGATCAGGGCGTCGGCGTCGAAGACGTCGCAGAGGATCGGTTCGGCGCCGAGGTGGCGCAGCAGTTCGGTCTTGCCGGCCGAGCGGGTCATGCCTCCGACGACATAGCCCTGTTTGATGAGCAGCGGGATCAGCCGTTGGCCGAGCACACCGGATGCCCCGGCCAGGAACACACGACGGTTCATCTGACTACCTTCCTTTCGGTTCCCCAGGCGCCTCTGTGCGCCCAGGCTGATCAGGGACAGGACCACGACGACCGCGCTGTACCAGCCGACGGTCGGCACGACCCCGAGCACATCCGTGAGGGTTCCGGCGGCGGCGACGGGCACGCCGAGCCCGACGTACGAGACGACGTAGAGGCCGGCGACCACGCCCGCACGCCGGTGCGCGTCGGCCAGCGGGATGACGAGACCCAGCGCGGCCGTGAACGCGGCGCCGAATCCGAGGCCGGCGACCGCCTGACCGGCGAACATCGCGAGAAGGTGGCCGGAGGCGGCGCCGCCGATGATGCCGAGCGAACCGGCGATCGACGCGTAGATGCCGATCCTCATCGCCGCCCGCGGCCGGACCCGCGCGAACGACAGCCCGACGACCACCGAGACCGCCGGGGCGATGAATCCGGCCAGGCCGTCGAGCAGACCGCTGTCGCGGTGGAAGACGCTCTGCACCATGCTCGGGGCCAGGCCACCGGAGAGCCCGGCCAGCATCCAGACCGCGGCGACCACGGGTGCGGCGGCGAGGAACTCGGCCCGGGCCGCGGGCGGGATCGCGACGTCGGGGATGAGCGCCCGGAGCGCCCCGGGGCGCGGGCTGATCGTCTCGGGCGCGGCCAGGATCGCCAGGCCACCGGCCACGGTCAGCACGCTGAGCGCCACGAACGCGACCGCGTTGGCGTGCGAGGTGAGCTGGATGCCCAGGCCGGCGAGCAGCGAGCCGAGGGCCAGACCACCGGTGAGGGCGACGCTGCCGAGGATCGGGCCGAGCGCTCTGCGGCGGGCCGGTGCCAGCTCGACCAGGACCGCGGTGAAGGCCGCGGTGGCCGCGCCGCTGACCACGCCCTGCACGACGCGTCCCGCGATGACCCAGCCGACGTTCGTCGCGAAGAGGAACATCAGGTTCGATGCGAGCTGGACCGCGAGCGCGCCGATCAGCACGGGCCGCCGGCCCACGTAGTCGGAGAGCGAGCCCAGGGTGAGTGCGGCGGCCAGGAAGCCGAGCGCGTAGACCGCGAACGCCACTGTGAGCAGCGCGGGCGGGAAGTCCCATTGCCGGCGATAGACCACCAGGAGCGGGGTCAGCGCGCCGGCCGCCAGATAGATGCTGTTGAAGGCCAGCGCCGCGCCGGCCAGGGCCTTTGTCGTCATGCCAACCACGCTAGGCAGCGAATGGCATTATAGTAGAGTCCACTTCCATGGCGGAATCGCAGACCAATTCTGGCGCCGATCTCCACCTCGTGCTGAGCGGCACCGGACTGCGGGCGGGGCTCACCGACGCGCTGCGCGAAGCAGTACGCTCCGGGCGCCTGACGCCGGACACCCGCCTGCCCGCGTCCCGCACCCTGGCCGCCGACCTCGGCGTCTCCCGGAGCACGGTGACCGAAAGCTACGCCGAACTGGTCGCCGAAGGTTGGCTCACGGCCCGCCAGGGCTCGGGCACCCGCGTCGCCCGCCGGGCCGAACCGCAGGCCACCGCAGTCCTTCCCCGGCCAACCCGGCCGCCCCGGCCGATCGAAGCCCTGATGCCGGGGGCACCCGACTACGCCGAATTCCCGCGGACCGCCTGGCTCGCCGCCGCCCGCCGCGCCCTCGACGCGGCACCGCCCAGCGCCTTCGGGTACGGCGACCCGCTCGGCCGGATCGAGCTGCGCGCCGCCCTGGCCGACTACCTCGCCCGCGCCCGAGGCGTGTCCGCCGATCCCCGGCACATCGTCATCTGCTCGGGATTCCACCATGGACTGGCCCTGGTGGCCCGGGCGCTGCGGGCCCGGGGCGCCCGGGCGGTGGCCGTCGAGGCGTACGGGCTCGACCTCTATCGGACCCTGCTCGTCGACGCCGGCCTGGACGTCGGTTCGATCCCGGTCGACGAGCACGGCGCACGCGTCGGCGAGTTACGCGACGTTGCCGCCGTGCTGCTGACGCCCGCGCACCAGTTCCCGACCGGGGTCGCCCTCTCCCCCGAACGCCGGGCGCAGGTCCTCGACTGGGCCCGCACCACCGGCGGACTGATCCTCGAGGACGACTACGACGGCGAGTTCCGGTACGACCGCAAGCCGGTCGGCGCCCTGGCGGGCCTCGACCCGGACCGGGTCGTCTACTTCGGCACGGCGAGCAAGTCGCTGGCGCCGGCCATCCGCGCGGCGTGGACGGTGACGCCCGGACACCTGCTCCCGGAGGTCGCGGCGGCCAAGGGCCCCGTCGAGACGGTCAGTGTGCTCGATCAGCTGACGCTCGCCGAGTTCATCCGGTCGGGCGCCTTCGACCGGCACGTACGCGTCCGCCGGCAGACCTACCGGCGCCGGCGTGAGCAGCTGATCGCGGCCCTGGCGCGGGCCGCCCCCGAGGTGCGGGTGACCGGCATGGCGGCCGGCCTGCAGGCGGTCCTGGTGCTCCCGCCCGGAACCGAGAAGGCGGCGCTGCAGGCCGCGTCCCGCCGAGGGCTGAAGATCAGCAGCCTCGGCGAGTTTCACGGCGGCGCAACGCCGGACGCTCTGGTCGTGAACTATTCGGCCGTGTCGGACAGCGCCTGGGACGGCACCCTCGACGCCCTGGTCGCGGCATTGCGTCCGCTCAGTCCTTGAGAAGCTGGCGGGCCATCACGATGCGCTGCACCTGGTTGGTGCCCTCGTAGATCTGGGTGATCTTGGCGTCGCGCATCATGCGCTCGACCGGGTAGTCGCGGGTGT
The DNA here is from genome assembly GCF_044455125.1 of Actinoplanes sp. NPDC051343. Lineage (NCBI taxonomy): Bacteria > Bacillati > Actinomycetota > Actinomycetes > Micromonosporales > Micromonosporaceae > Actinoplanes > Actinoplanes sp. NPDC051343. The sequence goes on from NZ_JBITEL010000005.1 coordinate 473,945, forward strand.
AGCCGTAGCCGCCGAGGAGCTGGACGGCGTCGGTGGTGATCTCCATTGCGGCGTCGGAGGCGAAGCACTTCGCGGCGGCACCGAAGTAGGTCAGGTCGGCGTCGCCGCGCTCGCTCTTGCCCGCCGCGGCGTAGGTCAGCTGCCGGGCCGCCTCGAGCTTCATGCCCATGTCGGCCAGCATGAACTGCACACCCTGGAAATCGGCGATCGGCTTACCGAACTGCTTGCGCTCCTTGACGTACCCCTTCGCGAAGTCCAGCGCGCCCTGCGCGATGCCCAGCGCCTGGGCCGCGATCGTCACGCGGGTGTGGTCGAGGGTCTGCATCGCGGTGGCGAACCCGGTGCCTTCCTCGCCGATCATGCGATCGGCCGGGATGCGTACGTTGTCGAAGTAGACCTCGCAGGTCGGCGAGCCCTTGATGCCGAGCTTCTTCTCGGGGGCACCGAAGCTGACACCCTCGTCCGACTTCTCCACGACGAAGGCGGAGATGCCCCGCGACCGGGCCGAGGCGTCGGTCGAGGCGAAGACCGTGTAGAACTCCGACACCCCGGCGTTGGTGATCCAGCGCTTCACGCCGTTGAGCACCCAGAAGTCGCCGTCCCGGACGGCCTTCGTCGTCATCGAGGCGGCGTCGGAACCCGCCTCGGGCTCGGACAGGCAGTAGGAGAACATCGCCTCGCCGGACGCGACCTTCGGCAGGTACCTCTCCTTCAGCGAGGCGGACGCCGAGAGCAGCAGCGGCATCGTGCCGAGCTTGTTGACCGCCGGGATCAGCGACGACGAGGCGCAGGCCCGGGCCACCTCCTCGATCACGATCGCGGTGGCCAGCGCGTCGGCGCCGGCCCCGCCGTACTCGGCCGGGATGTGCGGCGCGTGAAAGTCGGAGGCGCGCAGCGCGTCGTAGGACGCCTTGGGGAACTCAGCGGTCTCGTCGGCCTCGGCCGCGTGCGGCGCGACCTTGGCGTCGCAGACCTCGCGCACCGCGGCACGGATCGCCTCGTGGTCTTCCGGCAGCTGGTAGACGTCGAAATCACTCATGGCCAAGCCCTTCCATCGGCGGTCCCGGGCGCGATGTTACCGGCGCGTAGCGTGCGCGTGCCAGGTCTCCTGCGTTGTGCGCCAGAACACGCCCGGGGGACGGAGGTTTCCGCATCCGACCGCGAGGCTGAGCAGTTTCTGTCATCTTCGCCCGGCCTGAGCCTGTTCTAATGAGGTGTCGGACCGGCATGCTCTAGTCATCCGGATTTAGAGGTGGGCGAGGGGGTTCGGTGGCGCAGGCTGAGGAGCCGCAGGGCTACGACGACGACCTGGCGCGGATCGATGCCTCGATCGCGGACCTCAAGAAACGCGACATCGCCGCGGCCAAGGAGCGCACCCAGATCGCCGCCAAGATCCAGGCGGCCCAGTTCCAGCGCGACATCCTCTCGCACGCCAACACTCAGCAGAAGGGCAAGCGGGCCCGGCCCCGGCGCGGCCGGCCCGACGCACCGCCCCCGCCCGGGCCCGGCAGCCGGCTACGCGCGGACGCTCCACCGCCGCCCGGGGCCGGCGGCGGCCCACGCGCGGACGCTCCACCGCCGCCCGGGGCCGGCGGCGGCCCACGCGCGGACGCCCCACCGCCACCCGGGCCCGGCGGCCGGCCACGCGCCGATAACCCGCCGCCACCGGGGCCCACCGGCCAGACGCGGGCCGACGCCCCGCCGCCGCCCACCGGCCAAGCGCGTACGGACGCACCTCCACCGCCCACGACCCGCAGCCGCACCGACCCGGCCCCGCCGCCCTCGGCCGGGCGCTCAACTGGGTCCTCAGCTGGGCCCTCGGCCCGGACCACGCGGAGCGCGGGACGGACCGTGCCCGACTGGGCCGAGCCCGGCACGGCCCACACCGGCCCGCCCGGCGTGGCCACCGACGGGGTCACCCTGCTCGCCGACGACCCGCCGCCGATCGAGGAGCGCCCGGCACCGCCGCGCCGGCCCGGCTTCACCACCGCCGAGGTGCACCCGCCCGAGGCGTCCCAGCAGTCGGTGCAGAACATCATGCTCGCGATCGGCGCGCTGCTCATCGGCGTCGCCGCGGTCGTGTTCGCCGGCGTCGCGGTCAGCAACCCGGTCGCCCGGTCCACCATCCTCTTCGTCGCCACGCTGATCGCCCTGGTCGCCGCGCCCGGCATCGCCCGGGCCGGTCTCAGCTCGACCGCCGAGACGATCTCCGGCGTCGGCCTGGTGCTGCTGCCGCTGGCGTTGTTCGCCCTGCACGGCACCGCGATCGCGGGCGGGGCGGACGTCTCGTCCCCGCTCTATCTGGGCATCAGCTTCGCGATAACCGCGGTGGCGAGCTTCCTCTACGCCGCCTTCACCCGGCTGAGCGCGCCGAGATATGCCACGGTCATCGCCGTGCAGCCGGTGCCGCCGCTGCTCGCCTACCCGATGATCCAGAGCGCGGCCGGCTGGGCACTTGCCCTCACCGTCGTGGCGCTGCTCGACCTGCTGCTGCTCACCACCGTGATCCGGGGCGGCCGGCTGGTGCCGCAGTGGCCGATCGGACGCCCGGTCGCCGCCGACCGCGAGTCGCCGGCCGACGCCGACGAGGCCCGGGCCGCGGGCGAAACCGACTACGCCCGCCGAGACGACCTCGACCCCGAACCCCGGCCGGAGTCCGCGCCCGAGGAACCCGACCTGGTCATCCCGGGCCTGGCCGGCCGCAAGCGCCGCTGGTGGGCGCCGACGCGCATCTTCCCCGGCCCGCGCCCGGCCGACGCCCCCGCGGCCGGATCGGTGCCGGTCGCCCCGCCCGCCACCCCGCCGTCCGCCGACTGGCTGCGCGAGCTCACGTTCGCGCTGCTCTGCCTGGCCGGGGCGGGTGCCCTGCTCTATTCGACCGCCGCGCTGCTGCAGGCCGAAGTCGTGCCCGACGCGCTGCGCTCGGGCCTGGTGCTGGTGCTCGCCGCGGTCACCGCGGTCGCCGCCGCCCGGCTGCTCGACAACCTGATGGCCCGCAACATCACCGGCGGGGTCCTGGTGCTCGCGGTGATCGGCGCCTCGGCCCGCATCGCCGACGTGGCGTCCCCGCACTGGACGCTGGCGATGGCCGCCGCCGCGGTCGCGCTCAGCGGCGCGGTGGTCGGCCTGATCCCGCCCCAGGTCCGCCGGGGCCCCGAGGTGGCGTCCGCGATCGCGCTGACCCTCATCGGCATCTTCGTGGGCATCGCCGCGATCCGCGCCGGTTTCGCCCCGGTACAGGCGGCCCGGCCGATCTGGCGGGCCGACACCGCCGAGTACGCGCGGCACATCGCCGAGGCGGCCGGCCCGGCCGGCTGGCTGCTCGCTTTCAGTGCTCTCCTGCTGACCATCGCCGCTGCGGTTGCGCTGCCCCCGGGCGTACGCCACGAAGGCGCCGTGATCGGCGTGGCCCTGACCGCCCTGTCCGTGCCCGCCTCGCTCGGCCTGAAATGGTCGACCGCGCCCTGGCCCCTGATCCTCGCCGCGATCGCCATCGGCGCCGCCGGCCTGGCCGCCAACACGAAACGCATCGCCGTCACCCACGTGGTCGCGGCGGGCGTCGTCGGGCTGTTCGGGGCCGCGTCCGCCCTCAGCGCCTCCTGGCTGACCGCGGCCGTGCTGACCGCGCTCGCCGGGGCCGGCGTGATGGTCGCGGTGGCCGCCCGCCAGATCCCGATCCGCCTCTACTCGTGGATGGTCGGCGACTGGGCGGCCGGTGCCACCGCGCTGGCCCTGCCGGGGGCCGTGGTGACCGGCGCGCTCGCCGTCTCCGACCGCGGAGGTGGCCCGCCCGCGACCGAGGCCGTGACCGTCCCCGCGCTGGCCCTCGGCTTCCTGGCCGTCGCCGGCACGCTCAGCTACGCGGCGGTGTTCCAGGTGGCCCGGCGCGAGGTCAGCCTGCCGCTGACGATCGGCACCGGCCTCGGCGCGGTCTCCCTCGCCCTGGCCGCCCTGCTCGCCGACGGCGCCACCCGGCCCGACATCTGGGTCGGCGCGCTGCTTCTGGTCGCGGCCGGCCTGCTGTTCGCGGCCAAGTCGATCGACAACGGGCGGCGCAGCGACCGGGTGCTCGACGGCCCCGACATCGCCGCCGCGGCCGCCACCGTGGCGATCATCGGCGCGTTGTCCCGGGTCGCCGCGCTCGCCTTCCCCGGTGCCCCGCTCGCGGTGGCCGGCGTGATGGTGCTGCTGGTCGCGTTCGGCGTGGCCGTCCTGCCGGAGGACTGGCGGCGCGGCCCGGTACGCGGCCTCGCGGTGGCCGGCGTGGTCGTCGGCGCGCTCGCCGGTTACCTGGCGCTGGCCGGCGCGTTCCGCAACCTGGCCTTCCCGGGCGGGCTCTGGGCCGGTGACCTCAGCAACTACTCCACCCACCCGGCGGCCGGTGCCTGGCAGGCCCCGTTCACGCTGGCCGTCGTCGCGTTCGCGGCGGCCATGGCGGCGCCCCGGCCGTGGTCGTTCGACATCTCGGCGCTGTGCGGCGCCCTCGCCGCGATCGGCGCCCCGGCCGCGCTCGGCCTGCCCTGGTGGTCGCCGCTGCTGATCGGCGGAGCGGTCGCGCTGGCCTACGGCGTGGCCTCGGTGACCGCCTCCGACCCGCGGGCCGCGCTGGCCCGGGCCGCCGCGGCCGCCGCGGTCCTGCTCTACGCGGTCGGCGCCGGCCTGGTGATGCCCTGGTCGACCGGCCTCGGCCTGCTGCTGGTGGTCGGCATCGGCCTGTTGGTGGCGGCCCTGTCCCGCACCCCGGTCGCGTTCAACAGCGACGAACTGGCCGACGAACAGGCGACCGTGCGCGGACTCCCCCGCTTCTGGACGCCGTCGTCGACCGAAGCCGACATGGCCCGCGACGACACCGGCATGCCGCGGCACCGGGCCCAGATCGGTGGCGCGGCCACCGGCGCGGTGCTGCTCGCGCTGCCCGGCGTGCTCGCCTCCCTCGCCGCCGACCAGGGCCGCAACGCCCAGGTCGTGCTGACCGCCGCGCTCGCCGCGTCGGCGCTCGGCCTGGCCCTGCTCGCCCTCGGCGGCCGATACTTCCCGCAATTCCTGCCGTGGGCCACCGTCGGCCTGGTACTCGGCGCGACCGTCACCGCGTTCGCCTCGATACCGACGCCGTACCCGACCGCCCTCTACGCCGCCGCGGCCGCCCTCCTCGGCGTGCTCGCCGAGCTCTATCGCGGAGCCACGCCGGCGCCCGGCCTGACCGTCTCCAGCCGCCGGTACGCCGCCGAGGGCCGCACGCCGCGCTGGACCACCCGGCGGCCGATCGGGCTGAGCGGCCGCTGGCTGGTCGACCCGGCCACCAGCGCGGTCGTCCTCGCCCTGGTACCGACCGTTCTCGCCATCTTCTCGATCGCGCCCGCCCTGCGCGCCGCCCTGATCGACCCGCTCGCCCAGGCGCAGCACATCTGGGACGGTCCGATCGCGTCGCTCGCCCACCCCTCCCCCGGCTACGTCGACGCGACCAGCGTGCTGGCGATCGTGCTGCTCACCGGGGCGGCCGCGCTGGCCGCGATCGGGTTCGGCGGCAAGGCGTCCGAGGCGGTCCCGGTGATCCTGCCCGGCATCGCGGTGACCCTGCTGATCGCCCCGATCGCCTGGCGCCTGCCGTTCCCGGCCGCGACCACCGCCGCGCTGGCCGTCTTCACGATCACGATGCTCGGACTCGCGCTGACCCCGCCACCGGCCGGCCGGGGTTCGTTGCTGCGCACCACCCGCAACGTGGTCTTCGTGATCGGTCTGCTGGCCGGCGGCGCCGGTCTCGCCGGCAGCCTCGCCCAGCAGCGGCTGACCCTGTTCACGCTGGGCAGCGCGGTCGCGGTCGGCCTGGTCGCCGCCATCGTCGGCAAGAGCCAGTCGGCCCGCGTGCTGGGCTGGCTGTTCGCCGCCGTGATGGGCCAGTTCTTCGTGCTGACCGTGGCGATCGCGGCCGGCATGGAACGCTCGTGGGCCGCGTTCGGCGTGCTCGCGGTCGGTGCCGCACTGCTGATCCTGGAGGCGGCGCTGCCCCGCCTCGGCCTCCCGCAGTACCGCATCGAGGCGATGACCGTCGAGTGGAGCGGCTACGCGTCGGCCCTGCTCGCGGGCGCCCTGGCCTACGATTCACCGGCCCACCTGGCCGCACTCTTCTCGGCCTGGGGCGCGGTGCTCGGCCTGGCCGCCACCCGGCGCGACCGGCGGGCCAAGCAGCGCCGGCTGCTCTTCTGGACCGCGGTCGGTTTCGAGGTGGTCGGCTGGTGGATGTTCATCGCGCTGGCCGACGTGGCGGTCCCCGAGGCCTACACCCTGCCGTTCGCGGCGATGGCCCTGCTGGTCGGCATCTTCGAGGCCCGCACCCGCCCCGACCTGAGCAGCTGGGCAGCGTACGGCCCGGCGCTGCTGGCCGCGTTCGTCCCGACGGTCGGCATCGTGGTGGCCAACCACGACAACGAGGTACGCCAGGTCCTCCTGCTGCTCGGCGCGGTCGGCACGCTGATCGTCGGCTCGATCACCCGCCAGCAGGCCCCGGTGGTCGTCGGCGCCGCGGCAACCGTGATCGCCGCACTGACCTTCGCCGCAACCCTGGTCGGCCCATGGCTGGTCCTGGTGCCGGTCGGCGTGATCCTGCTCTTCATCGGAGCAACCAGCGAAAGCCGGCGCCGCACCCAGGAACGCTTCCGCGGCGCCCTGATCAAGATGCGGTGACCGACGGTCACCCTTTCGAGAAAATACGGAAGTATCAGAAAGTCCCGCCTCGACAGTGCGGGCCGATTGCCACTCGGCCCCTCTGCGCCGGTTCCGGGCGGGCCCGGCAAATGTCTCAGTTCCGGCGCGTTCAAGTGGCTCCCGACGCGCCGTGACTATCCGGCCCGACCCGGTCCGTCCTGCTCGAGCTCGGCGTCGTGATCGAATCCTCACCCCAACCGGCACCGCGACCCCCAGCGGGGCAGTCCAGCCCGGCACCGCGACCCCGCCGCGCGAACCAGCCGACACCGCGACCCTTCCCGGCAGAGACCAGCCCGGCGCCCGACCCCAGCAACGCAGACCCGGCCAGCACCGCGACCCCGCCGGGCGCCGCGACCCCGCCCGGCCGGCACTGTGCCCCCTCCCGGCGCAGAACCGCACCGCGGCGTCGGTGACGCTGGAAGCCCGACGGATGCCCAGGTCGAGCCGGCTACGGGCGCCAGGCGCGGATAACCGCCCCAGGCAACGATCGCGGCCTCGGGCACGAGACCGCCCAGGCCGCCGGCGGCACCCGGCCGGGCCCGGCCACCGTCGAGCTGGCGTTCTTGCCCAAGCTTCCGCGTTCGCTGGACGCGGAAGTCCCTCCAGGGCCCGGCAGCGTCTCAGGAGAAAGCGCCCTCAGGCTCCGGGATCACGCAGTGAGGTCGGTGTGATCAGAGGCTGGAGCATGAGAGTCCCGGGCAACCGCCGCGCGACCCCGGCAAGCAGATCGGCCACCTGGACCCGCGGATCGTCGCGCGAGTCCACCATGGTCAGACCGGCCAGGGGAGATATCGGGCTCGCGTCGGCCAGAACCCGCCGGAGCCGGGTCAACCGGCCCGCGGTCAGGGCGCTCTGCTCGTCGTGCACAACAAGCACCCGCCGCTGGCCGCCGCTCCAGGACAGGACGGTTTCGGCCAGCGCCGGCAGCATCGGCTCCAGTGGCGGCGGGATGCTCGGGTCACCGTCGTCGAGGCGGGCGGCCAGATCGCGTACGCGGGTGGCGCCGAGCCCGCCCAGTACGGCCTCGGCCGATGCGCCGAGCCGGTGTCCCGCGAGAGCGTCCCGGGCCTGCAGAAATTGTGCCGCGGCCTCGTCGCCCGGCTTTCGCCGTTTCGTCCGGACCAGCTCGACGAACGCGGTCAGGAACCCGGTCCAATCGCCGCCCGCCGACCGCCCCACCCGATAGAGAGCGACCGCGGCCGGCCTCTGCGCCTCGGTCAGCCGGGTGCCGGCCGCGTAGGAGGCGTCGCTCAGCAGAAGGTCGACGACCCGGGTGACGAGGAAGAACTCTTTGTCGATCAGGTGAACGCGGGCGCGCCCGGGCAGTACCGCCAGAAACCGTTCGACCGCCTCGGCCGCGCCTCGCCGGCGGAGGAAGGGTCCCGACTTGAGCTCCCCGAACTCGGATCGCAGCGCCGCGACCAACGCGACGCTCTCGTCCCCGCTCAGGTCGACGCTCGCATGCGTGATCAACGGCGTGCGGGAATCCAGCAGGTTGGTGCCCGAGAACCCGGACTCGTCACAGGCGATCTCGACGACGGCGCCGTCCACCGCGCCGGTCGGCGGAAGCCCGCCCTGAAGCGGCGATCTCACCACCATGCCGCCATGGTCGTCCCCGCCGCCCGGTCGGACAACCGGATTCCCGGGTGGACCGGGTCAGGGCAGCAATCCCCGGACGACGTCGACGCCCGGGTTGATGAACGAGCGTTCTCCCGCGATCACCGTCGGCACCGTCTCGTCGCCGCCGGTGACCTCGCGGACCGACGCCGCGCCGTCCGGGTCGGCCCAGATGTCGACCCACAGGACGCGTCGTGCGTCGCGGCCCAGGCGGGTGCGCAGGCGCAGGCAATAGGGGCAGCCCGGTCGCCAGTAGACGATCGGTCGCCCGTCGTCGTCGCTGGCCACCCGCGCCGCCTCGTCGGTCATCGGGCGGGGAAACATCAACGGCGACACCACGAGGGCAGCGGCCAGGAGGAACACGAAGACGCCGAACGCGGTCCACCGGGAGCCGGCCACCGCGTCGAAGCCGCCGATCACCACGGCGGCGGCGAGCAGCATCAGGCTCTGGTTCCAGCGCCGCATCACGACATCAGTCGGTCGCGGAGCGCGGCGTCCTTCTCGGCCACCATCTTCTCGAGCCCGGCCTGGAAGTCGACCATCCGGGCGCGCAGTGCGGGGTCGGCCGCCCCGAGGATCCGCACCGCAAGCAGGCCCGCGTTGCGCGCCCCGCCGATCGACACCGTTGCCACCGGCACGCCGGCCGGCATCTGCACGATCGAGAGCAGTGAGTCCATCCCGTCGAGGTGCTTGAGCGGCACCGGCACCCCGATCACCGGCAGCGGCGTCAGCGCGGCGACCATGCCCGGCAGGTGAGCCGCCCCGCCGGCTCCGGTAATGATCACCCGCAGGCCGCGATCCGCAGCCGATGAAGCGTAGGAAACCATCTTGTGGACGGTGCGGTGGGCAGATACCACGCCGACCTCGAACGGCACCTCGAATTCGGTCAGCGCGACCGCGGCCGCCTCCATCGTGGACCAGTCGGAGTCGCTGCCCATGATGATGCCGACGACGGGAGCGGGTGCCATTATCTGCCTTCCTGCAGCCATTGAGCGGCCCGGGCCGCCCGGGCCCGCACCGAGGTCATGTCGTCGCCGAGCACGGTCACGTGCCCGATCTTGCGGCCGGGCCGCACCTGCTTGCCGTAGAGGTGCACCCGGGCGCCCGGGTCCTCGGCGAACAGGTGGTGCAGCCGCTCGTCGATCGAGATGCCGCCCGGCTTGCCGCCGAGCACGTTGGCCATCACCACGGCCGGGGCGGTCAGCGTGGTCTCGCCCATCGGGTAGTCGAGCACTGCCCGCAGGTGCTGCTCGAACTGCGAGGTGCGGGCGCCCTCGATCGTCCAGTGGCCGGAGTTGTGCGGCCGCATCGCCAGCTCGTTGACGACGATGCCGGCGTCGGTCTCGAACAGCTCGACCGCGAGCAGCCCGACCACACCGAGCTCGTTGGCCAGGTCGATCGCCAGCTGCTGCGCCTGCAGGGCGCGCGCCTCGTCGAGACCGGGCGCGGGCGACAGGACCTCGACACAGATGCCGTCCCGCTGCACGGTCTCGACGATCGGGTAGGCCGCGACCTGTCCGAACGGTGACCGGGCGACCAGCGCCGCCAGCTCCCGCCGCAGCGGCACCCGTTCCTCCACGATCAGCGACGTGCCGGTTTCGACCAGCGCCGCTGCCTCGTCGCGCGAGTTCAGCGTCCACACGCCCTTGCCGTCGTATCCGCCACGGGTCGCCTTGGCCACGACCGGCCAGACACCGCCGGCAAAGGTCTCGATGTCGTCGGGCGAGCCGACGCGGCCCCACCGCGGCACCGGCGCACCGAGCGCCGCCAGCCGCTCCCGCATCATGCCCTTGTCCTGCGCGAACACCAGCGCCCGCGACCCCGGGAAGATTTTGACGCCCTCGGCTTCGAGCGCCTCGATGTGTGCGGTCGGCACGTGTTCGTGGTCGAACGTGACCGCCTCGCACCCCTTGGCAAACTCGCGGAGCGCGGCCAGGTCGGTGTGCTCCCCGATCCGCACATCACTGGCGACGAGCGCCGCACTGTCGTCCGCCGACACGCTGAGCACCCGCAGCGACTGACCAAGCGAGATCGCGGCCTGGTGCGTCATGCGAGCCAACTGCCCGCCCCCCACCATGCCGACCACGGGCAGACCGGTTCGAATATCCATCGTCCGCCCAGCGTAGTGCGTTATCCACAGGCCTCTCCGACCGGCCCGGCGGGCTCGTAGCATCTAGGCATGAGCGCTCAGGAAGTCGGTCGGTACATGCCTGCCGTGGTCACGCTCGACGATCTCGCCGCGATGATCGCCGCGGACGAGTACGGGCACCGCTACGAAACCAGTCCTGAGGGAGCCCTCTCTGTCGTGCCACCCCCCGATAACGCCCATGGCTTCATCGCCACCGATCTCATGGCATGGCTGATTGCCGCCGGTTTTCCCCGGCGACAGATCGCGCAGGTCGCCGGCATCCGTATTCCCGGGCGGACGGTCGACGGCGGCCGCATTCCCGATCTCGTGATCTGGTCAAGGCCGCAGCCACCGGCTGTCGTCTGGAATGCGACGACCGATCTCCTCGCGGTGGTCGAGATCATCTCGCCCGGGTCGGAGGCAATCGATCAGTTGGTCAAGGTGGCGGAGTATGCGAAGGCCGGCATTCCTGGTTACTGGACCGTTGCACGCGACCCGCGGAACACCGTGACGCTTTTCCGGCTCGGCTCGAACGACACCTACGAGACAGCCGGCCAGATGTCGCTCGAGGATCTGCTCGAGCAGTCGCCGACGAGCTTCCTCGACTGATCGGCGCTCTCCCCGGTCATGACGTGAGGCGGGCGAGGAGATCTTCGGCCGTCGTGACCGGGCGGTCGCAGACGAAGCCGCGGCACACGTAGGCCGCCGCCTCGCCGTTGATGAACGGGCGGTCGGCCAGCAGCGGAACCCCCGGGTGGTCCGGCCGGCCGGCGACGATCACGCTTCCCGGCGGGGCATGCCGCCGGGCGGCGGCGACAAGAGGGTCACTCTCCGGCGACTCGGTCGCGATTGCTATCTCGTACGGCCCGGAGAGTGCCGCCTCGGCAACCGTTGCCGCATAGCCCGCGAAGCGCGGGTGTCCCCCGATCACCGGCCCGACCGTGGCCAGCGCCGCGTCGGCCGCTTCGCGGTAGGCCGTCTCGCCGCTCAGGGCTGCGTAGCCGACGAGGGCCGCGCAAAGGGCCGACTGCCCAGCGGGTGTCGCGTTGTCGGTCGGGTCGGCGGGCCGGGTGACCAGGCGTTCCGCGTCGTCGGCGGTGTCGTAGAAGCCGCCCGCCCCGTTGCCGAAGTGTGCGAGCGCCACGTCGAGCAGCTGCTTGGCCAGGGTGAGCCAGCGCCCGTCCAGGGTGAGCTGGTGCACGGCCAGGAAGGCCTCGGCCACGCAGCCGTAGTCGTCGAGCACGCCCGCCGGCGCGCCAACCACGCCGTCGCGCGAGACCCGCCGCAGCCGCCCGTCGACCAGGTGCCGGTCGGCGAGCATTTCGGCGAGGGCCACCGCCGCGTGACGCGATGCGGCGGAGCCGGTGAGCTGGGCGTGTGAAGCCAGCGCGGTGATCGCCAGTCCGTTCCATGAGGCGACCACCTTGTCGTCGCGGGCGGGCTGCGGCCGCCGCTCGCGGGCCGCCAGCAGCCGGGCGCGTACGTCCTGCCACCGTTCGACCAGGTCGGGGGCCGCCGCGTCGATGTCGCGGGCGAGCACCAGCACGCTGCTGCCGTGCTCGAACGTGCCCGCGGTCGTGACGTTGAACAGGTCGGCCGCCCAGGTGCCGTCCTCCTCGCCCAGTTCCCCGATCAGCTGGGCCGGCGTCCACGAGTACGTCAGCCCTTCGACGCCCTCGGTGTCGGCGTCGAGGGCGGACGCCAGTCCGCCGGCCGGGGTGGCCAGGTCGCGCAGCAGGAACGCGGCCGTCTCGTCGGCGATGCGCCGGGCGAACGGGTCGTCGGTGAGGCGCCACACCTGGGTGTACGCCCGCAGCAGCAGCGCGTTGTCGTACAGCATCTTCTCGAAGTGCGGCACCGTCCAGGTGGCGTCCACCGCGTAGCGTGAGAACCCGCCCGCCAGCTGGTCGTAGATGCCGCCGCGGCCCATCGCCTCGATGGTGTGCCGGACGATTTCCAGGGACGCCGCCGACCCGGTGCGCTGGTGGTGCCGCAACAGGAAGAGCAGGTTCATGTGGGGCGGGAACTTGGGCGCCCCGCCGAATCCGCCGTGCAGCTCGTCGTGCTCCTGGGCCAGTCCGGACGCCGCCGCGTCGAGGAGTTCGGCCGAGATCGGTGCGGTCGGCCCGCCGGCGAGCTGGGCTCCGCCGATCGCCTCGACGACCCGGGCACCTTGCGCGACGACCTCGTGGCGCTGCTCCTGCCAGGCTTTGCTGATCGCGCCGAGCAGCTGCCGGAAGTTGGTCTTCGGGAAGTAGGTGCCGCAGAAGAACGGGTCGCCGTCGGGTGTGGCGAAGACCGTCATCGGCCATCCGCCCTGCCCGGTCATCGCCTGCGTGGCGGTCATGTAGACGGCGTCGACGTCGGGCCGCTCCTCACGATCCACCTTGATCGCGACGAAGCCCTCGTTCATCTGCCGGGCGACGCCCTCGTCCTCGAACGATTCGTGCGCCATCACATGACACCAGTGGCAGGCCGCGTAGCCGACGGAGATCAAAACCGGGACATCTCGGCGCCGCGCCTCCTCGAACGCCTCCGGGCACCACGGCCACCAGTCCACCGGATTCTCGGCGTGCTGGAGGAGATACGGCGAGGTCGCAGCACCCAATCGGTTCACGTTGATCAGCCTCTCACATCGCGAAGTGCCAATATCGATATTCAAAGGCCGTCGGCTCGGCCGCCTGATTTATCTACATACTTCACTCATCGGCCATCACGTAGTGAACGCACTTCTTCGGTTTACGGGCTTTCGCACGATTAGCTCGACTTAGCCCGATCGCCTTCAGGCGTGTAAGAGGAGGCACTGTCGACGTACGCCTACTCGCGGGGAGCCCCGACCGCGTCCGTGGGTAGGGCTCATGTTGCCGTGGCTGATCCTGCACCCATCCGTCTTCGACGATCACTGACGGTGACAACTTTCCCGGGGATCGAAGCAGCTGACAGTTGATCAATGCCTGTTCATCCGGTGTCTGTTCCGCATTGTCGCTCTCGGCCTAGCGTCCGAGCCGTTGACCCATTCGGCCCGGATAGGGAGAGCAATGTCCGTTCATCACGGTGACTCATCGTCCCCGGCAGGGCACAACCGGCGTGACTTCCTGCGTTCCGCGGCGCTGGCCGGCGCCGGTGCTGCGGCTGCCGGCCCGCTCGCCTCGGCTCTGCCCGCCTTCGCCTCCGGCACAGAAAGCGAGAAGGCCGGTAAGTGGCGTCCGGACCCGACGAGCCGGCAGTTCACCCTGGCGGTCATGCCCGACACCCAGTTCCTCTACTGGGGCAGCCAGAACAGCATCAACCGGGAGCCGCAGGAGGAGTCCTTCCGCTACATCATCAACAACAGCGGGGATGCCGGAGGCAACAACATCGTCTTCATGGCGCACCTCGGCGACCTGACCGAGGACGCCGACGCGACCTCGTTCGCGGAGGTCGGCAGGGCGTTCGACCTGCTCGACAAGAGCGGTGTCGCGTACAGCGTGCTGGCCGGCAACCATGACGTGAGCGGTGACGACAGCCGGGGTTCGACGCCGTACCTGACGACCATGGGGCCGCAGCGGTTCGAGCACTCCAAGACGTTCGCCGGGTCCGATCCGACCGGTTACAACACCGCGCACATCTTCGAGGCCGCCGGGCAGCAGTGGCTGCTGCTGGCGCTGGACTGGCGGATGACGGCGCAGAGCTTCGCGTGGGCCGACAAGGTCATCAAGGACCACCCCAAGCTGCCGGTCATCCTGACCACCCACGATCTCGTCGGTTCCCCGTACGACGACAACGTCTATCCGTACGAGGCCGGCGACCCGGAGAACAACGCGGTCTTCTCCGGTTACGGTCAGCAGATCTGGGACGAGCTGATCACCACCAATGACCAGGTCTTCCTGACCCTCAACGGCCACTACTGGCCGCCGGGACGCATGACCAAGCAGAACGCCGCCGGCCACGACGTCCACCTGCACATCACCAACTACCAGAACCGCTACTTCGGCGGCGCCGCCATGCTGCGGCTCTATCACTTCGACCTCGACCGCAACACCATCGACGTCGAGACGGTCGCGCCGTGGATCCTGGCCCAGGATCCGGAGAAACGCACCGCGCTGGCCACCGAGCAGGCCCGCCTGACCACGGCGGTCGACATGTTCTCGATGACGATCGACTTCCAGGAGCGCTTCGCGGGCTTCCGCCCGGTCCCGGTCCGGGCCGTCCGCCCGGCCAGCAAGGTGCTCGTCCCCGGCACCCTGGCGTACTGGCGTTTCGACAACGGTGGCCCCGACGGCTCGCCACTGACCGCCGGCCAGACGATCCGCGATCTCTCCGGTCACGGCAACGACCTGACCGTCGCGACCACCCCGGGGACCGCCGCCGACGCGCTGACCTGGACCAATGACCACCACCCGGACCAGCCCGCGCACGCCAGCCTGCGCTTCGTGGGCGGCAAGAACCCGCTGCACGGCGCCTACCTGACCACCTCGGCCAAGGCCCCGCTCAACGCCGAGACGTTCGGCAAGGGCTACACGATCGAGGCGTTCATCAAGATCCCACTGGACTGGGACGCCGGCAACAACGGCTGGATGTCGATCCTCAGCCGCCGGGGCAAGGCCTCGGACGCCGGTAAGAGCGGCAAGAACACCGACCCCGACGAGCCGATCTCCGCGCTCAACCTCTCCAACAACGGCCGCGAGCCGCAGTTCAACACCTACCCGCTGAGCCAGACCTACCCGACCACCAACTGGGGACACGGCCTGTTCGAGCAGGTCTGGTGGCACATCGCCGTCGTCAACGACGGCAGACACACCAGGATGTACGTGGAGAGCAGCCCGGTGGCCGACAACCCGTCGACCCTGTCGATTGGCATCGCCACCCTCGGCCTGCCCTGGCTGCTGGGCGGCCACGAGTACAACGGCGCCGTCGACCAGATCTTCCACGGCTGGATCGGTGACGTCCGCATCGTGAACCGCGCCTTGTCCACCCAGGACTTCCTGACCGGCAAGTAGCGGCTCGACCGACCGTCCTACCGGACGGGCGGTGACCCCGCCGCCAGGGCTGCCGCGGTGCGAAACCCTCCCGGCGCAACCAGTGCCCGGTGTAGACGATCCGATCGGCCTCCATTGGCGATGAGCTTGTCCTGGGGCGGCATGACTCGCTCTTCCTGCTCGCTCCGCCCTCGGAACGCCGTCCAGTAGCGGGCCATATCATGCAGGAGTACTACGTTGCCGGGCATGGATGACGTCGTAGCGGATGCCTGCCATCAGATGGGGCTCGACGGCAGCGACGCGCGCTTTGTGCAGCACTCCGCCAATGCACTCTTTCGCCTACCGAAGGCGGGGATCATGCTCAGGCTCTCCCCCGAACCAGTCGACTACCTGATACGAATCACGCGCGCACTCACTGCAGCAGGTGTGCCGGTAGCCCACCTTGCTCCCGGAGTACCGCAGCCGGTCAATGCCGCCGGCTGGTGGGCGACTGCGTGGACGCTTCACCCGATCCTGCCGAACCGCCTCCCCGCTGCAGCTCTTGCCCGCCCATTGGCTACGTTGCACAGGGTCGAGCTGCCTAACCTTGCCTCCTGGAACCTGGTCAGCGCGATCCGGGCTTTACTGATGCCCCTCAGCACGGCCGACTCGACATGGCCCCGCGTGCATCTCGGGCTTTCGATGCCGCAGTTGATCGGGCGACTGCTCGCGTGCTGTGACGAGATCGAGCACGGATTGGCAACCGCGACTTGGGCCCTACCTGCCGGCACGATCCACGGAGACGCCCACCCAGGAAATCTCCTTCGTACTGCCACTGGCCGAGTGGTGCTCTGCGATTTCGACACCATCGCCCGGGGGCCCCGCGAAACGGACCTCGTCCCCGCTGCGCACGGCGTAACGCGGTTCGGCCGCGAACGCGCCGATTACGAGAGATTCGCCGAACGGTACGGTTTCGATCTACTTAATGCGCCCTGCTGGCCGATCCTGCGCCGGCTACGAGATCTACAGCTGGCCATATATCTCCTGCCGCGCCTACCGGCCGATCCGGTCACCAGCCAGCAACTCGAGCACCGGCTGCGCACCGTGCTGGGTGACGACGACAGCGCCCGGTGGCACCGGTTCACGGCCTTCGCCTGAACGGCCGCCGGGCTCGTTGCGGTGGGGCGTATGGCGTTGGCGCCGTCTGCACAACGGGGTCGCTGATCGAGTGAACGTGCCGACGGACAAGAGCAGCAATCCGGCCCGGAACGTCGCGACGATCGTGGCCGGGATGCTGCGGGCGAGGACAGCAGCGATGACCTCGACATCGCCCGGCATAGCGGCATGCCGTCGCCGCTCACCAGCGTCTATGCGCCGTCGACCCTGATTCGTTCCGGCAATGACAAGGTGCAGCGGGTCGCGATGTCCGACGGTCGGGCCGATGACTCGGTCACCGCCAGGACGGCCAGCGGACCTCGACCAACTGCGTCGACCAGGACGACGTGGACAAGAGGAAGACGCTCTCCTGCGAGGAGAGCTCGACCGCGGCCGCGGTCAGCCGGGTCGGCAGGCTCGAGGGCGCCATCGGCTACGCGGACGCTTCCGACGCGACGCAGGCGAACGGAAGCCTGCTCATCGCCACGCTCGACCGGCGCGCCGGCACGATCCAGGACATCGTCGCGGGCTACCCGTTCTGGACGGTCGAGCACGCCTACTACCGGGCCGAGGGCGCCGCCCTGGCAGCCAACTACGTGGACTATATGAGCAGCACGGGACAGGCGGCGGCGTTGCAGAACGACGGATACCCGCCGTGCAGCGCCCCCTACTCGATCACGCCGAGGAACTCGCGATCGATGCGGTCCGGCGTTTCGGTGGGTGGGACGATCGATGCGTATGTCGGGGCGCGGCGGCGGCCGCTTTCACCGTGGGCTGGTGATGCCTTCGGGGCCGACGTGGATGATGTGGACCGGTTCGGTGGCCGGCCCCACTCGGACGAAGTTGTGTTGTGTCCAGTTCCAGTGTTGGCCGGTGATCAGTTCGTGGGCCACGAAGCGGTCGTGCCAGTCCAGTCCCAGGTCCGGCATCACGAGGTGGATCCAGGTGTCGCGGGTGTGTTGTGGATCGAGGTTGGCGACCACCACGATGAC
This sequence comes from Actinoplanes sp. NPDC051343, assembly GCF_044455125.1. Classification (NCBI taxonomy): domain Bacteria; kingdom Bacillati; phylum Actinomycetota; class Actinomycetes; order Micromonosporales; family Micromonosporaceae; genus Actinoplanes; species Actinoplanes sp. NPDC051343. Next base: position 491,476 of record NZ_JBITEL010000005.1, read on the forward strand.
GTCGTCGCGGTCGTACAGTCGGCGGGACTTGGAGAAGACCATGACGTTCTCGTCGTCGGCCTGGTGGAAGCGCAGGTTGCGGAGCCGGTGCAGTGCTGGATGGGCGCGCCTGATCTCGTTGATCGTGGTGAGGTACGGGGCCAGCGTCGTCCCGGCGGCGTCACGTTCCGCCCAGCGCCGGTCCTTGTATTCGTACTTCTCGTTGTCGAGCTGTTCCTCGGCGCCGGGCCGGCCAGCGCGTTCCATAAGCTCGTAGCCGGCGTAGATGCCATAACTCGGTGAGAGGGTCGCAGCTAGCGCGGCCCGCATCTTCCAGACTTCCTGGCCGCCGTGCTGCATGAACGGCGTCAGAATGTCGTGGGTGGTGGGCCAGAAGTTCGGCCGCATGTAGGCGGCGGCGGAACCGGCGAGTTCGGCGCAGTACTGCTGCAGTTCGTCCCGGGTGTGGCGCCAGGCGTAGTAGGTGTAGGACTGCTGGAAGCCGACCTTGGCGAGGGCGTGCATCATGGGTGGGCGGGTGAACGCCTCGGCAAGCCAGATCGTGCCCGGTTGCTCGGTGGCCACATCGGCGATCAGCCGTTCCCACAGCCACAGCGGCTTGGTATGCGGGTTGTCGACCCGGAAGATCGTCACCCCGCGATCGAGCCAGACCCGAACGATGCGGCGGATCTCGGCGTACAGACCTTCCGGATCGTTGTCGAAGTTCAGTGGGTAGATGTCCTGGTACTTCTTCGGTGGGTTCTCGGCGTACGCGATGGAGCCGTCGGCCCGCGTGGTGAACCAATCCGGGTGGGCGGTGACCCACGGGTGGTCGGGGGCGCAGTTGAGGGCGAGATCGAGGGCGATCTCAAGCCCCAGTTGACGCGCATGGCCCACGAAGCTGTCGAAGTCCTCGAACGTGCCCAGGTCCGGATGGATAGCGTCGTGGCCGCCCTCGGACGACCCGATTGCGTACGGGGAGCCGGGGTCGGACGGCTCCGCCCGCAGAGAATTGTTGCGGCCCTTGCGGTTGACGACCCCGATCGGGTGGATCGGCGTCAGATAGACCACGTCGAAGCCCATGGCGGCGACGGCGTCCAGGCGTCGGGCCGCGGTCGCGAACGTACCGCTGCGCCACCGTCCGGTGCTTTCGTCGAGGTGGGCGCCTTCCGATCGCGGGAACAGCTCGTACCACGCTCCGTAGAGGGCCCGTTCCCGCTCGACCAGCAACCGATACTCAGGCGACGACGTGACGTACTCTCGTAGGGGCCGGACGGCCAACTCGGCCCGCACCTCGGCCGAGACGCCGGCGCCCAGCCTGCTCTCCGGAGGCTGTGCCGTGTCGCGCAAACCCACGATCGCGTTCGCCAAGGCTGTGATCTGCTCCTTGGTACGAGGCACTTCGGCGACGGCCCGCTCCAGGACTCGCGCGCCCTCTTCGAGCATTAGTGCGACGTCGACACCGGCACCGACCTTGATGACGGCGTCGTGGTGCCATGTGCCGTACGGGTCGGACCAGCCCTGGACCCGGTAGGACCACAGCCCGGGCTGATCGGCGCTGACAGTGGCCGACCAGGCATCGAGCCCGGCGTTGACCCGGGTCATCGCTGTCTGGTGTTCAAAGCCGCCCGGGTCAGTGAGCACAACCGCGGCGCTCACCGCGTCGTGACCCTCGCGGAACACTGTCGCGGCGACCTCGAACTCTTCGCCGGTGACCGACTTCGCCGGCCGCTCACCGTGCTCGACGACCGGACCCAGCCCGACCACCGCGATATGTCCGGCCCAGCGGTTCCCCGTCATCTGAGGCAGCCCGCTCAGACGGTGTCGTCGCCGCGAACATGGACGGTCTCCACTCTGTGGCGCAGATCCTCGGTAACCTGTTTCTCGGTCATGGCCACCAGATGGGAGTCGACGGTCGCCTCGCCCTTGAGATGCTCGTACGTCCCGTGGACACGATCGGAGAGCTCCGCCCGGTCCACCTCAGGAAAGCGCTGGCCGAGGGTCTCGACCTCGCGCTGCAGGACGATCTCCGGGTCGACGAGACCACCGGTCGCGGCGGAATCAGTCATCGCACACCTCGCATGTCGTCGTGACGGCTCTCCCCCGTCAATGCCCCGATCCCACTCGGAACATTCCGTTGTTAGCGCAGGGTTCACCTCCAGCGCCTGCCCTCGACGCCGGGCCCGTGGGCCAGTCGAACCGCCGGTTCCTTAGGCGCAGTCCAGGACTCAGGTTGCCGGGTCTATACCGGACAACCGTTGTTCGACTCGCTTTACGGCGGCCCGCAGCAGAGGCGCCCGCCGCGGGTGCACCGCAGCGTTCGGTGAGTCCGGGCCGTGCCGGCGCAGCATGTCTTCGAAGCGTTGCTCCAAGCCCATGACCCGGCCATTGGGGCCGACGGTTTGATCAGCGTAGGCAAGCGCATCAGCCACGGCACTGTGTTCGCACGCAAACTCGCCCAGCCGGTCGGCCAGACCCCGAGCCTCGGCGACCCACCTCGCTTCAGAGTGATGGGCCACCAGAGCAACTATCCGGTCCGGCCAACCCAGGCGCCGCAGATGCAAACCGCCGTCGAGAGGATGGAAACCGCTGTCGTGCAACGCTTCGACGTAGCCGATATCGTGCAGCCAGGCCGCCGCGACCAGCGTTTCAAACTCCGCCACGCCGGGCACCGCATTCCCGAGGCGCTCGGCCTGCCGAGCCACGCCTACGCTGTGCCGCCACCGCTCGGGCAACTCCGCGAGCAGCCGTTGAGTCAGCTCCCGGGCGTTCAAAACCAGCGTCGCAGGACCCATAACGACACCCATACCCCCAAGTAACCCGGCAAATGCCCGCTGTTGGGTGAACTTAAGACAACCATGGGGGGTCATGCGCACGCCCGACTCATGCCGACCGATGACGGGCGACCGCTGACCGCGTACCTGCGGGCCAATCCCGTCATCGCCGCCCGCGCCCCCAGCGATGGGCGCCACAATGGTCCAGCCAACCGGCCGTTTTCTCGATCTTCCGTAGCCGGGTCGTGACCTGGTGAATTCTTTCCACGGCCATCGACGCTGACAAAGACTGACCTTTACCCTGACAAGCCGGAACGCGGAGGTGAACGAAAGGCGACAGCATGACCGGTGCGACGGTCGACGTTAAGATCGGTTCCGACGGGACGGTCGTCATCCAACTGCGCGGCGTCCTAGGCCCTGACAACGCCGCCGAAATCCGCCGCACCGTCGTCCGCGCGGTCCGGCACACCCGGCCCCTTCGCCTGGTCATCGACCTCAACGACGTCGCCGACCTCGACTCGATCAACCTCGGCAGCCTCGCCGCCGCCTGCCACATCGGCGACGACCACAACGTCGCTGTCTTTCTCGACCACTCGTCGTCCACGATCGCCGACCAGCTCATCGCAGCCGGCGTACCCGCACACCGGCTCCGGCAAGTGAACGATTCGAAGAGCCGGCCTTCAAAACCCGCCGAACACGCGCGGCCCGACGTTGCACAGGCCCATCGTTGTCGGTGACTACGCGATGACGCTGTCTCCTACTGCTGCGAGCGGCGTGCCCAGCAATCACAAGACATTCGCATGGTTGCAGCTATTTCGGCAGTGACCGGGACAGGGACACGGAGATTGTGGCGTTACGTCACCCACTCGCGGTGCTGCACCGCCAACTCGGCGGCCAGCGGGTCCGGTTCGGGCCAGTGGGTAGCGGCGTCCGGTGGGATATGACGAGGTTTCTCGAGGTTGTCGCCGCCTAGATGACCTATTCCAAGGGGTGGGGCGCGGCGGGACATAGACGAGGGTGTCCATGATCATTATGTGACGAACGACCTGGAGACCCCTCGCGACCGCTACCCCGGTGACCTCGGCCTGCAGCTGGCCGGCATGGTCCACGCCGTCGGTCACGCGGTCGGCGGCGATGATCCTGACCACGCGCGGGTCGGGGCGGCGGCGATGCGGCCGCTCTTCGGCGACCGGGTGGCCGGTTTGGTCGGCCTGCACGTCGCCGCCAAGCGCTACCTGGCTGCGACCGAGCAGTACGAACTTTCCGAGGCGAGCCGGCTCAGCCTGGTGCGGCAGGGTGACGCGATGACGCTGCCCGAGGCCAGAACCTTCGCGGCCCGGCCGGACGCCCCCGCAGCGATCGCGTTGCGGCGGACGGACGAGGCCGCGAAGGAAGTCGGCCGGGTGGTGCCGGGCCTGGCGACCTGGATTCCGCGGATCCGCGACTACGTAGGCCGCTGACCCACCGGATCCGGCCGATCGCCAGGAACAGCAGCGCGGTCGCCACGAGCAGCAGCAGGGTGTCGGCGCTGGCGCCGACACCCTGCCGCGGTCGGAAAGGCCGAAGATGCTGACCGGCATGGTGGGCCAGCTCGACGGATAGAGCATGATCGTCGCGCCGAGCTCGCCCATGCAGAGCGCCACCGCCAGCGCCGCGGCGGCCGTGATCGACGGGAGCAGCAGCGGGAGCGTCACCCAGGCCAGGATTCGGGCCGGCCGCGCGCCCAAGCTCGCGGCGACGTCGGGCAGCTGCCGGTCGAGCCGTTGCAGGTCCGCGGAGACGGTGCTGTAGGCGAAGGCGAGTACGAGCATGGTCTGCGCGGCTACCACGATCCACTTCGTGCCGTTGAGAAGGATCGGCCGGCGGCTGAACGCGACCAGCAGGCCGAAACCGATCACCACGCTGGGCAGGGCCAACGGCAGGTGGAAGAGCGCGTCGCTGAGGGCACGCAACCGCCGTGGCAGGCGGTCGGTCGCGAGTGCGGCCCAGGCACCGACTGCCACCGCGGCCAGGCCGCCGATGAGTGCCGTCTGGATGCTGGTGGACAGGCTCGCCAGGTTCCCGGCGTCCAGGGCTCCGCGCAGGTGGGCGGTGGTCAGCGAGCCCGGCAGCACGTCGTTCCACGTCCGGGCCAGCGAGGCGACCACTGCCACGACCAGGGGACCACCAGGAGCGCCAGCACGATGACGGCGAACAGCGAGCGGTGACCCCGCGGTTGCGGTCTCCAACGCGATCGTCACGGCCCTCGCCCGCCGGGACGAGGACTCCGGCGCCCTCGACCGCCGTGATCGAGACGGGGTGCCCGACCTCGCATCCGCGCCAACGCGGTCAGCCTCGGGCCGACCCGTACCGAAGGAACCGCCGCCATGGGTGCGGCGCTCGACCGGCTGGCGGCCGCCGGTCGGCCGGCCGCCGCGGAACGGCCGCGAGATCGCCGCGGTGATCGCCTCCTGGCGAGCGACGCGGCGCCGTTCGTGCACGACGCGATCGTCCCGGTCGTCGATGACGGCCGTGTCGCGGTCAGAACGGCATGCGGCGGGTGGGCGGCGCATCGGACGCCCACCCGCCGGTGGTCTCCCGGAGGTCAGACCTGCGGGACGCCGTACTTGGCCGAGAGGTCCTGGGCGACCCAGTTGGCCCCGATGCCCGAGAGGTAGCTCTCCTCGAGATCCGAGTTCGACTTAGTGACCGTGAAGATACTGGTCCAGGTCAGGGCGCCGGTGGTGTCGGCGTGCTCAAGCACGGACGGCGGCTGGTTGGCGGCCGGCGTACCGTACTTGGAGCTGAGGTCCTGGCTGGTCCAGTTGTCGCTGATGGCGGGCAGGTAGGTCTCCTGCACGTCGTTGTTCGACTGGTCGACGGTGTAAACGCTGGCGTAGCCGGTGTGATAGAGCGCGATCGGGGTCATGCCCGAGGCCACGGTCGGCGTGCCGTAGTTGGCGGTGAAGTCCTGGGTGACCCAGTCGTCACCGATCGCCCGCAGGTAGGTCTCCTGCAGGTCGTGGTTCGAGTCGACGGTGTAGACGCTGGTGTAGCCGTCGTGCACGAGCACGCCCGGGCCGGTGATGCTGGCCGGGGTGCCGTACTTGGCCGACAGGTCCTGGCTGACCCACGGATCGTTGATCGCGGGCAGGTAGGTCTCCTGCACGTGTCCGTTCGCGTCGGTGGTGTAGACGCTGGTCCAGCCGGAATGCATAACCGACGTCGGCGCGGTGCCCGCGAGCACGGCCGGGGTGCCGTACTTGGCGGTCAGGTCTTGCGAGACCCAGTTCGCGCCGATGCCGGACAGGTAAGTCTCCCAGAGGTGGCCGGTGCCCTTGTCGACGGTATACACGCTGGTGTAGCCGTCGTGGTACAGCGTGCTCGGCGTGGTGTTCGAGGCCGGCGTGCCGAACTGCGCCGACAGGTCCTGGGTGTGCCAGGGCTGGCCGATCGCCGTCAGGTAGGACTCCTGCAGGTGCCCGTTCGAGGAGTCGACGGTGTAGACGCTGGTGTACCCGTCGTGGGTGACCGACGCCGGGGCCGTCCCGCCAAGCACCGCCGGGGTGCCGTAGTTCGCCGACAGGTCCTGGGTGGCCCACGGCTGGTTCATGGCGGTCAGGTAGGTCTCCTGCAGGTGGTTGTTGCTCTTGTCGACCGTGTACGCGCTGGCGTAGCCGTCGTGGGCGACCGTCCAGTCCGAGGCCGCCGACTCCTGCGGCGTGGCGATGGCCGGGGTGCCGTACTGAGCCGAGATGTCCTTGCTCGTCCAGGCGTTGCCGATGGCGGGCAGGAACGTCTCCTGCAGGTGCTGGTTCGACTCGTCGACCGTGAAGACGCTGCTCCAGGTGACGGCGCCGCCCGCGTCCGGGTGCAGGAGCACGATCGGCGAGTCGTCCGTCGGCGGGGTGCCGTACTTGTCCGAGATGTCCTGCGAGATCCAGTTCGCGCCGATGCCCGACAGGTAGGTCTCCTGCAGATGCAGGCTGCCCTGGTCGACGGTGTAGACGCTGGTGTAGCCGGTGTGCACGAACGCCACCGGCTGGGTGCCCGGGTCGATCGCCGGCGTCCCGTAGTTGGCCGACAGGTCCTGGGTATGCCAGGGGTCGCCCATCTTCGGCAGGTACGTCTCCTGCAAGTGCTGGCTGGGGTCGTCGACCGTGTACACGCTGGTGTACCCGCTGTGCACCACCGCGGTCGGCGTGACCGCCGTCTTCGGGGTGCCGTAGTTGGCCGACAGGTCCTGCGTCGACCACGGGTCACCCATCGCCGGCAGGTAGGTCTCCTGCACGTCGTGGTTCACATCGACGGTGTAGACGCTGGTGTACTTGGTGTGCACCACCGCCACCGGCGACGTCCCGGCCGCCACCTGCGGCGCGCCGTAGTTGGCCGACAGGTCCTGGCTGTGCCAGGGGTCGCCGATCTTCGTCAGGTACGTCTCCTGCAGGTGCCCGTTAGCCTGGTCCACCGACCACACGCTGGTGTAGCCGTCATGCACCACCGCGGTCGGCGTCCAGCTGGTCGCCGGGGTGCCGTACTTGGCCGACAGGTCCTGCGAGATCCAGTTGGCGCCGATCCCGGGCAGGTACGTCTCTTGGAGGTGCCCGCTGCCCGCGTCAACCGTGTAAACGCTGGTGTAGCCGTCGTGGGTGACCGACACCGGCTTGGTGCCCGGCATCACCGCCGGCGTGCCGTACTTGGCCGACAGGTCCTGGGTGCTCCACGGGTCACCCATCTTCGGCAGGTATGTCTCCTGCAGGTGCGCGTTGGCGGAGTTCACCGTGTAGACACTGGAGTACCCGCTGTGGATCGCCGCCTGACCCGCCGCGGCCGGCGCGGAGGACGCCGCGACCCCGCCCGAGTTGCCGGCGTACGCGGCCGAGACCACGCTCGACTGCACCTTGTCGTCGGCGCCGTCGGTCGGGTAGCCGTACGTGATGGCTCCCTCGAAGAACGAGCCGACCGACCAGTTGCTGTTGTCGCCCCCGATGCCCAGGATGATGCCACCCTCCTGTTGCATCGGCTTGTACCCGCCGCGGGTCGGCAGCCCGCCGTTCCACCACGTGCTCAGGCCGCCGCTCTGCGAATCGCCGCCTTTGAGCGCGTACGTCGTCTGGCCGTTGTTTTTCAGCAGCGCGGTGACGAAATTGCTGCTGTTGCCCTTGTTGGCGAGGTTGGAGCCGTTGTCGCCGGAGAATAGGCCGTTCTCCAGGTCGGCCTCGACCCATGGGCCGGAGCCGGTGCACGGCGCGAAATAGCACTCGGTGCCCAGGTTGACCGCGTCCATGTGGCCGTTGCCGGTGTCGTTGCTGTTGCGCTCGGCGTTGCCGAAGTCGAAGCAGCACCCAGCGTTGACGTTGGTGCCGCTGGCCACCATGTACATGCCCTCGGGCTCGCCGTTCTCCGCGGTGCCGGTCGCGCCGTTGTTGCGGTACCCGGTCTGCCCGCCGAAGTACACCCCGTACGCCTCGTGCCCGTTCACCGTGACCGGCAGCGCGTTCGCGTCGGCCAGATGATCGCCGCCCGCTGCGCCGCCGTTCGGTGCCAGCGTCAGGTCGTTCCACTGCGCCGACTGGTCGTAGATCTTCGAGATCACACAGGACGTGTTGGCACAGAACGAGTCCTGCTGGGAGGCGTTGACGTACCCGCCGATGGTGAGCAGCCCGATGTCGGCCTTGGTGTTGTCGGAGGCGCGTTGCACCTGGTAGAGCGGCCCGCCGTAGTAACTGTAGAGCGCCCGTACGGTGCTGTACGAGCCGACGCAGTTCGCGCCGTCACCGTCATAGGTGTCGCAGGGCAGCGCTCCGGTGGCCGGCAGGCTCGCGTCGAAGGTGGCGATCCGGCCGGGTAGCTGGGCGGCGACATCCGCGACCGTGTTGGCGACGCCCTGCAGCACGGCGGCTGCGGTGGCGAAAAACGTTTTGATCGTCGTAGCCCAGCTGCTCAGCGTGGACGCGATCCGCTTGACCAGGTCCGCGCCTCCGGTCTTGGCCCACGGGCTGATGTATTTCTCCCAGCTGAACCCGCCGACCACGGCGAAGGCGACCCGGATGATCGTGTTTGTCCAGAAATCCGTGCTCTTGACGTCGCCGTCGAAGGCGCCCTGAATCAGCGACGCGGTGAGCGCGCCGAGGCCGGCCCCGATCGGCGTGCAGATGACCGGGACGAGGGCCGCCCCAACGCCATTGGCGGTCAGGCCGGCCACACAGCCGGCCCGGAACGCATAGGTGACGAAGATGCCGACCATCGTGGAAACGGTGTTCGAGATCGTGCTCGAGTTGGTCGACACCTCGCTGCCGGGCAGCGTGATGGTGAGGGTGCCGCCGGCGCTGACCGACGCGGCGATGTCGAGGTTGGCCCAGTTCGACGTGTCGTACCCGAACTCCTGGAGTGAGCGTTTGGCCGCCTGATCCAGCGAGATGCTGTCGCGCGTGTCCTCCGCGGCCACCTCGCTGACCACACTGCGGAGCGTGGCCGCGGAGACGCCCAGGTCGGCGGCCGTGACGGAGAGGACCAGGTCGCTCGAGGCGGCGTGGGCGACTTGGGCGGGTGCCACCGCGGCGGCCGCACCGACCATGGCACCCATCGCCAGGACGGCGCTGAGCCGGAAGAGGAGTCTTCTGATGCGCATTCCACCCACCTGAGGGTTGAGAGCAGATTCGCCCGAAAGGACGTTGATAACATTCGATCGATCGCTCTGATCCGAGGGAATACGCCCACATGACGCGGCAAAAAACCTCAGATGGACACGGGTCGTAGATCGCGGATCGTCTGGCCGGCGGTCAGTGGCGAGCCGTCGGGGCCACCGTTGTCGAAACGCCAGTACGCCAGGGTGCCGGGGACGAGCACCTTGCTGGCCGGGCGGACGGCTCGCGCCGCAGGCTCGTCAGGCGGCGGCCGGCTCCGCGTACGGGTTCCCGTCTGCGGCGGCCGGCCCCACCAGGTTGGGGTAGTAATCCGCGCCGATCAGTCGGGCGCGGTGAAAGAAGAGCGCCCAGAGGCTTCCCTTCTGGGGGCGGACCGGCATCAGGGCGACCGCGTCGTCCCGGGTGAGTGACCCGATCACGTTGTGGATCACCGGTCCGGGCGCAGCGACTACTGTCGTGCCTCCGTCGGCGGCGAGGTCGCGGATCAGACGCGGGTTGCTCCTGGGCCGGTGACGTCCGCACGCCTCACGAAGATCGTCCCCGTACGCGACGGATAGCCGCAACCGGGTGGCCAACGGTGCGAGAGTGTCGCGGCGCCGGTCGTCGGCGCACAGCAGCCGGCTGGGGGCGAAGCTGGGTAGCAGGCGGCGCAGTGCCTGGGCCTGCCGCCGTCCCGAGGCGTCGAGCGAGCCGGCTGGAGCAGCGCGCCGGCCGGTAATGCTGGCGTGGCGAACCAGCAGCACCACGGCGTCGACCGTGGTGGCGCGGGCCAGCGCGTCGAGGACGGGGACGTCGCGTTGGTGGGTCAGGACGGCTCGTGCAGTGGGCACTGGCAACCAGATCGTCTGGTCGACCTCGGCCGTGGGGATGAATCCGGCGTCCTGCCCGGACATGGCCCAGAACCGTACGATCTTGTCTCCGGCGGGTGACCGGTACCGTTGCGTGGGCAGTCGGGGTCCCAGCACGGGATGGATGCCGGTCTCCTCGCGGACCTCCCGGCAGGCGGTGTCGAGCGGGTGCTCACCCCGGATGGATTTGCCCTTGGGCAGTGACCAGTCGTGGTGCCGCGGCCGGTGCACGACGGCTACCTCGGTCATACCGTCGTCGTGGCGCCAGACCGCCCCGCCGGCGGCTTGGACGAGTGTTGCGCCCACCACGTCACCTCAGAATGAAATCGTGGGATCGGGGCCGGAGCCGACTGCGGCCCCACCGCCGACGATATGACGGCTGGACGACCGAAGCGCGACGGATTTGTTAACGCGAACCAGCGATTTAACGAACGTTAAGGACTGGATCGATATAGATCATCGCGCCGCGCGGTTGACTTTCACTAGGCCGCCCGCCGTATTGGTGAACATCTCGCGTATGGGCAGTACGGGGTGGCAACTGCACCCCGAGTTCGATTGCCTTCTGCCGCAAAGCGCCCGAGGCCGCCGCGTGGCGAACGTTGCGCAACTGTCTGGCCATCAGGCCGTACCGAGCTCGAACGGCATCGTCGTCGCCAGCGACTGCTGGTGACGAACACTAACCTTCGCGTCCCGGGCCTACTGCTTGAGCGCCCGGACTCGGTCGAGGTTGTCCACCGCGTTCAGGACCGTGGCCTCTGCGCTCGGCGAAAGACTTCGATCGCGGCCCCGTCCGGCCCTTTGGAAAGAGCGACTCTCCCATCGTCCACAGTGCTCAGCAAAACGGAGCCGTGCAGCACGCATCCCTCGACAGCCACGCCGGTCCGATCCATGACCAGAACCGCGTCCCGCTGCCCATCACACCGCCGTTGTCGAGGCGATGGGCCGCGGCACATCGCGACTCATGATCCCCGACCGGCAGCGCTACAACCCGGAAGAACAGATCGCCACCCGCTACGCCGGAGTCGCTTCGTCCTACTTCCGAGCCTGGCCGAGGAGATCTGTCGGGGTCATACGTGGGCGGGACTACTTCCTTTGCGAGTTCCATGGCACCAGTGGCAGGCCGCGTAGCCGATCGTGCTGCGGCTGCCCACTCAGGGCTGGACTCAGCGTTAACTGCAGACCGGTTGCGGCGGCGAGTGCGGCAGCTCCAATATCAACTACGCCCAGGCGACGACGTGCACCCCGGTGACCAACGGCCAGATCGCGAGCGCCACCACCGACATGGGCCACCAGGGGCAGAACGATGGCTCGTGGGCGGCGGACAGCCCGCAGGCCATCATCGACTTCGCGTACCGGGCCGAGCACGTTACCGCGCAGACCGCAAAGGCGATCATCACGAGGTTTTACGGGAGGAGTCCAACCTATTCCTATTTCGACGGCTGCTCCGACGGCGGCCGCGAGGCGCTCATGGAGGCCCAGCGCTACCCCGGCGACTTCGACGGGATCGCGGCCGGCGCGCCGGCCCAGGACATGGACGTGCAGAACGTCTTCCACCATGCCTGGAACGTGCTGACCAACCTGGACAGCACGGGCAAGTACATTTGCTCGCCGATAAGCTGCCGCTGATCCATAAGGCGGTGCTGGCCGCCTGCGACGGCATCGACGGGCTCACCGACGGGCAGATCACCGACCCGCGCTTGTGTCAGTTCGACCCGTACAGCCTGGTCTGCAAGGCCGGGCGGGCCGCCTCGACCTGCCTGACCAGCGCCGAGGACGGCGTCGTCCGGCGGTTGCACAACGGCGCCGTCACGACCGACGGGAAGCGGCTCGAACCGGCAATTTCCCACGAGTGGGGCTCCGAGCTGGACTGGACGCTGTTCATCCCGACCGCGCAGGGCCAGACCGTCGGCAGCGAGCAGTTCGTGCTGGCGTACGCGCGGTATCTCGGCTATCCCAAGTTCGTCGACGCTGACTGGCAACTCGCCGACCTCAAGCTGACGGTCGCGGGCTTCTGGGACGCGATGCAGTCCTCCAGCTACCTCTCCGCCCTCGACCCCGACCTGAGCCGGTTCCAGCGCGAAGGCGGCAAGCTGGTGCTCTGGCACGGCTGGGGTGACCAGCACATCTCGCCGCACGTCGAAGACGTTCGGGCCGGTACCGCTCACCCCGGTGATGGCGTGGACCGAGAGCGGCAAGACGCCCACCAAGATCGTCGCGTCGCAGACCGACTCCACCGGCGCTGTCACCCGCACGCGACCGGTCTACCCGTTCCCCGCGGTCGCCCGCTACGACGGCAGCGGCAGCATCGACAGCGCGTCGAACTTCGTTTCCTACACCCCGCGCCATCCGGTCAAGGACGACTTCAACTGGCTGGGCGCGCGATTGTTCTCCAGCGACTACCAGGTGCAGGCCAAGGCGGTCGGCACGCACCTGGTTCTTGAACCGTCGACGACCTGGCTGACTCACAAGGCCGGCTAGCCGGCGGACGGCCCGGACGGGCGTGGCACAGCATGCCGCGCCCGTCAAGGCCCGAAGAAGGATGTTCAACAACACGGCGACGTTCGCCGACGCGCACGCGACCGTGTTCTGCCTCGGCGTGCCGTCGGCCGGTTGAGCGAACGGGAGTACACGCGGATCACCCAGGACTTCGCGGTCGCGGCGGCCACAACGGCGCTGCGCGCAAACCCCAAAGCCTTTTCCTGTACGTCTCGGCCAACCGCGCCGACCGCACCAGCAAGACCATGTGGATCCGGGTCAAGGGCCGCGCCGAAGAGGCGATCGCAGCAGCCCACCCCCGCGCGTACTTCCTGCGACCAGGCTTGATCCGGCCGTCGAGGGGCGCGCGGCCGTCGACCCGTGCGCAGCGCATCGTCTACGGCATCCTGAAGCCATGTGCCCCCGCCGGTTCGGCAACACCACGATCAACGAAATCGCCGTACCCGGCTCCCGGCGAGTCATCGCCGAACTCCCCGCATGACGATGTCGAAACAGGGTCTTTGCGGAGTGCATGAAATGACACGGCCGCCAGTAGCGCCGGCAATAAAACATCCCAGGCACTGCGCCGTCCACACGAGGACGCAGTGCCTGGGAGGGACTATTTACTAAATCTTGGCCCAGCGCTGGGTCTGACGCGTGCTGTCACAGGTATCCGTGAACACGGCTTGCTTCGTGGCATATACGCTGGACGTCAGACACTTTCCGGTCTGGTAGTTTTTCCACTCGCCGTAGCCGGAGCCGACCCGCTCCCACCGCTGGTTTGTGCCACCGTTGCAGGAAAGCGTGTAGGCCTTGTTCGACGAGTTCGCGTCGAGGCAAAGGCCCGTCGCCCTGTTCTTGAGGTAGTACAGGTTCCCGCTGATGTTCTGGATGTCCCAGTCCTGGTACTGCCCGGTGTTGCACCCCAGCGTGTAGGCGTCGCCGGAACTGTTGCTGTCAAGGCAGGCACCCTGACGTTCGTTTTGGTAGCTGCCGTAATTGGCCGCCCACGCGGGCGAGGAAATGCCGGCGGTCGTCGCTACGGTCAACGCAGCCGTGATGGCGAATCGCTTCAGATACCTACGCACTTCTGACCACTCCCCGTTACGTTTTTACAATTCGAGATGGACCCGTCGCAAATTCACGAACACCAATTGCGATTGGGCGAAGTGGACTATACTACGGCCGCGAGCCGATGGAAACCCATAATGGCGTAGTTGGTGCGCGGCAAGGAACGTGATGTGCCCTCAACCACTTCCCGGCCTTCACCGCAGGGACCACGGATACGGCTGTTCAGCCGGTTCTCGGGTGATTTCGCCGGTTGTGAAAGTCTATGGCGGGCCACGACGACGATAAGGCGCCGATGACCCATGTGCCCAATGCAGCGTTTCGCGCCTTGCTGGTCGACCAGCGTGCCGAGCGGGTCGATGGCCATCGACAGCAGATAGCATTCCGTACGCCTGGGTGTCCATCGTGACCTCGGCGGCGGCGCCGCGGCCTGCTCGACGTCGGCGGCGATCGCGTCCACCGCGGCGGCGTGCCGGCGCACGGAGTCGGCCGGGACCTGCACGTCTAGGAAGCGTCGTCCGCTCGGAGCTGGACGATCTCGGCATCCTGGGCGGTCTCGTTGAGGCGGATCAGCGCGCCGACGATGCGGTCGGCCGGCATCGGCTTGCAGAAGTGGTAGCCCTGCGCGGTCGGGCAGTTCAGGGCCATCAGCGCGGCCCGCTGCTCGGTGGTCTCCACGCCTTCGGCCACGACGCGTACGCCCAGGCGCGACCCCAGTTCGACCGCGCCCCGCACGACCGCCTCGGCCGCCGGCAGGTCGATCATGTCGTCCACGAAGGACCGGTCGATCTTGATCTCGTCGACCGGTACCCGGGTGACGATCGCCAACGATGAGTAGCCGGTGCCGAAGTCGTCCAGGGACAGCTGGATGCCGCTTTCGCGCAGCTCGCCGAGCACGTCGTCGACGATGTCCTGCTCGCTGACCGCCACCGACTCGGTGATCTCCAGGACCAGGCTGGAGGCCGGCATGCGGTGCCGGCGCAGGACGTCCGCGACCTGGGCCGGGAAGGTCGGGTCGAGCAGACTGCGGGCGGCCACGTTGACCGACACCGGCAGGTCGATGCCGGCCTGCGTCCATTCGGCGGCCGACGACAGGGCCAGGTCGAGGATGCGGCGGGTGAACGGGGCCAGCAGTTCGGTGTGCTCGACCGTACGGATGAACTCGCCCGGCGAGAGCTGCCCGCGCCGCGGGTGCTTCCAGCGCACCAGCGCCTCGACCCCGGTCGGCGCCGCGGTGATCAGGTCGACGGCCGGCTGCAGGTGCATCACCACCTGGTCGTCGGCGTCGAGGGCGTCCCGCAGCTCGGCCAGCAGCGCCAGGCCGTCGGTGGTGACCGCGTCCTGCCCGCTGTCGTAGGTCGCGACCGCCAGCTCGTCCTCCTTGGCCTGGTCGAGCGCGAGGGCGGCCCGGCGCACCAACTCGACCATGTCGGTCCGCCCGGCCGGTGTGACCGCGACCCCGACCGCGACCTCGACCGCGAGCCGGACGCTCGACACCTCCATCGGCTGGGACAGCGCCTCGACCACCTCGCGGGCCCGGCGCAGGGCCTGCGGCAGGCCGGTGCCGGCCGCGTCGGCCAGCGTGGGCACCTGGGGTACGAGCAGAGCGAACTCGTCGTCGCCGGTGCGGGCCACCAGTTCGCCGGCGCGGGCCAGGCCGGCCAGCCGCCCGGCGACCAGCTTGAGCACCTCGTCGCCGCAGCGGTGTCCGAGCGTGCCGTTGACCTCGCGGAAGTCGTTGACGTCGAGGAGCAGCAGGGCGAGCGGCTTGTCCCGTTCGAGTGATCGGACCACCCGGTCGCCCTCGGTGACCAGGGTGGTGCGGTTCTTCAGGCCGGTGAGCAGGTCGTGCACGGACTCGTAGGCGACTCTCTCCTCCAGCGCCGCCACCCGCCCGCGACCCGCCGCGTCGTGCAGGGCACCGGCGAGGGCATCGCCGTAGGCCGAGATCGCGGCCTCGTCGCGGGGCACCGGCAGCGTGGGTTCGGAGAGCCAGACGGTCAGCTCGCCGATCACCTCGCCGGCCACCGCCATCGTGCGGGTGATCGCCGGGCCGGGGAGTCCGGCGGCCGGATTTTCGATGCCGGGGCCGTCCTTGGCGTAGCGCGTCATGCTGTCCACGCCGCGTACCTCGATCTCGGCGCGCCGGGCGCCGAAGACCGTGAGGGCACCGTTGAGCCCGGACGCGGCGACATCGGCGACGCTGCCGCCGGGCAGCGCGGCGGTCGCCTCGGCGAACGCCTCCCACATGCGGCGCTCCTCCTCGGCCCGCAGGTGGAACCGGTAGCTGCGCTGCAGCAGCCAGAGGAACGGCACGAACGCGACCAGCCAGAGCGGCTGGCGGAACAGGGCGTACACGGCGCCGAGGCCGATGATCACGTTGCCGACGAAGATGGGGACCTTCGCGTACGGGACACGGGCGAGGATCTGCCGGGTGTCGGCGTCGCGGTGCAGCCGGAGCGTGATCACGGCGAGCGCGAAGGTGATCACGAGGTAGACGGCGGCGCCCGCGGTCAGGCCGACCTGCATGTGCACGCTGACCGGGCCGGCGTCGCCCACGATCAGCGAGGTCACGACGGCGGCGCCGGTCGAGCCGAGGCTGAGCGAGGCGGTGAGGTGGGCCACGTCGGCGACGTTGCGGTGCTCGTTGAGCCAGGAGAGCACGGCCCAGGCGATCGACGCCCCGACCAGGGTCGCCAGCGGCAACCAGCCGGTGGGCGCCACGATGTAGCCGACGATGAAGGCCGCCTCACCCCAGGCGACCGACACCACGCCCCGGCCGAGCCGGAAGCGCAGACGGGCCAGCTGGGCGACCGCCGCGAGCACGGTGGCAGCGACTATGCCGGCCGCCGCCGGGAATGGGCGACCGGACGGAAGGGGCGTCGCGATCAAGGTGCCGGCAACAGCGATTAGAACGGCCGCTCCGACAATTACCGCGGTAAGGACCCTAACTGCTTTCGGCCGTCCACCAAGGCCGATCACATCGAGCCACGATCGACGCACCTCGGGCTGGCTCACGGGCGGCGCGCTCATGAGTTCCCCCAGTTCATGAGCGGCACTCGCGGATGCACGTGCATCTGCAGTTGAGAATGCCGGGGGCGAGGAATGGTCATTTTCAACGCCCCCTTCCGCACAGGGTCAAGGGGCTTTTAAGCCCCCCGGCCGGAAGGCTAAATCAATCCCGATGAACGCAACAGGGGTAGGCGAAGGACGCGTGTCACCTATCGGTCTGACGAATACCCTGCGTTCCGACGCGCGCGGCGCTTCGACGACCTTCGACGTGGTCAGATGTGCCGCTCGTCGCGGTCGGCGGAAAGACCGTCACCCTCAGTATTGACGGCCTTGACCTCGTCTTCCGCGCCCTCGACCGGGGTCGCCGATCGAGGTTCCTCGACGTTGCGAGGCGTCGTTCCGGCGTCCGGACGGTCGAGATCGGCGTTCAGCCGGGCAATCTCAGCTTCACGCTGCGTCTGCTCAGGCGAGGAAAAACTGTCGGGAAGCCGACGCAAGCGCTTATTCATATTGCGAATGAGCAGAACAGTTGCTATGCAGAGCAACACGATCACGAAGAGGCCCATCGGCCCGGCGAGGCCACCGGACCGGGTGTCGCCGAAGTTGTTGACCGCGAAGCTGCGCATGCAACGAAGCCTACTGCCCCCGCCGCCTACCACCCCGGGTGCCTGCTGATCAGCGGGCGTCCACCGACTCCCGGATGCCGGCGAACAGGTCGGACTCGGGGACCGGGCTGTCGACCAGCGAGCGGGCGAGCTCGAAATCTTCCGTCGGCCACACCTTCTGCTGGAGCTCGAGCGGGATCTTGAACCAGAAGCCGTCCGGGTCGACCTGCGTGGCGTGGGCCCGCAGCGCCTCGTCGCGGACCTCGAAGTATTCGCCGCACTCGACCCGCGTGGTGATCTTGTCGCCTCGGTCCGGGCGGTCCTCGCTCTTTTCCAGCCACTCGGTGTAGGGCGACTCGAGACCGGCCGCCAGCATGCCCTCGTGCAGCGCGAGCATGCGCGCGCGGGTCCACCCGGAGTTGTAGTAGAGCTTGCTCGGCTGCCACGGGTCGCCCAGCTCGGGGTGGTAGTCGGGGTCGCCGGCCCGATCGAAGGCGATGACCGACACCTTGTGGCACATGATGTGGTCGGGGTGCGGGTAGCCGCCGTTCTCGTCATAGGTGGTCATGACGTGGGGGCGGAACTCCCGGATCAGCTTGATCAGCGGCAGCGCGCCCTCTTCCGGGTCGACCAGGCCGAAGCAGCCGTCGGGCAGCGGCGGCAGCGGGTCGCCCTCGGGCAGCCCGGAGTCGACGAAACCGAGCCAGGCCTGCTCGATGCCGAGGATCTCGCGCGCCCGCGCCATCTCGGCCCGGCGGATGTTGGCGATGTCCGCCAGCACCTCGGGACGTTCCATCTTCGGGTTGAGCACGCTGCCACGCTCGCCGCCGGTGCAAGTGGCAACCAGCACCTTGACGCCCTCGGCCACATAACGAGCCGTGGTCGCCGCGCCCTTGCTCGACTCGTCGTCGGGGTGCGCGTGCACCGCCATGAGCCGCAACTGCTCCGTGCTGGTTCCAGGCACCGAAAACTCCCTGCTCCCCCGGACCCCGCCGGAAGCGGCTGGGACTGGCTGCGAAGATGGACTCTGCCATTCTGGCCGATCCCCCCGACAACAAACGCATGAGAGGTCGTCACGTGAGCGAGACACGCGCCACAACCACGGCCGTCTTTCCTCCTGGCCGCTACGGCCACCGGCGCGAGGGCCGTCGCCGCCCGGTCGTACCGCTGATCATCCTGGCGGTGGTCATCGCCGCCTCGCTGGCCGTGACGGTGAAGCTCTACCAGCAGTTCGGCCAGACCACCTACCAGGCGCAGATCGTCGGGTGGGACCCGCCGACCGACTCGCAGATCCTGATCCACTTCACGGTCACGGTGCCGGCCGGCGCGCCCGCCCGGTGCGCGCTGCAGGCCCGCGACTTCGGCGGCAACGACCTCGGCGACCGCGACGTGGTGGTGCGCCCGGTCGGCCACGCCACCTCGATCGACGCCAAGGAACCGGTCCCGACCAAGGCGAAGGCCGCCGCGGGCTACGTACTGGGTTGTCAAGCAGCCGACTAGCGGATCCCCGCGCATCCGAAATGGTGCAAGATCGAGCAATCCAGGCGCGGTGCGTACCGCTGGTAAGCTTGGTGATTCGCTCCGTTCAGCCCGACACGAGCACAGCGGCACCACTCGGCTGAACGGACGCACTGATCTTGAAACTGCCCCGTCCCAGCAAGGAGATCAACCGTGTCCAGTTCCGAGGCGCAGAAGACCTGGCTTTCGCAGGACGCCTACGACCGGTTGCAGGCTGAGCTCGACGAATTGATCGCCGCCCGGCCGGCGGTCGCCGCCGAGATCAACGCCCGCCGCGAAGAGGGCGATCTGCGGGAGAACGGCGGCTACCACGCCGCCCGCGAGGAGCAGGGCAAGCAGGAGCACCGCATTCAATACCTCAAGGAGTTCCTGCGTAACGCCGAGGTCGGCGAGGTGCAGACGGCCGACGAGGTCACGCCCGGCTCGGTCGTCACGATCTACTTCGACGAGGACAACACCGACACCGAGACGTTCCTGCTCGGCTCACGCGAGATCGCCTCGACGACCGACCTGACGGTCTACAGCCCCGAGTCGGCGCTCGGCAAGGCGATCCTCGGCGCCGCCGCGGGCCAGGCGGTCACCTACACGGCGCCCAGCGGCGCCGACATCAAGGTCACGGTGGTCAAGTTCGGCCCCTTCGAGGGCTGAGGCCTTTCCCCGTACGCCGGGGGCGGCGCGCCTGAAAGGGTGCGCCGCCCCCGCGTTTTACGGCGTCGCGTCGGCGAGCAGCGAAACCCGATAGCCCGACGCCCGCAGCACGCTGATCAGCGCCGCCGAGTGGTCGGCCCCCCGCGTCTCGACCGAGAGCGCGACCTCGACCTCGCCGAAGTTCAGCCGCGGGCTCTGCCGGGAGTGCTCCACGTCGACGACGTTGGCCCGCTGCCCGGCGATCTCGGCCAGCAGCCGGGCCAGCTCACCCGGCCGGTCGCCGCAGCGCACAGCCAGCCGCAGGAAGCGCCCGGCCGAGGCGAGCCCGTGCTCGATCACCCGCAGCAGCAGCATCGGGTCGATGTTGCCGCCGGAGAGGATCGCCACCACCGGACCCTCCGGCTCCGGCACGTGTGCACCGGTGAGCAGGGCGGCGACTGCCGCCCCACCGGCCGGTTCGACCACCATCTTGTGCCGCTCGAGCAGCATCAGCAGCGCCGTGCACAGCTCGTCGTCGGTCACCGTGACGACCTCGTCGACCATGGCGCTGACATGGGCGAACGGCAGGTCACCGGGCCGCATGACGGCGATGCCGTCGGCGATCGTCGCCCCGGACGGCAGCCTCCGCGGCTCGCCGGCGGCGAGCGAGGGCGGGTACGCCGCGGCCCCGCTCGCCTGCACCCCGACGATCCGGATGTCGGGCCGCAGCGCCTTGGCCGCCACCGCCACCCCGGAGATCAGCCCGCCCCCGCCGACCGCCGTGATGATCGTGGCCACCTCGGGGCACTGGTCGAGGATCTCCAGCCCGACCGTGCCCTGCCCGGCGATCACGTCCGGGTGGTCGAACGGGTGGATCAGGATCGCCCCGGTCCGGTGCGCGAACGCGTACGCCGCCTCCAACGCGTCGTCGACGCTGGTGCCCGCGTACTCGATCGACGCGCCGTACCCCTTGGTGGCCGTGACCTTGGGCAGCGGCGCGCCCTCCGGCATGAAGACCGTCGACTCGATGCCCAGCAGGCCGGCGGCGAGCGCCACGCCCTGGGCGTGGTTGCCGGCGCTGGCCGCGACCACCCCGCGCATACGTTCCTCCGGCGCCAACCGGGAGATCCGGGTGTACGCCCCGCGCACCTTGTACGACCCGGCACGTTGCTGGTTTTCGCACTTCAGCAGCGCCATCCGCCCGATCACGTCGGAGACCGGCTTCGACTCGATCATGGGGGTGGGGTTGACGATCCCGGTCAGCAGTTCGCGGGCGGCCTCGATGTCCTTGAGCGTGAGCAGATCCAGCGGCGATGACGGAGCAGTCATAACTAAGATCGTGCCACCCGCCCAAGCCCGACTGCCCCCGGCGTGATGCCGAGCGCTTTCCTGCCGCCCGCCGGGCCCGCGATCACCGCCGGCGTAAAGACCCGCGGTTTCCCAACGCCCGCCGACCGCCACCGGCATCAAGGCCCGCGGCCTCCTAACGCCCGCCGATCGCCACCAGCGTCAAGACCCGCGGCCTCCTAACACCCGCCGGGTTGGCGATCGCCGCCGGTGTCATGGCACGCGGAGCGAAGCGGAGCCAGCAAGTACAGCGATCGCCGCCGGTGTTATGGCACGCGGTTTCCGCCGCTCGCCGGGTTTGCGAGTGTCGGAAACCGCGAGTCATGACACCGGGTCAAAGGCGATCGCCCGCGCAGCGAAGCGGAGCCAGCAGGTAGAGCCAGCAAGTACAACTCAAACAAACGCGTGACGCTGCCAGGGGTTGAGCACCTCGAACTGCCCGGCCACCGCTAGCAGCAGCAGCTCCGAGTCGGGCGGTCCGACCAACTGGACGGCCAGCGGCAGGCCGTCGGGGCGCAGGCCGACCGGGAAGACGATCGCGGGCAGGCCGGCCACGTTCCACGGGGCGGCGTACGGCGCGTACCGCATGTTGACCGACATGTTGTCGCGCCAGCTCGTGTCCGAGTAGGAGGTCGCCGGCGGCGGAGCGGCGGCCAGGGCTGGCATGAGCAGCAGGTCGACCGACTTGTCGGAGAAGAAGTTGATCGACCTTTCGCGCCAGCCGTCGCGTTGGGCCTGTCGCACCAGGCCGCTGCGGCGGGCCACCCGGCCGAGCTGGATGTGCCGTCGGGTGCGCGGCTGGAGAGCGGACAGGTCGTCGAGCGAGTCGGCCTCGATCGCGGCCGACGCGAACCAGGTCGCCAGCACGCCGATGCCGAGCGCGTTCGGGTAGCGCGGCTCGGTCGCCACCGTGTCGTGCCCGGCCTGCACCAGCAACTTGGAAGCCGTGGTGACGGCCGACAGGTTGGCCTCGTCGGGTTTGATGCCGACCACCGGTGAGCGGGTCGAGACGCCGATCCGCAGCTTCGACGGCTCGACCAGCTTGGCCGGGGGCCGCCCGGCGAGCACGCTGAAACCGAGCACCGAGTCGGCCACCGTGGTGGTGAGCACGCCGTTCTCGGCCAGGCCGAACCAGTCGTTGACGCCCAGCCGGCACGGCACGACGCCGCGGCCCGGTTTGAGACCGACCAGCCCGCAGCAGGCGGCCGGGATGCGGATCGAACCCAGCCCGTCGTTGCCCTGCGCGATCGGCACCAGCCCGGCCGCGACCGCGGCCGCCGAGCCGCCGGACGAGCCGCCCGGTGTGTGGTCGAGGTTCCACGGGTTGCGGGTGGCGCCGCTCTCGTCGTCGGTGGTCGCCCACAGGCCCATCTCGGGCATCCGGGTCACCCCGACGACGACCGCCCCGGCGCCGCGCAGCCGGCGGACCACCTCGTGGTCTTCCTCGGCCACCGCCGCGGACCGGACCGCGGCCGAACCCGACCACGTCGGCAGACCGGCCACCGCGGTGTTCTCCTTGACCGCGACCGGCACCCCGGCGAGCGGCAGGCCGGCCAGGTCTTCCTGGTCGTCGACCTTCTCCGCCTCGCTCAGCGCCTCGCCCCCGCGCACCACGCGAAACGCGTGCAGCGAGGGGTCGGAGATGGAGATCTGTTCCAGATGGTCGGCGACGACCTGGGTGGCGGGCGCGTCACCGCGCCGCACCGCCCGGGAAATCTGTTTCGCGGTGGCACCTACCCAGGACGTCCCGTACTCCATACCGCGATCTCCATGCATTTATGGCGGCCCTGCTGCGGGTCAGCCTAGAGCCTGCTCCAGGTCGGCGAGCAGATCGTCAACCGTTTCGATGCCGACAGACAGTCGCACGAGATCGGCCGGTACTTCAAGCGCTGAGCCCGCAGCCGACAGATGTGTCATCTGACCCGGGTGCTCGATCAGCGATTCGACCCCGCCGAGCGACTCTCCGAGCACGAAGAGCTTCGTACGGTTGCAGATCTCGATCGCCTTCTCCATGCCCCCGGCGGCCCGGAACGACACCATGCCGCCGAACCGCTGCATCTGCTTCGCCGCGGTCTCGTGCCCCGGGTGATCCTCGAGACCCGGGTAGAGGACGCTCGACACGGCCGAGTGCTCCTGCAGGAAACCGACGATCCGCTCGGCGTTGTCGCAGTGCCGCTCCATCCGTACGCCCAGCGTCTTGATGCCGCGCAGGGTGAGCCAGGCGTCGAACGGCCCGTTGATGCCGCCCATCGCGTTCTGGAAGAACGCGAGCTGTTCGCCGAGGTCGTCGGTCGCCGTGACCAGGGCGCCACCGACGACGTCCGAGTGCCCGCCCAGGTACTTGGTCGTCGAATGGACGACGACGTCGGCCCCGAGGGCCAACGGCTGCTGGAGGTACGGCGAGGCGAAGGTGTTGTCGATGACCAACATCGCGTCGTACTCGTGGGCCAGACCGGCCAGCGCGGGGATGTCGGCGATGTTGAGCAGTGGGTTGGTCGGCGTCTCGGCCCAGATCATCCTGGTCACCCCTGGCCGGAACGCGGCGCGTACCGCGTCGAGGTCGTCGAGCGGGACCGCCGTCCAGTCCAGCCCCCAGTTCTCGGCCACCTTCGCGAAAAGTCGATACGTACCGCCGTACGCGTCACCCGGAATGACCACATGATCACCCGGCCGGCAGACCGCCCGCAGCAGGGTGTCCTCGGCCGAAAGGCCGCTCGCGAATGCGAGCCCGCGCCGGCCGCCCTCGATGGCCGCGAGGCACTCCTGGAGGGCGTCGCGGGTCGGGTTGCCGGAGCGGCTGTATTCATAGCCGAGGCGCGGAGCGCCGACCGCGTCCTGGGCGTAGGTGCTCGTCTGGTAGATCGGTGGCACCACCGCGCCGGTACGCGGGTCCGGCTCCTGGCCGGCGTGGATGGCAAGGGTGTCGAACCCGTAGTCGTTAGCGGTCATGCTGCGCAAGGCTAGTCTCACCACGTGGCCGACTGCGTGTTCTGTGGCATCGTGGCGGGTTCCGTCCCGGCGTTCAAAGTCATCGACGTGCCGGAGGGTTTGGGGTTCCTGGACACCCGGCCGGTGTTCAAGGGACATGTGCTGGTCGTGCCCCGTACGCACGTGGTGACCCTGCCCGAACTACCCGCCGCGGACCTGCCCGGATATTTCGGACTTGTGCAGCGGGTGGCAGCCGCGGTACCGGTTGCCCTGGACGCGCAAGGGACCTTCGTGGCGATCAACAACATCGTGTCCCAGTCGGTGCCGCATCTGCACACCCACGTCATCCCCCGCACGAAGGGCGACGGTCTGCGGGGGTTCTTCTGGCCCCGCAAACGCTACGAGAACGACGAAGAGGCGTCGTCGTTCGCCTCCCTGATCGCCAAAGAACTCGGGTAAGGATCGCCTAATCCCCGGCGTTGCACAGGGCAGACGAAGGGAGTGACCGTGTTCCTGCGGCACAAGAAGCTCGAGCTGCCCACCCCCGACCAGGCCCTGCCGGGTCGCCCGCTGGCGATGCCGGTGGCCGCCAAGCACACCGTCCTCGGAACCCCGTTGCAGGGCCCGTGGCCGTCCGGCTACGAGGTCGCCGTCTTCGGCATGGGCTGTTTCTGGGGCGCGGAGAAGATCTTCTGGCAGCTGCCGGGCGTCTACTCGACCTCGGTCGGCTACGCCGGCGGCTTCACCACCAACCCGACCTACGAAGAGGCCTGCTCCGGCTCGACCGGCCACGCCGAGGTCGTACAGGTCGTCTACGACCCGTCGAAGATCGCCTACGAGGACCTGCTGAAGGCCTTCTGGGAGAACCACGACCCGACCCAGGGCATGCGCCAGGGCAACGACGTGGGCACCCAGTACCGCTCGGCCGTCTATACGACGACGCCCGCACAGGCCGCGACGGCCCAGGCCGCCCTGGACGCTTTCCAGCCGGTCGTCACGGCCGCCGGCCACGGCCGGATCACCACCGAGATCAAGCCCTTGACGCAGTACTACTACGCCGAGGACTACCACCAGCAGTACCTCTCGGAGAGCAAGAACCCGTACGGCTACTGCAACCACGGCCCTACAGGGCTCAACTACTGTGCCCCTTCGGAGGGCGGCGAGGCGGCACCCTGATCGGAAGCTGACTGCGGCGAGGCGGCACCCTGATCGGAAGCTGACTGCGGCGAGGCGGCACCCTGATCGGAAGCTGACTGCTCTAGAAGCTCAGTATCGCTACCGCTAGCGGCGCGAACGGATGCGCGTCCCCGTGCCGTCGCAAGGCGGGGCGGGGGGGGCGAGAAGATCCTGCACCGCCGCGTGGCGGAACTGATAGACGGCTCCGGCCTGGCGTAAGACTTGCCGCGACACGGCTGTCTCTAGCACCGAGATGAGCCGCACAGGAGTGCCACGTAATGCGAAGGCAAGCTCAAGAACGGCCATTCTGACGGCCGGTCCGAGCCCGAACGCTAGACCGGACACGAGTCCCAACGTGAGACCGATCGCGAGTCCGAACGTGAGACCGAACGCGATTCCATCGCCACCCCCGATACCTAACAGGGATCCGAACGCTAGACCGAACGTGAGAGCGCACGCGATTCCGCAACCGATCGTGCGTCGAAGATCCCCACTGCGAATCTCCGATGGGCTGGCCACCTTGGCGCCAGATAGCGGCCTGGTCGAGAGATTCAGGACCAAAATAACCAAGCAGATGAGTACGCCCACCACACCGAATGCCAAACCAGGTACAAGCCCACGCACGAACCCAATCAAAAACCCGTAGAACACCCAAGTCACAATCGCGAGGAAGAACCCAGCTGTGAGTGCAATACCTGCAATCCTTCCTATTTCTTCGCGTTTAGGTCTACGCCAAATGAGCACGGACGGTCCACGCAGTCTGATAATCGATCCCATCCAAACCAAGATCGCACCCATGAGTCCCATCGAAGTTAACCCCACGAGTCCAAACTGAAGCCAATTAGTAGGTCTTGGCCTGGGCTCATTTAGAAGCGGAATAGATAATCCGCTCAAAGGGAGCAAGAGCCCGGTGCCGCCGAGACTGAGCAGGACAACAACGAGGCTGTCGATCCAGTTAAGGCGGGAGCCCCTTGTCGTCCAAGACGGCATTCTCCACCAGCGGATATCTCGGTCGCCACAGAGACGCTCGGCAATCCAGGTGAGCCAGTACACGTTGTGTTCATATTCTTTGTGGTCAGGGTAGGCAATGACCAAGAGTCGGGCAAGTAAATACCGGAGCAGAGCATCCGCAGTTGTGTGAGATAACAGGTCTGCCGGGTTGGCAGACGTGTGGGTGTAGGTGTCCCGGGCGAGGCTCAATGCCAATGGATTGCGCAAAGTCATAGCGACAACACTGTCGGGGCGTCGCCGCATATGGTCTGTAACCTGCAGCCAAGCCAGACGCCGAGCACCGATCTGCTGCTCCAGTAAGAACTCGCACGCATGTTCAAGGTCGACAGGCTGGATGTCAATGATGGCGGCATCCCACAATCGGTGAAACGCACTACCCGACTGGAATTCGGCCGGCCGACTGGTAACGACTACTCGGACCCCCGAAGCAGCCTTGTCGATCGCCCCTAGAGCGGGCCCCCGCAGATCATCAGGCATCTCATCGAGCCCATCGAGGAACAGCGCAATCTGCCCTGCCTGCAACAAATCCATCGCAGTGCTAGGGCCTCCGTATACGACAACACCGGCATAGTCCCGATTTATCACCGTTGCCGCGTGCTCCAACAGCGCCACTTCGCGGGGATTCCAGCCACCCAAAGTCAACCACACCGGCACCGGCCCGGCCGCCTCACTAACTCGCCCCGCCGCAGCGAGCTCAGCGCGACGAGTTAGCACGTCGATGAGCAGCAACAACATCGCGGTCGTCTTGCCGGCCCCCGGTCCTCCAAGAATCACCATGCGCCCGGGGTCCGGCAACACCTCGTAAAGGTCTCTCCGCAGTTCAGACACCACGCGATCGGTCAGCAACACCAACGCGCTCTCGGCACCGACCACCTCAGCTGGCGGGGGCGCAACGTTCAAGCCAGCCCAACGCCATGAGACCCGCGCTGGCGCAGGGGTCGTAATCCGCCGCGCCTTCGCCTGCTCCCTCCAGTACGCCAACGTCTCCCGGGCCAGATACGCAGCCGCGGCCTGCAACTGTTCCTCAGTTGCGCGCGAACCTTCATCTACGAATACGGCCCGCTTCGGCCAAAATGCCACAGCTACGGCCGCGAACGAAGCGACCCCCATTAGCCCGCCAACGACGTTCGCGTTCCCCACCAGCCGCCCATCGGCGTTACCAAGGAACATCCACAATGCGGCAGCGACACACGCGACCAGCAACATGACAACGAGCCTCTTGCGTCCCGCGTCCCTCACAGTCGTCGATTGTGGCCTACTCGCGACACCGGGCCTAATGTCCGCGTGCCGGCGACCAATCGGTAACTGCATTCTGTACCTACAGGGCTCACTTACTGTGCCCCTAATCTCGGCCTCAGTAGCACACCCTGACAACGACGAACGCCCCAGCCCAAACCGGCTGGGGCGTTCCGCCATTCTCCTGCTATGCGGCCTTGCGGTCCGGTCGGGCATGGGCAGCCGGTGCAGCGGCAGGCTCGGCAGCTAGCTTGAAGATCACAGCGACTCTCTCAAGAACGTCGGCGTCCTCAATGGTTGGGGGCAAACCCTGCTTTGCCCTCGATCGGGTGACGAGTACGCGAAGTTGATTGATGTTGACCGGTACTCGCGCGGCGCTCGTGGGGCGGCCCTGATCGACAAGCGCCAGCGACCGGGACCCCACTTCCTTGCTGAAACACTGAGGCGTTGGGCTGGTGATCGAATCCGCTTCCGCAGCGGTTTCGGTGGCGCTGTCGACGGCCTTGAGTCGCACGGTGACGGCCTCCCGGTGCAGCGATGCGGTGTTGGCGAGGGTACGGGGCTCGATGTCGCTACGGCCCTCTGCGCGGCCCTCTGAGAGCCACGCTGAACCAAGATCTCCGGCGCCCTGGGGTGTTCCTATGCATCCGACCGGGATCAACCCGGATCCTCCCTGTTTCAGCCGATCTGCCATGATCAGTCGTCCCCCTCGCTGTCACTCGCACTGTCACTACCGTTTTCGCAGGTCAGCACCGGTTGAGTGACACCGGTGACGGGAGTGGCAGCCGTGACACCCGGCACTCGGTACCGACCGCCCGGTTCGGCGGCGAGTTGGCCGTCGGCAAGCATCCGCGAGCAGGTCTGCTTGACGTTGTCGTAAGCGAGGCCGACCCCTGTCGCGATGACCTTGGGTGTGCTGCCCGGCGCGGTGCGCAAGAAGCGCAGGATCACGGACCGGGTCTCGCTGAGCTTGTGGTCTTCGGCCGGCCCGTCGAGCATCTGCCACGCCCCGAGTGCAGGGTCGAAGGCGAGCGCGTATTCGTTCTCGTCGACGTCGCGGCCGGTGATGTGCAGGACCCCGTCACCCTGGTTGCGTGCCCGCTTGAGGACCAACGTGGCGTCAGCGGCCCCGGCGAGGCCGTTGGTGCCGGAGACCTCGGTGAGGAAGTCGTCGGATCCGGCCTTGCGCACGTGGTGAACGAGAACGAACGCGACGCCGTAGTCGTCGGCGACCTTCTTCGCGCGGCTGACGGCCTTGTAGTCCGCGTCGTAGGCCGAGTCACCGGGTGCGGAGTTGCCGCGCAGCTTGGCGAACACGTCGATGATGACCATCCGGGCGGTGGGGTTGCGGTCAAGCCACGCGGCGATGGCCTGATCGCCGCCCTGGGGCAGCGGCGGGCACTCG
This sequence comes from Actinoplanes sp. NPDC051343, assembly GCF_044455125.1. NCBI lineage: Bacteria > Bacillati > Actinomycetota > Actinomycetes > Micromonosporales > Micromonosporaceae > Actinoplanes > Actinoplanes sp. NPDC051343. Next base: position 520,111 of record NZ_JBITEL010000005.1, read on the forward strand.
GTCGCGAGGGTGAGCCCGGCCGGGGCCTTGCGGGAGCCGAGTACCTTGCCAAGCCGGTTTTGCAGCCGCCGCGCGGTGTCCTCCAAGGCGAGGTAGAGCACCGGGCCGCGCTCGACCGGGATCGAGCCGAACGCCTTACCGCCCAACGCGACGTCGACACCGAGGCCGAGCGACATCCACGACTTGCCGACCTTGGGCGGCCCGCACAGCAGGTTGACGCCCTCGGACAGCACGCCCGGCACGGCCCACTTGGGCGGGGCGAACTCCATCGCCATGATGTCCGCGGCAGACCACGAGGTACGGATCCGGGCGGGACGCTCCTGCTCGGGCGACAGGACCTCGGCCACATCGTCGGGTCCGGCAACGCGCAGGCTCGGCCGGTCGGCCGGCACGGCGCTCACGCGGCCACCTGCCGGGGACGCTTCGCGCCGGCGGCGAGGCCGGAACGGACGGTACGCAACGTCTCGAAACGGGTCAGGCCGATCGACAGCGCGGCGCGTTCGAGCAGCCCGGCCGCCTGCTCGGCCGGTAGCGCGCCCCCGGCGGCCAGTTGGCCGAGGGCGACCGCGGAGACGTAGAGGGCGTGGTTGCGCTCGCCCTCGGCCGCGCCGCGCAGGTAGTCGAGCTGTCGGCCGATCGCCGCGTCCAGATAAGCACCCGCCCGGCCGGTGGGCAGGGCGACCGCGATCGGGCGTTGCGGCGGCAGCGGTGCGGGGGCGAGACGCTGCGCGAGCCAGCCGGGCAGGTCGGCGACCGGTAGATCCCGGGCGACCGTGTACGGACGCCCGGCGACGGTGCTGCCGGCCGCGACGACGTACCCGCCATGCGATCGGGTATCGACCAGCCAGCCGAGGCCGTTGCCGCGCCCGCCGGCGGTGTTGCGCAGGGCCGGACCGGCGGCCGGGTGCCGGAAGTAGAGGTGGGTGCCGCCCCGGCCGGTCGTGACGGTGTAGGTGCCCCAAACCTCGGGCGCCGCGTCGCCGGCGTGACGGGCGCAGAGCAGGGCGAACACGTCAGAACCGTTGCGGCACAACGGGTCCGACCACTCAGCCGGTGCGCTCTGTCCGTCCTTCGGCATGTCCAGGTCGGCGACGAGCAGCCCGGACGGGCCGCACGCGATACCGACCCCGTACGGGAGCTGTGCCCAGCCGCGCCGGATCCGGTCAGGGTCGGTGGTGGCGCGGGCTTCCCACCCGGTGTGCCCGTCGCAGCAGCGGGGGTCTCGGCCGGTGCACGCGTCGGCCGGGTGGTCGGGGAACGCGGGCCGCTTGTCGTCGGGCCTAAGCGGGAAGACGTACCAGCCGCGCGCCGCGGCGGCGAGCGCCACCTCGCGCAGGGATTCGTCGTTGGGCATGGGTTCCGGCCTCCGGATGTCGGGTGTGGACGGATGGGTGCGGACGTACGTGTCGTGGGCGCAGGCCGCGCAGTAGCGGGCCTTCTCCCACCGGGCGACCTGCACCGGCAGGCCGGAAATCGTGTCCTCAGCCGCGATGGTCCGGTCGCAGATGTGCGGGTAGGTACCGGCCGTCGAGACCAGCCGGCCGAGGGCCTTACTCGCGGCGATCCAGTGCCCGCCCGGCCGACCTGCTCGGTTGGTGCTCACGGCTCGTCGTTTCGTGGCGTGTCGATGACGATCAGGTGCATGTCCTCACCACCGAGGAAGATGGCCGCGTCCTTGGCCCGGTCGGTCAACGCGATGCGGTGCGGATCCGGTTCGAGTTGCGCTTCGCGCCGGCGGTCCATCTCCAGCAACGTCTCGTCGAGTTCCGCCCGGCTGACGTCGGGCAGCTTGTCGCGCAACTGGGCAAGGCTGACCAACCCTTCGCCGCCGGTCTTCAGTTCCCCGTAGGCCTCGCGGACCCGGTCACCCAGCGGCCGATTGGCTGCGCCGGCAACCTGCTCGGTTCCTGCCGGCGCCGGGGCGGGCTCGATCCAGAGTTTGTGTCGGTCTTCGCCACCGATGTGAATCGCCGCCTCGCGTTCGGCCGGGCCGATGCGGTGCCCGAACGGCTCCGGTTCCAGCCGCACCCGGTCGTCACGGATCAGGTCGCGCAGCGCCGCGTCGACCTCTTCGCGGGGCAGGCCGTCGAGCCGGGCGCGGACCTCGGTGAGGTCGATCCAGCGGCCCTCGCTGCCGGCGAGATCGGTGTAGACGTCGCGGATCCGATCGCCCGGCGTGGCCGGCGGCTTGGCGACCGGATCCGGCCAGTCGCTCTGCTCGGCCGGTGCCGGTGCCGGTGTGGTCGGCCCGTTCTCCCAGCCCGGTTGCGGCAGTGCCCGGCCGCGGCTTCCCCGGCCGCCCATCACTTCGCCGCCCATCGCGACGGGTACGCCCGGACCGGCACGTCACCAACCGAGCAGGTTGCCGACGCGGTGCCGTAGACCAGCACCCGCGCCGGGCGCACCCGGTCAAGCATCGCGGCGTACCCGGCGGCGAACAGCGCCCGCGCCTCGCGATCGCGGACGACACCCACGGTGGACACGGCCACGATCGAGCCGGTCGCGATGCCGGCGAACGCGAACGGGTAGGACTCCGGCGTCGACCACGACACGGTCGGGATCACGGTCACACCGTGGGAGAGCAGCCACGCCCCGCACCAGCGGGACCGGTAGACCTGCCACAGCTGCATCGCGAGGGGCATGTTCGACCACAGGCTGAAATCGGGGGTGAGGGCGGCACCCACCGAGCAGCAACGCGACAGGCCACGCTCGGGTTTCGACCACACCGTCTCGAACCGATAGTCATCGAGGAAGAAATGCACCGCGTCCCCCGGTCGAGCCGCGGCGATCGCGTGGCGGGCGTTGTACGGCACCAATCGAGCAGGTTCGGCAGAGGCAGGCGGCAGGTCGGGGATGCCCCACCGGTTGCCGCTGGGGAACAGGGCACGGGTGTTGAGCCGGTCCCAGTTGCCGGGCATCTGCGCCCAGCGGTGACTCGAACGCGTCGCCCCGAGTGTCCACTCAGGAGCAAAGGCGGTGCTGGTCATGACAATCCGCGCCTTTCGTAGATGCAGTCGAGACACTCGCCGAACGACCGCGGGATGTAGTAGGGCCGCAGGTGGCCACACGTCGGGCAGGTGCGCCGAGCGCGCAACGCGGCCCGCACCGCGTCGAGCTGCGCAGGGGTCGCGGTGCGCTTGGGCCGGGCCAGGTCGAGCCGGTACAGGTAGGCGGTCCGCACCCCGCCGACGCCGGCCCACAGGATCTGCGCGGCGATCGGCTGACGGCCGGGGCACAGTCCGGCGGCGCGGAGTTGCCGCCGGGTGGCGAGGCCTGAGGGCGCGCCGCGCCACCAGTAGGTAGGCAGCCCGTACCGGGTGCCCTCGGGATCGTGGAACGCCGCCCGGACGCGGCCCATCAGGCGGCGCTCCGCACGATCGCGCTCAGCCGACCTGCTCGGTTCGCGGCGGCGGCCAGGAAGGCGCGGCCGAGCCACGCCGTGTAGGCCGGCGGGATGGCCTCGGTCAGTTCCTCGCGCACGTCGGTCCAGTCGATGCCCATCGCCGCCTGCATCTCGGCCACCTTGGCTTTGCCGCCGCCGTCGCCGTAGGCAGCCACGTACGGGCCGTCGTGGTAGACGCCGTGGCGCCATCCGCGTACCCGGCCGCGGTGCTTGACGTGCACCGGCCGCGGTGTGGTCCAGCCGCGCAGCTCGAAGTTGCGGTGCCGGATCACCCCGAGGCCGAACATCTCCCCGCACAAGGTGACGTCCTTGCGGACCGGGGCGGATCCGTTGGGTTGCTCGATCACGTACGGCAGTCCGGTCCGGTCGAGCAGCTCGCGCAGGTCGGGGATGAGTTGCTCGTGGTCGCGGCCCCACCCCATCGCCCGGTTCGTGCCCTGCGTCAACGCGCACCCGGCCTGACACGGCGGCGAGGTGTGGATCAGGGAGAACGCCCGGATCCCGCCCCCGCGGGTCAGCCGGTCCAGGTAGGACAGGGCCTCGGCGCGGACGAACCGGAACGGGTAGCGCGGCCGGTCGACGATGTCCACGCCGAGCACGTCGAACCCTGCGGCGTGATAGCCGGCCGCGGCCCCGCCGGCACAGCAGAACAGATCCAGCACGAGCGGCCGGCTCATCACGCGGCCCTCCGATTGATCGCCGGCCGTTCGGTCTGCCCGCGCAGCACGCCGCGGCGGATCGCGACCGCAGCGAGCAGCTCGCGCATGAGTCGCAGCGTGGCGGCGAGTTGCCAGCGGGCGCCGGTTTCGGTGCTGTGCAAGGGGATCCGCGCGCGGATCTCGGCGTACTCGACGTCGCCGGCACGGACGCGGGTGATGACGGCCCGGCCGCCGATCGCGTCGGCGATCAGGTCAGCGGACCGGTGCTCGCCCACGCCGCACCGGTGGTCGCGGGTGCACCACTCGGTGTGCTCGGTGGGCTCGCGGTGGAGCCGGCCCATCGTGCGGGCCTTCATCGGGCGTCCCGACGGATCCCGGCGAACCGGTTGTAGATCCAACGTCCGGCGCGCAGGCGGCGGCCGGTGCCCTCGCAGCGGCGGCAGAGCTTGAACGCGCGGCCGGACGGCGAGGGCCGCTTGCCGCTGCCCTCGCAGCGCGGGCAGGACTTGAAGGGCCACACCCAGCACGCGAAGGCGTAACCGAGGGTGACGGTGGTGAGGGTGAGGATGAGGACGCTAGCGGCGGCGAGCTGGGGGTTCACAACAGCCTCCCGGGCCGGTTTTTGGGTGTGCGGGGCCGTGAGCTGCTATCCGCTAGGTCGCAGCCCAGAATCTTGATCAGGTGCTAGCGGAGGTGCTAGCGCTAGCAGGTCCGGCCGCTAGCGCTAGCAGCCTCGCGACGGTCAGTCGGTCTTACGCTTGCGGTCACGCTCCGCGATCGCGGACAGGAGGTCGGGGTGCCGGATCCCGCGCCGGGTGACCGACTTGCCGTCCACCCGGCGACCGACGTCGATGACCTTGACCGCGGTGTGCGGCTTGAGGGCCGCGGTGAGCTGGGCGGGTTCCCAGCCGCCGTAGACGTCCGGCCGCAACTCGATGAGCCCGGCGCACAGGGTCTCGTTCCACGCGGACTTGTCGTCGCCAGGCCACACCCGGGCCAGATCGTCGAGCACCGCGTGCGTCGGCGCCACGTCGCGCTCGGCCGAGTCGGTCGGCAGCGTGCCGGCCGCGGTGCGCAGCGCGACCGCCTGAGCAACGATCCGCGCCGCCGCGGTCGTGTCGACGTAGAACGACCGGACCGACTCCGCCTTGCCGAAGCCGCGCAGCACACCCCACCCGGCCTCGATGACCGGCTGGAAGACCGTCGCCCGCAGCCCCTGCTTGTAGGCCGAGGTCCCGAGGATCATGTCGTTGGCGGTCTGGTCAGCGACCGACAGGCAGAACCGGGAGTTGACGTTGCGGGTGATCCCGGTCGGCAGGCTGTCCTTGTCCGGGATCTGGGTACCGATCAGGATCACGATGCCCAGGGCCCGGCCGAGCTTGATGACCTTCTCCAGCAGTTCGCCGGCTTCCTTGCCGTACTTGCTGGTCATCAGCTCTTGCAGCTCATCGAACCAGGCGATGAGCGGGTGCAGCCCGGACCCCTTGAGCGAGGCCAGCTCCGGGGTGACCTTGTTCTCCGGGGCCTTGCCCATGCGGGCGTAGTGCTCGATTTTCTTTGACCGGCGCCTGGCTTCCTCGTAGAGCCACTCGATGAACGCGAACGCGCGGGCCAGGGTCTCGTCGTCGAACCCGTTGCCGTACTCGGCCATCACGGGCTCGAGTACCGCGAAGTCGCCCACACCCTTGAGTTCGTAGCCGCGGATCTCCGCCCGGGCGTCCAGGGACGCGGCCAGGATCAGCAGCCGCAACGCGAACGTCTTACCCGAGCCGGGCTGGCCACCGAACAGCCAGTTGCGGTACATCAGCTCGGCCATGATGACGTCGAGCTTCGGCGTGGTCGCGAACGGGAACGGCTTGAACAGATCCACCTTCGTCGACTCGGCCAGCAGCGGACAGGTCGGCTGCTTCATCTGCGAGGCAGGCTCGTAGCCGACCCACAGGGCCAGCCGGCCCGTGTGCCCCGGGGCGGTCTCCGGCCAGACCTGGTCCATCGGCAGGCGCATGGCGGAGGCGAGCCGGCCGCGGCGGGCGACGACCTCGGAGGCCTCCACACCGAACGGCAGGTCCACGATCGCGATGTGCCCGGGGCCGTCGCGGTGAATGTCGACCGGGAAACTAATCGCCTTCGGGTCCTTGGACACGGCGCTGTTGATGGCGCCGATCTGTACCGACGTGATCGCGCGCCGCACCAACTCAGCGGTCAGCTTGCGATACCGGTTGCCCTCACTGACGCGGTCAGTGATCGGCTTGTCGGCCGGCCGACCCCGCGTCGCCAGGAACGGCACCACCACCAGCGCGGCGAGCAGCCGCCACCACGCCGGGCCGAACGCCAGCACCACCAAGCCGGTCACGATTGCTGCGGTGGCCAGGGCGAACACCCACCAACGCCACGCGGTCTGCCGCTGCCGACGGGCGTCAAGCTTCAACCACACGTCGGCCTCACCCTTGTTCGCGGCGGCCTGACGCAGGTGCCAGTTGCCCTCTTCCGCGGTCGCCCAGTGCAGGGCCTGGCCGAGACCGCGGAACAGGCCGATCGGCGCCCACACGGCCGTCTTGGCCGCGTACTTCGGCGACCGCACCGCGTGATACGCCAGCACGTACCCGGCGTCCTTGCTCTGATGCCTAGCCGCCGCGGCGAACGCACGACGCGATCGCGCCCAGTCCGCCAGGATCGGCCGGCGCTCGCGCTGCCGCAACAGCACCTCGTGCGGCATGTCCTCCGCTGCGTCGACCGGGCCGCCGTCGGTGGCCGGGCTGTCATCGACGGTCTCGGCGTCGGTGTCGTCGTCCGGGACCGACTCGCCCGGGCTCGTTGCGCGGCGGGTCCGGAGCGCGTTCAGGTCCACCACGTTGCCGTCGGCGACGTCGGCCAAGGCGGCGACGAAACGGTCGTAGTCGTCCGGTTGCGGGTTGTGGTCAGGGGTGGTCATTTGGACTGTCTCCTATCGGCCGTAGGCAGTGCGGGTGGTGCCGATCGAGCGGCTGTCGCGGCCGGCGGCGTGGCTCGCCCGGATCCGGGCCGAATCGGCGGTCTTGGCGGCCTCGCGCCGGTCGGCCTGCTCGCTCTGGCGGGTGTGGTTGGCGACGGCGTCTTCTGCGGAACGGTTGGAGCGGAGCATGATGGGGGCCTCTCCTAAGGTCTGATGGGCCGATGGGAGGGCCGGCGGTACGGCGCTGCTTTGGTCGGTTTGGGCCGTGCCGCCGGGCGGTGCTATCCGTGTCGAGAGAGGCGCCGGTCGGGCTGCGAGGAGGCGTACTTCAGGCGCCGCGGGAGGTCCCACGGCTTGCCGTTCGCCAGCGCGTCAAGCGACGCGGACAGGTACTCGGCGATTCGCTGCCGGTCGGCGTGCTCGTCGTTGAGCGCGTTCTCAGCCCAGTCGTGCAGGTTGGCCAGGTCGACGCGCAGGTTGTGCAGTTCGGCGTGCGCTTCGTGGATCTCGGTCATCGCTCGTCTCCTCACGCAGCGGCCGCGAGCAGCTCCGGCGTTTCCGCAGCAAGCGGGGCCGGCGACAGCGGGGCGGCGACCTTCACCGCGGCGAGGTGACGGCGGGCGGTCGACACCGACACACCGGCCTTCTCAGCGATCTGCGAGACGCTCGCGCCAGGCAGCTTTGCCGCGGCCTTCGCAACCTTCTCGGCCGACGCAGGCCGCGTCGCCACACGCTTGACACGCGGCTTGGCAACCGGGGCGGTCTCGGCCTCGATCGCAAGCGCCACAACGGGATCCGGGACGCTCACCGGCGCAGGAACGGCAGCCGGTACAGGCGTGGCAGCAGGCGTGGGGTCGGCGATCGTGCGGATCCGGCCGCCGATCTCGACGAGGCTGATCGAGGCGACCACGATCAGGCCATCCACGCTGAACGGCAGCAGGTGCGCGCTCACGCTCGTCTCGCCGTAATGGGCCGCGACACCGGCCATGTGCCAGTACGACACCCACGCCGCGATGCCCGCGATTACCGCGGTAGCGGCGAGGCGGGCGTACGAGGCCGGCCCGCGGCGGGCCGGGATCCGGGAGATCAGCTCGACGGCCAGCAGCAGTGATAGCGGCGACCACGCCGAGATCGCCCGGCTGATCGGGTTGTCACCGGCATGCAGCACGTTGCCGGCCAGCGAGGCTGCGATGCCGAGGGCGAACACACCCCGCACGCCCCAACCCACGCGGCGAAGACGCTTGATGTCCTGGGTCATCACGCCACCTCGCGAAGGGCGACGGGACGTGCGGCCAGCTCAGCGGCCACGCGGGTGACACGAGCCTCAGCCCGACGCAGACGCCGCCAGTCCAGCGGCGTCGGGCCGCCGTGCTCGGCGGCGTAGATATTGGCGATCTCGGCATCCAGCAGCGACAACTCAGCCTCGATCAGCGGCCACTGGGCCTCGATCGCGGACAGGTCGGCGCCGGTCGGTTCGTCGTCATGCCGGGGGATAGTCACGCGTTCCTCCTAGGACGGGATCGCTCGGTGGCGATCCACGAAGGCTCCGTCTACCCCCCTAGACAGCGCCACTGCGATGCGGGGCGCGTCGTCTAGGGGGGTAGACACCAAAGTAAGCGGCTAGTCTGTATCCGTCAAGGGGGGCTAGACAGTGAGTAGAAGTCGCACGGATGTGGACAACAGCACAGACGCCGTTGCTCGCATCGCCGCAATCAAAGATCCTTTTGATCTGTTGCGGGCCGCGACCGCACAGCTATCGGTCGCACAGCAACAGGTCACCGAGTTATCCCGCTTACGACGACGCACCATCCAGGATCTTCACGAGAGCGGAATGTCCTACGCACAGATCGCCGAGGCGGCCGGGCTCAGCCGTGGGCGTATCCATCAGATCCGACACGGAGGCCCAGCACCTGAGGCGGCCTTCCTCGGCGTTGGGCAGGTGACCATCGCCACGCCGCTCAAGCAGGAAGCAATCAAGGGGCGACCGGTCGTTGCTGTTGAGGACGTCACCGGTGCACAGCGCCTTGGCGACTACGCCCGTAGCGTTGGCCTTGAGCCGTTCTTCGAGAACGTGCCCGTGGGCGGTGCGATCGACCTCAATCGACCCAATCTCGTCGTGATTTGCGGCCCGCGGCTTTCGGAGCCTGTCGCCGCAACCCTCGCTCAAGACTCAGCGCTGCAATTCGAGCGTGCGGCAGATGGCGTATGGACCCTCGTCGACCGGCGCAGTGGCGCGGTCTTCCGGTCAGGTCAGGATACGACGCCGGCACTAGACCAGGACTACGCATATCTCGGGCGACTTCGCCGGCCCGACGGTAAAGGATCCGTCCTTGTTTTTACCGGCATTCATCCACCCGGTTCTCTAGGGGTTATCCATCTGCTGACCGCCAGGCTCGCCGAACTATTCGCCGAGGTCCACGCCTCGGAATTCTCCGTTATTGTCAGAACAGATTTTGATCCCGATACCCGTGAACCTATAGCCGTTGATTTGGCAACCCCAATCCATCGTTTTGAGGAGGTCTAATGCGAGTCGCTATGGCGACGAGGCCAGCCACCGACGCTCACGAAAACGAGGATTTCGTAGCCGCAATCCCGAATGCCGTTGTTCTTCTCGACGGGGCTGGCCTCTCTGGCACTGACAGCGGTTGCAATCACGGCGTAGCCTGGTTTTCGCGTAACCTGGGTTCGACTCTAATTGCTCGACTGACGGCGGGTGACGGTGGCGAACTACCGGAGTTGCTAGCTGGCGCGATTAAGACCGTCGCGGATTCACATGCTCATACGTGCGATCTGGCCCACGTCGGCACCCCGAGCGCGACAGTCATCATTGCGCGAATACGCAACGGCCAACTTGAGCATTTAGTGCTCGCTGACTCTGTCTTGGTGGTCCGGCAGCGCGGCGGCTGTGAGCAAGTGATCTGCGATACGAGAGAAGCTGATGCTGCACGCCCGTTCCGTGACGCAATGACCAGCGTTCCGCACGGGACCCCAATGCATGAGGAAGCTCGGCGCGTTTTTATGAGCAAGATTCGCGACTTTCGCAATAAACCGGGAGGATTCTGGGTTGCCGCAGCAAACCCGGCAGCAGCCTATGAGGCGCTTCTGGGGCATCATCCGATCGACCAAGTGCAGGATTTCGCATTGCTTAGTGACGGGGCAAGCCGAATGGTCGACCGCTTCAACCTCGCCACATGGACTGACACCCTCGCCCTGCTCGACGACCAAGGTCCGGCGGCCCTGATCGCCGAGGTCCGAGCGGCCGAGCGCTCTGATCCAGAGGGGACACGCTGGCCGCGCGGCAAGACATACGACGACGCCACGGCGGCTTATTGCGCGATCTCATAGGGGTCTGACAGGGGGACACCACTGTCACTGGTGTCCCCGACAGGCTCTGAACTGGGAAGATGTGAGTGACGGCCAGCCGCCGCTGTCACTTCACTCCACGTCTGTCACGGTAGTGACCGCTACGTCACCGGGGCAACTGCCGTCACTCTTGTCACTCAATACGTGCTGAGCTGCAAAACGTGAGTGACGCGACCGGGCGCGACTGTCACCCGGGGGGCCTGGCGCTTCCGCTAGATCACGAGCAGCGAATGCCGCTGCCCCTGTCACCGTGTCACTCACGTCACTGGTGTCACCCGATAACCGCTGAACTGGGAAAACGCCGGTGACAGGTTCTCGGGGCCCCGTCACTCGCGCTAGTACATACGTTCGATTAGTCTGCCCGCATGGCTGTGTTGGGTCGATGGTGGAACGGGGTCTGGGGCCGACTCGGACGCCGGGACATCTGGCTCTCAACCAGCTACAGGGTCACGGCCCGGCAGGGACACTCCGACGGCAAGATCCTTCAATGGGACTTTGACTCGGAAGAGGCAGCCCGCGACATGGTCGACCGACTGAGGATGGCCAACGGGCCGGGTGAATGGCGGGAGATGGACCTCGGCACGACGTCCGCGGCGCCGACGGACCCCCCGTTCGAAAAGCCAATGAAGAGTGGGCGAACCAGATCACATTCCAGCGATCTGGACGACCGAACCCGCTAGCTGATAGACGGCTCGGCCAATCCCCCGCTATCAGCGAGCGTATCGAACACTCACGCCTCTCGGTGTTTATCACTTGGATGAATTCTTCTCAGCCTTCCGGGCGCGCACACCTATCGAACGACTAACCGCATAGACGCCTGCAGTGAGGCCGCTTCCGGCACCGAACATAGTCAGGCCGGGAACGATGTTCCCAGTATCGGCATAGTGCCAAGCCAGTACGGTGAGCGCTGCGACGTTTAGTAGACCACCCACCAACCCAAAAATCTGCGTAAGCCAGAGGCGGGTCTCCATCTTTCTTCGGTGAGCCGCGTCTTCCTCCTCAACCTTCCACTGCATTTTGGCGCGCTCGCGCGCCAGCGCCATAACGTCCTCCGCAATGTGCGGAGCCACCAAATGCCACTGCGCGGCCTTGTCCCACGGCGACAATCCCTCCCACGACGAAGAATCGGGATCCGTCTTCACGCGGCACCTACCGGAACATCGGGCGTCGATGCGGGCGAGGCTGAACTTTCGGGAGGTGGTCCGAGGAGATTTAGAATGGCATTTAAGTCATCCGTAGCCTCGTCGACCATAGAATCGCGAGAGCGAGCCGGCTCGACCGATCTCCTGCGCAGCGAGGCGCGCATGACGGCTATAAATGCTCTCCACCGGGACAACCGGCCCGTTCGTCCCAAAAGTTGATGTGACTCACCGCTAAACTCGGCAGGCGGGGCATCCTCGAAAAGAGCTTCCGCCGAGTCATCATCGTAAAAGAGTACAGATTGCGGAACTACTAGGAGGGGCCCTGGGTTTGAAGAAGGCAGATATTGCGAGGCATCTTGAACTTTGAATATCGCCCGCAGTTCTTCCTTCTCTTTCTCAACAAGCTTTACTCGCCTTTTTTCAGCGTCCGCAATCGCCAATCCAGCCGAGTCCAGCTGATTGATGGCATCCATGACTATGTCGAGTTTTGAACCATCGACCTGCATTTGACTGATCAGAATATGATTTGACGAATAGGTCGTCTCCGCCAAGGTTAATAGAAAGAGAATTCGCCCATAGAGGTAGACCATCTCATCATCGCCAGACCCGAAAGACTTCGGAGTCTCTTTCCTCATAAGAGATTTATCATAATGCAGGCTAAATAGGTGACGGTGACTGCGAAGGAGCCTACGGGCAGCCTGAATTTGATCTTCCGCCGACGGCGGCGGCGAATTCTGGTCCATTGTGTAACTGTCGCCCTAAGCGCGGCACCAGGTCAAGGTACTGAGGGTTATATGGCTGATCATCTATCGGGGGCGAGCCAAGTCGGCGACCTCAGATGGCAGGCGCACGCAGCCTCTGGCACCACCACCTCGGAGGCTCGGGCATCGCCCCCCTTGGTCACGCTATCCATTCGGGTGCGAAGCGATCGGGATCCCATCGCTTCCGCGGATCGGCCGGATTGACCTTGACGGAGTGCAGGGTGGCGCTGAGCACAGCACGTCGCTGCGAGACGTTCATGAGCTCCCAGCGCTCGTACATCTCTTCCAGCGTGCCGACGAAGCCGCGGAGCACGTGCCGGCGGGACTCTCGGGCCGCGGCGGCCCGGTTGCGCTCTAGCCGCTGCTCAACGACCACGCGGGCGGCCATCCATTCTCGGCGAGTAATCTCCTTGCGGGCCCACTGCTGGGCCAGCTCTTCGAGCTGTAGTTCGTCGTCCTTGACCGCGTCGGATGCCTCGGATCCGAGGGCCTGCCGGGACCGTAGCCGTTCGATGAAGTCGGGTGAGTCCAACGCCACGATGACCAGGTCGCGGATGTGGTCATCGGTTCGCTGTGTGTTCGTGGCGGTCTTGCCGCACGAGTCGTAGCCAGGGGCGTTGGAGCACACGTAACGCGGCACGCCCGACCTCGGCCGGCCGACGAGACGCGCGCCGCAGTGGCACACAAGTAGGCCGGTCAGGAGGTAGCTGTTCATGCGCTGGCCGGGCTGGCGGGTCTGCCGGTCAGGGTCCGTGAGGATCGCGCGTACGCGGTCGGACTCGTCCGCGGTGATGATCCCGGGCCAGACTGCATCGGCCACGATGTCCCCGATGATCGGGCGCGTCGTCTCCCAGTTGCTCCGCGGAGTGTGCTCGCGGCGACCGCTGATCCTCGCCCGGCAGAGAAGCTGCCGGAGGCTCGTGACCTTGAAGCTGTTCCCCGCGGTCGTCGTGATGCCGCGCTGCGTGAGGTCGCGGACGATGCTCGCCAGTGACTCCATGGCCAGCACGCGGAGGACGCACTCCCGGATGATCTCGGCTTCCTCGGGGACGATGGTCACCCGGTCAGCTTCGTAGCCGAACGGACGGTATCCTCCGCCGGCAACCCTCCCGGCCTCGGCCGCTTGCCTACGCTGGCGTTTCTGCCGCTCTGCCTTGTGCTCGGCTTCGTGCCGAGCGGCGGCGCCGAGCATCCGGGCAACCAGGCGGCCCGTGGGCGTGCTGAGGTCGACGTCTCCCGTGACCGTGGCCAGCTCGACACCGTACTTGTCGGCGAGATCGATTACGTCTTCTAGCTCCCGTGGCGACCGCGTCAGCCGGTCGACATGCCACCCGACGATCGCGTCAACAGTGCCCGCTCGGACGTCGGCCAGTAGACGCGACCACGCCGGGCGCGGTGCACCCGAGTAGGCGCTGACGTCATTGTCGGGGTAGACCTCAACGACCACCCATCCCCTACGCTCACAGAGGGTGCGGCAGTCTTCCTCCTGGCGGGCTACACCAAGCCCTGCTCCGGCCCGGTCCTGGCTGATCCGGCAGTAGATCGCAGCACGCATGACAGCGACCATACGCCGATGGGTCACATAGCTTAAGCCCTGTCCCCGGGCAAGTAAGTGACCGGATTCCCACCCTAATTGCGATGACCTGCATCGCGAAGCGCGCTAGAGCACCGATATCCACCTGAATGCTCAGGAAGTAGGCAAGAGATAACCCTCGTGGAAGGATCCTTCCATGAAGGCCACCTTTACACGCTGGGCACTGTTCGGGGTTCTACTGCCTCTCCTGCCGATCGCCTCCCGGATACTAACCGGCTGGATTGACGGCAACGCCATACCGACGTTCGTAGACCTGTTTGAAAATGGCGATCTTTTGGTTCTTGCCATCGTGGTGTCTGCGGCCGGTATCGGTGATCTCGTATTCGATGTGAACCAAACCAAAGCCGAGTGGTCACTTAGGCAGGCAGTCACGGTTTCCCTTGCCTTGATCACGATCATCATTGCGGTCCTAATTTACGGATTACTAAGCCTGAGACAGGACTCAATCCGGAGTGATATCAGTTATTCTGACACCAAGCTTCGAGGGTCGCAAATGAATGATCAATCCGCAGCCAAAGACTTGGTCAATGAGGCGGGTACCGAAAGCATGTCGGCCCATCGCCTTCATCTTGCCGTCGAAAGTCGCAACATCAACGACATAGTAAGAGCGGAAGCAGAGTTGCGGACTAACGATGTGAACCTTACGAAAGCGGCGGGAGAAGTGACTAACTATCGGGACGTTGCTCTTCTCGGAAATCAGCTATCATGGCAAAAGGAGCAGTTAGCGCGCATTAGCTCTGCCACGGCTTTAATTTCTGTAATACTGTTTTCGCTCAGCCTCTTCATCGGGGCCATGTGCATTTTCGCATCAGAGCCAAGAAAGCCTCAAAAGATAAAGAAATCATTGGCCGCTGCGGCTACGTCTTGAGCCTTCTCGCGCAGGCTGGTTGGGTGTCGCGACGAAATCGCTAGAGTGCGTTCGACGCCTCAAGCGCGCTCAGGGCGACACATTCTAAAGCCGCGCGCCCCGAGAAATTCATGTGCTCGATTGCCTACACTTAACTACAAGCTGAGCGCCACTCAATCATGCCTAGCTTCCGGTGATCTGGCGGATATTTTCCACGGTCGTGGCAACAGGTCCTGACAGCTCTGCTGCGCCTCGTGCAGCCTTAGTCAAACCGGTCCAGAGCCGAGTCCACCAGCTGACCATTCTTTCCTTATCCTCGTCACCGGCACCACGAGAATTGAGCGTTGATCTGAAAGTGAAGGAATCCAGCGCCTTCGCAATTCCTTCATATCCGCCAATTCGAACATTCAGTATCGCCCACTCGACATCTCTAAGCCGATTGATTAGCTCACGTTTTAGGTCAGCCGGAAGGCCAGAAGCGGCTATCTCGTCGATAACGGCTCGCACAAGCTCAACTAAGCTCTTCGCGTCTTCTTCAGGAACGACCGGCTCGGCTTGGCGTTGGCGCCGGAGCGCACGGGCACATGTCTTCAGGCTGTACACTGTTGCTGCCGAAAGCGTCCGTTGAAACAACTCCATTTGGCTATTTCCGACATGTCCAAAACATCCAAGAAAGACCTCGATGTTAGGCCATTCTTCTAAGAGATGATCTGGGTCTTCATCATCTGGAAGCGCCCTCACTTGAAGAGCGACTTGCTGGGCCAATTCGGTTAGTTCTGACGCACAACGGAGAACGCCGCCTACTTCGTCAATGCCGAAGATCCGTTTCCACTCTTGGAGGGCGGGCTGCTGTGCGTCAGCATATAGTGCTGACTCAACATAGAAGGCGAGACGCCCTGCGGTGGTATTGAAGTCATCCTCGTTCATTCCAGAGATTCTACGGGTGAGCCGAGCGCTAACTTTGCAACGCCAACAGGAGTCACCCTCCGCTACTGTGAGTCGGACAATCGTCCATTTTGGGTAGAAGGAGCTAGGCGGATGGACTGGGGGGATGCGCCGACCTGGGCAGGATCTGCGGTTTCGATCGGCGGCGCAGTCATCGCGGTGTGGGCGGCGGGAAGTAGCCGGCGATCGGCCAACGCTGATGAGCGGATGGCCGAGCATGAGCACACGCCTGTGTTCACCGCGCTGGTGGAGGACGTCAATGGGAGCGACACGGGTACTGGGGGCTGGCAGCGACTCGCGTTGCAACTGGTGGAGCCGCTGGACCTGGATGAGGTCCGGGTAGAGCTGCTGACGGCTGGGGTGATGTTTCCGGATAGCCAGGATGGGGTTGAGGTTGGTGCACCTCGTGGCAGTGCTGTCCACTCGCCCGGCGGTGTGGTGACCGGGCTGGCCGTCGGTGATCGCGCAAGATGGCGGGTTGACTTCGCGGACATGGAGGTTGGTCCTGATGCCGTTCCGCCAATCGGCGAAGTCGAGTTGCGGGTGACGGCCAAGGCGGGAAGGTCGAGCTGGCGAGTACTCGTCAAGGCCGAGGTTGAGGCGGTGCGGAAGCAACGGGAGTGGCAAGCCGCGATTGGCAAGATGACCACAGGCCAGAGGTATACACGCAGACTTTAAGCACATGGCACGTCGGGATGGGTCGCCGCGCAGGTCCTCTCATGGGTCACACAGATAAAGCCCTGTCCCGCAGATATCAGTTGCCCCTCGAACCGATGTCCGCCCTCAAGTAGGGGGCTCGCGCGATAGCCGCTGCATGCGGCTGCTCTCTCTCGTCCGCGCGGCCTTGTTTCTCGTGGCAATCATCTATATGCCTGACAGCGCGTTTATCCTGGCCTATCAAAGTCTTATGAGGCTACTCGTTAACGAGACACTTTCATGACAAGCCCGTCCGCCTCCTGGGTGCCGGTGACAGGTCACGAAGGACTACTCGAATACCGGAGTGCATCCGATGGCGTTGTCGTCATGCGCCTGGTTGGCACGGATCGTGACGGCCGAGCCCCTGGAATGCGCCCCGTCTTTAAGGCCTTCGCCGGCGTGGAGCCGGACCGGCCGGACAAGATCGTGATCCTTGCCAAGGTCACGGGACACACGAACGAGGACTACAAGAACCTCGGGCAAGCAGTTGCCGCGGCCGGAATTGCTGAGCTAGTCACAGTCGGAGATAGCGCGCACGGGCCACTGCGAGAGGGGGCCAAACAGGGAAGTCACAGCATCATTGTGACGTCTGGCAAACAGGATGCTGTCACGGCATACCACCTGATGCTCACAAGACGTCTCGGGCAACGGAACGTGATTCTCTGTGGGGCAGGCCTTCGAGAGCTTGCCGATCGCCTGGTTGACGAGCGGCCGACAACGCTTTGAGTTGAAGACCATGGCTAGTATGGGTCACATTTTTCGAGCCCTGTCCCCAATGGCATGACCTGCCCCGTCGGTGTCGCCAAGACCGCTTAGCAACGGCAGGCCACCGGGCTGACGGCCCGGTGGCCTTGGCCGACCGAGCACCCCGAAAATCTGTACAGACTTCGCGCCAGTCTGCCTATACTTCGAGCATGACTGCCGTACCGTTCACCGACGCCCGCAACCGCCTCTCGGAACTCATCGACGCGGTGGCCTCGACACATGAGCGGATAGAGATCACGAGGCACGGCCATGCCGCCGCGGTGCTCATCTCCGCCGATGATCTCGCGGCATTGGAAGAGACCCTGGAGGTCCTGTCCAGCGCCGAAGCCATGCGGCAACTTGCCGAATCCAAAGCAGCGGTCGAAGCCGGTGACGTCCTCGACGCCGACGAGTTGGCAGCACTGATGGCGAAGCGATCGAAGCGGGCACGGTGACCGCGCCGAGCCCCGGCCGCTACCGGCTTCAGGTGGCCGGACCGGCCGCACGCGCCCTGGCCGGACGGCTGCCGGAGAAAATCGCCGCGGCCGTGTACGAGTTCATCACGACCGCCCTCCTCGACAGCCCGCATCGGGTCGGCAAACGACTTCTTCTGCCCCCGTTCGAAGGCACCTGGTCGGCCAGACGGGGCACGTACCGAGTCCTCTATGAGATCGACGAAGACGACCACGTCGTAACCGTGACGGCGATCGAGCACCGTGCGGATGCATACCGGTCGCGCTGATTCAATACGGCACATGTGTCGAGCCTCGTTCCCAACGGCATGAACTGCCCCGTCGGTGTCGCCAAGACCGCCAGCTGACGACAAACGGGCGCCCCGACCGGGGCGCCCGTTGGCGCGAGACGATGACCTCGGGAGCTGACCAGAATGCGCCGCTACGCCAAGCCGATCGTTGTCACGGATGATCTCGCACTGCTGCGCGGCCGGATCACCGGCGTTGTGACCCTCCCATCCCACCTCGACTGGTCCGGTTCGGCGGACTACAAGCTCGAGGCTCCCGATCGCACGGTCGACCTCTACCGCACGGTCCTGATCGAGGCCACCAAGCCGGACGACCTGCACGCGTTCCTGGACCGCGCCACCCTCACTCGGCTCTGGCCAACGCTCTGGCTCCCGGCTGACCTTCGCCGGGCGTGGGAGGAACGCTTCCCGCAGCTCAAGGACACCGCCTCCAGGGCGGCAGCCGCATAGGGTTTCGCCACGGGCCGAGATCGCCCTGACGGCCGCGGGCCCCGAACACGGACTTGCCCTCGCCGGCGGCTACGCGGTGCGCGTCCACGGCATGGGCGACCGCCCGAGCGGCGACGTGGATCTGTTCATGGACTGGCAACGCCGCGCCCACTTTCCCGCCGTCACCGAGCTCGTGTCCAGGCCCTCACCGACACGGTCGCACCCCAACGACCCGACCCCCTACCCCAGTTCCGCCGGGATCGTTACGACGTCGACCAAGGCGTTCTTGCGTAGCAACGTGATCGGCAGGCTCTGGCCGATGGCCGGGCCCAGCATGAGCCGTTGGAGGGCCTGCACGGTCGAGGTCGGCTGGCCGCCCGCTGTGATCAGGATGTCGCCCAGGTAGATGCCGGCGCTGCCGGCCGGGCTGCCCGGGACGACCTCGACCACTCTGAGCCCCAGTTTCTGGCCGAGCCGGTCGGCCAGCTGCGGCGGCAGCGGGGTGGGTACGCCCGCGACGCCGAGCCAGGCCCGCCGGACCTTTCCGGTGCCGACCAGCTCGCCGATGATCGTGCGGGTGGTGCTGTTGATCGGCACGGCCAGGCCCAGGCCGTACCCGGCCACCGCCGTGTTGATGCCGACCACCGTGCCGGTGGAGTCGGCCAGGGCGCCGCCTGAGTTGCCCGGGTTGAGCGCCGCGTCGGTCTGGATGACGCTGTCGATGATGCGGACCCGCCGGCCGTCGCGGGCCGGCAGTGACCGGCCGAGGCCGGAGACGACGCCGGCGGTGACCGAGCCGGCCAGCCCCATGGGGTTGCCGACCGCGACCACCAGCTGGCCGATCCGCAGGGTGTCGGCGTTGCCGAAGAGAACCGCCGGCGCGCCCGGGTTGTGTACCCGGACCACGGCGAGGTCGGACAGCGGGTCGGCGCCGACCACGTCGAACTTCGTCTCGGTGCCGTCGGCGAACGCGGCGGTGCCGCTGTGCGCGCCGGCGACGACGTGGGCGTTGGTGAGGAGGAATCCGTCGTCGGTGAAGGTGACTGCCGACCCCGCGCCGGCACCCTGCGGGGTGCGCACGGACAGGGCGGCCACCGAGGGCAGCAGGTGCGCGGCGACGCCGGTCACGACCTCGCTGTACGCGTCAAGCGCCCCGGCTTCGACACCCGTGTGTTCGGTATCCATGTCGCAGTCAACACGGGCGGGAGGGTCGTCGATGCCCGGCCGCCGTCCGCCCATGGCGAACACTGCCGGTTACAGATAGTTGCGAGAGTCGCACACTACGTCCGACCGGCTGATGGTATTTGGGGGTTGTATGTGATGTGAGTTCCGCCGATTCCGGGAGGAGCAAGGATGGTCATCGCCGACGAGTCCGTGCCGGCCGACATCGTGGATCGACTGCTCTGGCAGGACGCGCAGCAGATGCTGGATCGCCATGCCGGACCGGGCGACGACGCTAGCTGCGTCTGGTGTGGATGGCGGTGGCCGTGTGCGCCCCGGCGTCTGGCCGAGCGGGCCGACGCCGCGTCCCGCCGCCCGTGGCGGGAGGCGTGGACCCTCCGGCACGACCTGAACAGCATCCGGGCGATACCGGGCCTGCGGGCCGGGTTCGAGGACAACAGCGGTCGCCGCGCCGACTCGCCCCCGGGCCGGCGCCGCTCGGACACCAACCGCGGCTATTTCGACTAAAACTCCAGAAAGCATCGACGTCGCCCGACAGCTTGACCGTCCCCCGGCAGGCCAAGGCTTTCAGCCCGGCGGCCGACGTCGTCGAGCGGTCGATGCCGGCGCGCCCCGCCAGCGCACCGGCGTCCCGCGCCCACAACCCGCCCAGCGACCGGATTGCAGGGAAACGGCATGCCTCCGCTGTTTCCCGCGCCTCCGGCCAGGCGCAACCCCGGTTTCCGGGCGGGGCGGTTGGCGGGAACGCGTGACCACAGGTTCCCCCGCAACACCTGGTCGCGCGTTCCCGCCCACCGAGTCACCGAAGTGATAGCGAATATCGCAGCTGCGGCACGGGTTGCCCGCTGACCGCCTCGACGCGGGTCCCGCCGTCGGGCACCCAGCCGCCCCGGTCGTAGAACCGGCGCGCGCGATCGTTCTCCTCGAGCACCCAGAGGACGGCCCGCTCGCCGCCGATCTCCTTGAGTTGCTCCAGCGCGTTGGCCATCAGCTCACGCCCGATCCCGGTGCCGACGAGCTCGGGCACGACGTGGATGGCGTACAGCTCGACGGCGCCGTCGGTCTCGCTCGGCCCGACGTAGGTGAATCCGACGATTTCCCCGTCGCGGTCGGCGACGGTCAGCCGATGTGTCTCCTGCTCCCATTTCCACCGCTCCGACCACCAGTCGCCGAGGGCCTCGGCCGACCCGCCACCCAGCGTCTCCGGCGCCAGGATGTGGGCGTAGGCCGCGGAGCGGGAGCGCCAATGCACGCGTCCGACAGCTTCAAAGTCAAGATCTTTTCCCGTACGCAGGTGCATCGGTCCAACCTACTGGCGTAGTAGGTCGCGGTGTCCGTAGGTCCAGTCGTAGGCGGCGCGTACGGCGTCAACCGTTCCGTTCTCCCGGAGCCGGACCATCGCGGGCTCGCCGGCGTCGGCCGCGGCGTCGATGCCGCGCCGGCACCGGTCCTGCCACCACAGGATCGCGTCGACCAGAGCCCGGCGGTCCGCCAGCCCGTAGGCGTCGGCGATCACCCGCACGAGCCGGGCCGCCTCCGCGGCGTCCCGCACGTCGGGCCCGAGCCCGCAGTATTGCCAGCAGACATGCGCGACGTCGTGGATGCGGTCGCCCGGCGCGGCGATGTCCCAGTCGACGAACGCCACCGGAAGCGAGTCGCGATAGACCGTGTTCTTCGGCGAGAGGTCGTTGTGGCACACCACCTCGTGCCCGCCGGCGAGTTCGGTGCCGGCCGTCAGATCGTGGAACCGGCGCACGAGCCGGGCCACCTCGATCAGGCTGCGTTCCGTCCGGATCTCTTGACCGGGCCGCCACGGAACCTCGCCGTCGACGAAGCTGAGCACGTCCCGGCCGCGGTCGTCGGTGCCGAGGTAGCGGGGCGCACCGGCCCACCGATGCTCCTCGAAGTGCCGCAACAGGCGGTGCACGAACTCCGCGTCGCCCGGCGGCGGCTTGCGCACCGTGCCCTCGACCAGCACGGCGTCGCTGACGAAGCCGCCCTGCAGTGGCTGTTCGCCGGCCGGAAGCTCGTAGACGAGTTCCAGCCCGTCCTCGTCGTCCCACTGCTCGCCGATCCGGCGGAAGCCGTACGACAGCGCCAGGTTCGACGAGGCCAGGTTGTCGGGGCGGATGCTGACCCGCACCCGGTGGACGCCGGGTTCCCGGGCGGCCCGGGCCAGCAGCGCCCCGAGAGCCGCACGCGCATAGCCACGACGCCGGTAGGCAGGATCGATGCGATAGCCGATCTCGACCATGCCATCGGCGTCCGGCGGCCCGTGGAAGCCGGCCGCACCGACCGCCAGCGACTGCCGCTCGTCCCGGACGATGCCGGTGACCCACGCCGCGGCGACCGGGTCCCGATCGCACTGCTCGCTGCGCATCCGCCACAGGCCGCGGCATTCGGGGCCGGCGAGGTAGTCGGAAAGCTGCACCGAACTGGCGGCTTCCGCACCGGCCCGGTCACCCTCGGCCAGGGCCCGGAACACGGCGCCGCTCAGATGCACGATGCGGACCTCGGTCACCGGGCCGGACTTTCCACACGAGGCGGCACCGGGATGCGCATCAGGTCTTCGGCGATCACGATGTCGCCGTCGAACTCGGCCCCGGCCTCGTCGAGGAAGCGGGCCGGGTCCTGGTAGCGCTGGGAGAAGTGGGTGAGCACGAGCCGGCGCACCCCCGACTCGCGGGCCACCGATGCGGCCTGACCGGCGGTCAGATGGCCGACCATGCGGGCCATCTCGGCGTCGGACGCCAGGAACGTCGACTCGATCACGAGCATGTCGACGCCCGCGGCGAGCTTGTAGACGTTGTCGCACAGGCCGGTGTCCATGACGAACGCGAAGCTCTGCCCCGGCCGCTCGGCCGACACCTGGTCCAGGGTCACGTCGCCGAGGCGTCCGGCTCGCTGCAGCTCACCCACGGCGGGACCGGAGATGCCGCGGGCGGCCAGGGCCGACGGCAGCATGCGGCGGGTGGGTGGTTCCTCGATGCGATAACCGTACGCGGGCACGGAGTGCCAGAGAGGCAGGGCCGTGAGCGGCCCGTCGGCGAAGTCGTCGCCGACCGGCGACGCGATGATCTGGGCGTTGTCCCAGTAGCTCGTGGCGTGCCGCAGGCGCTCGTAGTATTCCTGGCCGGCCGCCGGGTAGTGCACGACCACCGGGTGCGGCACCTTGTCGAGCGAGATGCGCTGCAGGATGCCGGGCAGGCCGAGGCTGTGGTCGCCGTGGAAGTGGGTGATGCAGATGCGCCGGATCGGGGTGACGGCCAGGCCGGCCATCAGCATCTGGCGCTGGCTGCCCTCGCCCGGGTCGAAGAGGATCGCCCCGTCGTCCCAGCGCAGGAAGTAGCCGTTGTGGTTACGGTGCCGGGTCGGGACCTGGCTCGCCGTGCCGAGAACGACCAATTCGCGTGTCAAAGGGACTCCACAAATAAAGCGACCCCCGGGGACTTCCACGGCGCCGAAGCGAACGTGGTCCGGTCGGACAAGGCCGGATCCCCGGGGGTCGGGTGGCTGTCGCGTATTCGCCTGACCGCTGCCACACGGTCTCGACGTTCAATCACGAAGCTGTCGAGGACAGCGGCTAGCGGACAGCCACCTCACGAGTCCCGTTGCTATACAACTTCGGACCACCTCCCTTCACGTGTACGGCCAACTTAGCTGGGCGGCGGCCGATCGCCAACGCTTTTTAAATCACTAGAGACGCGGGAATACCCGCGGGGACATTTCGGTGCCTTCCACCGCAAGTGACGCGGGGCCGATGAGCTGCGGGTCGGGACGGCCGACGATCTCCTCGTCCTTGTCGGCGTAGTCGAACCGGTTGAGCACGTGCCGCATCGCCTCGAGCCGGGCCCGCTTCTTGTCGTTGCTCTTCACCACCGTCCAGGGCGCGTCGGCGGTGTCGGTGTAGAAGAACATCGCCTCCTTCGCCTCGGTGTACTCGCCCCACTTGTCGAGCGAGGCGAGGTCGTTGGGCGAGAGCTTCCACTGGCGTACCGGGTCGACCTGCCGGATCGCGAAGCGGGTGCGCTGCTCGCCCTGGGTCACCGAGAACCAGAACTTGATCAGGTGGATGCCGGAGCGGACGAACATGCGCTCCAGCTCCGGAGCCTGCCGCATGAACTCGAGGTATTCGGCCCGCGTGCAGTAGCCCATGACCCGCTCGACGCCGGCCCGGTTGTACCAGGAGCGGTCGAACAGCACGATCTCGCCGGCCGCCGGGAGATGGCTGATGTAGCGCTGGAAGTACCACGAGCTGGCCTCCCGCTCGTTCGGCTTCTCCAGAGCGACCACGCCGGCGCCGCGCGGGTTGAGGTGCTCCATGAAGCGCTTGATGGTGCCGCCCTTGCCGGCCGCGTCCCGTCCCTCGAAGAGGATCACCAGGCGTTCGCCGGTGTCCTTGCACCAGTTCTGGAGCTTGAGCAGCTCGATCTGGAGCAGCCGCTTCTGGTGGTCGTACTCGTGGCGGGAGATCCGCTCGTCGTACGGGTAGTCCTCGCGCCACGTGTCCACCGGGGTGCCGTCGGCGTTGAGCAGCACCGGGTCGTCGTCATCGTCGTCCGCGACCCGATAGCCGCCCAGCTCGCTGAGCGGGCCGCTGTAGGGCGGGGTCACCTGCTCGTCCTGGTATCCGTTTTCATATGCGTGATCTGGCTCGGCCTGCATGTGTGAATTCATACCCACGCACACCTACCCCGCATCTTTCCCGGCGGTGAACATCAGCCGAGCCATTTCCGAAGCTTCCTCTTCCGGGACGTCTCGACAACCACCGGCAACTGGGCGTACGTCTCCCGGCCCACCTGTTCCTGCCGGGCCCACAGAATGCCGAAGTGGAAGCTGTCGGAACCCCACTGTTCGAGCAGTTCCCGGGCGACCACCGAATCCTGATGGGCGCCGAGCACGTCCTGCAGATCGGTGAGCGCGCCGACCAACTGCTTGGCCGGTCGCCCGACGGTCGGCTGGAAGACCTCGACCGCGTACCGGGCCCGCTTGTAGGCCTTGCGGGCCTCGTGGAGCTCGTGGTCCTGCCCCGCGGCCACTGCCTGATCGAGCAGGTCGTCGGCCTTCTCGAGATCACGACGGACCCGTCGGAGCGGGTCGTTCTCGACCCGCGGAGTGCGATCGACCAGCCGGTCGATGCGGTCGAGCAGGACGAGGTAGCGCTCGCTCTCCAGCGCCTCGTCGAGGGCCGCCTGACCCCGCTCGACCTGCGCACCGAGGTGTTCGCGCACACGGGCGGCCACGTCGGGGAACTCCACCCCCTCGAGGAGCTTGCCCGACAGGACCTGCCCGTCGCGGACCTCGCCGAGCAGTCCGGCCAGCCATTTGAGCTCGTCGCGGACCTCGTCGGCGTCGCCGAAGGTGCGCTTGAAGGTCTTCAGGCAGCTGCGCAGGCGCCGGGTGGCGACACGCATCTTGTGCACGGCCTCGCCCTCCCCGCGCCGGACGCCCGGATCGAACCGGTTGAGGTCGTCCCGCTGCTCCTTCGCGTACCGAAGGACGGGGTTGACCTTGATCTTGCCGTTGGGGTCGGAGACCGGCGCGCGGTCGCCGAGGGCGCGGGCGACCTTGGAAGGACCGGCGGCGGCCCGGGCCCCGGCGGCGAAGAGCTTGCGCTCGACCGCGTCGAGGACCTTGGCGTCGCCGTCGACCAGCTCGACCTCGATCTCCTGCCAGCGCTGCTCCTCGCCGTCGACCACCGCGGTCACCCGATCCTGCGCGACCAGTGCCAGCGTGCGGCCCGACTCGTCCTCGAGCGGGGTCTCGATCCGGTGGGTGCGTAGCTCGGCGACCGGTTGCAGTGGCCGGCGCCGGATGATCGCGCGCACCTGTTTGCGCAGCTCAACCGGCACTTCGCCATTGCTGGTGCCGAGCGGCAGCCGATGCTCGCGGCGGCTGCCCGCCTCGGCCGGGGTCTTCAGATGCCAGCCCGCGTCGTGCCCGCCGGTGCGGCGTCGCAGAGTCCGGCGGTTCCGCATCAGGCTCAGCTCGTCGGTGTCGAAGTAGGTGGCGTCGAGGTCGTGGGTCTCGGCGGTGCCGGCACTGCGAATGCCGGCCGATCCGGTCAGGGACGGCAGCTCGAAGCCCTCGGGTACGTCGTACTTGCGCTCGGTTTCGGTCGCGATCTGCACCCCGTTCATGTTGCCCGTATCCGGCCGCTCTAGACAGGCCAACCGATTAGCAGGCTCTGCACAGCCGGTTCTCAGGAAGGACTGGCACCGTGGTGGGCCGGTCGAACGTCAGGGGGACCAGATGGAGAAGCAGGAGCGTCGCCCGATCTCGCTGGCCGGGCTCGGTCTGATCGGCGCGGGCGCGATTCTCGGCCTGACGCTGGCCACTCCGGCCCAGGCCGCGCCGACCGATACGCCCCGCCCGGAGCCGAAGCCGATCGTGCAACAGCCGCACGAGGAGCGCTAGCGGGCCCGGTTCCGCAGATATAGGGCACGCTGATAATTCGCCGCCGCGGCACCGAAGTACATCGTCGCGAGGCCGGTGTGAAAGGTGTTGTCGGTGATCGCATTCTTGGCGTTGGCCGAGTCGGACCACCGGATCTCGGCGTCCGACGTGCTGATCCCGCGGCGCGCACAGCGCAGGCGGTTCATCTCCTTGCCGACTTTCCACGTCGTGAGCGCGGTTTCGGCGTTCTTCATCATCTCCCGGGCCCGCTCGATCAATGACTCGGCGAGGACCCAGGCGGCTCGTTCCTCGTCGCTGTAGAACGCTGGCATGGCCTCAGTTTGCGCAGCATGTTGGGATATGTCGATCTTTTTCAGCCACGGGTGTGAACGTCTGCTCTACCGCTTGCTGTTCTGACTGCTCGAGGACATCACTGTCCACATCGGTCCGCGCGCCTGGCCGGCCGGCGATCTTTTCAGCGGTCGGAGCACCAGGTAGCCTCGCGCGCGTGATCTTCCGACGGCGGGGCAAGGGTGACCCCACGGCCGCTATCCAGGAGTTCTGGGCGTGGTGGGCGACCGCGCGCCCGCGGGCCGAGAAGATGATCGCCGGGACGCCGGATGACGCGCTGGTGGCCGAGATCGGCGACCGGGTGTCGGCGGTCCACCCCGGTCTGCAGTGGGAGTTCACGGCCGGCGCCGACTCCGCTCACCTGCTGGTGGTCACCTCGGCCGGCGACGCCGGCCTGCGGTCGCTGGCCGAGCGGTGGCGCCGGGCCGCGCCGGACGCCGACCGCACCTTCGGGTACGCGTCGGCCCGCCAAGGTGACCCGGGCGCGCTCGACGGCGCGGTCCTCGACATCGCCGGGCACCGGCTCGACCTCGGTGAGCTGCGGTTCGGGGCGGTCGTCGACGCCGAAGCCAGCGTCGTGCACGTGACGGTCTGGCACCCGGTCTTTCCCGGACTGCCCGAGGAGGCCCGGCTGCAGGTCGCTTTCCTGTCCCTCGACTGGGTGCTCGGCGAGGACCGGGTCGAGATCTGGATCGGCGCGATCAGCACGGCGAGCGAGCCCGGCCCCGAACTGACCGGCCCTGATCTGACCGGCCCAGATCTGACCGGGGCCGGTCTGGCCGAGGTCGTCGACGGCATGGTCCCGGCCGAAGGGGAGGCACTGTGGTCGACGATGGCCGGCAGCCGGAAGGGCAAGCCGCTGGTCGCCCTGGTGCAGACGCCGCTCAAGGCGGCACGGTGGCCGGCGTACGACCTGCACATCCGGATCGACGTGCCCTACCGGTCGCGGGACGAGAACGGCTTCCCGGCCGAGGACGCCTTCCCGGCCCTCTACGCGTTGGAGGACCGCATCGACGCCCGGGTCGACGGCGCGGTCGTGGTCGCACACGAGACGTCGGACGGCGTCCGCACCACCCACCTGTACGCCGAGCGCCCGGCCGCCGCGGCGGTGCTCGAACCGCTGCTGCTCGACTGGCCGGACGGCCGCATCCGCTTGAAGGTGACGCCCGACCCCGGCTGGACCGCCGTCAGTCACCTGGCCAGATGAGCATCGCGGGGGCGCGGACCGTCATCGTCCCGTCCCCGTTCGAGACCGAGCGGGCGAACACCGGGTCGACCAGCGGGCGCGGCCACCGGGTGGTGCTGTCCCAGACGAAGCCCTCGAGCAGTTCGAGTTCGTCGACGACCAGGTCGCAGAGGTCGAAGCCGCACACGTCGACGCCGATGGCGTACAGCTCGTCGGAGAGGTCCTGGGCCGCCGAGCGGGCGAGGTCGGTGGCCCGGATCGCCTTCCGCAGACCGGCGAGCGAACCGGCCCGCTTGCTGAGGCTGGGCGGCCGCCGGCGGGCGCGGGCGGCCGGCGGCGGGTCGATGTCGTCGAGCGCGGTCAGCACCCGGGCGACCGCGGTCTCGTAGGTGCGGACGACGCCCGCCTCGGCCGGGAGCGGGCACACCCGTCCGAGGCGGCCGCAGCGCATCGGCAGGGCCACCTTCACCGCTCCGACCGTGATCGCCGCGGCGCTCAGCGGGTAGCCGCGGTCCGGCCGGTCGGCGAGCAGTTCGCGCAGCATGCGCGCGATCAGTGCCAGTACGGTCAGCGCGGCCAGCGCGTCGTCGCGGACGTCGAGCACGTCGCGCACCTGATCGGGCCGGACGCCGGCGGTCCGCGCCGGCATCGCTCTCGCCCGGAACACGTTGCCAGCCATACCGGTCAGATAACCGTCGTTCCGGCCGACGGCGTCGCACTAGCTGGGCGGGTTTCCGCAGTCGTCACCGATGTCGAGGGAGTGGTCGGCGCGCAGGTAGTTGTCGGGGTCCTCGGTGTTGGACGGTGCGGCCACCGGCGCGCTGTCCATGCGGGTCGGCGCGAGCAGGCCTTTGCCGGCGGCCGTGCAGTCGACGAGGGCACCGTACGACCTGGTGTTGATCAGCCACATTCCCCGGTCACCGGTCCGCAGGTTACGGGTGTCCGGGAAGTCCCAGTCGATCTGGTCGTGCTCGGCCGCCAGCGGATGCTCCGGGCCCTCGAAGGCATAGACCCAGACGTAGTTGGTGGTGATCCGCAGGGTCCGGATCCCGCCGACCGAAAGCGAACGATAGGTGGTGCGGCCGCTGACCCGGGGCGGTTCGGCCGGGTCGAGACGCACTGCCGGGTCGATCCAGGTCGCCACCGTTGACAGGTCCTGGCCACTGAACCAGCCCTTGATCACCTTGCGCGAGTTCGGGGCGAGCAGGCCCAGGAACTTGTCCGGCTTGTGGCCGACCAGCATCTGCGGGTCGAGCCGACCGGCGATCATCGCGGCGCGTACGTCCTTGAGAGCGGCACCCACCTGGGCGGCGGAGAAACCGGCGACCTTGGTCGCCGCCGGCATCGTGATGCCGGCAGCACCCTTCGGATAATGAGCCGCCGGCGACCCGGCGAAGGGATCGGTCGGTACCGCCTTCGCGGTCGTGGTCACGCTGATGCCGGACGGCACGCTTTCCGTCGGGTACGCGCCGGACGCCTCCCGGTTTCCGGCGACCGCCGACCTCAGCCCGGGTACGACAGCGACGACCACCAGGGCGGCGACCACGACCGCGAGCATCCAGAACCCGCGGCGCTGCCAGCGCTCCCGGCGGACGCGCTTCTCGGTCTTCCTGGCCCAGTCCTCGAGACCGTCGAACGGGTCTTGTTGATCCACGGCGGAGAAGTATCGTCCACCGCGGATCTCTGCGCTGCCCCGCCCGTCGGACCAGGGTTGTCAGGTCAGGCCGTCAGGTCAGATGCACCAGCAGGTCCTGGCGGGTCAGTACGCCCGCCGGCTTGCCGTCGATGAGCACCAGCGCGGCGTCCGCCTTCTCCAGCAGCGCGACCGCCTCCCCCACCGGCTGACCGGCACCGATCATCGGCAGCGGGTCGCTCATGTGCCGCTCGATCGTGTCGTGCAGGTGAGCCTGGCCGGTGAACAGGGCGTCGAGCAGGGCCTTCTCCGCTATTGAGCCGGCCACCTCGCCGGTCACCACCGGCGGCTCCGCCTTGAGCACCGGAAGCTGGGACACGCCGTACTCCCGCATATAGTCGATCGCGTCGCGGACCGTCTCGGTCGGGTGCACGTGGACGAGCGGCGGAATGCGTCCGCCCTTGCCCTCCAGCGCATCGGCGACCTTGGGCTCGTCACCGACGGCGTGCAGGAAGCCGTACCGGGCCATCCAGTCGTCGTTGAAGATCTTGGACAGGTAGCCGCGGCCGCCGTCCGGCAGCAGCACCACGATCAGGTCGTCCGGGCCGGCCTTGCGGGCCACCTCGAGCGCGGCCACCACGGCCATCCCGCACGAGCCGCCGACCAGCAGGCCCTCCTCGCGGGCCAGCCGGCGGGTCATCTCGAACGAGTCCGAGTCGGAGACCTCGATGACGTCGTCGCAGATGCCGCGGTCGTACGTCGTGGGCCAGAAGTCCTCGCCGACGCCCTCGACCAGGTAGGGACGGCCGGTGCCGCCGGAGTAGACCGAACCCTCCGGGTCGGCGCCGATCACGCGTACGTCGCCCTGCTCCTTGAGGTAGCGCCCGACGCCACTGATCGTGCCGCCGGTGCCGACCCCGGCCACGAAGTGGGTGATCCGCCCGTCGCACTGTTTCCACAGCTCGGGGCCGGTCTCCTCGTAGTGGGAACGCGGGTTGGCCGGGTTGCTGTATTGATCCGGCTTCCAGGCCCCGGGGATCTCGCGGGCCAGCCGGTCGGAGACGTTGTAGTAGGAACGCGGGTCTTCCGGGGCGACCGCGGTCGGGCAGACCACGACCTCGGCCCCGTACGCCCGAAGGACGTTCTGCTTGTCCTCGCTGACCTTGTCCGGGCAGACGAACACGCACTTGTAGCCGCGCCGCTGAGCCACCAGGGCCAGGCCGACACCGGTGTTTCCGCTGGTCGGCTCCACGATCGTGCCGCCCGGCTTCAGCAGGCCGGCGGCCTCGGCGTCCTCGATCATGCGCAGGGCGATGCGGTCCTTCACCGAACCGCCCGGGTTCAGGTATTCGACCTTGGCCAGGACGGTTGCGGCGATGCCCTCGGTGACGCTGTTGAGCCTGACCAGGGGCGTGTTGCCGATCATTTCGACGACGTTGTCGTAATAGCTCACACCTCAGACTACGACGGTCCTCGCCCGCTGCTTCTCCCACTCCAGGAAGCGCTCGGTCTCGCTGAGCACGGTGCCCGCCAGCCAGGCGATCATCACGGCGTCGTCGGCGAGCCCGAAGACCAGGAAGATCGCCTCCGGGATGAGGTCGATCGGCGACACCACGTACGCCGTGGCGGCCGCCATCAACGCCACCCGCATGCCGCCGTCGTACTCCCCCTTCGCGGTGGCCTTGAGCATGCGGGGCAGCGCGGCCACCCGCTTGCCGAGCGAGGGACCACCCCGGGCACCGGAGACCAACGCCTTGGTCAGCGCCGTGAAGGCGGCCGTTCGTTTCAGCGTCTTAGCCATTCTCCAACTCCTCTCCGTCCCCCAAGCATTACTTAAGCGCGCCATGATTGCCGGTCGCCGCCACGCGTTAGCCTCGAATCAAGGGGGACGGGGGAGGCACAGTGAGCGTCATCCAGCTCAGCAACCAGGATTGGCGCCGCATCAAGGTGGCCGGGCAGATCGCGGGTGGGGTCACCGGCACGATCGCCGGCGTGGCCGCGCTGTCGGTCGGTCTGCTGCTGCGCCAGGCGGCGGACGCCCGCCGGATCATCCCGATGGCCGAGGCTCCCCCGCCGCGCGGCGACGGGGTCTACGGGGCGAAGTTCGGCGGCAAGCCGATCAGCATGGTCATCCTGGGTGATTCCTCGGCCGCCGGGTACGGCGTACACCGTCCGCGCGAGACTCCCGGAGCGCTCCTGGCCACCGGGGTTTCCCGGCGGCTGCACCGCCCGGTGCGGCTGCACCGGGTGGCCGTCGTCGGCTCGATGTCGTCCGGCCTGCCCTACCAAGTGGACGCCGCCCTCGAATACCGGCCCGACGTCGCGGTCATCCTGATCGGCGCCAACGACGTCACCCACGCCTCGGTGCGGGCCGCCGCCGTACGCCATCTGGCCGACGCCGTTCGCTGCCTGCGGGACGCCGGCTGCAAGGTCGTCGTCGGCACGTGCCCCGACATCGGCGCGATCCAGCCGATCAAGCCGCCGCTGCGCTGGCTCGCCCGGAAGTGGAGCCGTGACCTGGCCGCCGCGCAGACCGTGGCGGTGGTCGAGGCCGGCGGTCGCACGGTGTCGCTGGGCAACCTGCTGGGCCCGATGTTCGCCGCCGACCCGGTGCGCATGTTCTCGTCCGACCACTTCCACCCGTCCGCCGAGGGCTACGCCCGGGCCGCCGCCGTGGTCCTGCCGACCCTGCTGGCCGCGTTGGGCGAGGACGACCGCCCGGCCGCCGAGGTCGGCGTGCGCAGCCTGCCCGAGGCGGCGCAGGAGGCGGTACGCGCGGCGGGCACCGAGGTCAGCCCGGTTCGCGGACCGGCCGGGCGCTGGGCGGTGCTGCGACGGCATCCCTGGTTCGGCGAGCCGCGGCTCTGGTTCGGACACCATCGCACCCCTTCTCATGACGACAGCGCATCCGTTCCGAGCGGCCGCTCCGCCTCGGGCGCCGTAGGCTGGACGCCAGAGGATCACTGACTGCGCTCAGCAGGGAGGCGACATGGCCGGGCTCAATGCACGCATAGGCAAGGCGGCGACGGCCGGTCTGCTCGCCGCCGGGGTGGGTGGGTTCGCCCTGCTCGCCGGCGAGGTGCTCGCGGCCAAGGCCCGGCGCTACGCCAAGCCGACCATGGGCCTCGCCCTGCGCACGTCGATGGGTCCGGTGTCGGCTCCCGCGCTCCGGCTGGTGCTGCTCGGCGACTCGGCGGCGATCGGGGTCGGCGTCGAGTGGCTCTCCGAGACGGTCGGCGGCCAGTTGGCGCGGCTGCTCTCCGAGGGCGGCCCCGATTCGGGCGAGCGTCACGTGCTGCTTTCCAGCGTCGGCGTGGCCGGTTCCCGGGCCGCCGACCTGGCCACCCAGGTCGCGCGGGCGCTGCTCGGCGACCGTCCCGACGTGGCCGTGGTGCTGATCGGCGCGCACGACGCGACCAGCATGCGCGCGCCCGAGGAGGCGGCCGCTCAGCTGGGGCAGGCCGTGCGCCGGTTGCGCGACGCAGGCGTACGGGTCGTCGTCGGCACCTGCCCCGACCTCGGTGCCATCCGCTCGATCGCGCCGCCGCTGCGTCAGGTGGCCGGCCTGCTCGGTCGCCGCATGGCCAAGGCGCAGGCCACAGCGGTGCAGGAGGCCGGCGGGGTGGTGGTCGACCTGGGCGTGGAGACCGGTGCGGTGTTTCGCGCCGACGCGGGCACGCTCTGCTACGACGGCTTCCATCCGTCGGCCGACGGCTACCGCGTCTGGGCCCACGCTTTGTACCCGGCGGTAGCCAAGGCGGCCATGTCAGGGGTGTGACTTATCTATACTTCCGGCTAAGTTACCGACGAGTTAACGTGGTGCCATGCCGGAAGCTGTCATCGTCGCCACCGCCCGCTCCCCGATCGGCCGCGCCGTCAAGGGCTCGCTGAGGGACCTGCGTCCCGACGACCTCACCGCCACCATCGTCGACGCGGCGCTCAGCAAGGTGCCGCAGCTCGACCGCACCTTGATCGAAGACCTCTACCTGGGCTGCGGTCTGCCCGGCGGCGAGCAGGGCTTCAACATGGCTCGCGTGGTCGCCATCAAGCTAGGGCTCGACGGCCTGCCCGGCGCCACCATCACCCGCTACTGCTCGTCGTCGCTGCAGACGACCCGCATGGCGTTCCACGCGATCAAGGCCGGCGAGGGCGACATCTTCGTCTCGGCCGGTGTCGAGACGGTTTCCCGCTTCGCCCGGGGCAGTTCCGACGGGCTGCCGTCGGAGGCGCAGGCCCTGGTCGGCGGCGGATGGCAAAATCCGTACTTCTCCGAGGCGATGGCCCGCACGGCCGCCTCCGCGACCGGCGGCAGCACCTGGCACGACCCGCGGCTCGACGGTGCCGCTCCGGACATTTACATCACCATGGGGCAGACAGCCGAAAACCTGGCGCAGATCAAGAACGTCTCGCGCGAGGAGATGGACGAGTTCGGCGTCCGCTCGCAGAACCTGGCCGAGAAGGCGATCGCCGACGGCTTCTGGGAACGTGAGATCACTCCGGTCACTCTCCCCGACGGCACGGTCGCCTCGAAGGACGACGGCCCCCGCCCCGGCGTGACGGTCGAGGCAGTCGCCGGGCTCAAGCCGGTATTCCGCCCCGACGGCCGGGTCACCGCCGGCAACTGCTGCCCGCTCAACGACGGCGCCGCCGCGGTGGTCATCATGAGCGACACCAAGGCCCGCGAGCTCGGCATCACGCCGCTCGCCCGCATCGTCTCCACCGGCGTCACCGCCCTCAGCCCCGAGATCATGGGCCTGGGCCCGGTCGGGGCCTCCCAGCAGGCCCTGGCCCGCGCCGGCATGACCATCGACGACGTCGACCTGGTCGAGATCAACGAGGCGTTCGCGGCCCAGGTGATCCCGTCGTACAAGGACCTGGGCATCCCGCTCGACAAGCTCAACGTCAACGGCGGCGCGATCGCGGTCGGCCACCCGTTCGGCATGACCGGTGCCCGCATCACCGGCACCCTGCTCAACTCCCTCGACTGGCACGACAAGTCCATCGGCCTCGAGACGATGTGCGTCGGTGGCGGGCAGGGCATGGCGATGGTCCTCGAACGCCTCAGCTGATCGCTGTTCTTCCCGGCCGGCGTTTCATTCGCCGGAACCGTCCGGACCGATCATGTCGTGCAGTTCGGCGTCGAGCCGCGTGTTGCGGGCAGCCACGGCAAAGAGAGTGTGATAGCCGTGGCTGTATCCTTCGCGAAAAGATCTGTCGCGGTCCATGCTGTGCTTGTACCACTGATGGATGCGTCCGCCGCCATAGGCGCCCAGCACCGAAATCAGGATGCAAGCGATGAGCTGGAAGACACTGTTGTCACCGGTCAGCATGGGCCAAGCTTAAAGCGCTGAAACAACGCGACGAAATGCCGTCTACGGTGACCCTTTCCGCCGATCATCCCACTTTTTCCGACGGTTTCGCGCGGCCGCTCCGAGCACGACGAAAGGGTGGCCCTTCCCGGTTCGCGGGGGAAGGACCACCCTTTTCGCCGCCGACCGAACCCGCGATGGAGGTGGTCGCAGAATCGGTCGGGAGAGGGAAGTCTTCGCTGTTCAGATGCCGGTGCGGTCGCATTCCTCGTGCCGCGTCCGGTAAAGCTGCGGCCGATCGGCGGCAAGCCGGCCGACGCGGACCGGGCTCCGCCGGGTCATGATGCTGAGAATCGACACCGAGGCCCGGTCGTACCCCCGGCGGTACGCCTCGTCCCGTTGAAGACCGTGCCGGTGCCACTGATGGATCCGGCCCAGGGCGTACGCGGTCGACATGAGAAGGCCGAGCGTGAGAGCGAGGAAGAGAGGGTCGTTGCCGGGGGCCGTCATCGTTCACCTGCTACGTCGATTTTGAACCGGGGATTCCCGTTAACCGGATCCGGGAATCCCCGGGGTGGTTCGCGTCGCGATTGACGAGTGCCGCCGGCACCACTGCCGGTTAAGGGCGTGCCGTTACGGGAATGGGCCCTATCGCTTCACGAACCGCTTCTTGCGACACGAAAAACTGCCATTCCACGACGCGGGTTTTCGGTCGCAGGTTTACGGTTGGCGGCAAAAGGACGTCCGGGGCTGACCGATCGGCGGATCCGGGGCGTCGGGTCTCACCCGGTCGCCACCGCGGACCATCCCGCCTCGAGCCCGGCGATGACGTGATGCTCGGCCAGGTGCAGGTGGCTCGCGACCTCGTCGACCGTGGGTGACCGGCGCAGGCGCGCGAACAACTCGCTCTCGGCCGACGCGATCGCCGCCAGCAGCGCCGGACACGGCCGGGCGTTCGTCGGCCGCCGCCGGAACTGCTCGCGCCGGTGGCGCCGCAGAGCCCGGACGACCAGCGGTACGACCAGGGACGCGCACTCCGGCCCCCGCGAACCGAGACGGCGTTCGACGTCGAGGATCGCGCCGATGGCCGCCTGGATCATCCCCTCGTCGCTGCCTCCGGCCGCCGCGAACCGCGCCGCGAGCTGCTGGGCGAGCGGTCGCCAGCGGTCGCCGGCACAGCAGAGCTCGCGGCCGTCGGTGACGTCGGCTTCTGGCATGGCTCGGCTCCCTCGGTTGTCCCCGTTCTGGCTGCCCTACCTGAATAACAGTTGGCGGCCTACGCAGGCATTCAGCGGTACGCGTCGCTGTCCTCGCCGACACTTCAATCATGTCCAGCCATAAGCATTAATCCGAACAGCGTAGGCCGGATTCAGTGACTTATCCGACGCGCCCGCTCACCCGTTCAGGAATACCTCGTTACCTGTTTGGACGAGAGCGCGTGCGGCCGGGCCATACCGCGGTGCGCGAATTCGACGTTGAAAGACTGGATTTCCGGCAAAGGGACAGATTTACTTTGCCAACTTTGCGCGATTTTGCCAGCATTCGCGCCGAGGCTTCGCGGTCCGCCACCGCGTCCCCATCGCCGATCCGAAAGGTTCTCGCGCATGTACCCCGACGCCGGTATCACCGGTTCAGTGCAATCCCTGGCCCGGAACGGCCGCCTCACCTACGCGTCGATCACCGGAGTAGGCGTCCTCATCCTGGCGCTTGCCACGCGACACCTCCATCACCTGGTCAACGATCCGGCCGTACTCGCCGCGTACCACCAGCGCCAGGACCGGTCGGTGTCGTGGTGGCGCTCGGCGCCGCCCGCGTTGAGCGGCGCGAGCCGCGCGGGCCTGTCCGCCTCGTCGGCGGCACCGCCCGGAACGGTCTACCACAGCGGCTACCTGCCCGATGGGAATGGACGATGACGCGCGCTACGCCACCGCATCGGGGAATCACCGCATTCGCCTCGCCGAAGATCATGGAGACGGTCGTGAAGGATGATCAAAAAGCGGAACGGGTCAAGGTGACGGTCCATCGCGGCGCCGTCGGCAGCGCGGCCGTTGTGGTTCCGGTGATAACGGCGACCGAGACCGTGCCGAACCCGCCGGCATCGATCATGATGTCGCCGGACGAAGCACTTCAGGTTCTGGCACTGGCGCAGCGCACGGCCGAAAATCACATCACCGCGGCGAACCGGCAGGCCGAGAAGGTCCGCTCCGAGGCCCAGGCCGCGGCCGAGCAGATCCGGCTCGAGGCACATGCGTACGCCGAGAAGGTCCGCGCCGAGGCGGACCGGCTCCGTGACGAGGCTCGGGCGGCGGCCGAGCTTCGCAGCCGGGAAGCCGATGCCCAGGCCGCCGAGATCCGGCGCCGGGCCGAGTCGGCCCTCGCGGACGCGCGGACCGAAGCCGAACGGATCGTGGCCGATGGCCGGGACCGCGCCGATCAGTTGGACCTTCGAGCGAAACAACGTTACGAGGACGCCGTCGGGAGTCTCGCGATCAAGCGCGAGGCACTGCAGAAACAGATCGAGGCATTGGGGACGTTCGACTCCGACTACCGTCATCGACTCGCGTCGTTCATGCATACCCAGCTACGGGCGCTCTGGATCGAGCAGTCCGGAGCCCGTGCGGTGCCGATCGTCGAAGAACAACTGCCCGGCGGACCGGTCGGTTCTCCCGAGCCGAGCTGACGGTACCGACGGTTTCGGCGTCTGAACCGCGACGTATCGCGGTTCAGACGCCTTTTGCCGTTTCATGGGCGCGCGGTCGTCACTCGGGTCACGACCTCCGGCGCTGGCGCCGACGCAAGTCGATCTCTCGCCAGTTGTCCGGGATCTGCGCGATGAAGAAGGTCTGGACGGGTGTGAGGACGCCGGCCGAGGCGAGCATCTTCTGCTCGCGGATCCACCTGCGGGTATCCGTACGCAGACGTTGCACTCGAGCGCGCGTGACGGGGTCTGCCGGATCGCTGTACGGCTGGTCGCTTTCCAGAAGTGCCAGCGCCGCCCGGTAGGCTGCCCGCCATCGAGCGGGAAGAGCGATGTTCCTGTGTTCCATGAAGTTCGATTCCTTGCCGCGTTTACCTGGCCGGTGGCTCGCCCCTCTACCCCACGCGGGGTCGACCAGTCCCGGATGTATCGAAATTCAGCCCGCGACGCCGCCGGAGCCGACACTCCGGGGCGCGGCGGGCGTTGATCACAGCCGGCTACCCGAAGCCGGTCCGCTTTGTCCACAGTGCACGAGACGGGCGCAGCACGATGGCGGCCGAAAGGCCAGACGTTTTGGGCATGCCAACAACATGCCAGAAGCGAGCGGGTCCGTCATGACAGTCTATTTCCGACTTTTGGCCCAGTGCTATCAGCGGGGAAGTCGCAAAGCAATGGGGCGCAAAAGCAGATCTGCACTATTTCGAGTTAGTACCGACGGGAGATGACCAACTCTCGGTCAGCTGCCCGTCGCGAGTTCGGGCGCCGGGGTGACCCGAAGGGCAGGCAGTCCGATGCGATCAGTCGGCTGTATGGCCCCTTAGTACTACATCTAACGGGTAGTCAGTCGGTTACTGACGGCGAAAGTGGTCTCGATCCGCTTGATAT
The DNA here is from genome assembly GCF_044455125.1 of Actinoplanes sp. NPDC051343. Classification (NCBI taxonomy): domain Bacteria; kingdom Bacillati; phylum Actinomycetota; class Actinomycetes; order Micromonosporales; family Micromonosporaceae; genus Actinoplanes; species Actinoplanes sp. NPDC051343. The sequence goes on from NZ_JBITEL010000005.1 coordinate 558,026, forward strand.
ACAAGTATGCCTCGTATTTTGCCCTCTTCGGGCGTATGCGGATCAACACGACCAAAAAGGTCGGCCGAACGGTCAACCGGTCGCGGTCATTCCGGCGACAACCGACGTAGTGCGAATGCGGTTTTCCATCTCGAAATGCACCGCGAAACACCGCATGAAAGGAATCGCGATGAAAAACCTCACCCGCATCCTGACCATGGGCGGCTTCGGCCTGCTCGCCGCGCTGGCAACCGGCGCCGGCCCGGCTAACGCGGCGACCGCCGGCACCGCCGCTCCCGAGGGCAAGACGGTGGCGCACCACACCCAGTGGCGCTCGGGCGACGACATCGTCGGCTACTACCGCAACCTTCGGGACTGCGAGCTGGCGGGCCAGTTCGGTGAGCGGGCCGGCAACTGGGACGACCACAACTGCAGCATCGTCCGCATCGGCCTCCGTCGCGGCGCGTGGGCCCTGCAGGTCGCCAGCGACGACGACTGGAACCGGGTCGGGTTCGGGGTGCCCTTCGGCGCCATCAACCGCTTCCCGGGCCAGTTCCGGCCGGTCTGGGCGGGCTCGTTCCGTCCCGGTCGTCCGGGCCCGTTCGGTCACCACCAGGGCCCGGTCCGCCACCACCAGGGCCCGGTCCGCCACCACCGCTGACCACTGACGCTCACCGCACCGCGGTGGACGAGCTGAATTCGGGAGGCGCATTGCCGCTGGCTTTCCTCTGAGAATTCGTGTGGGCACATCAGGTACCGCCGGGCACTTCGCCGCGCCCGGCGGTACCCGCCTTTATTGACTTGATGAAAGACGCGCGAGCGGGCTAAAAGGTCACCATGCTTCGAGGTCGCAAGATCGGGCTGCGCGCCCGCATCGAATCGGACGTGGCGGTTCTGCAGCGGGAACTGTACGAGGACGTGCCGAACTACTCCCGCGCCGCGGTCCGGCCCTGGTGGCCGGTCTCCCCCGGCCGGTCCGGGGAGTTCTACGCGGTGAGCGACCCCGATCCGGCAAACGCGGTCTTCTCGATCGTCACGCTGCACGGCGACGAACTGGCCGGCGAATGCGGGCTATGGGGGATCGACCTGCACAACCGCTCGGCGGCCCTCGGGCTCGCCCTTCTGCCGGGCTCCCGTGGCCAGGGCCTGGCCATCGACGCCGTACAGGCTCTGTGCACCTACGGCTTCAAGACCCGCGGCCTGCACCGCATCCAGATCGAGACGCTGGCCGACAACGCCGCTATGCGGGCGACCGCGGTCCGGGCCGGGTTCACCGAAGAGGGCGTCCGGCGCCACGCGGGCTGGGTCGAGGGCGCATTCTCCGACGACGTCATCTATGGCCGGCTGGCCGACGACCCGGCCGCCTGAAACGTCCCGCTCAGATCGCGAGCCGCAGCTCGTCGACCGCCGCCGCGGCCTCAGCCAGGATGGCCTCGGCCAGGGCAGGCTCGGCCAGGGCAGGCTCGGCCAGGGCAGGCTCGGACCGCCGGGGCTCGGACCGAGCCGCGGCGAGGAGATCGTCGGCGAGAACACGCAACTGGTCGGGCAGCACCATGTCGTGCTCGCGGGGCACCGGCCGGCGGGGCCGTTGCTCGGCGTCGGCGCCCAGGTCGGCGAGGCGCTGGATCAGGGCGAAGGTGAGGTCGCCGCGGGTGGCGGTGGCGCCGGAGGTGCGGGACCACCAGCGGCCCTGCTCCCAGTGGCGGACCTGGTTGTGCAGACGGTCCACGGACGTGGCGAAATCGGTCACCGGAAAACCCTAGAACAGGACAACGCCCGGCCCGTGGAGAGCCGGGCCGGGCGTTGACGCATCGGTCAGCTAGTCGCGACTGCTGCCTTGCAGGTAGCTCAGCAGGCGCAGGATCTCCAGGTAGAGCCAGATCAGGCCGACCAGGATGCCGAACGCCGCCGTCCACGAATAGCGCTGCGGCAGGCCCATGCGGATGCCCTGCTCGATCTGGTCGAAGTCGAGAATGAAGCTGAGCGACGCGACCACGATGCAAACCAGGCTGAAGATGATGCCCACCGCGCCGTTGTCACGAAGGCCGGTGTGGAAACCGAACAGCGACAGCACGAAGTTGATCAGCATGAGCGCGAAAAGACCGCCGATGGCGGCGATCATGCCCCGGGTGAACCTCGGCGTAGCGCGGATCACCTTGAACTTGTAGAGCGCCGCCATCAGGAAGAAGACGCCGAAGGTGGCGACCACTGCCTGCAGGACGATGCCGCTGTAGCCGAGGAACTCCTGGTAGGTCTTGCTGACCATGCCGACGAAGACGCCCTCGACGACCGCGTACGTCACGACCAGGGCCGGGTTGGCCATCCGGGAGAACGAGATGATCAGACCGAGGACCAGGCCGACCACCGCAGCGCCGATCCAGGCGGCACCCATGTAGCCGTCGGGAATCAGGTTCCACGCGGCGATCGCGGCGATGCCGGTGAGTCCGAGCAGCGTGACCGTCTTGACGACCACGTCGTCGATGGTCATCGGCTGCACGGCAGGCGGTGCGGCGGGGTATGCGGCCGTCGGGTACGGCTGGCCGTAGCCCGGTTCACCGGGAGGGCCGTAGGCCCCGTATCCGGTCCGCTGTTGCTCAGCGGCCCGGCCCAGGCGCGAGAGCACCGGGTTGGAAGATTTCACTTTCTCCAGCCTCCCTCTGAGGGTTGCCGCAGGTTGCGTGCCGTTCAAGCGTACGGGCTCGAAGCTTGCCTTGACCCTCGTCGAAACTGTGAGCACCCTGAAAGGTCGCCGGTGCGGCGCGGCGCACCGGGGCCAGCAGAACCCATCCGCACATCGCGAGCGCGGCGCAGGTCAACAGGGCGGCGCGGAAGCCGAGCGTCTGGGTGACCGCCCCGGCCAGCAGCCCCGACACCAGTGATCCAATCGTGACGGTGTTGGAGAACAGGGTGGTGGCACGACCCGGCGACTGCGGCGCAAGATCTTGAACGAAGGTGATGCCGAGCGTACCCGCGGACGCGAGGGCCACGCCCCGGGCCACCTGCGTACCGATGAGGAGCGGCACCGTGGTGGAGACCGCCACCAGCACGAAATATGCGGCGAACAGTGCCATGCCGGCCAGGATGACCGTTTTCCGTACGCGCGCGGGCACCACCATCATCGCCAGCGCCACCGGGATCTCGACCAGCGCGCACACCGTGAAGAGCAGGCCGACCCTGCTGTCGGGCTGGTGCAGCGTGCCGGTGACGTAGAGCGGAAGCACCACCGACCCGGCCAGCATCGCGGTGTGAAAACAGGTGAAGCTGCCCGCGGCCAGGAGCATCGCCCGGGTGGGCCGGCCCCCGCCCGGGCGGGCGTGTCCGTCGCGCCGCGCCCGCGGGGTGCGGCCGAGAAGCAGGAGCGGCACGGTGACCAGCAGGAAGGCGAGCGCCGTGACGAGAAGCAGCCGGCGGTAGCCGCCCGACGCCAGCAGGGCAGCGCCGATCATCGGTCCGGCGGCCCAGGCCAGCGACCAGGTCGAGCGCAAGGCGGGAGTGCGCCGGCGCGAGGTCGCCTCGCCGGCGAGATCGTCGTGCGTCCGGGCCAGGGCGAAGATCTGCGGAAACGCCGCCGTTCCGGCGCTCAGCAGTCCGGCCGCGACAAGCAGCAGGACGGGGTAGGTGGTGGTCGTGGTCAGCGCCGCGTATCCGGCGGCGGCCACGGTGACCGCGACCAGCGCCGGCCACCGGCTCGGACCCCGGTCGTACCGGCGGCCCAGCCACGTGCTCACCGCGAGGCCGCTCGCCGAGACCAGCGACACGAAGACGCCGACCTGCAACGGGGACAGGTGGGCCGTCTGCGTGCCGAAGAGCACGAGGTAGGGCCCGACCATCGAGTCAGCAACGCCCAACGCCAGCACGCTGAGTATCAACACGGTATCCCCCTGGTTGATGCGGGCTAAGCTTCATTGACCAGAAACATACCGCCGATGATGCGGGTAAAACCTCTTTAGGTGGAATCAATGTTCCTCGAACTTTTCGGCGGCGTCGCCTGCCTGGACTTCGCCAACACGGTGGACGGACGCGCCACCGCACAACCGGAGGAACTCCTGCACTCGTACGCCGACCTGAGCGCCTGGTCGGCGTACGCGGGGCTGATCGACGCCGGGACCGCCGCGCGACTCGACCACCGCGGGACGGACGCCGACCTCCGCACCGCCATCGAGCTGCGGGAAGCGGTCTTCACGGTCTTCGCCGCCGTCGGCCGCGGGCAACCTGTTCCGGCCGCGGCGCTCGGCCGGCTCCAGACCGACTATGCCGAGGCGATGGCACACGCCCGGCTCACCCCGGGCGAGATCGCCTACGGCTGGCAATTCACCGGTGACGACCCTCGCCGCGCGTGGTGGCCGGTCGCGGTCTCGGCGGTGCGGCTGCTCACCGACGGGCCGTTGGACCGGGTCAAGGCCTGCGCCGCCGAGGCCGGCTGCATCGGGCTCTTCCTCGACACCAGCAAGAACCGCAGTCGCCGCTGGTGCACGATGGACGGTTGCGGGGTGGACGCGAAGATACAGCGTCAGACCTCACGACGTCAGGCCGCCCGGCAGGCCTGACCCGTAGGTCTGCCCTAGGCGACGCCGTCGGCCGGCCGGTCGGTGGCCGTGGTGTTGGCGTGCCGGGGGCGCTGCGGGGTGGCTTTGGCCGGCCGCGGGGTCGCCGGCTCGTCGGAGGCGGCCGCGTGCAGCTTGGCGTTCACGGCGTCGACGCCGGTGCCGAGCGCGTCCTTCGCCTTCTCCTGCGCCTGCACCACGGTGGGGTGGCGGCGCGCCTGACCGACCTGAGCGACGATCTGCTCGTACGCCTCCCGGCCGGCTCGGCTGCCGAGCACATAGCCCGCGGCCAGTCCGGCGGCGAAAGTCAGCAATTTCATCGGGATCTCCTCGTTGTCGGGTCGGCCGTTCGGGGCTTCCCACCTCGCGGTGGGGTTGCCCGGAGCCGGAGAGTCCAAACGCGGCCCCGAACCACCGGCCGACCAGGATGTTCTCGATAATTGACGAACGGCAAGTAACGGCCGAATCGTGACCTCCCGTGCGGCCGCCGACCGCCGCGCACCGCGCATCATGAGGCGTGCGGTCGACGCTCAGCGGCCCTGGGCTTCGTACAATCATCTCTGGTGACCGATTGAGGCGTGAGGCGGCGACGTGCAGGCGATCAACGACTTCTGCCGAGAAGTGGCACTGCTGCCCCGATGACCGACCCGACAGCCGCCGGCGGCCTCAGCGGCCGAGCCCGGCTCGACGCTCTGGCGAGCACTCGCCTCGGTCCGCGACCCGACCCGGCCTTCGACCGTTTCACCCGAATGGTCCGCCGCACACTCGGGGTTCCCGTCGCCCTCGTCTCATTGGTCGACGACACACGGCAATACTTTCCCGGCGCGGCCGGGCTCGCGCAGCCGTGGCAGCGCTGCCGCGAGACCGGCCTCTCGCACTCCTTCTGCCGGCACGTCGTGCTCTCCGGCCGGCCGCTGATCGTCGCGGACGCCCGCACCGACGCACTCCTGCGCGACAACCTGGCGATCAAAGACCTCGGCGTCGTCGCCTACTCCGGCATGCCGCTGACCGACGACGACGGCAACGTCCTCGGGTCGCTGTGCGCGATCGACACCAGCCCTCGCGACTGGACCAGCGCCGAACTCGAAACCCTGGCCGACCTCGCCTCCGCCTGCGCGTCCGAACTCCGGCTGCGGATCGCCGCGCACCAGGCCGAGCAAGCCCGGACGGAGAGCGGCCTGCTCCTCGAGCAACGCCGCAGCGCCGAGGAGGAAGCCCGCGGGCTGTCGGCGGAAGTCCAGCTCGCGCTGGCCCGGAGCCGGTTGCTTCTGCGGGCGAGCGAGGCCCTGGCCGACACGAGCACGGTCACCGACGTGGTCGCCGCCGTAGCCAGCCTGGTCAGCGGCGACCTCGCGCCGGCACACGTCGCCGTGATGTTCCGGGACAGCCGCCGCGAACGACTCGACCTGGTCACCACGCATCCGCTGCCGCCCGGCACGCCGCCGCACTGGTCGACGACTCCGCTCGACAGCGAGCACCCGGCCGCGGTCGCGGTGCGCAGCCGACGGCCGGTCTTCCTCGGCGACCGGGCCACGCTCGCCCACTTCTATCCCGAGCTCGCCGACGACGTCGAGCACCTCGGCTGGCATGCCCTGGTGTGCGCACCGCTGCTCGGAACGTCGAGCGTCCTCGGCACCCTGCGCTTCGCCTGGGATCAACCGCACGCCTTCGACACCGGCGAGCAGGCCGTCATCACCACGCTTGCCGGCTACGTCGCCCTCGCCCTGGAACGCGCCCAGCAGCTGCAGGCCCGCGCGGACGCCGCCCGCACCTTGCAGGAGGCGATGCTGCCCGACCTGCCCTCGATCTCCTACGTCGAGCTGGCCGCCTGTTACTACCCGGCCAACGCCGGCGAGCACATCGGCGGCGACTGGTACGACGCCGTCCCCAACTCGGACGGCCGTCTCGCCCTGGTCATCGGCGACGTCAGCGGCCACGACATGAACGCCGCCGCCCGGATGGGCCAGCTACGGAGCATGCTGCGCGCCTTCCTGATCGACCGCCACGAACCACCGTCGGCTCTGCTGCGTCGCCTCGACACCGCCAACCACGCGCTCGGAGACTCGACCATCGCCACCGCGATCGTCGGCTACCTCGACCCGCAACCCGGCGGCGGCTATCAGCTGCAGTGGTCGAACGCCGGGCACCCGCCGCCGGTCCTGCTGCAACCCAACGGCACCGTCGAAGCCCTGGCCGGCCGCGACCTGCTGCTCGGCTCCAAGTTGCTCGTACGCCGGCGCAACCAGTTCAGTCCGCTCCCGGCCGGATCCACGCTCCTGCTCTACACCGACGGCCTGATCGAAACCCGCACCGGCACCGTCGACGAGGGCTCGGCACGGCTGCACGAGCGCCTCCGGCAGCACGCCACGACACCACTGCCGGAGCTGCTCGCCGACATCGTCACGCACGTGGCGGCCAACCGCGACGACGACGTCGCCGCGCTCGCCGTCCGCCTACCGGCCTGACCGCGTGCCCGCGTTTCGTCGGTCCAGGAAGAGACCTCAGGCCATGGCGAGCAGGGCCAGCCCCATACCGATGCTCATCAGGCCGTGGCAGAGCGACGACCAGCTCAGCGGCTGTGGACGGCCGACCGCCGGCCCGAGCCGTAGCCCCCGGAAGATCCACCAGAACGCGACCGCGACCAGATAGCCGCCGAGCAGCCCGCTGACCCATCCGGTGACACCGATCGGACCGGCCGGCATCGACATGCCGTCCATGGCCATGCCCGGGTGAGAGCCCGCTGAGGCCTGGGCCGGCATCGAGACGCCCATCCAGACCATGGCCGCCATCGAGGAGGCGAAGAAGATCGGCACCAGGCGGCGACCGGTCGACCGGAACGTCCGGGCCACGAACCAGCCGGTCGAGGCGGTGAAGACGGCCGCCCAGACCGGGACCGGGACGACTTCGCCCCACGGCCAGATCATGACGATCATCGAGATCCCCATGACCAGGTGCAGTGCCTCCGAGATCCAGGTCTCGGCGATCGGCCCGGGAAGACGCCGGGGGCGCAGGCAGCGCGCGAGGTGATAGCCCGAGGTCAGCACGAATGCCGCGCTCAGAACCCAGCGCAGGGAGGCCAGACCGATCATCGGGCGGCGTTCCGATCCCGCTCGGCCATTTCGGCCAGCCAGGCGTTGTACGCATCGAGCCGCTGCTCGTCCTCGTCGACGTCGCGGCGTACCGCGGTGCCCGCGGGCAGATAGCCGGTGTACCGGTCCATCGTGGCGCGCCGGGCACTCTCGACCCAGCGCATGCGCAGACTGTTGCGGTTGCGGCCGGCCACCCACGGCACCAGTGCAGTCAAGATCAGTCCGATCATGATCGTGTCGCCGCCGACCCACATGGTGGCGCCGCCGTAGTGCACGTCGGTGAGCGGGTCGGGCCCCCACGTGTGGTGCTGCGCGGCGTACGCCGGCCAGGGGTTGCTGCCGGCCATCAACAGGGTGATGCCGGTGAACGTGTCGACCGACATGGACAGCACCAGCACGAGCATCTTGGCCGGGTGCGACAGCCGCCACCGGATCGGCTCCGCCCCGAAGCCGGACAGCAGGTAGAGGTAGCCGGACACCAGGTAGGCGACCTGCTCCCCCGCGGCCGCCCACCGGTGGGTGATCGCGACGTTGTTGAACGACGTCAGGTGGGTGCCCACGACGACCGCCGTGTATAGCGCGAACGCCACCAGCGGATTGGTCACCGCGGTGACCACCGGCGAGCGCAGGACCCGCTTGATGCGCGTGTGCCACGGGTTGCGGGTCGCGTGCAGGGCCAGGATCAGCGGCCGCCCGTGGATGATCAGAGCCGGCGCCGCCATGATCAGCAGCAGATGCTGTCCCATGTGGATCCAGAAGAACGTGGTGCCGTAGCGCTCGATCGCCGACAGCGTGGCAACGGCGATCACGCCCAGCCCGGCCAGGAACGATCCGGTGCGCAGGAGCGGCCAGCGGCCGCCCGGGTGCTTCAGGTCGACCCGGGCGACGCCCCACAGGTAGAGGATCGCCGCGATCACCAGCGGAACGATCACCAGCGGGCGGACCGTCCAGTCGGCCGCGAGCTGGGCCGAGGTCGGTCCGGCCGCGAAGTTCAGCGCCATCGGGTCCCCGGACCGGCAAAGCCCCGCAGGCGCAGGCTGTTGGAGACGACCAGCAGCGATGACAGGGCCATCGCCCCGCTGGAGATCAGCGGGTTGAGCAGGCCCGCGGCGGCGATCGGCAGCGCCAGCACGTTGTAGCCGAACGCCCACAGCAGATTGACCCGGATCGTGGTCAGGGTGCGGCGCGCCAGCGCGATCGCGGTGGGAACGATGTCCAGGTCGTCGCGGACCAGGATGATGTCGGCCGCCCCGATCGCCACGTCGGTGCCGCTGACCACGGCCATGCCCAGGTCGGCGCGGGCCAGCGCGGGAGCGTCGTTCACCCCGTCACCGACCATGGCCACCACGCGACCGGCGGCCTGGAGGCGTTCGACGGTGGCGGCCTTGTCGGCCGGCAGCACCTCGGCGATGACCTCGTCCACGCCGATCGTGGCGGCGACGGTCTCAGCGGTGGCCTTGTTGTCGCCGGTCAGCAGGACCGTCCGCAGGCCCATCTCCCGCAGCGCGGTCACCGCGGGCGCGGCCGACGGCTTGACGGTGTCGGTCAGCAGCAGACCGCCGATGACCCGCCCGTCGACGGAGACCAACACGACGGTGCCGGGCCGATTCACCCAGTGGGTTTCCGGCTCGTCGAGCAGGCGGGGTGATCCGACCAGGACGACGCGGCCGTCGACCCGCCCTCGGGCTCCGAGTCCGGGCAGCGCCTCGAAATCCTCGACACCGGATAGACCACCGTTCTCGCGCAACGCGTACGCGGCGACGACCCGGCCGACGACATGTTCGGCGGCGTTCTCCACCGCCCCCGCGTCGGCGAGCAGCGTGGCCCGGTCGACCCCATCGGCGGTCCAGACGTCGACGACCTTCATCCGGCCGGTCGTCACGGTCCCGGTCTTGTCGAGCACCACGGTGTCGATCGCCCGGGCCGACTCCAACGCCTGGTGGCCCTTGACGAACACACCCAGCTGGGCGCCCCGCCCGGAGGCGGCGAGCAGCGCGGTCGGGGTGGCCAGGCCGAGCGCGCAGGGGCAGGCGATGATCAGCACGGCGAGCCCGACGCTGATCGCCCGCTCCGGCGCGGCCCCGGCGAACGACCAGGCCAGACCGGTGAGCACGGACAGCATGATCACGGCCGGCACGAACACCGACGAGATGCGGTCGGCCAGGCGCTGCACGGCTGCCTTGTCGGTCTGGGCGCGCTGGACGAGGCGTACGAGCTGGGACAGCTGAGTGTCGGCGCCGACCCGCCCGGCCCGTACGATCAGGCGCCCGGCCACCGTGACCGTCCCGCCGGTGACCGCGTCGCCCGGTCCGACCTCGACCGGCACCGACTCGCCGGTCATCGCCGACGTGTCGACCGCGCTCGAACCCTCCACGACCTCGCCGTCGGCGGCGATCGTCTCGCCCGGCCGGACCACCAGCCGGTCGCCGACCCGGATCGCGGTCGCCGGAACGCGCTCCTCGGCGCCGTCGGCGCCCAGCCGGGTCGCCTGCTTGGCGCCGACCTGAGCCAGGGCGCGCAGCGCGTCGCCGGCCGCCCGCCGGGCCTTCGCCTCGAACATCCGCCCGGCGAGCACGAACACGGTCACCCCGGCCGCGACGTCGAGATAGATCGAGCCACCCGGCTGGAAGAGCAGGCCCCACGCCTGGCCACCGGACGGCGCGTCGCCGTCGTGGAAAACGGTGTAGAACGACCACACCGAGGCCGTGGCCACACCCAGCGAGACCAGGGTGTCCATCGAGCTGCCGCCGTGCCGTGCGGCCACCAGCGCCTTGCGGTGGAACGGCCACGCGCACCAGGTCACCACCGGCAGCGTCATCGCCAGCAGAACCCACTGCCACCCCGGGAACCGCAGCGAGGGCACCAGCACCAGGGTGGTCGACAGGTCGGCCAGCGGTACGCCGAGGAGCAGCGCGACCACCAGCCGCCGCCACAGCTCGCGCACCCGGTCGACGTCGCCCGCCTCGGGCTTGACCAGCGCAGCGCCGTAGCCCGCCTTCTCGATCTGGGCGATCAGCGCCTCGACCGGAACCGCGCTGGTCAGCCGCACGGTCGCCTTCTCGGTCGCCAGGTTGACCGACGCCGACACGCCGTCGAGTTTGCCGAGCTGTTTCTGCACCCGGGCGGCGCAGGCCGCGCACGTCATGCCGGTCACCGCGAGCTCCAGCTCGAGCGTTGACGCAGGTGCGGGCGCTGTTGTCACCACCACGCCGCCAATGTACGCACGGCGGCGGTGCCCGTACCGCGTCCCCGTCAAGCCGAGATTGAGGCCACTGGAACTACAAGAGCCCGGCGAACGACAGTACAGAGGGCGTGACTCAGGATCGGTCGGGATTGGCCCACCGGTCCTCGACCCGGGCGAGCCGCCAGTAGCCGATCGCCACGATCCAGGTCAGGGCGAACAGGCCGACGACGAGGAAGCCGACGTTGTTGAGGTCGATCTCGCTGACCCAGCTGGTGAACGGGTCGGCCAGCCCCGCGTCGTCGTGCAGCACCCCGATCAGCTCGATCGAGCCGACCAGGAACGCGACCGCGACCGACAGGCCGGTGATGGAGATGTTGTAGTAGACCTTGCGCACCGGATTGAGGAACGCCCAGTCGTAGGCGACGCTCATGAACAGGCCGTCCAGGCAGTCGAGCAGGCTCATCCCGGCGGCGAACAGCAGCGGGAGCGTCATCACCGCGTACCAGGGAAGGCCGGCGGCAGCTCCGCTGCCGGCCAGGACCAGCAGCGCGATCTCGGTGGCCGTGTCGAAGCCGAGGCCGAACAGCAGACCGACGAAGTACATCTGTCCGGGCCGGGTGATCGCGCGGGTCAGCCGGCCCAGGACCCGGGCCAGGAATCCGCGGGCCTGCAGGTGTTCCTCGAGCTTCTGCTCGTCGAGTGCGCCGGAGCGCATGGCCCGGAAGATCCGCACGATGCCGACGAGGGCGACCAGGTTCAGCGCCGCGATCACGTAGAGGAAGCCGCCGGAGAGTGCCGTGCTGATCAGGCCCAGCGCCGTGCGCGCGGTCGTCCCGTCGGTGGTCAGGTCCTCGACCGCGTGCGCGCCCGCCGCCACGAGCGCGGCCATCGCGGCCACCACGCTGGCATGCCCCATGGCGAACCAGAACCCGACCGACTTGGGCCGCCGGCCGTCGCCGCGCAGCTTGCGGGTGGTGTTGTCGATCGCGGCGATGTGGTCGGCGTCGAAAGCGTGCCGCAGCCCGTACGTGTAAGCGGTGACGCCCAGACCGACCCCGAAAGCCTGCGTGCCCAGGTGCAGATGCGCCGGCCCGATCACCCCCAGCAGCAGGCCGAACCCGACGACGTGCAGCACGGCGATGAACCCCAGCAGCCCGGCCGACTGCCACCAGTCACGCGACGTCCAAGTGGTGAACATGATTCCGACGACCTCCTGCGGGATCTCGCGTCCCGCGTGCTCAGGTCTGGTGATCGACGGAGGTCTGACTCCCAGCCCACGGGCTGGTCACAGTGGCGCGACCGCGCCGGCTTCCCACCGGCTTCTCCGACGATCTTTGACGCTCAGGAGAGTAGCCGCCGGCCGGAACCCTACCGACGGGAGCGGCGGTCGAGGCGGTGGCGCAGCTGCTCCAGACGGCGCCGGTTCTCCGGGCGGGCCGCGAACTGCTGGGCCTGCTGCGCGAGCCGGCGCCCCTGAGTGCTGCGGAGGAATCGAAGAATGCGTTGCCCGATGGATGTCATGCTTCGACGATGCCCGCGGGTTCGGGCCGTACCGGGTTCGCGGCCGGACAAAGTCGGCGGTCGTTCGTTGCCGGAACCCGGCAAAGTTTACGGTGGGGGTGAGGGTTTACGGTGGGGTGAGGGTTTACGGTGGGGTGAGGCCGAGCGCGCGGGCGCCGAGCAGCGCCGTCTGCAGGACGAACCGGTCGGACGGTGCGGACGGGTCGCGGCCGGTGAGCTCGCGGATGCGGTGCAGGCGGTACGTGATCGCGCGTACCGAAAGATGCAGCCGCGCCGCGGTGGCGGTGGTGTTTCCGCCGGTGGCCAGGTACGCCTCGAGGGTGTCGCGCAACGGCCCGGCACCGCCGCGCGCAGTTTCCAGCGGGGTGAGCACGGCGTCGATCAGGTCGCTCATCGCCTCGCGGTCGCGGGTCAGGACGCGGTAGACCAGCAGTTGCTCGGCGTGCACCACCGGGTCGGTCAGGCCAAGGCGCCCGGCGAGCTCGAGGGCGTCGAGGGCCTCCCGGTAGGACAGGGCGACGCTGGCGACGCCACGATGCGCCCGCCCGACACCGACGCGGTCCCCGGCGGTGCGGGGCAGAGCCGCGACCAGGCTCGGCGACGGCAGCACGGCGACCATCACGCGGTGGCGGGTGGAGACCAGGAAGTCGGTGGCGGACGCCGCCGTCAGGGCCGAAGCGGCCTGCGACAGCAGGGGGCTGGTGTCGGTCACCGCGACGGTGCCGCGGATCACGGCGACGGCGTGGGTGCCGGTCAGATCGAGCCCGTACCGTTCGGCGCGCGACAGCATGGCGGCCGGGTCGCCGGTCCCCTCGAGCAGGTCGTCGACGAATTCGCGCCGGTCGGACTCCTCCAGCCGCAGCGCGGTGCGCCGGGCCGTCTCGTGGCCGTCGGCGATCGCGGCCACCGCGTCATCGACGGCGTGCAGCACGATCTCGCCGGTCCGGCGGATCGCCTCCGAGTCGTCCGCGCCCACGGTGGGCAGCAGCCGCCAGGCCCGCCACGCGGCGGACAGGTAGAGATCGATCAGCGCACGCAGCGGTACGGCTTCGTCGGCCGCCCGCGCGCCCAACGCCCGGAAACCGGCCGGCAGGGCGGCGTCCAACCGCTCGCCGGTGTCGCAGGCGCGGGCCAGCCCGGGCAGGAACTCACCGAGAAGATCCGCCGACGGGGCGGTGCCGGTGGCCGGGGCCGCCCGGTAGGCGTCGTCAGCCGCGGCGGCCGCGATGTCGCCCCAGTCCGGCATTCACCGAGCCTACCTTGCCGGGGTCCGGCAACCTGGCGGCTCGAACACGGCCGGATCCGGTCGCGCCGGACGGTGACCGGGTCGGCACGCTCGATGTATGACAGTGCCCCTCTGGATGTGGCTGGCCAGCGTGGCCGGCATCGTCACCCTGATCTCGGTCGACCTCTGGCAGTCCCGGCGCCCACACGAGGTGGGTTTCCGGGAGGCCGCCGTGTGGTCGGCCGTCTACGTGGCGGCCGCCCTGCTGTTCGGCGCTGGTGTCCTGCTCACCTCGGGGACCCAGGCCGGCGTCCAGTTCTTCAGCGGCTACCTGGTCGAGAAGAGCCTGTCGATCGACAACCTGTTCGTCTTCGCCGTCGTTCTCGCCCAGTTCGGCGTGCCCGCCCGCCATCAGGCGCGCGTGCTGATGATCGGCGTGCTCGGCGCGCTGGTGCTGCGCGGGGCGTTCATCGCGGTCGGGGCGGCCGCGGTCCAGCGCTACGCCATCACGTTCCTGTTCTTCGGCGCGTTCCTGATCTTCACCGGAGTGCGGTTGTTCCGGTCGCACGGCGAGCAGCCGGACATCCGCAACAGCCGCCCGATCCGGCTTTTGCGCCGCATCGTGCCGATGACCGACGACAGCAGCTCCGGCCGGCTCCTGCAGCGCGCCGGCGGCCGGTGGAAGGCCACACCGGTGCTGCTCGCCACGGCCGCGATCCTGGCCGTCGACATCGTGTTCGCGCTCGACTCGATCCCCGCGATCTTCGGCATCACGGACAACGCGTACCTGGTGTTCACCACCAACGCCTTCGCGCTGCTGGGCCTGCGCGCCCTCTACTTCCTGATGATCGGCCTGCTCGACCGGCTCGTCTACCTGCATTACGGCCTGGCGATCCTGCTCGGCTTCATCGGCGTCAAGCTGGTCCTGCACTACCTGCACACCGTCTGGGCCGCGGTGCCGGCCATCCCGCTTCCGCTCTCGATGGCGGTGATCGTCGCCACGCTGACCGCAACCACCGTCGCCAGCCTGCTCCGCAGCCGCACCACAACCAGCGACCCCGCGAAAAGTCCCGTGACTACAGACGCAGGGTGACCGGTCAGTCCCGGCCTTCGAACGTCAGCTTGTCCCCCCGCGTCAACTCGCTGTCCCGCCGGGCCACCTCCCACCGGCCGCAAGACACCGATGCAGCTCCGCCGCCGACAAAACCCGACCCCGAAATCACAACCCGAACCAAGCCACTCCCCAAAAACAAAACAACCGCCCCCAACGCGGGGTCGTCGGGGCCGGCCCCGCAACATCCACGCCCCAACCGCAGAATGAACACCGCAAGCTCCGCCGCCAACTGCAGAATGACCACCCGCAGGTTCAGCAACCGATCACAGGACGACCAACCGCAAAATCCGTGACCGATCGCAGGTGCCAACCGCAGGGTCGGTGACGATCGCAGGGTGACCAACCGCAAGGCCGACGACCGAAGGCAGAGTGACCAACCGCAAGGTCAGCGACTATCGCAGGGTGACCAACCGCAAGGCCAGCGACTATCGCAGGGTGACCAACCGCAAGGCCAGCGACTATCGCAGGGTGACCAACCGCAAGGCCAGCGACTATCGCAGGGTGACCAACCGCAA
>NZ_JBITEL010000005.1:573293-574966 GCF_044455125.1 Actinoplanes sp. NPDC051343
CAAGGGTGCGTGACCACAAAGGCAGCGCGCCCAACCGCAACGCGGGGCCCGCGGGGGCTCGGCCCCCGCGGCTAGCAAGACGCGACGCACCGGTCCGCGCTTTCTGCGGACAGGCTCCGCCGAGTCGCGTGCCCGGGGCGGGTCACCCGAAGCACCCCAAACGACGACTACGCCTAGGCAAACCGCCCAACTCATCGTTCAGGAACAAATCGTCTTGCCGCGTAGATAGGATTAGAGCGTTGCAACTGGACAGGTGCCTGAAGATTGTTATGTAGGTTCGTTGGTACTGTTCAGGTGCTGGGATCCAGGGGTTGCCGCTGGTGGCCTGGATGAGGGCGTCGACCATGTTGGTGCCGTGTCGGGTGGCGGTGGCGATGTACCTGCGGATCGCGACGAAGTGTTCGGCTCCGGTCATGGCGCGCATGCTGCCTGGGACCTTGATCCGTATTTTCGGCATTTTGATCGTCAGCTCTGCGAGGTTCACCGCCACCACGGACCTCTGGCCGCCAACGTCGCGGCGACGACAAACCCACCGATCTGTTGGCACAGTTGAGGCTGAGGAGCCGCAGGCGAGCGCCGCGGACATCGCGGCCCGACTCGGGGTGACCACGCGCCATGTCCGGCGGCTGGTGAGCGCAGGTCCGAAGCCGGACTCAGGTCGTAATTGATCTATCTGGATGTCGACAGTGGATCATTGAAGTTTCGCGAAGCTGGTTCGAGGGCGGACAATGTCCACATGACGTTGATCAACGTGGCTCTGGTTGAAGGGCGACCCGACGACTTGTACTCGCTGCTCGACTGGCTTCAACGCACCGACGAGTTACGTGGGCACGTCAAGGCGCAGTCGCGGCGGCCGGAGTCTCACGAGATGGGCGGTGCCATGGAGGTCCTCTCCGTGGCGCTTGGAAGCGGTGGCGCGGGAGCCGCTTTGATCAGTGTCCTGACGACCTGGTTGCAGGCGCGTCGTGCCCGAATCAGCGTCGAATTCGTGCTTGCCGAGTCCGGCGAGATTATCCGCAAAGTGGAGGTCGACGCCAACAGCGCAGCAGCGGTGAAAGATCTGTACGACTCGCTGACCTCGGACCAAACGCCGCAGTGAACGCGAGACTGCCGGATCGACGCAGGTCTCGAGCACTGCTTATCGGGGCCTCGCGGTTCACTCATCCCGATCTCCACGATCTGCCTGCGGTGACCAACAATCTGCAGGAGCTGACCGATGTGCTCGCCGATCCGGCGGTCGGCTGCCTCGATCGGGAAGGCTGCCAGCAGCTTGCTGAGCCAACGACGCCTCAGCAGGTCGGCGATGCGATTGACACTGTCGTCAGCGAGGCACTGGACACACTCGTGCTGTACTACGCGGGCCACGGGGTGCTCGGCCAACGCGGCAACCCGTTCTTGGCCGTAACCACGACGGACCCGGACCCCCGCCGAGTTCGTTACTCGGGCGTCCCGATGGAATGGCTCCGGTTGGCATTGGCCGACAGCCCCGCGCACAACCGCATCCTGATACTCGATTGCTGCTTTTCGGGGCTCGCGGCAGAGGCGATGTCGAATGCCGCGTCGGCCGTCATCGGCGAACTAGTACTCCAGCCGTAGATCGTGATCTCTGCGTGGCGGTGCCGGATGCGGGGCGGCCACCGCGTGATCATCGTCGGTTGTGTCGACGTCAGATG
>NZ_JBITEL010000006.1:0-188158 GCF_044455125.1 Actinoplanes sp. NPDC051343
GTCGAACACGGCGCCACACTCGGCGTCGACGTCGAGATCGTCAGCAAGGATCCCCAAGTCAAAGGCTTCACGATCATCAAACGCAGATGGGTCGTAGAACGCACGCTCGGCTGGCTCATGCACCACCGCCGCCTCGCCCGCGACTACGAAACCCTGCCCACCACATCAGAAAACATGATCCGCATCGCCATGATCGACACCCTCACCCGCCGAGCCACCGGCGAAACCACCCCAACCTGGCGAGACCCCCAAATCACATAACACACAAAATACGTGAATCAGACGCCCTCTCAGGTCGAGCGTCCCGTTCTGTTGCGCCTCGTCCCACTCGCCGGGGCCGCGGCGCGACAGGTGCGAGACCAGCTGCTTGCCGTACCGGCCCGGCCGGCCCGTCGGTACCGTCGCGGTACTTGTCTGAGCTTCACTCATCGCTTTCTCCAGTTGGTTCAAGGTCGCGGCGAGGCCGAGGGGATCAGGGTGTATTTCGTCTCGAGATATTCGTTGATGCCCTCGCCGCCGCCTTCGCGGCCGAGGCCGGATTGTTTGATACCCCCGAACGGCGCGGCCGCATCCGAAATCGCGGCGACGTTCAGGCCCATCATTCCCGACTCGATGCGGTCGATCATGCGTTGCCCGCGGGCGAGATCGTTGGTGTAGACATAGGCGGCGAGGCCGTATTCGGTGTCGTTAGCCCGCCGCACGGCTTCGCTTTCGTCGGTGAAGGAGGCGATGGCGAGGACCGGGCCGAAAATCTCCTCGGTGAGGATGGCCGCGCCGTCCGGGACGTCGCTCAGCACGGTGGGAGAGTAGAACGTTCCCGGCGCCGCGACCGGCGTGCCGCCGCAGAGCTTCTTCGCTCCGCGGTGCACGGCGTCCGTGACGAGGCCGTGCACCTTCTCGATCGCTTTCTGCTCGATGAGCGGCCCGATCGCCACGCCCTCGTCGGTGCCGCGGCCGACGCGCATCGCCTGGACCCGCTGGGCGAGCCGTCCGGCGAACTCGTCGGCCACCGACTCGTGCACCAGGAAACGGTTCGCGGCGGTGCAGGCCTCGCCCGAGTTCCGGAATTTGGCGGCGAGCGCGCCCTCGACGGCGAGGTCGAGGTCGGCGTCCTCGAAGACGAGGAAGGGTGCGTTGCCGCCGAGTTCCATGGAGCACTTCAGAACGGTGTCCGCGGCCTGGCGCAGCAACCGGCGGCCGACCGGCGTGGAGCCCGTGAAAGAAAGCTTCCGCAGTCGCGGGTCGGCGATGATAGGCGCGCTCACCGCGGCTGACGCCGTGGTTGTGACGACGTTGACCACGCCGGCCGGCACCCCCGCTTCCTGCAGCAGGGCCGCGAAGTGCAGGGTGGTGAGGGGAGTCAGCTCGGCCGGCTTCACCACGACCGTGCAGCCGGCGGCGAGGGCCGGCGCCAGCTTGCGGGTCGCCATCGCGAGCGGGAAGTTCCACGGCGTGATGAAGTAGCAGGGGCCGACCGGCCGCCGGGAGACGACGATCGTGCCGGTCCCGGCGGGGTTGCGCTGGTAGCGGCCGGCGATGCGGGGGGCCTCCTCGGCGAACCAGCGGAGGAACTCGCCGCCGTAACGGACCTCGCCGCGGGACTCGGTGAGGGGCTTACCCATTTCGAGGGTCATGAGCAGCGCGAATTCGTCCTCCCGCGCGATCAGCAGCTCCCACGCGTGGTGGAGGATCTCGGCGCGGCGCCGGGGCGCCTCGGCGGCCCAGGATTCCTGCGCCGCCACGGCCGCGTCGAGGGCGCGGAGGCCGTCCTCGGCGGTGGCGTCCGCGATGCGGAGCAGTTCGTCGCCGGTCGCGGGGTTCCAAACGCCGAAGTCGGCGGCGGTGTCGGTCCAGGCGCCGTCGATCAGCACCCGGGTCGGCACCCGGCTCAGCAGTTCCGTTTCGTTGATCATTTTTCTCCGGGACGGGAGTCGCCGAGGACGGCGATGAAGTCGCACTGCACGAGCGTGTCCCCGTCGAAGGTGGCGGCTAGGGCGTGTCGCGCGGGCCGGCTGTCCGGATCCGGGAACATGGCTTCCCACTGTTCGTTGAGCGCGTCCCGGTCGCGGTAGTCGCGGAGCCAGACCGTCATCTTCACGATGTCGTCCGGGCTGCCGCCGGCCGCCTCGACGATCTCGCGGACGTGCCGGAACATGTTCGCGCACTGCGCGCCGAGGTCGGCCGGCATATCCCGGGTCTGCGGGTCGCGGCCGGTGATCGCGCCGGAGAACACGAAGCGGTCGATCCTGCTGGCGGCCGGCACGGGGTTGGCGTGCTCGAACCCGCCGATGTGGACGCTGCGGCGCTTGGTCATGACGACCCGGCGGCGACGACGCGGTTCTCGATCGCGCCGAGGCCCTCGATCTCGGCTCGCACCACGTCGCCGGGCCGCAGCCAGGTGCGGGTGGGGGCGCCGATGCCGGCCGGGGTGCCGGTGGCCAGGATGTCGCCCGGCATCAGGGTCATGACGGTGGTGAGTTCGGCGATCTGCGCCCAGATGTTGTGGATCATGTCGCCGGTGGTCCAGTTCTGGCGTTCCTCGCCGTTGACGGTGAGCCGCAGGGACAGGCCGTGCGGGTCGTCGATCTCGTCGTCGGTGGTCAGCCAGGGGCCGATCGGGCCGTGGGTGTCGAACGACTTGCCGAGGGTGAAGGTGGGGGACCGGGCCATCAGCCAGTCGCGTACCGACACGTCGTTGGCGACCAGGTAGCCGGCGACCACCGACCGGGCGTCCCCGGCGGCGACGTTACGGCAGCGGGCACCGATCACCACGGCGAGCTCGATCTCGTAGTCGAGCTGCTCGGACACGACCGGTTTGACGATGTCGTCGTACGGGCCGGCGATGCAGGACACCTGCTTGTTGAACCAGAGCTGATGGACCGGGACCGGGATGCCGGCTGCCCGGGCCTCCTCGGCGTGCGCCTTGTAGTTCATCCCGATGGCCAAGTACTTCTGGGGGTTGTCGATCGGGGCTTCGAGGAGCACGCCGGCGAGGGGGTGGCTCGGCCCGTCGGCGGCCTCGAGCGCGGGTCGTAGTTCGGCCAGCCGGGGCAGCAGGTCCCGTAGCGAGTCACCGGCGCCCGGGAGTTCCACCACGTGGTCGCCGACGACCTTGCCGAGGCGGGCCGGTGCTCCGGGCGTACGGAAGCGGGCGATCTTCACGGCTTTTCCTCCTCTGAGGCCAAAGCGGGCCAGGCCTGCTCGCCGTACGGGGTCATCTGGAAGCTGACGAACCGCCAGCCGCTGCGTTCGTCGCGGCGAAGCACCTGCGTCGCGACGCCCGCGAGCGTGCGTTCCCCACCTTCGGCCGTCCGCAGCCGGTTGGTGATCGGGCCGGTGATGATCGCGACGTCGTCGAACAGCCGGATGTGGAGGTCGCCGCGGGTGATCTCCAGATAGGCGCGCCGGGTGCCGGTGTGTTCCAGCAGCTGCGCCTTGTCGTGTACGACGCCGGGGGCGTGGATGTGCACCAGCGAGTCGTCGAAGAGCTCGTCGAGGGTGTCGAGGTCGCCGTCGAGGAGTGCCTGCTGTCGGCGCCGCTCGACGGCGTACAGCGCGGCGGTGGTCTGTTCAGGATCCATGCGTGTTCCCGGTGTGGTGGTCGGCCTCGGCGTAGTGCTGCCGGAGCAGGTCCTTGCCGTAGTCGTTACCGTTGGGTGTGCGTACAAGGGTGTGCACGTGGAAGCGGGCCGGCTCGGTGTTGGTGAGCCAGACGCCGCTGTGGGTGTCGAACTCGACCAGGACGACCGGGCTCTGTACGCGGTAGTAGAAGGGTGAGACGCCGTCGGTGGGGCCGATCCAGCTGAACCAGGTCTCGTCGAGCGCCGCCTCGATCTGTCGCATGCGGGCATCGAACGGCCGTTGCGGCAGGAGGTCCAGGAAGCTGGCCACCACGTCCCGCAGCATTCCCTGCTGGGCACTCTGCAGGGAGCGGGCGCTGATCCCCTCGTACGGGATGATCCGGTTGTCCTGGTAGGCGCCGCCGAGCTGGCGTTCGTCGGCGAAGTGCCAGCGTCCGTCCGGCATCGCCGGATCGCGCATCTCGCGGTAGGTCTGCGCCTGGTCCTGCAGCGATGACGGCAGCGAGCGCATCAGCTCGATGCCGGTCAACGCCTCCCGCTGGAACAGCTCGAACTGGTGGCCGTCGCCGCGGTCGATGACGGTCGGCTCGGCGCCCTGGAAGGTGGGGGAGACGACGATCTGGCCGCCGATGATCAGGCAGTTGAGCGCCAGGTGGTGCCCGTAGAGATTCCAGCCCCAGGGCTCGGTCTCGCTGGGCTCCCCGAACAGCAGAAAGTGGTAGCTCCACTCGTTCATGATGGTGCGCAGGTCGTACAGCTCGCCGAGGAACAGGTTCGCGATGCGGACCTGCTCAGTCTTGAGGTAGCCGTCGTCGCTGAAGCAGGCCCGCATGAGCGTGGTGACCGCGTCCCGTACCCGGTCGTCGACCTCGTCGAGCCGGATGCCGTGCGAGTTCATCGGCCATTCGGGGTTGTACCAGTCGCGCCACTCGGGAGCGTCGATCGCATAGCAGGCCTTTGCCCGCTCACCCTCGCTGAGCGTGTCGATCAGGGCAGTCGCGGCCGCGGTGGCCGTGCGGGCGTCGAAGCCCTCGTCGGCGAGCGCGTACCGGCCTTCGAGCAGGGTGCCGTCGGTAGTGACGCCGCGGAACGGCTCGTGGTAGAGGTCCTGCCACATCTTGATCAGGCCCTGGGCGCGCTCGGACTGCCGGATCGGCTTCGAATACGTCCAGGGGTCGAGCCCGCGGCCTTCGATCAACCGCGGCGAATCGGCCGGGATCAGATAGTCCTGGTAGTTCATGCGGACCGGAACCCGGTCGCCTGGCCGGCCTCCCAGCCGGGACGCTCCTGGCCGACGAGCTTGTGGTACTTGCTGAAGATCCCGTCGGCCTCAGCCAGCGGGAGCACCTTCTCGATGTCGTCGAAGCGCTGCCCGTCGGTGCGCTCGGCGACCATCCGCCGGATCACCTCGTAGCCCTCGCCCCGGTGCGCCATCACGATCCGGTTGACCGCCTCACGGCGCTCGTCCTCGTACGCCTGCAGCGCCGCGACCGGGTCGCTGATCGTCGCGAGTTTCTCCGCGACGACGCGTCCGTCCACCAGCGCCTGGCAGGCGCCGTTGCCGCCGCGCGGATACATCGCGTGTGCCGCGTCGCCGAGCAGGGTCACCCGGCCGTCGCACCACGAGTCGAGCGGCTCGTGCCGGATCAGCGGGAACAGGTAGACCTCGCGGGCGTTGCGCAGCATCTCCTGCACGTCCAGGAACGGGATCTCGCAGTCGTCGTAGTAGGGCAGGATCTCCTCGACCGAGCCACGCTGGTTCCAGTCCTCGACGGACTCCTCGCGGGTCGCCTCGACAACCCAGTTGACCAGGGTCAGCCCGGTCCCCTCGAAGTCGTCCCGCAGGGGGTAAACGATCATGCTCGACAGACGGGGGTCGCCGATGTGCAGGATCGTGCCGCCGGTCTTGAACGGCTTCATCAGCGTCGTCCCGCGCCACATGGTGATGCCGGAGTAGGTCGGCTCGGCGCTCTCCGGGTGCATCTCGCGGCGGACGACCGACTTGATCCCGTCGGAGGCGATCATGACGTCGTGCCGGGCCTCGGCGGTGCTGCCGTTGGCGTGCCGCAACCTCAGGGTGACGCCGTCGTCGTCCTGCGCATAGTCGATCAGGCGGGTGCCGAGCACGACTACGTCCGGGCCGAGGCGTTCGAGGACCTTGGCATACAGGAACATCTGGAAGTGGCCGCGGTGCACGAAGCGCTGCTCGTACAGGTAGCCCATGTGCACGCCACAGAGCTCCGCGTAGATCTCCTGGCCGTAGCGGTTGAAGAACAGCGACTCCTGGGCGTCGACGGAGATCGCGCGGAACTCGTCGAGCAGGCCGAGCTCGTCCAGCTCCTTGGTGGCGTAGACCTTCACGTCGATGCCGACGCCGAGCGGCTTCAGCGCCGCGACAGACTCGTAGATGCGAGGGCGCAGGCCCTGCTGGTGCAGCCGTAACGCGGTCATGAGACCGCCGGGACCGGCTCCGATGATGGCGATGTCGAGCATCGGTGCTCCTTGGTGCTCCGGGTTGGCGCTCCGAAACCGCCGGCGACTGCTCCGCGATGGGGGTACCGGCAGTGACTGTGACCGGATCGTATGTGAAATCGTGCACGGCATCAACAGCTTGACCTCGAGCATGTCAAATTTCGTATACGAAGAATCGCAGGATTTCGTTGTGTGTCGCAGACGACATCGTATACGCTTTCGCCTCATCCGCTGGTAGAGCTGCGGATCGGTCCGCTGCCGACCCTCAGGGGGCGAGATGAAAATCCGCAGCATTCAGACACTTCATCCGGGCGCTCGCGTCGTCGAACTGCCTGCGTCAACGCCGAACGAGCCCGTGCACCGCTCGCTGTCTCTCGGTCACCTCGGCTCCCGTTTCGCGGCGGTGGGTTTCTGGCTCGTCCTGGCGGTGCTCTACGCCGCCCTGCGGCCCGACACCTTCCTCACGGAGGGCACCTTCCAAACGATCTTCGGATCTCAGCAGGCGCTGGTGTTCCTGACCGCCGCACTGCTGTGCACGATCATCGTCGGCGAGTTTGTCGACATGTCGGTGGCGTCGAACTTCGGCTTCGCCGCGGTGCTCGTCGCCGTGCTGAACGTCAACCTGCACTGGAACGTCTGGGCGGCCACCCTGGCCGCGGTCGCCGCGTCCACGCTCGTCGGCCTGGTGAACGGCTGGCTCACGGTCCGGCTCGGCGTGAACACGATCGTCGTGACACTGGGCATGGGCACGTTCCTGCTCGGCCTGGGTCTGTGGATCACCAACTTGACCCCGATCTCGGGACTGCCGTCGGGCTTCGCCCAGATCGCCCTGTTCGACATCGCCGGGCTCCCGGTCGGGTTCTACGAGGGCCTGCTGCTGATGCTCGCCTTCGCGTACGTCATGAAGTTCACCCCGCTGGGCCGCAACATGCGCTTCGTCGGGGCCAACCGGGAAGTGAGCCGGCTCGCCGGCGTCCGGGTGAACCGGTTGCGGCTCGGCGCCTTCACCGCCGCCGGCCTGATCGCCGGTGTCGGCGGCGTGATCTCAGCCGCGGCCACCGGCGGGTTCGACGCGTCGGTCTCGCAGTCCTACCTCCTGCCGATCTTCGCGGCCACCTTCCTCGGGACGGCAATCCTCGAGCCGGGCAAGTTCAATCCGCTCGGCACGCTGCTCGCCGTGTACTTCCTTGCCACCGGCATCCTCGGGCTCCAGCTGCTCGGTGCCTCCGGCTGGGTCTCCTCGGTCTTCTACGGCGGCGTTCTGGTGATCGCCGTGACGATCTCGACGCTGCTGCACCGCAAGGTTCGCTGAATCTCTCCGTCCCCTCTGGAGGTTCCATGTCCACGATCAAGTTTGTCCTCGTCGGTGCGACCACCCTCCTGCTCGCCGCGTGCTCCAGCGGGACCACCGGCGGCTCCACCTCGTCCGGCGCGTCAGCGGCCTCGTCACCGCTGGCGACCAAGGTCGCCGAGCTCGAAAAGGCCGGCGACAGCTATCCCGTTCCCACCGGACAGATCTCCGGGGTCGACGCCCTCAAGGGCAAGACGGTCTACTACATCCCGATCACCCAGCAGTCGCCGCAGTTCGCGGTCACTCAGGCCGCCCTCGAGTCGGCGTTCGGCAAGGTCGGCATCAAGCTGCAGGTCTGCAACGGCAACGCCACCCCGACCGGCATCGCGGCCTGCCTCACCCAGGCGACGCAGGCGAAGGCCGGGGCGATCATCACCGACGCCATCCCGTACGTCATCGCCGCCAACGCCTTCAGCGCGGCCATCGCGGCCGGGATCCCGGTGCTCAACACGAACCAGACCGCGGACAGTGCGCACCCGGCGGCGGCGAGGCTCGGCTACGTCTACGCGGCCGGCTCTGCGCAGATGGTCGCGGTCGCGGACTGGATCATCAGCGATTCCGGCGGCAAGGCGAACGTCGTCATCAATCAGAGCACCGACGGCCCGTCGCCGGTGGCGTTCGTCGCCGCGGCCAAGGACGAGTTCACCAAGGAATGTCCCGGCTGCACGGTGACGATCAACGCGATCTCCTCGGCGAACTTCTCGCTGATCCCGTCCTCGACCAGTTCGGCGCTGCTGAAGAACCCGAACGCCAAGTATGTGGTCTCCGAGTTCGACCAGTACCTGCAGCCGACGCTGGGCGGTGTGCAGCAGGCCGGCAAGATCGCCGCGGTCAAGGGTGTCTCCGGCGCCGCCCAGCTGTCGGGCCTGAAGATGATGTCGGCCAAGAATTTCCTGTACGCCTCGGTTGGGCAGGCCTCGGCGTACCAGGGCTGGGTCGACGCCGACGCGGTGCTGCGGATGATGACCGGCACCAGCGGCGACAAGCTGCCCGAGTACACCATCCCGATCCGGCTGTTCACCCGGGACAACATCGGCAGCGTCCCGCTCACCTCGGCCGCGGAGGCCTCCGGCGAGTGGTTCGGCCCGACCGACTACACCGGCTCGTTCCTCAAGCTCTGGGGTCTGAGTTGAGTTCCCGCCTGCGGATCGAGGGGGTCTCGGTTACCTTCGGCCGCAACCGGGTCCTGCGTGACGTCGGCTTCGAGGTGGGCGCGGGGGAGATCCACGCGCTGATCGGACAGAACGGCTCCGGGAAGTCGACCCTGGTGAAGGTGCTGACCGGGCTCTACGCCGCTGAGCCGGGCGCCCGGGTCGAGGTCGACGGGGAGTCGTTGCGGCTGCCGGTCCGGCCGCTGGAGGCGCGCTCCCACGGGGTGGCGGTCGTGCACCAGTCCCTCGGGCTGGTGCCGGAGATGAGCGTGCTGGAGAACATGCGGGTCGGCCGCCTGCGCGCCGGCCGGTTCACCCGGCGGATCCAGTGGAAGCAGGAGGCCGCGGCGGCCGCGCTGATGTTCGACCGGCTCGGCCGGCACGTCGCGCTCGACGTGCCGGTGCACCGTCTCAGCGAGGAGGACCGGGCTACGGTCGCGATCGCGCGGGCGCTGCAGGACACCCCGGAGGGCGGCGGGCTGATCATCTTCGACGAGTCCACCCGGGCACTGTCCCGCCAGTCGCTCGAACACTTCTACGACGTGCTCGACGGCGTGGTCCGGGCCGGCACCTCCGCTCTGCTGATCTCGCACCGGCTCGAGGAGGTCGCCGACGTCGCCGACCGGGTCACGGTGCTGCGCGACGGCGAAGTCGTCTCGGCCGGTCTGCCCGTCGCCTCGCAAGGGCCGGCCGGCCTCGCGAAGCTGATGCTTGGCCGGGTGCTGGACGAGATCAGTTCCGGCGGCGGCCACGCCCGGGCCGGGCAGGAGCCGGCGGCCGAGTTGGCCGACGTGGTCAGCGGCCGGCTCGACGGCGTCGCCGTGCGGGTCGCGCCGGGCGAGATCGTCGGCCTGACCGGCCTCGCCGACTCCGGTTACGACCAGGTGCCCTACGTGCTCGCCGGCGTCGAACGGGCCACGGCGGGCAAGCTGGTCGTGGCCGGCGGCCAGGTCGATTTGGACCATCTCACCCCGGTGGATGCGATTGATGCGGGCATCGTGCTGGTGCCCGGCGACCGGGAGGGTGCCGGGCTCGCGATGGAACAGACCGTCTGCGAGAACGCGGCCCTGCCCCGGACGGGCGGCCGCGGGGCGTGGCTGATGCCGATCCGCCGGCGGGCCGAGCTGGCCGAGCTGACGCCCTGGCTCGAGCGGCTGGACCTGCGTCCCCGCGACCCGCATGCCGTGGTGGGCAAGCTCTCCGGGGGCAACCAGCAGAAAGTGGTCCTGGCCAAGTGGCTGTCCCGGGGTCCCAAGCTGCTGGCTCTGCACGAGCCGACCCAGGCCGTCGACGTCGGCGCTCGGGAGGTGATCGTCACCGCGGTCAAGGACGCCGCCGCCGCGGGCTGTGGGGTTCTGGTGGCCAGCAGCGACGAGAACGAGCTGTCCATGCTCTGCGACCGGATCCTCGTCTTCTCGGGCGGCCGGGTCGATCAGGAACTCTGCGGGCCAAGCCGGCCCGATGACATCGTCGCCGCGATTTTCGCCGGCACCGATCGCCGCCCGCTGCGGGGCGCCAAAGAAGGGGCTTGTTCATGACCGTCGTCGACATCAACATCCACCACCTGCCGGAGGATCTGTTCACCAACCCGAAGATCCTCAACGGCTTCCTCGACTCGGCGCCGCGCGGCTTCGGCGAGATCGCCCGCGTGGCCACCATGGACAGCGGCAAGAAGCAGCTCATCCTCGAGAAGCCCAAGGGCTACCCGAACCTCAACTACGTCGAGGGCGACTACTCCGCCGAGTCGAAGCTCGCCGCGATGGACGACGCGGGTGTCGACTACGGCATCATGCGGGTGCCGGTCTGGCAGGAGTGGCTGGACCTTCAGACCTGCAAGGCGGTCAACGACAACGCCTTCGACATCGTCAAGCGCTCCAACGGGCGCCTGTTCGCGACCGCCTGCGTCCCGCCGTGGGGCGGTAAGGAGAACGTTTACGAGGTCGAGCGGTGCGTGAAGGAGTACGGCGCGGTCGGCGTGCAGCTCGCCTGTCACTACGGCGAGCTCTACCTCGACGACGAGGTCTTCGAGCCGTACCTGAAGGTGCTCAACGAGCTGAACGTGCCGGTGATCGTGCATCACACGCCGCTGCCGGTCGAGTGGAAGTCCATCATCGACTACACCAACTTCCGGCGCGAGTACGGCCGGATCATGGACCAGGGCATCGCCGTCGGCCGCGAACTGTTCAGCGGCATGTTCGAGAAGTTCCCCAACCTGCGCATGATCCACACCATGCTCGGCGGCAACTTCTTCGCCAATACCGCGCTGCTGACCCCGCACAAGTCGAACAAGTCCGAGGCGATGAACCGGCTCGACTCCGGTGGCGGCGACAAGATCAAGGGCTACCTCGAGAACAACATCTTCTTCGACCTCACCCACCCGCACTCGTGGGGCAAGGACCAGGTCGAGTGTGCCCTCAAGGTCAACGGGTCGGACCACTACCTGTTCGGTTCGTCGTTCCCGGTCTTCTACGGCTGGATGAGCCAGGGCGTTCAGTTCGTCCGCGACACCCTCGAGATCGGCGACGCCGACCGCGACCTGGTGCTCGCCGGCAACGCGATCCGGTTGTTCAACCTGCCGATCTCGGCCTGATTTCCCGTAAAGAGACGGAGACATCGTGCTCGACCCGACCGTGCATCAACAGATTGCGGACGAACTCGCCCGTGCCGAGCACGAGCGGGGCGTCCTGCCGCTGCTGACCGCCCGCTACGCGGACATGACGGTCGACGACTCCTACGCGGTGCAGCGGATCTGGCACGCGAGCGGCGTGGCCGCCGGGCGCCGCCACGCCGGACGGAAGATCGGCCTCACTTCGAAGGTGATGCAGGCGGCCACCGGGATCACCGAGCCTGACTACGGGGCGGTGTTCGCCGACCAGATCTACGAGTCCGGCTCGACGATCGAATTCGACCGGTTCTCCAGTGTACGGATCGAGGTCGAGCTCGCCTTCGTGCTCGGCGAGAAGCTGATCGGCCCGGACGTGACGCTGTTCGACGTGCTGGACGCGACCAAGTACGTCGTACCGGCGCTGGAGATCCTGTCGTCGCGCATCGAGCTCGCGGGCCGCACGATCGTCGACACGATCAGCGACAACGCGGCGCTCGGCGGGGTGGTGCTCGGCGGCTCGCCGGTCGCGCCCTCGGCCGTCGACCTGCGGTGGGTAAGCGCCGTGCTCTACCGCAACGAGACGATCGAGGAGTCCGGCGTCGCCGCCGCGGTCCTCGGGCACCCCGCGATGGGCGTCGCCTGGCTGGCCAACAAGCTGGCTCACTACGGCGACAGCCTCGAGCGCGGCGAGATCGTGCTGGCCGGCAGCTTCACCCGGCCGATCTGGGTCCAGCGCGGCGACATCATCCTCGGCGACTATCGCGATCTCGGAGCGGTGTCATGCCGGTTCGCCTGAGCCTGCCGCGGCCGTTCGCGGCCACCCTGGCGGAGTTGGACCGCGCCGCCGTCGGGATGTGGGTCTGCTCCGGTAGCGCCCTGGTCGCCGAGATCTGTGCCGGCAGCGGCCTCGACTGGCTGCTGATCGACATGGAGCACGCCCCGAACGGCCTCGAGTCGGTCTTCGCGCAGTTGCAGGCCGTCGCCGGCTACCCGATCACGCCGCTGGTGCGAGTGCCGGTGAACGACCCGGTGGTGATCAAGCAGGTGCTCGATCTCGGGGCGCAGAACCTGCTGGTGCCGATGGTCTCATCGCAGGCCGACGCGGTGGCCGCCGTCCGCTCGGTGACCTACCCGCCGCACGGGGTGCGCGGCGTCGGCAGCGCCCTCGGGCGGGCCGCCCGCTGGAACCGGGTGGACGGTTACCTCGCCGACGCCGCCGGGACGGTCTCGGTGTTCGTACAGATCGAGACGGCCGAGGCGGTCGAGCAGGTCGACGCGATCGCGACCACCGGTGTGCACGGGATCCTGGTCGGGCCGAGCGACCTCGCCGCGTCGATGGGGCTGATCGGGCAGCAGACACATCCCGACGTCGTCGCCGCGGTCGAATACTGCATCGCGGTCGGCCGCAGGCTCGGCGTGCCGGTCGGCGTGAACGCGTTCGATCCGGCGACGGCGCGCCGATACCTCGGCGCGGGGGCCTCCTTCATCCTGGTGGGTGCCGACGTCACGCTGCTCGCACGTGGTTCCGAGGCCTTCGCCGACCAGTTCACCTCAGAAGGGGGACGTCAATGATCGACCGGCTTCGCGCCGTCGGCACCGCGGGGTTGTCCACGGCGCTGCGCAAGCGCGGCTATCACGACGTGTTCATCGACGGCGTACGCCCGCTCGCGGCCGGCATGCGGCTCGCGGGACCCGCCCGTACCTTGCGGTTTGTTCCGTTCCGCCCCGACCTGCTGGCTGCGCGGGGCGGCGGCTTCAACCCGCAGAAGCAGGCGTTCGACTCCGTCGGCGCAGGTGAGGTCCTGGTCATCGAGGCGAGAGGCCGGCCGGAGGCGGGCACCCTCGGCGACATCCTCGCGCTGCGCGCCCGGTACCGGGGTGCGGCCGGGGTGGTGACCGACGGCGGGGTGCGCGACGCGGAGGCGGTCGTCGCCACCGGCCTGCCGGTGTTCGCGAGCGGCCCGCACCCGTCCGTGCTCGGCCGGCGGCACGTTCCGTGGGAGACCGACGTGGTGATCGCGTGCGGCGGCGCCGCGGTGGTCCCGGGCGATTTGGTCGTGGGTGACGCCGACGGTGTGCTCGTGGTGCCCGCCGCGCTGGTCGACGAGGTGCTGGCCGAGGCAGAGCAGGACGGGATCCGGGATGCCTGGATTGCGGCCCGGATCGCCGAGGGTGAACCGGTCGACGGGCTCTTCCCGATGAACGAGGCGTGGCTCACTCGGTACGATGCCGCAGGTTAACAATCGCATACGATATATTACGCAATTTTTGAGCCTGCTATGCGAAAGATGGTGAACGGAATGGCAACGCGGACCGACATCTGCTACGACCTGCTCAAGGGGCGCATCCTTGACGGTACGTATGGCTCCGGACACCGGCTCGTCATCGATCAGCTCGGGCGCGAGACCAACATCAGCACCATCCCGTGGCGCGAATCGATGCGGCGGCTCGAGGCCGAGGGCTGGATCGAAATCATCCCGAACGTCGGCGCTCGCGTCGCCACGTTCGACAAGGGGGAGTGGACGCGGACCATGCGCCTGCTCGCCCGGCTCGAAGGGCTCGCCACCGCCCTCGCCGCCGAGGAACTGACCCCGGCCGACCTGGCCGGCGCCCGCCAGGTGAACCGGGAGATGTCCGAGGCACTCGCCGACTTCGACCCGATGCGGTTCTCCAACCTCAACCGCCAGTTCCATACGATGATCTTTCGTAAGGCTCCCGACAAGCACCTGATCGCACTGCTGGACACCGAGTGGTCGCGGCTCGACTTCATCCGCCGGTCCGCCTTCACGCACGCGCCCGGGCGCGCGGTCCAGTCGGTGGCCGAGCACGAGGGCCTGCTGGACCTGCTCGAGGCGCGGGCCGACGCCGACACGATCGAGATCGCAGCCCGGCAGCACAAGCTCAACACGCTCGACGCGGTCACCCGACACGCGGTTTCCCTGGGTAACGCGCTCGCCTGAGCCATGGAGGGGTGACATGGGCATGACCTACCGGGCGCCGGGCGCCATCCGGGACATGCTGTTCGCGACCTGGTCGCTGCTGAACAGCTTCTCCGGCGATCAGCGTGATCGTGCGCTGTTCGGATTCGACGACTCACGCCGGATCGACTGGGACTTCATCCCGAAGCCCGACCGCACCGGCATCGCCCTGTTCGAGCTCGACCGCCATCAAAAGGCGCTGGCGCACACCCTGCTGCGGTCGGGGCTGAGCCTGCGAGGGTACAGCCAGGCGCTGGCGATCATGGCGACCGAGAACATCCTCCGCGAGACCGAGGTCGTCCAGCGCGGCTTCGGCGTCTACGCGGCCGACTTCCGTGATCCCGAGGCGTACCTGTTCAGCTGGTTCGGCCGGCCGGCCTTCGAGGACACCTGGGGCTGGCGGATCATCGGTCACCACATCGGGTTCAACTTCACGATCGTCGGCCAGGAACAGCTGACCGTCACCCCTGTCGCGATGGGCGCGCAGCCGTTCCCGGCGGGCGTGCTGAACCCGCTCGGCCAGAGCCAGACGATGGCGTTCGACCTGTTCCGCCGGCTGAACGCCGACCAGCGGAAAGCCGCGCACATCCATCCGGTGGCGCCAGCAGACTTCACCACCCGGCAGGTCCCGTACGTCGGTGACGTCGAACTGCCCGACCACGTGGACCTCGGGATCGAGTCGTACACCATCGACGACGAGGACCGCTGGGCGCTGCGCTTCGAGCGGCACAAGCCGAGCGGTCTGAACGGCGCGGAGTTGAGCGCTGACGATCTCGCGTACGCGCGGGAACTGCTTCTGCACTTCGTGGAGACCGGTCCGGACGAGCTCAGCAAGCAGTACCGCGCGGTCGTCGAGTCGGAGTCCGCCGAGCTGCTCACCTTCGCGTGGGCCGGCGGGGAGCGCCCGGACACCGCGTACTACTTCCGGGTCTCGACCAAGGGCCTACTCGTCGAGTCGGACAACGCGGTCGCGGCCGGGCAGCACATGCACGCCGTCTGGCGCGACCTCGACAACGACCTCGGCCGCGATGTGCTGCTCGACCACTACGCCCGCAACGAACACCGCCGGGGAGACGCCCACCTCAAGCGGCGCATCACCTCGAGCACGGAGGCCGACGCCGACTTCATCGCGGCGCGCCGATCAGATCCAGGAGCCCCGCATGAAACACACACCACTTGATCTGCCCGACCCGATCATCGAGCGGGAGCTGTCCGCACTCGTCCAGCGGGAACGTCTCGCCCGGGACACCGGCGACTTCGAGACCATGGAAAACCTCTACTGGCCCGACTCGGTAGTCCGCGTCACCTGGTTCACCGGAAGCATCGCCGAGTTCGCGAAGGTGTCCCGGGAACGGCAACGCACCCGCGGCGGCGGATTCCACGTCATCATTCCCGTCCGGAGTGAGGTTGAGGGTGACCGGGCACTCGTTGAGAGCCTCGGCGAGATCCACATCCGCCCGCATGTCGAAGGCGTCGAATGTGATGTGGTCGCCTGGGGCCGGTTCTTCTCTCGGGTGGAACGACGCGACGGGCAATGGAGGCTGCGCACCTTCGATTCCATTTACAAGAAGGACCGGATCGACCCGGTTTCCCCGGATGCGGTCCTGCAACTGGACCCGGAACGACTCGCCGCGGCACGTCCGTCGTACCGCCACCTCACCTACCTGAACCGGGACGCCGCGTATCCCGTTCCCGACGATCTGCCCGGTGACGACGAACCGGCACTCGTCGAGGACTTCTATCGCGAGGCCCGGACCTGGCTGCACGGCAAGAACGACGACTGAGCGATGGTCGGTGACCCAAGACCTGGGGTCGTTCCCACGGGAAACTTCGTGGGGTCGGCGACTATCACCTCACCTACGACGGGATCGTGCACCACCTGCTGTCGCACCAGATCCTCGTCTCGCTGCGCTCCGTCGGCGCGGACACCTACGCCACCTTGTGCCTGCTGGACTGGCAGCAGCACACCATCGCCGTACCCGCGGCCTGCGCCACCGAAGAGACCGGGTTTCTCGCCGCTGTACGCCTTGGCATCGCCACATCGCCACATCGCCACATCGCCACATCGCCGAAGGCGTCGACCGCTTGCTGTTCCTGGTCATGCTCCTGCACACCCCGCTACCGGGTCGCCGTCGCCGCTGGCTTCGGCTCATGCACGGCTTGGCGTTCGCCGCGTTGCTAGGCGGCCTCGATCTCGGCCGAGGCCCACTGGTCGTCAGCCTGCTCGGCTTCGACCTCGGCATCGAGCTGACCCAGCTGATCCTCGTCGCACTGCTCATGCCGTCACTGCTGCTGCTCAGCCGCATCCGACTCCACCCGCGACGCGTGTCACGGTCGCCGGGATCGGCATCGTCCTAGCGGTGCGTGGCTTGCCGACACACCACCGTCATCTCCAGCACTCCACACACTCCTGTCTCCGACCAGCTCACTGGGCACCCGTTCATCATCGCCGTGACGTAGCGGTCGAAAGCAGAGCCAGAAACCGAAGCGCCACGACCACGGCGGCGCTGTTGCGCGGGGGCCTGCACAGCTCCCGCCTTCCACGACAATGAGCAACCTGCGACGACGACTTAGGCTGCTGGTGCGCAACGCCTTTGCCGTTCAGGATTCCTCGACCCAGGAAACTCCGGCGGACCCGTCAAAGGAGTATTGACCGGTTGCCGGGAACCCAGGTTTTTCTCCAGGGATGGGTCCGGTGGCCTCTGCCGCCTGATCAGGCGTCGGCCAGCAATTGCTCGGCCTGATCCACCAGTTCGCCGAGGTGATCGCGGTATCCGCTCAGGCCTCGAGAACAGGCGCGTCATGAAGCGGCCCACCATCGAAGGTCCAGAAGATCCGGGTGACGGTGTCTCCCGGGTTGACCGTCAGGTCGGAGAAATCAACCGGGTCGGCGTTCGTGGTCGTCCGTTGCCGCATCGAGGTCCGAGTGTCCAGTTCCTTGAGTTCGGCATTGCGTATGTCGGTGATGGCACGCTGCTCGGCCCGATCGAGATTCGTCCACCAGGCGCTGAACGCGGCAGTGCGATGCCCATGGCTTTCCGCGTCAATTGTGCGGGTGACTCCAGCCATCAGGTCGAGCACGTACGGGATGCGATCACGGAAGCCGACCGAGTCCGCACCGTGCCGGGCCAGGTCCTGCAACATGCGTTGCGTCCGGGCGAGGCCCGTGCGCGTTCTCGTCAACTCCACCTCATGAAGTCTGCCGGAGCAGACCTGATTCTGCGATGCGCCGCCCTGCCGCAGCCGATCGGATATGCCGTTCTTGCTCGTCAGCATCCGCCGCGACGGAGAAGGCGGTTAGCTCTTACGTCAGCCTTCCGGACTACATCCGTACTCCGGCGCGGTGACATCGACCGGAGTGGCGTCGTCGGCAGGTTCCTGGTGGGCATAGCGATCGGCATCTGTTCGGCCTCGAACCGAGGTGACCGTCATGTCCATCACCCTGCCAGCAAACGAAGGCCCGCAGCTCGCATCGTGGCTGAAGGCTCGATCGACACCGCCCCGCGTCCGCGGTCGCCGCCACCGGGCTCATTCGGACGCGGGTCTGCGTTTCGCGTTCTACGGCCGTACGTCGACCGGCCGGCAGCAGGACCCGGAGACGTCGCGGGAGTGGCAGCGCGACGACGCGGTTCGGGTGATCGACGGTCACGGCCGGATCGTGGTCGAGTTCTTCGACGTCGCCACTCCCGCAGCCTGCCCTGGCACCACCGGCCACAAGCCGCTGCTCTGCTGCGCGCCGCCGCGCGACCCGATCGCCCGTTCGACGCCGTAGTGATCGGTGAGTTCGAGCGTGCTTTCGCCGACAAACAAGCAAAGCCGATCATCGCACAGCTGCATGCGTGCGGGTGCAGGTGTGGTTGGCCGAGTTCGACGGTCCTGTCAATCTCGCCGATCCCGCCCACCAAGCTCTACTCGGACTGCTCGGGCAGCAGTCCGCGCGGGAAGTGCTTCGCACTCGACGCCGCACCACCGCGGCGATGAGCGCGCAGGTCCGGCTGCAGGGTCGGCATTTGGGTGGGCGGCCGCCGTACGGGTATCGGCTGGCCGACGCGGGCCCGCACCCCAACGGGCAACACGCGCTCTGGGGTCGGCGGCTGCTGCGGCTCGACCCGGACGCGGAAATGCCCCGCACGTGCGGTGGATCTTCGCGCAACGTCTCGCCGGAAACAGCACCGCCGGGATCGCCCGCACGCTCAACGCACTGGGTGTCCTTTCCCCGGCAGCGCATGACCCGGACCGCAACCGGCACCGTCAACGCTCCACCTGGACGGTCCGGACCGTGGCGGCGATCCTGGCCAACCCGCGCTACACCGGCCGGCAGGTCTGGAAACGCCAGAGCATCGACCACCACGAGCGACGGCCCGGCGACAAGTCGAGTCGGCCGGTCGGTTGTAAGCCGACCCGCGGCTGGAACCCGCGTGATCAGTGGGTGATCTCGCCGCCGGGTGTGCATCCCGCGCTGGTCAGCGAGGATGCATTCCTTCGGGCACAGCAGGTCAGCGCGCTCTCGGTACCGGACGACGCGAATCCCGATCGATATCAGCTGACCGGCCTGGTGATCTGCGGGCTGTGCGGGCGGCGGGCGGAAGGGCATTGGGCGCACGGGCGGGCTCGCTACCGGTGCCGGCACGGACGCACCAGCGCCAGCGACGCCCTGCCCGATCCCCCGAAAACGTTGTTCGTGCGGCAGGACCAGCTCATCGAGCAGGCCACCATCCAGCTCGCGCACATGCTCGGCGTTGATGCGGCCGCCATCAGTGTCCGTGAGCTCGCGCGTCAGCTCCGAGAGCGGGGGATAACCATCGTGTGCACCCCGGTCAGCATCACCCTCGACGTTCCCACCGCAGAGCCAGAGCCGCCCTCAGTCGAGGACCCAAGCGGTCAACTACAGCTGTCGATCGCGATCCCGCGGCGGACAACGAAAAACCCCCACCAAAACCATCCCGCAAACGTGAATGACCTTGGTGGAGGTTAACGTGTCCGGGCCCAACACGAGAGAAATTCACACGGTGGTTGCCGCAAGAGATCTACATTGCGCATCGTAGGGTGATCTGCTCACACGACATCCGTGTCGCGAGGTGCTCGCGATGGGACGGCGCCGGACCTGATCTGGGATGTGGTGTGCGCCGCCGGCGGCGTGCTCGCATCCGACGGCAACAGCGAGCCGTGTGCAGACCTGTCAGGATAGGTTGGTATCGCAGGGCCTCTCGGTAGCGGCGATGATGAGCGCGGCGACGGCGCCGGGATTGTCGGCCATCGGGACGTGTCCGCAGCCTGGCAGCTCGCCGACGCAGGTTCCCGGCGGCAGTTCGTCCAGGTGGCGGGACTGGCGGGGGAGCAGGAGGCGGTCACGCGACCCGAAGGCGACGGTGACCGGCGCGTCGATGGGTGGGCCGGCGCGGTAGCAGCGCGGCTCGGTGGCTTTCATGGTCGCGTCGAAGCCGGTGGCGCCGGCCATCGACCGTACGGCGGTGCGGGCGTAGGCGGCGGTGATCCGGGACGGTTGCCCGTGGGTCTGGCCGAGGATGGCGATCCGGCCGGCGCGGTACCGGACGAGGCGGCATGCCGGTGTGGTGAGGTGCTTGGCCAGCCATCGGGTGGTGCGCAGACTGATCCGGTTGTACAGCGGGCTTCGGCCGTGCCACAGCCCGGCCGGAGAGACCAGGGTCAGCGACTGGAGCGGGCGGGCGGCGGCGAGCTCGAGGGCGACCCAGCCGCCGAGCGAATTGCCGGCCACGTGCGGAGTCGCTATGCCCTGGGTGTCAAGGAATGCGGCCACCGCGGCAGCGATGGCGTCCGGCCGTGGTTCGACGCGCGAGGGCAGCGGCGGGGATTCGCCGTGGCCGGGCAGGTCGACGGCGATGACGTCGAATCGCTCGGTGAGCCGGTCGAGGACGGGGTCCCAGGCCTGGCGAGCGGAGCCGATGCCGTGCAGCAGGATCAGCGGCTCCCCGGCGCCGCGGCGGGTAAATGCGAGTGCCATGTCTGCAGGACGACCAGGCCGGCCGCATCGTGACGCGTGGGTGGGCGCGCGTCATGGTGTTGATGTGGGGTTTGGTGTTGACCTGCTTCGCGGCGGTCATGTTCTTCTGCACGCCGGTCAGCACCTCGGCGGCCGTGAACGAAGCGGCGGCCTGGGTCTTGGCACTGGCGGGCGCCGTGGCCGCATCAGCGGTCTTGAGGCCGATCGGAAGGGCGAGCGCGAGAGCCGCGGCGGTCGCGACGGCGATGCGCGTACGGGGGGATGACATGGCCCGGGTTCCTCCGTGTACGTTAGTAAGACTGATTAACAGATGGAAGCACCCGCCGTTCCCCGCGTGAAATGATCCTCAGGGAATTTGAGGTTATCGATGATCGGGCGCTCAGCGTCTTGACGAACGCGGTGGAGCTGGGCCTCCCATCGTTCGCCCACCATTTGCCCATCGCCCACTGGCAACGTCGCGCCGACGGTGAACCCATCATGATCGGGAGTTTTGAATGAGCCTCGGCGATAGACGAAAGCAGATTGCGGCAGGGGTGGCGGGGACACTGGCGATGATCCTCTTCGCGACACCCGCGGCCGCCGATCCCGACCCCGGCAAGGGGAATCCGGATCCTCCGCGGGCGACGGCCACACCCTGTGCGGTAATTCCGTCGGGTACCAGCGAGTTCGCCAGCTGTGTCGGCGTCACCGCGAAACTCGATCGGGTGCCGTCGGTGGGCGCGACGGCGACCCTGACTGTCACGATCCGGGCGAGCCGGGCCCTTCCCGGCACCGACGTGACCATCACCCTGCCGGAGCAGCTGGCCTGGGAGCGGAAGCCGGCCGAATCGACGGTCTCACCGGGCGCCGGGAAACCGGTGACCCTCACCGGCGTGGTCAAGGCAGTCGCCGAAGGCTTCGGCGAGATTTCCGTACGGGCAGCCGCGGGGGACGGCAACGACACCCAGACCGCCGGCGACTCGGTGTTCCTGACCGTGGCCGGCGCCGGCAAAGCGTCGCGGCTGGGTGCGCTCACCAAGAGCGGGAATCAGCCGGCCGTGCGGGTGACGCCGACGAAGGTGTTCCAGCGGCCGGCCGGGCAAAAGCTGCGCAGCGTGGCCGGCACCCCGAGTCCCTCGCTGGCCTGCGACACCAACGTCACCGGCAACTGGGGCTACTTCGACCAGAACAATTCCTGGCACAACGAGATGAACGTCAACGTCGTCATCAACGACGCGGTCAACGGGCGCGTCGGGGGCGCGCTTACCGACTCCAACGGCAACTTCACCATCTGCTTCGACTCTTCGAAGGGCACCCGGATCTCGGCCAGCTTCATCCTGGCGAACGACTCGTGGCAGGTGCAGGACCTCAGCGGCAACCAGTACCGATGGACGACCGAGATCCACACGGTGACGCCGGGAGTCACCGTCAACGTCGGATCCCGGACCAGCGACCCGGCCGTCTATCGCGGGTTGCACGCCTTCGACGAGGCCAACGACGCCTGGCAGTTCATCCCCAAACCCACCAACACGTGCTGGGATCAGAAGGACGTCGCCTGCCGACAGCTGAAGATCAGCTGGACGCCGGACTCCACCCTCGGCAACAACTACACCCCCGACACGAACATCGTCCACCTGCTCGCCGACGCCCCGAACGTCGCGATGGTCACCGCGCACGAGATCGGGCACGCGGTCATGGACGACGTCTACAGCGACGCCTTCCCGAGCGCGCCGAGCTGTTTCCCGCATCCGGACATCGCGGTGTCGTCGTCGGCCGGTTGCGCCTGGACCGAGGGCTTCGCGGACTGGTTCGGGATGGCCGTCTACCACGACAACTTCTACCACTTCCGGGACGGCTCGGTCCGCAACCTGGACGACCAGGGCTGGTCCGACGCCGCCGCGCGCGGCGACACGGTGGAGATGCGGGTGACCGGGGCGATGCTCGACATCCAGGACTCGGCCAACGAGCCCATCTGGGACCGCTCCTCCGAGGGCTTCGGCAACCTGTGGTTCACCTTCACCCACCACGTCAGCCCGAACTTCTCGGCCTTCTGGAACAGCCGGATCGCCGACGGGTTCAACGTGAGCGACACCGGCGCGCTGGCGTCGGTTTACCAGAACACCATCGACTACGGTTTCCGGGATCCGCTGCCGGACAACCAGGCCCTGGCCCGCCCGGTGCCGGCCCCGCACAACTTCTCGATGAACACCACCACGGCCGACTGGTCGGTGGTCGCCGTGGTGCCGTCGGTAGCGGCCGACGTGGACCTGACCGTCTACGACGACCGGGCCGAGACGCTTCCCCTGGCCTCCAGCCAGGGCGCGGCCGACGTCGTCGACTTCGTGGCGATCGACTCCAACCGGCGGTCGTTCGGCGACTACTACCCGCGCGTCAACAACTTCTCCGGTGGACTGCCGTACAACATCGAGGTCGCCCAGAACCGGAACATCCTGGCGCCAGGCTCGTCGCAGATCGTGCACATGCCGGCCGACCTGGTCGCGGTCCGCGACACCTTCCTCACCGCCGGCGCACCGGTGCTCTTCTCGGTCACCCCGTCGACGGTGGACCAGGATCCGGGGCTCTTCGTGATGGGCGACGACCCCGGCAACCCCGCCACCTTCGTCCGATCGCGGTCGGCGGCGTCGGCTTCGAGCACCGGCAACGGCCCCGGCACCACCGAGTTCCTGTCCTTCACACCGGCGATCTCCGGCTGGTACGGAGTCGTGATCACGAATCAGCACGGCGTGGGTGACTACACCCTGACCCGGAGCTGACTCCTGCTCGGCCGCCGGTCAACGCCGGCGGCCGAGCATGGTCTCCATCTCCTCGGACCCGAGCCGGTGCCCGCTCGCCTGATAGATGTCAAGAGCACACCGGGCGTGCCGCGCCCCCGTCTCCGCATCACCGGCGTTCATTGCGGCGGCCGCCAGCGCTGCCTCGGCATGCGCCTCGAAAACCCGATATCCACCGGCTCGGGCGGGCCCGAGCGCCTGCTTCGCGTACGCGCGTGCCCGCTCCGCATCGCCGGCGGCGACACCCGCCGCGGCCAGGCCGAGCAGCGCTCCGAGCTCCGCGTGCCGGGTCTCGGTCGCCCGCGCCGACCGGAGCGCCTCCTCGTACCCGGCGGCCGCCTTGGCGATGTCGCCGAACCGCAGGTGGACGCCGGCGAGCACGTTGAGGGCGTTGGCGGCGATCTGGTTCTCACCGGCCTCGCGGGTGAGGTCGACCGCGGCCCGCGCCAGGCGCAACGCCTCGTCGAGGTGGCCGGCGTCGCGTTCGACGGTGGCCAGCACGGCCCGGCTCTCCGCCTCGGCGCCGCGGTCGCCGACCTCCTCGTGAATGGTGAGGGCCGCCCGCAGATGGGTCCGCGCGAGATCGAGGTTGCCGAGCGCGGCCTCGCACTCGCCGAGGTTGGCCAGGTCGATGCCCTCGTTGCCGCGCTCGCCGAGCTTCCGGTTCAGCGCAAGCGCCTGGGTCTGGTAGTCGGCGGCCTCGGCGAACCGGCCGCGCAGCCAGGAGACCAGGCCGAGGTTGCCGAGGCGCACGGCCTGTGCGCCGAGCCGGCCCTCGGATCGGGCGATCTCCAGCGCCCGGTGGTATTGCTCGGCGGCTGCGGGCAGCTCGCCGAGCCAGAAGTACGCCGTGCCCAGGTTGCCCAGCACTGCCGAGTGGCCGATCGACCAGCCGGCCCGCTCAGCCAGCGCCGCCGCCTGGGTGTAGTGGCCGATCGCCTCCGGGTAGCGGCCCTGACAGCGGACCAGGTCGGCCATGCTCAGGTGGCACGCGGCCTGCCCGGCGAGATCACCGGCGGCGGTGGCCGCGGCCAGGCCGGCCGACGCCACGGTCTGCCAGTCCACCGTGTGCATCCGCAGCCACAGGAATCCGCGCAGTCCGTCGGCGAGAGCCCAGGCCTTCTCGTACGGGCCCTTCTCCGCCGCGTGCAGGGTGGCGGCGACGAGGTTGGCCCGCTCCGCGTCCAGCCAGGCCGCGGCCGCCGCCGCGTCGTCGAAGGCGGCCGGCGGCTCCGGCCGGGGCAGTCGCAGTTTGGCGGGGTACAGCTTCTGGGCGGCCGCGTCACAGCCGGCGACAAACCAGTCGAACAGGCGGGCGACGGCATCCGCGTCGTCTCCGTCGGCCTGTTCCCGCGCGTACAGCCGCAGCAGGTCATGCATCGCATGGCGCTCGGACCCGGTGGTTTGAATGAGGTTGGCCCGGATGAGCCGGTCGAGCGCCGGCGGCTCGCCGCCGAGCGTCGCGACGGCTTCGGCGCTCACGTCCGGCCCGGGCACGAGACCGAGGCGGCGGAACAGAGTCCGCTCGGCCGGGTCCAGAGCGACGTAGGACCGGTCGAACGCGGCTCGAACCGCGTTGTGCCGATCACCTTCGACCTCGAGCGCGGCCAGCCGGTCGTCCGCGGACAACGCGATCACCTCGTCGGTGATCCGGCGATCCGGCTGGCCGGCGAGGTTGGCGGCGGCGATCCGCAGGGCGAGCGGCAGGCGGCCGCACAGCCGGGCCAGCTCCGCCACCTGCCCGGGCTCGGCGGCTACGCGTTCCGGGCCCAGCACGCGCTCGAGCAGCGTGACCGCGTCCTCCTCAGCGAGCGGGTCCAGCGTGATCGGCCACGCGCCGTCGCGCGCGACCAGGCCGCCGAGCCGGTCCCGGCTGGTGACCAGGACGAGACAGCCCGAACCGCCGGGCAGCAGCGGCCGGACCTGGTCCGCGCTGTCCGCGTTGTCGAGCACCACGAGTATCCGGCGTCCGGCCACCACGGAACGATGCCGTGCGGTCGCCTGCTCCTGCTCGGTCGGGATCTGGTCGGTGGGCGTACCAAAGGCCTGCAGGAAGCCGGCGAGGGCGTCGATCGGCCGCCGGCCCTGGAGGTTGACGAAGAGCTGGCCGTCCGGGAACTGATCCCGGACGCGGTGAGCCCAGTGCACGGCGAGCGCGGTCTTGCCGACCCCGGCCGTACCCGAGATGAGGCCGACGACGGTGGTCTCGTCCACCCCGGCGAGCAACTTGCCGAGGACGCTCAGATGATTGTCGCGACCGGTGAAGACGGACACGGCGGGCGGCAGCTGCGCGGGCGTCGGTGCCGCGTCCGGGGTGGACCGGTAGGGTGCCAGGGCGTCGCCGCCGGCCAGGATCGTCGCCTGCAGGGCGCGCAGGCTCCGGCTCGGTGGCACGCCGATCTGGTCGATCAGGGTCTGCCGCAGCCGCTGGAATGTCGCCAGGGCGTCGGCCTGCCGATCGGCGCCGTACTGGGCCAGCATCAGCATCGCCCAGAACCGCTCCCGCAACGGATGCGACCGGACGTAGCCGTCCAGTTCGGTGATCAGCGTCGGATATCGGCCCAACCGCAGGCCGGCCTCGAGCCGCTGCTCGACGACCGCCAGCCGCTGCTCCTCGAGGTGGGCGGCATCGGTTCGGGCGGCCTGGACCTCCACACCGTCCAGGGCCGGTCCCCGCCACAGCGCCAGGGCCGCGCCGAGAATCTCGGCCGCGCGGGCCGGAGGCGCCACGGCAGCGCTCGCCACCTGCGCCTCGAACCGGTCGAGATCCAGCTCACCGGGAGCGACCTCGAGCACATATCCCGGCGTCCGGGTCACCAGCCGCTGCCGGTCCGGGTCGGCCACGCGGCAGGCGCGCCGCAACTGGGCCACGCAGCCCTGCAGCAGACTGCGCGCGGCCACCGGCGGCCGGTCCTCCCACAGGTACGTGATCAGCCGATCGGCCGACACCACCCGATTGGCATTGACGAGTAGCGCGGCCAGCAAGGCTCGCTGCTGTGGACCGCCGACCGAGATCGG
Source organism: Actinoplanes sp. NPDC051343 (assembly GCF_044455125.1). Lineage (NCBI taxonomy): Bacteria > Bacillati > Actinomycetota > Actinomycetes > Micromonosporales > Micromonosporaceae > Actinoplanes > Actinoplanes sp. NPDC051343. The sequence continues at coordinate 25,911 of NZ_JBITEL010000006.1, forward strand.
GCGGCCGTCCCGCCACATTTCCGGCGGCCCGAGGATCCCGAATCGCATGCGACGGTCCCCGTCCTGGCGTTTGCCCGGAACGGTACCAACCTGGGCCATGCATCTTCACGAATACGACGGCCAACCGACACCCGGTTCGGGTCAGCCGTTGCGGAGCGAGGTGGTGGCGGCGGCCAGCGTCACTACCAGCGCAGTCAGCAAACGATGCCTAAGCACATACCGCGCCGTCGCCCGGCCTACGCGTCCGGCTGACCCGGCGGCCACCGCGATGGTGCGCTCCATGATGGTCATGGGTTCATTGCACTCGATGTGGCCAAGCCGTCACCCATTCACCTACGACGATCTTGGCCAGTGCCGGTTTCCGGCGTACTCCGGTCGGCCCCGCAATGGGGAAGCTGATCCGGCTAGCGATCACAAGGGACGGGGGTGACGGCCCTGGGTTCCTCGGCTCCCGATCATGAAGGCGCAACACCACCGGCGAGGCGCCCTTCAAGAGCCTGCTCATGATCCCAGCCCGGGTCTCCTGGGCACTGGTCGAGGACGGTTGGATCCTGCGCAACCGGATCGTGTGGAACAAGACCGACGCCATGCCGGAGTCGGTCAGGACCGGCTGTCCAACCGGCACGAAGAGCGACGTTGCTGCACTCCTCTGCCGTACCGTCACCGCCTGGCCCTCGCAGACAGTGACGGTGCCGCGGTGGGCTGCGCTCGCTCAGGTGACCCGCGCGGCCACCAGGGTCTCGAAGGTATAGGGCCGCAGGCCGTCGGTCCGGCCGGCGAAGTACCGCTGCTGGAGGTCTGCACGTGCGGGGTGGTCCATGACCTCCAGCCCGCACCGGCCGATCAGCCTCTCGATTCCGGATACCGGCCAGCCAGGCTGAAGAGGATCGCCGACAGAAGCGGCGACCCGTGTGTAGATACGAGCGTATTCCGTCGCCGCAGTTCGAGGAGCTCGGCTGTGCGCGACCACGCGATCTCGCCGTCAGCCTGCTCTCCGCGATCCAGGGGGCCTCGGTGTTCGCCGCGACCTTGCGCGACCCGGAACTCCTGTCGATCGAGATCCGCCGCTTGCACGACTGGATCGACACACTCGACCCGGAGTGACCCTCTGATGAACCGTGGTCAGGGCGGGGGAGGCCCACATCACGCGTATATGCCGTCCATCGACTTCAGGAACTGGTCGATGGCTCCGCCGCCGACGAACTTGGACAGCGCGGTGTCGATTTCGCCGCTCCGCACGGTGTCGACCAGCACGCCGTGAGTCGCCGATCCGACCACGACCGTGGCGGGGTTCTGCCACGCCGCCAGCGCCGAGGCCAGATAGTCCTTGTATTTCATCTTGTCTGAGTCGACGCGCGCGGTCAGGGACCGTTTCTGGAGACTGAGCGCCTCCTGGCCCGGGACCGATGCGCAGGCTTCGAGCCACTTCTCCGCCGCGGCGCGGTGTGGGGCACCGGCGGGCAGCATGAATGCGTCCGAGAGGAAGTTGAACACGCCGTCGGTGCCGGGGGAGGGGACGGCGTCGTAGTCGGTTCCGAACGTCATGCCTTTCGCACGGCTCAGGTACGCGTCCGCCCAATCGCCCATGACCGTGTACGCGGCCTTGCCGTCGATCACCTTGTCGAGCGCCGACTGCCAGTCGCCGTCGAACGTCTTGACGTCCGACGCCGCCAGCACATTGCTGAAGACCTTGACGGCCGCCCGGACATCCGCTCCCAGCCAGCTCGCCTTTCCGGTCCACAACGCGGAATACTTGGCCGGGCCCAGTTCACCCAGCAACACGTTCTCCAAGAGGTGCTTCTGGGTCCATTCGGGCCCGATCGCCAGCGGAGTGATCTTCTTGGCCTTGAGCTTCGCGGCGATCGTCATGAATTCCGGCCAGGTGGCGGGCGGCTTGGCGATGCCGGCCGCCCTCATCGCTTTGACGTTGTACCACAGCAGGTTCGATCGGTGGATCGTCACCGGCACGGAATAGATTTTCCCGCCGATGGTGATGGCGTTTATGACCGCTTTGGGGAACTTGTCGCGCCAGCCGTTGCGATCGAAGAGGTATGTCAGATCCTGGACCTTGCCCGCCTTGACGTCGCTCATCTCCTCCTGCCCGGCGTGCACCTGGTAGGAGTCGGGCGGATCGTTGGCCGACATTCGGCTGGCCAGCACCGCTCGCGCGTTGCTTCCGGCGCCGCCGGCGACCGAGGCGTTGATGAAGTCGACGCCCGGATTCTGGTCCTTGAAATAGGCGATGAGGGCGTCGTATCCCTCCTTCTCGCCGGGACCCTGCCACCACGAGAAGACCTCGACCTGGTCGGCTGACTTGGCGGGCTGGTCCGATGCGCCGTTCGAGTTGGCGCATCCCGAAACGGCGGCCAGGAGGATCGCCAAAGCCAGCGTGACCGGATGATTTGGACGCCGGAACACCGCGCACCGCCCTTCCGGGGCAGGATCGGACATACGTTTGTTGGCCACCGAGTCCGTCTTCGTGGCCTGAGCGTAGATGGCCTCTCGTCCGCTTCGCCGGGCTTTGGCGCAGCTCCTGGGTGATGCCGAGAGGGCTCCGGCGGCGAGCTCCGGACGGACGGGTGCGAGACAGAGCCTTCATTGGCGGCGTTCGCGACCGATATGCCAATAGTCCGTTGCGGTGATGCGTATCCAGGGAGAGGGTTCGTGGGCAGGAAGTCAGCGGGAGACGGTCCGTCGCAGGGCGCGCCCGAGAGAGCCGTGCGCGGCCGCTCAATCGCATTCCTGAAGCATCCCAAGCGAGCTTTCGCCGATCGTCGCATCAGCACCAAGATCGTGAGCGTTGCGCTGGTGGTCGCGTCGGTCTTCGCCGCCGTCGGGGTCGTCGGCCTCATTCGTATCAACGCCCTCGCGGCGCAACAGGAATATCAGTACCGGACGAACGTCATGGCGCTTTCGTACATGACTGATGCCCGTTCCGCGGTGGGTACTCAGCTGGAAGCCGTCGTGTCCCACATCCTTTCCGACTCCGGCTATTACCGGAACCAGTACGAGTCGGACATCGCTACCACGGATCTGCGGCTGGACGCCGATCTCGCACAGCTGCAGAAAGTGCATCTGGTGAGCTCCGAGGAGCGAGCCCTGAACGCGTTCGGCTCCCTGTTGAAGTTGTGGCGCGCCGCTCGCGACAGCGCGCTCGACGCCAGCCGCCGGGGCGACCGGCAGCGAGCGAGTGAGATTCTCCTGGTGCAGTCGCAGGCTCTGGCGACGTCGGTGAAGACGCGGGCCGACGCGGTGCTCACCCAGATTCTCGCCTCCGTGGCCACCGGATCGCGCCAGGCGTTGTCGAGCAGCCGAGCCACCGAACGTTTCATGCTGCTGTCGCTGCTGGCCGGCGCCCTGGTCGCGATCACCTTGTCGGTGTTGGCCGCGCGGACGTTGTCGCGACCGCTGCGCGAGGCGGTCGACGTGCTCACAGGGGTCGGCCAGGGCGACTTCAGCCAGCGGCTCACGGTCCGCGGCGACGACGAGGTCGGCCAGATGGGGCACGCCCTGAACAAGACCCTGGTGGCGCTGCGCGACGCCTTCGCCGGGCTGAAACATCAGGCCTATCACGACAACCTCACCGGCCTGGCCAACCGGGCCCTGCTGCGGGACCGGCTGACCGAGGCGTTCACTCGTACGTCGCACGACAACACCCTCGCGTTGATCTTGGTCGATCTGGACGGGTTCAAGCAGATCAACGACGTCTACGGCCATGCGGTGGGTGACCTCCTCCTGGTCGCGGTCGGCGAGCGGTTGCGCGAGAACGTGCAGGGCCCGGACGACATGGCCGCCCGCCTGGGCGGCGACGAGTTCGCGGTCCTGCTCGAACGGTTCGACAAGCCCAGCGAGGCCTACGCGGTGACGGATCGTCTGCTGGCGGCCATCGGGGAACCGGTTTCCCTTCCGGGCCTGGAGATCCGGCCGCGGGCCAGCATCGGGGTCGCGCTGTGGAACGGCCACAGCGATATCGACGGCTTGCTGCGTGACGCCGACGTCGCAATGTACGCCGCGAAGGCGCAAGGCAAGAACAACGTCGTCCGCTTTGAGGAAATCAAGGCGCTGACATGAGGGTGCCCGCCACGACCGCGACCGACGAGGCGTCGACGGGGATGATCCCGGCCCGTGGGCGGATCTGGCTACGGGTCGGCTTCGGTCTGGGCCTGGTGTTGTTGCTCGGCCAGTTCCTGGTGGCCCTGCCGGCGGGCTGCGCCTGGGCCGACCGGCACCCCGGCTTCAACGACTTCCTGCAGGACGCGATCTATCTGCTCGCCGCACTGCTCGTGGCGATCCGGGCGATCACCGTTCGGCAGGATCGCGGCGCGTGGTTGCTGATGGCTGGCGGCCTGACCTGCTATGCCGCCGGAACGGTGTACTGGACAGCGGTCCTCACCAAGCTCAACCTGCAGCCGTACCCTTCGGTCGCCGACGGGATGTGGCTGGCGTACTACCCGTTCGCCTATGCCGCGGTGCTGCGTCTTCTGCGGGCACGGCGCTTTCGCCTGGGCGTCTCCAGCTGGCTGGACGGACTGATCGCCGCGGCCTGCGCGGCCGCGTTCGCCTCGGTCATGTTCCTGACCGGCTTCGCCGGCACGTCCGGCCAGCGAGCGTGGTCGGTCGTGGTGAGCATGGCCTATCCGCTCGTGGACATCGTGCTGGCCGGGCTCCTGCTCGGCGCGTGGGCACTCAGCGGCTGGCGCACCGAACGGGTGTGGATGTTGCTGCTGGCCGGTATGGGCGTCAACACCACCGCCAACGGCATCCACATGTTCGAGACCACGCACGGAACGTTTCTGCCGGACAGCTGGACCGACGCGTTGTGGTCGGTCGCGCTCGCCCTGATCGTCGCAGCGGCCTGGCAGGGCCCGGTGCGGTCGGCGGCTCAGCCGCACCCCAGAGCGATCGTGCGGGTCGCGCTGCCTGCGGCGCTGGCATGCGCGTCGGTCGTACTTCTGCTGTACGGCAGCTGGAGCGACGACGTGTTGCCCCGCGCCAGCAGTCTGCTCGCCAGCGTAGCGATCATGGCCGCGATCTTACGCATGCTGCTGACCGTCCATGCGGTGGAGGCGATGGCCGACGCCCGACGGCAGGCCCGCACCGACGACCTGACCGAGTTGCCGAACCGCCGGCTGTTCCAGGAAACCCTCGATCGCCAACTGCTCCGCCGGGACGTGCAGCAGGCGCTGGCCGTGGCGATCATCGATTTGGACCGCTTCAAGGAGATCAACGACAGTTTCGGGCATCACCTCGGCGACCGGCTTCTACAGATGGTCGCCGTCCGGCTGCGCGAGGCCTTCGGCGGCGACGGCCTGCTGGCGCGGCTCGGCGGCGACGAGTTCGGCCTGCTGCTGCCCGCCGAAGTCGACGGCGCCCTCGAAGTCACCACCAGGCTGTTGACCGCGCTGCGGCGTCCCTTCGATCTGGAACAGGTCACGCTGCACGTCGACGCCAGCATCGGCCTGGCCGTCTTCCCGGACCACGGCCGCGACCGCAGCACCCTGCTGCGTCACGCCGACAACGCGATGTACATCGCCAAGACCGACCACAGCCGGATCGCCGTGGCGAACGAAGGTGCCGACGACGACGCCGGCCGGCGACGCCTGACCACACTCGAGGAGCTCCGCAGCGGCCTCGACAACGGCGAGCTCATCCTGCACTACCAGCCGCAAATAGACCTCGCGTCCGGCGCGGTGTCGGGCGTGGAGGCCCTCGTCCGCTGGAACCATCCCACCCGCGGGCTGGTCTACCCGGACGGGTTCCTGTCCCTCGCCGAACACGCCGGCCTGATCGGCGTGCTCACCACGCAGGTGCTCGGCATGGCCCTGGAGCAATGCCGCGCCTGGCGCGCCGTAGGTATCGACCTCACCGTCGCGGTGAACCTCTCCGCCTCCAACCTGCACGATCCCGCACTGCCGAGCTTCGTAGCCGAGTCGCTGGCGCGCCACGGCATACCACCGTCGGCGCTGCACCTGGAGGTCACCGAGGAAGTCCTGATCAGGGACGCAGCCCGCGCGACCGAGGTTCTGGCCCAACTGCGCCGGATGGGCATCAAGCTGGCCGTCGACGACTACGGCACCGGCTACTCGAGCCTGACCTACCTGCATGCCCTGCCCGTCGACTACCTGAAGCTCGACCGCGCGTTCGTCGCCCACTGCGACACGAACCCCCGCAGCGCGGCCATCGTGAAGAGCACGGTCGAGCTCGCCCACAACCTCAACATGCGGCTGATCGCCGAGGGCGTGGAGACCGAGGCCGTGCTCGACCGTCTCCGGGAGTGGGACTGCGATCTCGTCCAGGGATATCACCTCAGCCGTCCGCAGGCCGCGGATCTTCTCACCGAATGGCTCCGGAATCGGTCGGCCGCGCCACTCATCAGCCCGAGCGCCGCCCGCGGCTGACCCGCCGGGCGCCGCTCCGGGCAGGCCTCGTGGTGGTCGACCTGGCAGCTTTTCCGCGCTCGCACCCTGATCGAACCGGCAGGCGGCGAGATTGTCGCCGAGTTCTTCGACATCGGGCAGTCCCGGTCGTTGCCCTCGAAACGGCGCCCGAAGCGCTGCGCCTGCTCGACACGATCAAGAGCACCGGCCGCGACTTCGACACCGTGGCGCTCTACGGCGGCATGAGCAAGGGCGAACGCAACCGCATCAAAGTCCGCGTCCGGTCGGCGATGAAGGCGCAGACCGAGTTGGAGGGCCGCTACCTCGGCGGCCGGCCCTACGGCTACCGGCTCGCCGACGCCGGCCCGCACCCGAACCCTGGCAAGGCAGCCGAGGGCAAGCGGCTGCACCGGCTCGAACCCGACCCGGTCACGGCGCCGGTAGTGCAGCGGATCTTCACCGAGTACGTCTCGGGCCGGGGGATGACCTCGATTGCACGCGGCCTCACCCAGGACGTTATCCCCTGCCCGTCGGCGTACGACCGGGCGCCCAACCCGCACCGGCACACCAGGTCTGGGAGACGACAGCGATCCGCGATCCTGCACAACCCGCACTACACCGGCCGTCAGGTCTGGAACGCGCACGCACCGATGAAGTCCTGATCGACGTCGAAGACGTGGCGCTCGGCCACGAGAACCGCCACCGCTGGAACGACCCGAGCGAATGGGCCTGGTCCCGCGCCGAGGCACACGAGCCGCTGATCAGCACCGACCTCTACGAGCGCGCCCAACAGACCATCAAGAAGCGTGGCACGAACAGCGACACGGGCAAGGCACCTCGACGCACCGGAAGCCCAGCTCTCAATCGCCACCCGCTGCGGGCATAAGGGTGCCGGGTGGGGATGGGAGCGAGGATGCCGTCGGACACGGCAGCATCGACTCGTCGTTTCAACTCGACGTAACCAGCCATGCTCTCGAAGCCGCGGATCTCGTCCCACCCCATCACGCACGGATTCGCGCCGGGTTCGGTCTCGCGTGAGCGGAACCGACAATCCCATGCCGCGAGGCGCTCAGTGGAGGCGAGCCAGCGCGATGCGAGTGGCCTCGGCGACGAGGGCGTCGTCGGTGGCCGCGCCCGGATCGTCGTGCGTGGTGAAGACGGTCAGGACGATCGGCGCGCCGGCCGGCGGCCACAGGACGGCGATGTCGTTGCGTGAGCCGTACGACGCGGTGCCGGTCTTGTCGCCCACCGTCCAGCCGGCAGGCACACCGGCGCGGATCGTGTTGCCCCCGGTGGTGTTGGCACGTAGCAGGGCGACCAGCTCACCCCGGTCACCCGGGCAGAGCTCCCACCCCAGGGCGTACGCCCGCAGGTCGCGGCCGAACGCCCGCGGCGTCGTGGTGTCGCGCCGGTCACCGGGGATGGCGGTGTTCAGGTCGGGCTCGATCCGGTCCACCGACGTGATGTGGTCGCCGGTCGCCCGGAGTTGACGTTCCAGGCCGGCGGGGCCGCCGAGCTCGCGGAACAGCAGGTTTCCCGCGGTGTTGTCGCTGACGGTGATCGCGGCGTCGGCGATGGCGGTGAGGGTCATGCCCTCGTCCACGTGCAGCGATGTGACCGGCGAGAAGTCGACCAGGTCGTCGCGCGTGTAGTGCACGACGCGGGACATCCCGGCCTCGGATGTGCGGTCGAGCACGGCGGCCGCGGCGAAGGTCTTCAGCGTCGACGCGTACGCGAAACGCTGGTCCGCGTGGTACGTCACCGTGCGGCCGGACCCGGTGTCCACCGCGTAGACGCCGAGCCGCGCGTCGTGCGACGACTCCGCCTGGGCGAACGTCGGTCCCGGCACCACGCCGAGGGAAAGTACGAGGCCGATCAGAGGTACGAATGCGGTCATGCCGGGGACTGTGCCGAACTCTTGTCATGCTGTCCAAGACTGAAATGGGCGCTTCCATGTTGATCTGGCATAGTGCCGGGCCATGGACCTGGTCGCCGCGAGCCGAGCGTTCCTCGCCGTCGCCCGGCATGGCAGCTTCACCGTCGGCGCCGCCGCCATTCGTGTGCCGCAGTCGGTGGTCAGCCGCCGGATCGCCGCGCTCGAGTCGCATCTCGGCGGCGTCCTGCTCGACCGTACGAGTCGGGCGTTGACGCTCACGCCGTTCGGCAGCGACCTGCTGCCGGCGGCGCGGCGGCTCGTGCAGCTGGCCGAAGCCCTGGAACACGACGCCGAGCGAGCCCGGCGCCGGCCCTTGCACTTGGTGGTCCCGGCCATCTGTCCGCCGCGCGACCTGGCCCGACTCGCCGCCAAAGCCCAGGAGCGCGGCATTCACCTGGAACTGTCGACGGCTGCGCCGGACGACCACGCGGAGATCGGCGTCGAGATCGTGCCCGTCCCGCCCGACGTGGCGACCTGGCGCGTGCCTCTCGGTCTGGCCACGCTGGGTGATCCGGTCACCCATGTGGAGAACCTCAAAGACCGGGAGGGTACGGGTAGAGCGATCTGGATCCAGCCGGAGGACGACCTGCCGCACGTGCGCGACCGACTCACCCGCCTCGGCGCGAGCGTCGGGTTGCGACCGGCCCAGATCGTGGTCGCCTCGTCGCTCGTGGCGGCGGCCGCCGAGGCTATGGCAGGAACGGACCTGCTGCTTTGCTCGGCGGCCCAGGCGAGCGATCTGGGGTTGCCCTGGGGCAGGATCGGGGAGCTGGAACTGACCCGGGGCTACGACGCGGCGGCCGGATCGGCGGCCGGGCTCGATCGGGTCCGGCGGCTGTTGCCCGACCTGATCGGGTGTGCTCTCGGCGTACCCAAGAAGGGATCTTGATCTTTTGAGCACTGCCAAGGTCTTCCGCGAGGCGCGGCAGACACTCGAGGACGCCGGCTTGCGTGGCGGCTTCCTGGTGCGCGACCTCGATTCGGGCGATGAGCTGGGGCTGGAGCCGGACGCGGTGTTCCCGGCGACATCACTGATCAAGGTGCCGCTGGCGGTCGCGACACTGGAGCGGGCCGGGCGCGGCGAGATCAATCTCGAACGGACGGTGACCGTGCGCCCGGACCGCCGGGAAGGGCTGGGGCCGCCCGGCCTGATGCGGTTCCGGCACCCGGCTACGGTGGCGGTCGAAGACCTGATCTATCTGGCCGTGGCGCTGAGCGACAGCGTGGCGGCGGATGAGCTGTTCGCGCTGACGCCGCCCGGCAACGTCGCAGCCGAACTACGCCGACTCGGGCTGGACGGCATCGCGGTGCGGCACCGGACCCTCGACCTGATGGACACGCCGGCCCAGCGGCTCCCCGCCGGCGACGAACATCTGGCACAGGAACTGGCCATCGGCGCGGTGACCGCCGGGCAGGGGCACCCAGTACCGCAACTGGACGTGAGCCGGGCCAACGCGGGCTCGGCGCGCAGCTTCGTCGACCTGCTCGAAGCCCTGTGGCGCCCGTCCAAGATCTCAGCCCCGGTTGCCGCGCGCCTCCGCGAGCTGATGTCCCTCAACATGCTGCGGCACCGGCTCGCGCCGGACTTCGCCTCGGATGCGTCCCGCTGGTCGTCCAAGACCGGCACGCTGCTGACCATGCGACACGAGATCGGGGTGGTGGAACACGCGGACGGCAGGACGTACGCGATCGCGGCCCTCACCGAGTCGCGGGTGCCGGCCGCGATCCAGCCCGCGGCCGAGGTGGCGATGGGCCGAGCGGCACGCATGCTCCGCGACCTGCTCCGGGACTCGGCTCTCTGAGCCTCTGTCCGCGGCTGAAGACGACACGCTGCACGACGCTCGACCAGTTGCCGGACCCGTGACCAGTTGTAAGCGATCGCCCTGCCTTTCAGTGCCGTTCCCGGCGTGAATCTCGTGCGCATCGACGGTCTACGGAAGGTCGTCGTGGACGACACCACCGTCGCGCTGCGGCTGCTGGTCGACCGCCGCGACCAGCTCGGCCGAACCCGCACCGAAACTGTGCGCCGGCTGCATCACCTGATGCTGGAACTGGTGCCCGGCGGGCGAAGAGGTTCCTGTCCGCCGCCCAGGCCCGCGCGCTGCTCAACACGGTGCGCCCGCGTGACGTCGTCGGCAAGACCCGCCGCTGGCTTGCCTCCGAACTGATTCACGAACTCACCGTCATCGACAAGAAGATCAAGGGCGCCAACGCTGAGCTCACCGAGCTGGTCGACAGTACCGGCAGCACCCTGCAAGACCTCACCGGCATCGACCCGTCCGGCGCCCCCCCGCCTGCTGGGCGACATCGGTGACATCAGCCGGTTCGCCAGCCGCGCGCACTTCGCGACTACGCGTGATCCTGTCGCGCTGGGCCAGCATCCGGGGTAGCCGAGATGAGGACGGCGCCCCGGCCGCGACGACAACCATTACAGTCGCCTTCGTGAGCGCAGACCAGGGTCTTGTCCGGGTGTCCGATGCGTTCGGCGTACGCCGTGCCCGAACCGGATCGATCCTCGCCGATGACGGGACGATCTATCACGTCAAGTGGGATGACACCGATGAGGAAGAGCGCGTCCCACGAGCCGCCGACGTTCACGTCGCGACGAGGCGCTCGCTGCGTTTCATGGCCTTGTCCGACACTCGGCTGTTCCATGCCGTCTTCGCCCAAGAGCCCCTCGCGGTGGTTCTCCACCTGCTGGCCGACTCGCCGGTCCCGCTGAAGGTGCGAGAGATTCGGGAGCACCTGTTTGAGCTCGGGCTCCGGAACGAGACGTGGGCCCGGCACTGGCCCCGCGCGCTGGCGGTTCTGCCCAAGTGGCCAAATGTCGTCCGACGGCAGAAGGGCGACACCCTGGCCTACGCCTGGGTGGGCGGCGACCTTCCCGATCTTCCGTCGGACGCCGAGTCGGAGCCGGAACCGGAGCGGGCTATCCCCGCGCCTGCGTCGAAGCGTGCTCCTGGGTCCGCCAAGCCGGTCGCGGCGGCCGCGCCACCGGTCGAACCGGCGGTGCCGTCCGCTGAGCGCCTCCGGCGCCAGATGACCGCCGCGCGGAGCCTCAGCGAGGTCGCGCGCCTGCTTACGCTGCCGAGAGAGTTCGTGGCTGAGTTGTCACCGGAGGTGGTCGCCTCCGCTCTCCGCCGGGTCGCCGCCGAGGATCGGCTGGTCATGGGCTGGCTCGACGCCCTGACCGCCTCTGGGCCGGTCGGTGCGCTGACCGAGGAACTGGCGACCGCCCGGGCGGCGAACGCCGCACTCCAGAGCCGGGTCGACGAACTGGAGGAGTGGTGGGCGGCCCTCGAGCAGAGCACCGATCCGGGCGCCGCAATCCGTCAGCCGGGTGCAGGTCGTCCCGACGGTGCTGGATTCTGATCTTGCCGAGGTGATGCTCGGCGCACTCACAGGTAGCTCGTCCTTGATGACGGCCCGATCCGCCTCGATATCGAAGCCGAGCATGGGATGACGGCCGGGATCGCCGCCTTCGGCCCCTTTAGCTCGCGCGGCCGAGCCGGGTGAAGGACACTACGAAAACGGTTGAGGCAGCCCTGCGGATGCCGATAATGCCATCCGTGCTGGTCAAGCGGCTTGCTCGTATTCGTGGATGAGTCCGCCGAGCCGATCATGTCGGTGGATGCGGAGCCGCCTGATTGTCGCCGGTTCGGTGGTTGGTTCGGGTAGCGGTGCGCGTGGTCGGGCGTTGGCGATGCCCTGGTGCGGCCGGTGCTCGTTGTAGTGGCGTTCGTACTCGCGTAGGGCGTGCAGCAGATGGGCCCGATTGAAGATCAGAGTCCGGTCGAGTAGTTCTTGGCGGCAGGATTGGATCCACCGCTCCATGATCGAGTTCATGCGGGGCATGCGGACGCCGGTGAGTACGACCTCGAGGCCGGCGTCGGACAGGATCGTGTCGAACAGGGCCGGGTACTTGCCGTCACGATCACGGATCAGGTGCTTGACCTCGCAGCCGATGTCCTCGAGGTCCATGACCAGGTTCCGGGCAGCCTGCGTGACCCAGGCTGCGGTCGGGTGGGGTGTGGCGCCGAGGATCCGGACCCTGCGGGTGGCGTGTTCGATTACCGCGAGGACGTACAGGCGGGTGCCGGTTAGCGTCACTGTCTCGAAGAAGTCGGCCGCGAGGATGGCCGGGGCTTGGGAGTGCAGGAACGTCGTCCAGGTGCTGCTGGTGCGCTCGGGTACCGGGTCGACGCCGGCGTCTTTGAGATCTCCCACGGTGGAGGCGGCGACCTTCACGCCTAGGGTGAGCAGTTCGCCGTGGATACGCCGGTATCGCGAGGCGGTGTTCTCCGCCGCCAGACGCAGCACCAGCGCACGGATCGACCGGATCGTTCGTGGCCGCCCGGCCCGACGGGGCCGCGAACTGCTGGCGTGCCGGCGGGCGATCAGATCGCGGTGCCAGCGCAGCACCGTGTCCGGGCCCACGAGCAGCCGCAGCTGGTGCAGCACTGTTCGTGGCAGCGGGTGCAGCAGAGCGGCCAGCCAGGCCCGGTCGATCCGGGTGAACCGGACCCGTTCGCCACCGAGCTGCCGTTCTAGCAACATGATCTGGTGCCGCAGAGCGAGGATCTCAGTGTCCTTGTCGCGGTCGCTCATCGGAACAGCCGCAGCAGAGTCAGAGCGTTGGTCACCCCGATATACGCCAGTCGTAGCAACACAACCGATCATCCTCGCGGAGCAGCACGCATCGGGCATCGCCGAGGCCCGGTCGCTGAAACCAACCCTGGGTCAGGTTCATACGTCGGTGATCGATATGGCCGCGAACAGGGCGGATGAGGTTTTCGGCACCCGCAACCTCACCGATCACCCGCGCATCCGGCAGTCGCCGGGTCGTGCTGGCTCGTTACGCCCGCAACCGGCGTCTCGCTGACGCGGTGCATCAGTGGGCGTTCTGCGCGATGCGCGGCTCACCGGGCGCCCGCGCCTACTACCAATCCCTGCGGGAGCGCGGCACCGGCCATCAGGCTGCTCTACGCCAGCTCGGCAACCGCCTCGTCGCATCCTGCACGGCTGCCTAAAGACCAGAACGGCCTACGACGAGGCCACCGCCTGGGCCCACCTTCAACCCCAGACTTGACTTTGAAAACATGGGATGTCTGCCGCAGGTGTCGAGGGTCAGTCCGGGTCTGCTGGCATGAGGCCGTTGCGGTAGGCCCAGATGACGGTCTGTACGCGGTCGCGGGCGCCGATCTTGGACATGGCTCGGCTGAGGTGGCTCTTCACGGTGCTTACCTCGACGACCAGGGCGGCGGCGATCTCGGCGTTGGACATGCCCTGGGCCAGCAGTTTGACGATCTCGGCCTCGCGGGCGGTCAGCGCGTCGGCGGTGCCGGCGGCCGGGCGTGGGGCGGACGCGGCGGCGGGGCGGCGGCGGGCGAACTCGCGGATCACGCGACGGGTGACCGACTGGTCGACCAGGCCCAGGCCGGCGGCGACCCGCCGGATGGCGTCGACCAGGTCGTCGGGTTCGGTGTCCTTGAGCAGGAAGCCGCTGGCGCCCGCCTCGAGCGCGCCGAACACGTACTCATCCAGCTCGAAGGTCGTCAGGACCAGAACCGCGGGGGCCGGTTCGATCTCGTGGACGATCTCGCGGGTGGCGTCGAGGCCGTTGCCGTTCGGCATGCGGACGTCCATGCAGACCACGTCGGGGCTCAGCAGGCGGGTGAGGCGTACGGCTTCGGGGCCGTTGGACGCCTCGCCGACCACGCGGATGTCGTCGGCGAGTTCGATCAGGGAACGAAAGCCGGCCCGCAGCAACTGCTGGTCGTCGACGAGGAGCACCGTGATCACGGAGGTGGTTCCCCTTCTGCTCGCGGCACGGTGAGTTCGACCTGCCAGCCCCCGTCGGCGGTCGGGCCGGCGGTCAGCGTCGCGCCGATGAGCGTGGCGCGTTCCCGCATGCCGATCAGCCCGAAGCCGCGGCGGTCGCCGTTGGTGGGTGTTGCGACGACCGCGGGTGGGTCGTTGCGTACCAGCAGGGTGGTGCCGTCGCGGCGGTGCCGGATGGTGATCGTAACCGGGGCGCCCGGTGCGTGATCACGGGCGTTGGACAACGCCTCCTGCGCGACCCGGTAGAAGGCCATGTCGGCGGCCGGCGGGACGTCGCGCGGTTCCCCGGTGACGGTCAGCGAGGCGCCCTGGCCGGACGCCAGCTCGGCGATCCCGGCCAGGCCGGCCGCCGGGGCACCGTTGGTGCCGTCCTCCCGCAGGGCGCCGACGATGAAGCGGAGGTTGCTCAGCGCCTTGCGGCCCTCCTCGCGGACGGTGATCGCGCCGGTGCGCGCAGCCGCAGGGTCGCGTTCCACCAGGCGTTCCACCAGGGCGGCCTGCACGATCACCGAGGTCAGATGATGGGCGGTGACGTCGTGCAGTTCGCGGGCCATCCGGGTGCGTTCGGCGGCCAGCGCCGACTCGACCCGGGCGGCCTGGGCCCGGGCCGCCTCGGCGGCCCGGAGCTCGACGAGTTCGGCGTAGCGGCGGCGCATGGCGACGTTCTGGCCGATGAGGGCCGCGCCGCCGTAGGCGGCCAGGGCCACGAGAAGTTGCCCGGCGGCGCGGGCGACCACGGCGGACGGCTGCATCACGGGGGCGGGTCCGAAGGTGGCCGGCACCGCGCTGAACAAGACATAGCCGGCGATCTCGGTGCCGGCCGCCGCGGCGGCCAGGGCGAACGAACGACGTACGGTCAGAAGCGTGCCGCAGGTGTAGACCGCGATGGCGACGGCCGCCCCGCGCACCTCCTGCCCGGTGGGTACGACGGCGGAGAGCACGGTCTGCAGGACGAGCACCAGTGCGATGCACACCAGCGGCCGCACCCGGCGCAGGCACAGCGCGATCGCCTGCGCGGCCAGCAGGGTCAGCACGAAGCCGGTGGCGGTCACGGTCGGGTCGGGAAACCACAGCACGGTCGCCGACAGGAGCGCCACCAGCGCCGCGAGAGCACAGTCGCGGCGAAACGGCGAGGTCAGGCCGAGTGCGTCCCACGGCCGTACGGAATCGGTCATGGCCTGTCCGGATTCGGGGGGTCGGTGCGGGTGCGGCCGGGTCGCGGCCGCACCCGAGAATGGTCAGCGGTGCCGGGCGAGCCACTTGCCGATGTCGGCCAGCACGACCGGGTCGGGGTTGGCCTCGGCCGGGTTGTACTGGGGAGTCACGTTCAGGAAGTGACCCATGCCCGGGTAGGTGATGAGCTTGTGGTCGCGGTTGCCGGCCGTGGTGAGCGCGGCGTCGGTGACGATCGCACCGCGCACCCGGGTCTGGATGTCGGTCTGGCCGTTCAGCAGCAGCACCGAGCCGTGGTAGTGGACCAGGTCCTGGGCGGGGGTCGGGAACCGGGCGATGTCAACGAGGTAGTCGGCGAAGCCCTTCGGGGCGTTCGTGAGATTCGGGTACTTGGCGAAACCAGCGGCGGCCTCCACGGCCGGGCGCACCTCGGCGTCGATGGCCAGCTTGCCGTCGCCGTTCGCGTCGAGCCGGCTGTTGACCTTGTCGTCGTGCACGCCGTCGAGCAGCAGCGGGCGCAACTGCTGCGCCGTGCCGGCCGGTTGACCCAGCAGACCCTTGGTGACCTCGTCGGCGGTGAGCAGGCCGTCGCCGTCGAAGTCGAACTCGTCGTGCAACTGTCCCAGACCCGCTCCGACCGCCTGGTAATACACCACCTCGCGGGGCGTACCGCTGACCACGCCCATTTCGACGACGCCGGCCGGACCGGGGATGCCGTAGGTCCGTGGGGCGGCGGCCAGGTTGCTCGCCACCTGGGTCCCTTCGCTGTGGCCGAACAGGAACAGCCGCCCGGTGTCGACCCGCGACGACTTCGCGGCGAATCGTACGGCCGCGGCCGCGTCCCGCACCACCTGCTCATAGGGCTTGGCCGGATAGAGGAAGGCCGGATTATCGCTCAGCTTCGGGCCGACGTCGACGACGCCCCGCTTGTTGAAGCGCAGCACGGCGAAGCCCTGGTGGTTCGCCGTCTGGGCGACCTGCTCGAGCGGGGTCGCGCCGGTGTCGACGGTCTCGTTCAGGTCGTTCTTGCCGCTGCCGTGCAGCAGCACCACGGTGGGTAGCCGGCCCTTGGCGCCGCGCGGATAGGTGAGCTCGCCCTTCGACACCCACCCGCCTTCCATCGGGATCGTGACCTCGTCCCGGACGATCCCGGCCCAGCCGTCCGACGTCGCCGGCACGAGCGATGCCTCGGCCCGTGCGAACGGCACCGAACCGACCGCCAGTGCGGCGGCGACCACGGCCACGGCCGTCCCGGCGAGGACCGACAGCGTTCTACGCCGGCGCCTTCGTTGCGAATTCGCGTGCTCGACCATGGTGAACTCCCTCGGGCTGCCGATGGCGCCGGCCGGACGACCGGCGCCGTGGCTTGAACCCTTCCGTCCACCCGTGGTCCGGCACATCCGTCGCAGGCCGGAACTCGGCCTTACGACCTCCGATGGAGATCGGGGCCGCGGATCGTGCGGTCAGTCCTTGCGGGCCACCCCGGCATAGAGGCCGACCGACTTCGGGTCGGGAATCTCGGTGCCCTCGGCCGGCCGCCACTCGCCGGCCGGCACGATGCCGGGCTCGATCAGCGTGAATCCGTCGAACACCGCCGCCATGTCGGCGCGGGTCGCCGGCCACACGTCGGAGCGCCCCTGATCGAGCATCGTCCGGTAGGTCGCGATCGCCTCCGGCGTCTCGAAGTCCTGGGTCGCGTGGGACGCGAGCAGGTAACTGCCCGGGGGTAGGGCGGCCATCAGCTCGTGGACGAACTCGGCCGCCCGGGTGCGGTCGGTGATGAAGTGCAGCACCGCCAGCAGCACCAGGGCGACCGGCTCACCGAGGTCGAGGGCCTCCCGCAGGGCGGGCCGGCGCAGGATCGCCTGCGGATCGTTCAGGTCGGCGTTGACGTAGTCGGTGCGGCCCTCGGGCGAACTGGTCAGCAGGGCCCGGGCGTGCACCAGCACCAGCGGGTCGTTGTCGACGTAGAGGATGCGGCTCTCGGTGCCGAATGGCCCGCGCATCGCCTCGTCGGGGCCCGCCGCCATCGCCGATCACCTCCGCCGGCACCACCTGATCGCCGTCTGCGACGCCAGCTCAGTCTCCGTGCAACCGGACATCGTCGCAGTGACCCGCTGAGCACACCGCAGTACCTCGAACCCGCCCCGCCTCCCGACGAGACCAGCACCCGGATAGGGTGGCCCGTCACCAGGGCGGGCGGAAGGCAGAAAACTCCACAGTGTTCGCATCCGACACCAGTACGCTGGCCGCATGGCTGCACCATCCATCGCCCCGTGAACGGGGCCACAAGATTCCACCTCCGGTTCGGGGCAGTCTGCGGTTCGCGTTCTACGGGCGGGTCTCTACCGCCGATCGGCAAGAACCCGCCGTCTTGCGCCGCTGGCAGCACGAGGTCGCTACCGACACCATCGGTGATGCCGGCAGCATCGTGCGGGGCTTCTTCGACATCGGCTGCTCCCGCAGCGTCCCGTGGCCCGACAGGCCGCAAGCCCGTGCCCTGCTGGTGGCCGTCGCTGACCCTGGCCGCGATTTCGACGCGATCATCATCGGCGGCGCCGACCGGGCGTTCAGCGGCGGCCAGCTGCAGGACATCCTGCCGATCCTGGACCGGCACCGGGTCGCGTTGTGGCTGCCCGAGCTCGACGGTCCACTCGATGCCGGTAACGCTGTGCACCAGGCCCTGATCCTGATGCTCGGCCACGACGCCCGCCGCGAAGTCCAACGCGCCCGGTACCGGACCCTGACCGCTATGAGGGTGCTGGCCCGCGACGAGGGCCGTTTCCTGGGCGGCCGCCCACCGTATGGCTACCGGCTCGTGGACGGCGGACCGCACCCTAATCGCAAACACGCCCAGTGGGGTCGGCGGCTCAAACGCCTCGACCCCGACCCGGCCACCGCTGGCCATGTCAGCTGGATCTTCACCCAACGGTTGAGAGGCTTCAGCGCCCAGCAGATCGCCGTCCTGCTGACCGAGCGCGGCATCCCGAGCCCTGGGGCGAGCGATCCGGACCGTAACGCCCACCGGGCGGGTCCGGCCTGGAGCCGCCGGGCGGTTGACACGATCCTGGCTAACCCGCGGTACACCGGGCGGCAGGTGTTCGGCGGCAACGCATTACCCATCACGAGTCCAGTCCCGGCGGCCCGCCTACGCGTGGGCCCAACGACCGCAGCGACGTGGTGATCTCCCGCGGCCTCGCGCATCCGGCGCTGATCAGCGAGGCGATGTTCGTCGCGGCCCAGAAGGTGTCGGCGGTCGCCGGCCCGCGCGACGGGGGAGAGCGCCGATACCTGCTGACCGGGCTGGTCATCTGCGGATCCTGCGGGCGGCGGGCCGAAGGGGCGTGGGTGTCCGGCCGGGCCGCCTACCGATGCCGGCACGCCCAGCGCGGACGCCGGGCTACCGACTCGGTGCTGCCGTTCTACGCCCGCGAGGACACCCTGCTGAACATGGCCGCCGCCGAGCTCGACAACCTCACCGGCGGCGGACAAACGCTGTGGGATACGACTGCTCTGGCCGATTATCTCCGCGCGCGGGATCTGACGTTATCCAACACCCGAACCGGCGTAACACTGCTCGGAGCCCTGCCCGAGAAGGCGGCTATCGCCATTCCTGGAATCTTCGGTGTAGACCAGATCAGCACTCTCGGCATGACCGCCGAATACCGCGCAACCGCGGCGTCGCCGCGAAAGACGGTGGCGCCAAAGACCACCAGAAGAAAGACCCGGATGATCACCGCAAGATCGATCAAGAAAGATCAGCAGTGACCCCGTAGGGGTTTGCGTGTCCGGAGACCAACACTCGGGGTAGGCACACAGCCATCGCGGCTAGAGAGTTGGGGATATAGTTCGTCGGGTTGTATCGATCATCGTCTGAACCGGCACGCACGTGCGGAAGAGAGGGCCGCGATCATCGCGTTGCATAGCTGCCCGTTACGTCGGCACTGGATGTGGAACCGGGCACTCAAGGACGAGTTACTAATCGGTGTCGACGACAACGCGATCGACCGCAAGAAACGCCATTGGAATGGTCCAAGTCGGTGGGCAGGGTTGCATGCCGCGACGCCTACTCCGCCAATCAAAACTGACCTCGACGATCGAGAGCGCCGAACAATCAAGGCGCACGGCGCCGCTAGCGGGGAAAGATAAAGCACCGTAGCGTGGCCGGTCCGCCGACCTTTCACATGGCCTTCTACGACGTGGTTCGTGCGGTAGAATCTACCGATGCGGCCCGAGCTTCGGCGCAACTGTCACCACTCCAAGACGGTCTCGACTACGGGTAGCCATACGGCACACGTTCCCCCCCTCCCCCGGGAGGAGGTCACACTTCCTGTGAACGATCTGGGAACGATGAGGAGTTCCGATCGAAAATTTCATCAGACAACTCTTTGCTTCGAACTAGTACCCCAGCTTCTCGGCGATATGGGCCGGTCCTAATTCCCTTGTATGACAGCCAGCCGGAGGTTGAGAAAACCACAGTGTTGTCAAATAGCAACACGTTCGGAGAGTCGTCATGAAATTCGCCGACGATAAGATTCGGAAAGCGCGAAGAAAGGCTGTTCAGTCGCGAGACAGCCGAGTCGTCAACTATGAAATCGCCATCTTTTTGTGTATAGCCAATGTGCACTTTCACGCCTTTGCGGAGGCGGTTGTCGAGCCAATTCGCGATAGTGGAGTTAAACACGCCGGCCCTTAAGCCGCTGGAGCGGATCATAATTCGCTCGCTCGCACACTCTAGGGCGTGATTGAGCAGGTCAGGTTGTTCGCCAGGTGCAATATCTCTCGCCACGCATTCCTCTAGCGTAGTCCTTGCGTTAGTGCCTGACCGATGCCGACTGCCCCTGTCGCCTTTCGGAGTGCGCCTGGAAGAGTCGTCGGTGCGCAGTTCAAACACGTCTTCTAGCTTAATCTTGACCGACTCGAATTCTCCGGGAATTGCGGGGGGCGCTGCTGGCTCGCCAACCCGCACGCCAAGCGATAAGGCGCCGCCCCGGTTTGCGATCCTATTTTCGTGTTCAGGGCTGAGAATTCCGTCGATAGATACGGCAATATCCGTCTCTCCCCGAGCTGAGTCGCCGTAGATCAACATTTTAACTGGGAGGTAGAGATGTGCGCTCGGCGTAACCTTCTTAACGGCCAGAACCTCAAAGGAGCGCCGGATGTCGATACTGCCAGATTCAACTAGTCCGGCAATTTGCTGCGGTGGAACGTCGGGCATCGAGATTCGCGCCTTACTCGATGCTGGAAGCATATACATTCCGGCCGACCTGGCATCCTTTGCTTGGATCAAATCGGAACGGCGGTAGTTTGCCACCGACCAAGTAAGGCGATCGAACGCTACAGGGACATCTTTCTGAACCGGTACAACTGATTCGAGGTCCTGAACTACGCGTTCGCCAAGTGGCGTTAATCCGAGAGATCGGTGGCCGTCGGGAAGTACAAGGTTCCCCCATCTCGCCTGCTCTGCAAGAGCGCCTTCGACAATAGGTACCTCAAGTCCGAGGAAAGCCGCGAGTTCTGCTCCGTCTTCCACGCCGCCTCGAATTAGGCGCAGAACATACTCGTCGAGCAGAGGAACCTCTTTGCGCTCTTGGGCGAGCACAGTAGTGCGAACTATGGTGACTGGGAGTGCGGCGTCTTCGATAGCGATGAGCTCACGGCCCGGCCTTTCGTTTCCCAAAAGTGCGAAGATATCGCTATCGCTATATAGCATGGCCGGCGTTCCTTATTTCGCAATCTTGTGGATGCTGCATCATGTAGTTGGCAACATCTCGAAGTGCGCCGGGTGATCGACGACAGAACCCGAGATCGCCTACAATGGTCAGACCGAATTTTGCGCGTGAGAGAGCCACGTTTATTCTGCGCCAATAGTCAGGTCCCAGGAATCCGAGGCGTCCCTCGTGGTTGCTGCGGGTAACAGAGAATATCGCAATGTCGCATTCTCGACCCTGCACCGCGTCGACCGACTGAACGTGAATCTCAAGATTATGTATGGATGCACCCGCGAGTCGGCGTGATAATTCTTCAACTTGACGCCGGTAAGGCGCAATGAGGAGGACTTCAATTCTACGATCGCTGCTTGGAGGTGTTAAGAGGCCTTTATCTACCGCGCCGTCCAGTGCCATTAAGCGGCCGATGGTGACTTTGACTTCCTCGCGATTGGCATAGCTCGTATCTACACCTGATGGAGCGTCCTCGAACCTACGCGTTGAAAGTGTTTCAGTGTTTATCCAAATTACCGGTTTGCCGAGTATTTCGTAGCCGGACAATCCAATTTCTCTCGGAGAACGAAGTTTCCCCTCGTAGAAACAGGAGGAA
This sequence comes from Actinoplanes sp. NPDC051343, assembly GCF_044455125.1. NCBI lineage: Bacteria > Bacillati > Actinomycetota > Actinomycetes > Micromonosporales > Micromonosporaceae > Actinoplanes > Actinoplanes sp. NPDC051343. The sequence goes on from NZ_JBITEL010000006.1 coordinate 47,556, forward strand.
ATAAGGTCGCCGATTGGCCGAATCATTCGATATTGCTCGGACAACAAGAATTTTGAATGGTCGGGCAGATTGTCGGCAAGACGTTGAAATAGTGTTTCACTTACAAACTCTCGGTCGAGGCCGTACTCGTCAAGCGTCGACGACGAGCGCAAGAGTTCCTCGTCGAGCGGCGGAAGCTGGCTCGTGTCACCGACGAGAATTGAACGATCTGCTCTTGCGATCGGAACGAGTGCTTCGGTCGCTGTGGCTTTTGAAGCTTCGTCGAGAATGCATACGTCGATCGACAGGTCACGGACGGCACGATGACTGATGAAGCCTAGGCATGTTCCTGCGATGACCCGCGATGTTCGAAGGAAGACATCAGCCATGTTCCGATCGGAAGAGACCCGCTGGAGCCACTCGGCTTGAAGTTCGAGAAATCCTAAGAGTTCTTTCCCCGGACCCTCGTTTCCCATCAGTATGTCGATCAACGCTAGGGCATCTTCTGGCGAGGTTTCAGGCTCGATGTTAAATTCCTCAGCCAAGCTTGTCCGGGCCTCAGCGAGTAGTTCCTCTTTTTGATCGGCCAGACGATCGAGCCGATGTTGCATTGTGCTTGCATCGTCTACCACGCCCAGGCCTGTGGCTGCATCGGAAGCCTTTTCTTCTCGCCCGAGCGTCGCGTCAACTTCTTCCGCCAAAGCGACGAACTCATCACAGGCGCGAACATATCGCTGTAACGCAAGTGACGCCTGTAGGTGATTGGCTGGCAGGCCAACGGCGCTGGCGCGCCGCTGAAGGTGCGACTCAGCCCGTTTTTTGATCGTATTAGCCCATCGATCCATGCGTTGATCGAGTAGCAAATGCTTTACCGACGAATCGACTCGCGGGTCATCGGGAAGTCCTAGTCTGACCAGCCCCTGGATGCCAGCCTTATCAAGCCGGCTGAGCGCATTGTCGACGGCGACGTGAGTCTGGCTTACAATGAGCACACGACCGCTGGGCCTTTTCGATAGAAACTGCGCCACGGCTTCGACGATAAAGTCCGTCTTTCCGGAACCGGGCGGCCCTTGGACCAAGACAATATCCGAAGCTCCAAGTGCCGCAGAGACTGCCTGTTTCTTGCTGTCATCAAGCTCGCGCGTCCAGTTTTCGATTTCGACCGTAGCTGGGGAAGAAGCTGATCCGGGATCGCTGATCAGCGAAGAGAGGTCCGGCCTCGCGCCAGCCCCGTTCATCACCGCTGTCACTGCATCGATTTGGCGCTGAAGGGCAATTTGGGTTGGTCCAAGGAAGGGGGTCAGTTCACCAGGCGATTTCACGTTCGAAGTTGCGGCTGCGCGTGTGAGCCTGAGCGTTAGTTCGCCGTCGCGATATCGCACTACTTCGCCTCGAACGACGGTGCGATTATTATTTCCAGCTACGTCGAACTGTTCTCCCAGGAGGTCAGTATCGGGCTCGTCTACAAGCGCGAAGACCGCCTGCTTTCCGCTGATCCTACAAGTTGAATAGGCGAGCTTATTGCGTGTGCCTCGGGCCAATTGTTCACGAGCATCTAGGGTTCGAAGCCAGCCTTCGAACAATTGGAAGTCGTCGTTCTTTGCCTCGGCAGCGTCAATGTTGGCATCGCGGAATCTATCGATAGCATCCACAATTACCTCTGTGGCTGCTATTGCAGTAGCCGCCTCGCGGGGACGCGTAGTCGACCAGCTCACGAGCCGCCCAAGAGGCATCGCCCGCCGGCGGACTCGTTCCAGAGATTCGTAGCTTTCGGCATGGGCTGAAATCACTTTAAGGCAGCCCGATGGCATTGCTGGCTTAAGTACGAGTTTGCGTGATTCTGATACAACTACTAATGTTCCGCGGTCGAGCCCGCCGCTTCCGTCTTGCTTCCTCCCGAATTCCGCGTAGCAATCCTTGCCAAGTTCTTGGAGGAGAGTCTGTGGAGCGGATATTGGAGCATCGTGATCGCCTTCTTCCATGATGTGACGCTCCGCGGCCCTGGTCAGTTCTAGCCATGCAATATTTTGACGCGCGGATCTTGCGCCCTTCTCGCGTGAGACGGCCTCGTCGAATTCCTGAAGCAAGATTGACCCGTTGGCCGGGCGTTCGGCGGGGTTTAGGTCGATGCAGCGCTCAAGAAGCCTTCGCACATCTGGTCGAACATCGATTCGATCGAGCGCCGACCGAATCTCATGGAATTTTTTGATTGGCTCCTCGTGAAGTGCTTGTATCAGCAATACGCCCATCGAATACACGTCTCGCACCCAAGGAATTCCCTCGTCAGGTTCTGGAGGAGCATATGGAACTGAATGCAGGTGTGCGACGGTGTTGTCGGTTGGGTTAAAGATGTCCCGCATCTTGGCAATGCCGAAGTCGGCCAGCAGCGGGGTGCCGTCTTCCCGGATTAGAACGTTTCGGGGTTTGATGTCTCTATGCTCGATACGTTTTAGATGGGCGTAACTTAGGGCCGAGAGTAGTGGCGCCGCGACCGTTTCGGCAAATTCATTCCACTCATAAGGTCCGTGCGACTCAAGAACATCGTGGAGCGAACGATCGATCCAGTCCAGCACCAAGTAGAAGACGCCATCCTCTTGTCCGTGATCCTGCAGTCGGATGATGTTTGCGTGTCGCAGCGACCTAAGTCCGACCATCTCTCGTTCGAACACTAATTCGGTCAGATGGTCGTCCGGATGTTTCACGAACTTCACTGCGACCTGGCTGCCGTTTTCCCGGTCGATGGCTTTCCTAACAAAGGACATGCCGCCAGGCTCGGGTGCTCCCTGGCCTAACAGTAAGTAGCGGTCACCAATGAGGTCACGCATTTTGACTCCCACCGAAGACACAGGTAGGGCACACTGTTAGTTTTGTGCCCGTTTTGCTACTTACGATGCTCCGAAACTCGCCGACTGTCTGGGGCCGATCGTCGGAGTTCGCTGCTGTCGCGAGTGTTACAACTTCTCGCCATCCAGTATTATCGGGCAGCAAAGGAAGGTTCGGCTTGGGCCATTTTCCCGTAAGGGCCCACCCGATCAGCTGCCCTACGCTGTAGATGTCGGCGGCAGGCATTGCCTCGTGTGCGTCATCACTGAGTTCCGGAGCGGCGAAACCTGGTGTACCGTACTCTGCCCCGACGCGAGTCCGATGGGGATCGGTGGTCTGCCCGCGTGGCCTTCTATTTAGTCCCCAGTCAGCCAAAGTCCATTGGTCCGCGATCCGGAGAATATTGGTAGGCTTAACATCACGGTGTATCCAGCCACGTCGATGTGCAGACTCCAGTGCATTGCACGTTGCGGCTAGCAGGTTCGCCAGCTCGCCTTCTGCCGCCCATGGCTGCTTCCACTCGTCGGCGTTTCCGTCAGCGATCGGCATGACGAACCAATCAAAGGCTTGGCTAGAGTCAAAGATTGGCGTGACAAATGGACACTCATCGAGAAGCTTCCCGAACTCGATCTCTCGTCGCATCCTGGCAACACTGTCTACAGAGAAGTTGAAGAGGCGCTTAAAGGCGACGCGGAGTCCGGTGGGCTTGTGTGTGGCGCCGACAACTTCCGCTTGGCTTCGGGGCGCAAGGGGTCGAGGGTCCAGTCGGTAGTCGCTCTTGTGTCCTCGCGCGGACTTCTTCAGCTCTTCGTATGCTTCCATGTCCCACTCTTCCAAGCTCAGCTAAGCGAGCCTACCGTCGGGCGGCACTTGCAAGGGCTGGTGACGCGGTACTGGACGGAAAGTCAGACCTCTGGGTTGCTGACGTGCCGTAGCGATGGCAAAACTCGTCGCATCGGCGGATGCGTGTCTGTATTGATTCATTCCCGATTTGGTGGTACAGATCGGTCAGGGAGCCAGCTCTCGAACGCGTAGCAATCGACGAATCAGCGGCTTGTCCCTCGGGTACGACCAGAAGTCTCAGGACGTCCAAAGAGACGCAGTCTGCCTGGACGTGCTGACGCGGCAGGGTCCTCGATAGCCGGTTTCTAGGGATGTGGGTCTTGGGGCACCGGTGACGTAAGGCCCGGCCGTCCGTGACTCGCTCCGGGCGGCTGGGATGTCACCGACTGCCGAGGACTGCGGATGTATGAGGAAGTGGCCGAGGTGGGGTGCCTGGATTCGGAGGCACGCCGCTTCATGGGCAACTACGAGATCAGGGCGCTGTTGGGTGTCAGCCGGCAGCGCGTTCATCAGATTACGCACCTGGACGGCTTTCCGGCGCCTGTCGCCGAGTTGGCGTCCGGATGGGTCTGGCTCGCAGCTGACGTTGGTGCCTGGGTTGGCGCCAACCGACCGAATCTCCAGCGGCCCGAACCGGGCGCATCTGAAGCCGAAGTCGGCCCCTTGGGTGAGCGGCAAGACGAGGACGAACGGAGGGAGTCGGATGACCGGCCATGACGTCCGGACGGGAACTGGCTTTGGGCCTGATCTGTCCAACGCGAGTTCCGATGCTGGCCATCGAGTTCAGATGGAGGCGCGCTGCGTGCCCGAGAGCCGCCAGGACGTCTTGGCGCGGGCGGAGGCCTCGCTCTACGACCATCTCGTCGTCTCGCCGGGAGGGCTGTGTCTCGGATGTTCGGAGCCTGAGCCTTGCCGTGCTCGGTACGCGGCGCTCGCCGTGTTCAACAGGTACGGCGTTCTGCCCCGCCGGCGGGCGGGAGTAGCGGGCGTCTACATCGCTGGCGGTGCTGTCAGCTTTGACGCCTTTGCCGTGGCCCAGACGCGCTCGAACGAGGTCATGTGAGTTGAGACCATGCCTTCGGCTTCGGTGCGCTTGAGATGCATGACGGGTGCCTGGGCGGCAGGCCGGCCGTAGATGTGGGAGTTGATGAGCATTTCGTCGTCGGCCCGGTAGGTCGAGTTGTAGAGCACGGTGTCGTGCAGGCGTAGCTCGATGCTGGGCTCCTCGGCGAGCGGCTGGAGGCTGACGAGTGCGGTACGGATGCGGGCGCCCATGCCGACGCCGATACGTTCCTCGGCCCCACGGCTGGCGATGTGTTCGCCGTCTGGATCGCCGAGAGCTATGCGTACCCGTACGCCGGCCTGGGCCTTCTGTCGCAGCAGATTGAGCACTGCGACGTCGTCGGCCAGGAAGCTTGCGCTGTAGACCAGGATGTCGATCTCTCGCTTGGCCTGGCTCAGCAGGCGTGACCATGAGTCGGACGGCACGGCCGATCGGTGGGGGTAGACGATCCGGATCTCGTCGGTGGCGGCAAGGGGCTCAACCGGGCGAGGCAGGGTCGGCCACAGGTCGTATGCCGACCATCCCGTGAGGCTGACCAGCGCGTCGCGGTGCCGGGGGTACGGGATTCGGCCGCTGCTGATCCAGCGCTGCACGGTCTTGGGGTCGACGCGAAGTTGGGCGGCTACGTCGACGATGTCGAGCCTGGCTCCACTCAGTGCTCGGGCGAGCAAGTGGTTCACGCGTCCGCTCCCATCCCTGGGCGAGACCCCATAGTAGCCAAGAAGTCCCTAGACGTCCCGACGCGTGGTTCAGCGTCTGTCACTTGGCGTGAACACTTGGCGGAACCGAGAGAACGGACGGGACGTCATGGGTAGCGACGCAGAAGTAGCAAGATCCTCGGCGGATCGGCTGGCGCAGGCGCTGGAGAATGCGGGGTTCGACGTCGGCCAGGAGTTCCCGGCGCTGAGCGACGCCATGGGCCACCGGGGAAGTCCCGTCGTACGGCTTGGAGACGTCCTACCGGCGGTCGCCGACCGGCTTGCCGACGCCTTGCGGGTTGACTATGGCGACAGGTGACTAGCCCGGCATTAGGCTGCCTATGTGGATCAAGTCGAGGGCGCTCGTGAGCTTGCACGTCAGTTGCTGGCCGTGCCGCTCCCTCGCCGCTGGTTCCACAGCCAGGGCGTCGGGCGTAAGGCTGAGTCGGTCGCGGCGCTGGTCGGTGACGACGGCCCGGCCCTGGTCGCCGCCTCTTGGCTTCACGACGTGGGGTATTCGCCGGACCTTGTCGTGACCGGCATGCACCAACTCGACGGGGCTCGCTACCTGCGGGATGTCGCCCGCGCTGATGATCTGGTTTGCCGGCTGGTGGCTCACCACTCGTGCGCGTTCATCGAGGGCAGGAACCGCGGGCTCGGAGACCAGCTTGCGGACGAGTTTCCGCCGGTCGGGGGCATGTTGTCGGACGCCATCACGTACGCCGACATGACAACCACCCCGGACGGCGAGCCCATTGACGTGGAGCAGCGCCTCGCGGAGATCTTGGACCGCTACGGGCCGGATCACCTCGTGGCCGGGTCGATCAGCGAAGCAGGCCCGCTGATCATCGGGTCCGTGCAGAGGATTAAGGCGGCGCTCGCCGAGGGCTGACGTCAGTCCGTACGGGAAAGGGCTCCCTGCTCGTCGCGGCTCCAGCGGCGGCCGGCGCTGTCCAGGAATTCGATCTGTACGGGCTCAGGCTCGACGTACGTCCGAAGCCACTCTCCCGGCGCGGGTCGCTGGACTGTGCGGCCCGGCGGAACGAGGCCGACGAACTCTGATCGGGATTCTTCGCCGTCGCGCGCGGGGAGGGGCAACTCGACCTCGTAGATCGGCATCGCGCTCGCGTTGTGGATGTGAAAGGCCAGCTCGCGGCGGCCTTCGAGGCTGTGGGTCAGCTCGACCCAGGCGCTGATCCGTTCGGCCTGCGAGCGGCGTTCGTCTTCGGCGCGGTCGGCCTCGCGCCGGTGCTCTCGGCGCAGGAGCAGGAATCCGAGGCCGAAGGCGCCGACCGTACCGACGGCGGAGAAGACGTCCGCGAAGGCGCTGAGCCCGTCGCTATCCAAGGTGAATGTCGAGCGGTGAGGTGAGGAACCGGTCGATCCGCATGCGCATCGAGCGGTCCATCGGCAGCGCGCTGATCTCGGCCGGCGGCACCCAGCGGACCTCGGTCGATTCGTCGCTCGGCGTCGGTGTTCCGCCGACGGGCCGGGCGGTGAACACCACCGAGAACTCCTGCCGGGCCTCGTTGTTGCTGGTGTAGAGGATGACGTGGTTCGGGTCGGTGTAGATGCCGACCAGGCCGGTCACCTCTACGTCGATCCCGGTCTCTTCGGCCGTTTCCCGTACGGCCGTGTCCGGCAGCGACTCGCCGAGATCCATCCCACCGCCGGGCAGTGCCCAGTTGTCGTTGTCCGAACGGCGGATCAGCAGGATCGCGCCGTCGTCGTTGACCACGACTACGTTCGCCGACGGGACGACACTGTTGGCCTTGGGTGCCTCGGGGTCGTTGTAGTAGTCGATGCGTCGTCCCACGTCGTCCTCATTCCAGCGGTGTCGCGGCGTCCCACACGTGCTCGAAGCTGTCCACGTACGTTGAGACCATGGTCGCCCCGGCGACCCGCCGTAAATGGAAGACCGGCGCTTCGGACGCGGGAAAGCTGTAGATGTGCGTGTTGACCAGTAGCTGCTCATCGGCGCGGTAGATCGAGTTGTAGAGCACGGTGCGGTGCAGCCGGAGTTCGACGCCTTCGAGGCTGAGTAGGGGTCGGTACATCACGATGGCGTTCTTGATCTTAGCGGCGAGGCTTTCGATGCCCTCGTCGGCGTCGCGTTGCGCCACGACCTCGGAGTCCGGGTCGCCGAGCAGGATGCGTACTCGGGCTCCGGCCTCGGCTTTCTGGCGGAAGATGCGGCGTACGCCGGCGTCCTCGGACAGGAAGAGCCCGCTGTAGACCAGGACCCCGATCTCCGACTCGGCATCGTCGAAGAAGTTGCGCCAGAGTTCGGACGGCACGGTCCATCGGTGCGGGTAGATGTTGATGATTTCGCTTCCGCTGGCGCTGGCTACCTGGTCGGCGCCGAGTGCTTCGGGCCAGAGGTACACCTCATCCACGCCGAGATGAGCAGCCGCTGCATAGCGGTGACGCCGGTACGGCATCCGTCCACTGATCCAGCGCTCGATGCTCTTCGGATCAACTTTGATCGCTTCCGCCAGGCCAGCCGGGGTAACCCCTCGTTGCAGCATTGCGGAGCGTAGTCGCTCGTTCGGCATCGTCTCCCCATAAAGGACGTCCGTCAGCTCGCCAACCCTAGGCTAGACATCTCGAACACGTCCAGCCATGACCTGATCACGTCCCGTCGCCTGGTCGCACTCTCAATGGCGTCGATGCAGACAACGCATCGCCGACCGAGAGGAGATCAGCAATGCAGATCCAACACTTCACGAACGAGGCCCCCATCTGCCCGTGCGGCGCCCAGCTCGGCGCAGGCAACTCAACGCTCTGCCGCAAGTGCACGGCCCGCAACCGCTGGATCCGGCGGCACCGGGCACGCGGTAGCCACAACGGCGTGGACAAGGGCATCCGGACGCGCCGCAACCGCAAGGACAGCGGCGCATGACGATCGCTGTCTCCGCCGTCGTCCTGCTCGGCGTCTTCGTCTTCTTGCTCTGGCGGTACGCCCGTCTACCGCTCTGGCAGGCAGCGATCTGCGCCGCGTTCGGCTACTACCTGGCCGCGTCGTCCATCGGACCCACGATCGGCAACGGACTCCGAGCCCTGGCACGGTTCGTCGCCGGTCTCGACCTCTAAATGGATGCCGCCAAAGGCCGTGACTGGTGGGTGATTGTCGGAATGGCCGTTGCCGCGATATCCGCTGCGGTGGCGAGCTTTGCCGGTCTTCGCGGGCTCGCCCAGGTCGCCGGGTGGCCCGATCAACTCGCCTGGCTCTTGCCGGTGACGATCGACGCGTACGCGATGACCTCGGCCCGGGTATGGCTCGCTGGGACCGTCGGCGGCAAGACCGCCCGCCGCTTCGCACGCGCCAACGCGATCGGAGCCATTACTACGAGCATCGTCGGCAACGCCGGCTACCACCTGATCGCCGCCGGAATCGTCGCGATCTCCTGGCCAATCGTCGTCCTCGTCGGTGCCGTCCCCGCCGCCGTCCTCGGACTCACCGCACACCTACACGCCCTCACCACGATCAACCACGGTCCGGCATCGGTACCGGGCGCCCGTCCTCGGGTCCGGACCGATACCGACCTCTTGAAGGCCGCACGCGAGGCCGATGCCCAGCATCGCGCCACACACGGCGGACGCCCGATCAGCCGCGACGGCTTGCGCTCGACGCTTCGCATCGCCGGGCCGAAAGCAACCGAACTACGGCGACAACTCGCCACAGAACCCGATCGGAAGGAGGCATCACCCCACCCATGACCAACGAACCGCGCACACCGCGCCCGACCCTCGACCAGGAGGCAGTTCTCACCCACCTGCATGCCGCTCGACGCCACCAGACGCCTACCGCGCTGTGGACCGTCGTCGGTGATGTCCCTGTCCTACTCGCCGAAATCGATCGCCTCGCCCGGCTGCTCAGCCGTGCCCGATGGGACTTCGCCAACCTGCTCGCCGCCGCCCGCGCGAGTCTCGTCGCCGACCAGGACGGCGAGTCCGACCCGCTGGCGTACCTCCGCGACGAGGTCGCTCAGCACCGAGCCTGGGTACCGCCCGACGACGGCGAACTCTCCGGATGAGGGCCTACGGACGCCGGCACCGCCGCTGGAACCGCCGAAATCCGCAACCGCTCCTGCTCGTACCCGACGAATCGCTGTTCGTCGCCGGCCTCGCCGCGATCTTCCGGGCTCTGTTCCGGTACCGCTCAGGGCTCGCACCGTTCGCCGTCGGACTCGCCCTCGCGACGACCGGACTTTTCCTCCACCACTCACATCACGAGTTGTGGCCCGCCGTCGCGCTCGTCGCTGCAATCGCGGCCTTGGTCGCCGGATTCCGCATCCGCCGCACCGCCGAACGCGCTTACGCAGCAACGACAACGGCCGTGGCGGGAGGCTGGCTCGCTACCGCAACCGCGGTTGGCCCCGGGACAAAGCCACTACCTGCCCTGCTCCTGCTCGCCGTGATGGTGCTCGGCGTTCCCTGGTGGGCGCACCGGCGACGCCGAGCACGTGTCCGCGTCGATCGAGTCATCCACGCGTGGCCCGACCTCGCCGACACGATCGGACTCGACGGATCACGCATCATGTCAGCCGTCGTCGACACCTGGGGCTGGCGCGGACGCGTAAAGCTGCGACCGGGGCAGAGCGTCGCTGACGTTGTCGCCCGCGTCCCAGCCATCGAATCAGCCTTGGGAACACGGCCCGGCGCCGTCCGCGTCGAGCAAGACCCAGCGCACGCCGGCCGCTGCACCATGCGTGTCCTTGCCGTCGACCCGCATGCTGGCGCGATCCCGTGGCCAGGACCAACCGCGCGCTCGCTGGCCGACCCGATCGAGATCGGCGTCTTCGAGGACGCGACAACCGTCCGGGTACCGCTGCTCCGACGACACGCCTTGATCGGCGGCACCACCGACTCGGGCAAGAGCGGTGTCCTGAACGTCATCCTCGGCAACCTCGTCGCCTGCCCCGACGTCGTCCTCTGGGGCATCGACCTCAAGGGCGGCATGGAACTGCGGCCGTGGGCGCCCTGCCTCGTCCGGCTCGCGACCACACCAGACGAGGCAACCCGGCTGCTCGCCGACGCCGTCGCGGTGCTCGACGCCCGAGCGCACGCGTCCAGCCGTGACAACACCCGCGTCTGGGAACCCACACCGGACGCGCCGGCGCTGGTGATCGTCATCGACGAGTACGCCGAACTCGCCGACACAGCACCGGCCGCCGTCGCGTACGCCGAATCGGTCGCCCGGCGCGGCCGGGCGGTCGCTGTCGACCTGCTCGCCGCGACGCAGCGCCCAACGCAAAAGGCGATGGGTGGGGGAGCGCTGCGCTCGCAGATGAGCGTTCGCGTCTGCCTGCGCGTGCGGGAGCGCCGCGACGTCGACCTCATCCTGGACAAGGGCCTGCTCGCCGCCGGCTGGCACGCCCACACCCTCGACGCGCCCGGCAAGTTCTACGTCCTCGCCGACGGACACAACCAGCCACGTCGCGCCCGCGCCTACCTCGTCACCGACGAGAACGTGCGGGAGACAGCCGCCCGATACGCCGACCAGCGCCCGGAACTCGATCCGCTCTGCCGCGCTGCGATCGAGGTTCAACCACGCACCATCGAAGCGCCGACGACGGCTACCAACGCCTCGGAACAACGGCTCTTGACCGCGCTCAGCTCGGCGCCCGACGACGGTCTGACGATCCCGGAACTCATTGACGCGACCGGAATGCGCCGAACTTGGATCTATGACCGGCTGCACGCGCTCGCAGCTGACGGCAGAGTCCGGCAAGTTACACGAGGACGCTGGCGCGAATAGAAAGTCCACATCCCGCAGGGTTAGGCCGGGTACCAGCGCTCATACAGAAGACGAGGTGGGAGAACCCGAGCTCTCTTTTCGTTGTTGCATAGGTGGCAAAGGAGCTGGATGTTTGTTACATCGTTGAGGCCCCCTTCAGCTAGAGGTACCATGTGGTCGAATTCCGCTCTTTTGATTGGTGTGCGGAGTGTTCCTAATTCGACTTGACAATTCGCGCACCGGCCACGCTCTCGGAACTCTACTGTTGTTTTGACCCACTCGGGGATTTCGGTCCGCCTCAGCCGGGACATGCGGTCCTTTCGTGGAATAAACATTCCCGTCGGATCAACTGCCTCGTTATCGCCGAACGTGTTGTAACTTGTTACGTAGTAGGCCATCATTTGATTGAAATCGTACAGAAATGAGCGATTCGCGAATAAGACATAGAAAACCTCTTCGGCAAGCCTATCGCACAGCTCCTCAAGCTCGCCGGTGAGCTGCAACTCATTGAAATATTCGTAGTACTCATCGGGGAGGCTCTCGAACTCTGGGCAGTCCTCGCACGGATTCCGTCGAGAGTGATAGAGGTGACGCTGGAAACCTGGCAGCAAGGCTGGCCATTCTTTATCCGACCGAAATTCCGCGAAGGTCGTATGCGGAAGACCTAGCGCCTCGAAGGCATTCTCGACGGGCAGAACATGCATTTCGTAGTCATAGAGCGGGGCGCCCTCGAAGACCTGAGTGCGACTCGGGCTGAGAGTTGGGAGGCCCAGCAGATCCTCATCGAAGGTGCGATTGATCACCAGAGATGCAAATTTGTGCAGCGCGCTCACTTTTTGGAACGGCTGACAGAAATAGTCGAAGCCGTCGCCAGACAACATCTCACTGAGATCATGCATAAACGCGATCGGTTCGCGTGCCATCGCGTCGATAATTCTGGCGTAGTGGTATGTGTCGTAATGCTGGAGCTCGATCAGATCCTTGAAATCCTTTGGCATTCAATTACTCCGGCGACCAAATAGGCGACAAGTAGATACCGACCCGCCAACCGGCCGGTCGTCCTTCGGCAACCCAAGCACAGATCTGTAAGCCTCGGTAGAACGTGCGTCTGACCGGCCCGATTCGAAGATCAAATTTGACGAGCATGCGCCAACTGTTCGTCCGCACGTCCGTCCGTCGCTCGCGCGTGTCTGCGCATACCAGTGCACGGACGGACGCCGGGCGGACGAACGAGCGGATACTCGCCATTGGCAAGAAGGGAGGCCCAGCGATCACGACAGAAGACCGCACTGACGAGAGGAGAAATCGCAGCATACGAACGTGCACAGCGCTGGAAATCGAGGATGCCCAGCTCAACACGTCCCTAGACGTCCCGATCATCGATGCCGCCGCTGATGTGCTGTGGCGCATTATCGACCGTGCCCGGAAGACTCGACAGACATGAGGTTTGTCTTCTACGGACGTGTGTCGACCGAAGACCAGCAGGACCCGCAGGCATCGAAAGGCTGGCAGCTCTCGCGCGCTCGCAGCCTGATCGAACCGGCCGGCGGCGAGATCGTCGCCGAGTTCTTCGACATCGGGCAATCTCGCTCGCTGCCGTGGAAACGGCGCCCGGAAGCACTGCGCCTGCTCGACACGATCAAGAGCGCTGGTCGCGACTTCGACGCCGTGGTGATCGGCGAGCCACAGCGTGCGTTCTACGGCAGCCAATTCGGCATGACGTTCCCCGTTTTCGTGCACTACGGGGTCGGCTTGTGGGTGCCTGAGATCGGCGGCGCGATCGACCCCGGCTCGGACGCCCACGATCTCGTCATGGCGCTCTACGGCGGCATGAGCAAGGGAGAACGCAACCGCATCAAACTCCGCGTCCGATCGGCGATGAAGGCACAGACCGAGTTGGAAGGTCGGTATCTCGGCGGCCGGCCGCCCTACGGCTACCGGCTCGCCGACGCCGGCCCGCACCCGAACCCCGGCAAGGCGGCCGAGAGAAGGCGACTGCACCGGCTCGAACCCGACCCGGTCACGGCGCCGGTAGTGGCGAGGATCTTCAACGAATACGTCGCAGGCCGGGGCATGACCTCGATCGCGCGCGGCCTCACCCAGGACGGCATCGCCTGCCCATCGGCCTACGACCGGGCGCGCAACCCGCACCGGCACACGCGGGTGTGGGAGACGACCGCGGTCCGCGCGATCCTGCTGAACCCGCGCTACACCGGCCGTCAGGTCTGGAACCGGGCGCGCACGGATGAAGTCCTGATCGACGTAGAAGACGTGGCGCTCGGTCACGAGAACCGGCACCGCTGGAACGACCCGAGCCAATGGGCCTGGTCACGTACCGAGGCGCACGAGCCGCTGATCAGCATTGACCTCTATGAGCGCGTCCAGCAGACGATCAAGAAGCGCGGCACGAACAGCGACACCGGCAAGGCGCCCCGCCACACCGGCAAGCCGTACCTCTTTCGGGGCCTGATCACCTGCGGTCTGTGCGACCGCAAGATGGTTGGCAACCCTAACCACGGACGCCTCTACTACCGCTGCACCGCGAGCCGCGACTTCGTCCGCCAGCGTCAGATCAGCCATCCGCCCGCGCTCTACCTCCGCGAGGACGCGATCATCCGCCCGGTCGACGAGTTCCTTCGCGACGAGCTGACCGGGCGAAGTCTGGCCGACAATCTCCGCCGCGTGGCCGAAGCCCAGCACCGCGCCGCGCTCGCCGCCTACGGCGACACCGGTGAGATCGAAAAGCTGCGCCAGACCATCACCGAAGCCGACCGAAAGATCAGCGGATACCGGGCCACCCTCGACGCGGGCGGCGACCCGGCGCTCATCGCCGGATGGATCACCGAAACCACCGCGATCAAGAAGGCGGCACAGGCCCGGCTCGGTCTCACCGACGCGCCACCCCAGCGGATGACCTCCGACCAAGTCGACGCCATCGCCGAGGCGTTCAAGGATCTTCTCAGCCTGCTCCGGGACGCCGATCCGCGCGACCGCGCTGAGCTGTACAGCCGGCTCGGCCTCCGGATGACCTACCGACCTGGCCCAGAAACACTGATGGCCGAGGTTGTCACCCCGGCCGATCTTCGTGTCTTTAATACGTGTCCGGAGGGGGATCTTGGCACAATACCTGGTCACTCATGAGCGGCATGAGTGTCATGCCGTCTATTGTACCCAATTTCTGTGCGCGCGGCATCGTCCTCGAGTGTTGGCTTACTGAGGCCGAATTCGATCGTATTAGTGCCCGCGAAACCGCTGGGTATTGAGCCGTGGTTGGCGGGGAGAAAGCCGAGGAGCTTACCTGCCCGACGGGTGGGACGTGGTTACCTGGGATATCCCCAGGTGTGCGACCTCTGGTATCTACGATGGGCGTTGCCACTGTGCTGTTGTGCGCACGCTGTGTCGAACGTCGTCTTTCAGGATCTCGAGGATCTCTCCTGCCGCTAGAGGGTCGTCGTCTCGCGCGCGGACGGCACAGTCCGCCAGGACCTGCCGTACGCGAGGGCTCTTGTCTCGGGCCAGGTGCTTGCAAACCGTGTCGTATTGGCGTGGTCGTCGCATGCAGAGAATGGCGCCGAGCTGGCGGATGTTTACGTTTTCATGTGCGGCCAACACGCCTGCGTCGAGATTTTCTGTGATCTCGTGAGGTAAATGCGCGAGCGTGGAGCTCGCGAGATTGGTGGTGGTGTTTTCGTCGTTGCTTAGGAGATTTACTGCCTGGTCGCGTATCCAACGAAGGTCGGTGTCGTCGCGGGCGGATAGTCGGGCGAGGCGCAGGGCGTGTCCGCGCAGTGTCGACGCCGGCCCATCGATCCGGAAGCGGCTTAGTGGGTGTGAGGCGCCAGTTAGTTGGTCGTCGTATGCACTCCCGTCGCGGGCGCCGGTCACAAAGGGTATGACGCGGGGAAATACCCCGGCGTGGAGGCGCGCATTGGCGCTGATGAGGAGGTTGGCGGCGCCAACGAGTGCGTCCTGCCGGTGACCGGCGGTTTCGTTCGAATCTTCGGCAATGCTCAGCAACTTTTCGAGGCAGGCGGCTTGGTCGCTTTCGTCGAGCGTCGTAGCCAGGTAGGAGTCGGGCACGATCGTGGATCCAGACTCGACTCGGGCAGGGCTGGGCTTCGGACGAGACAGAATGCGATCGCGTGCTTCCTTCGCCAGGCGTTGAGTGGAGGGCTCCTCAGGGGCCAGTGCGGCGGGTAATACCGCGCTCAGGTAGGAGGTGCCGGCACCGGGTTCGAAGGCTTGGGCCTTCAGGAGGTCCCGTTCTTCTTTGGGGAGGAGCGGCAGCAACGGCCCGTCGTTGCCAGGGTTTCCGCGAATCAGGCCGATGACGCGCTCGTCGATGCTCAACTTTGCGGCGTGTTGTACGCCGTATCTTGTGAGTTCGAGCAGGCGGCGAAGGCCGGGTAGGGCTATATCGGGATGCGCAATGGAAATCTCGACGCACGCGGCGGCGTGCGCGTTGTCGCTGGGACGGAACTGGCGGGGCCCTCGGACGACGTCGGCGGCGAGCAGGTCGAGAACCGCGGCCGCCTGCTCGGAGGTACCGCGGTGAGCAAGTGCGCACATGCCTTCGACGGCCCGCTCGGTCAGGCTGCCGCGGCCAGGCGGCTCCGCGAACTCTCCGGCACGTCCTCGTATTGTGATGTCGGTGAGGATCTCGAGGAGCTTGGCTGCGGCTTGGTCGGGGATCAGATCGGCTTGTGTTGTCGCGAACGCGATCTTCGCGTCGGTCACCCACCACGGTTCTGCCCGATTAATTTCGATCTGGATGAGTTCGTCACCAACTCGTTCGGCCAGTTCGGTCAGCTTCTGTGCGCTGCCGGATCTCGCGAGGAAGTCGGCTGCCAGAGCGGGTTCCGCGTTGTCGCGGTAGAGCTCACCGAGGAATCGTGTCGCCTCCATTTCGACCGCCCAGCTGCCGGTGACGACAGCGTCGGTGAGCCATTGGCGGGCGGCCAATATCGCTTCGATCGGGTTTCCTGCCAGCAAGGCCGTTCGGGCGTGGTCACTGGGGAGCCGACTGCGCTGGAGCAGGCGATCTGTGCCGGTGTTCCGTAGGGCCTGTGCGAGGTGGTGTTCGTCGTCGATCCCCGAGGACCAGGAGCCGAGACGGCCGTTGGCCGAGCGAATCGCGTAGAGCCAGTCGGCGGCATCGTCCGCGAGGCCATCATGGATGGCATCGGAGATGGCGTCACGCCAGGCGTCGACCGCCTCTTCGAGTCGGCTTTCCATCGAGCAGCGCCGGGCCTCGCGTGCGTTGATGAGCGCCGCGAGACGACCCAAAACATGATGTCGGCCGGCGAGAGTATTGAGTGCTTCGCGTTCGTGCTGGTCGTACTCGGCGACGAGGAGCCTGAGCCTGATTTCGGTCTCATGCCAGCGGGGAAGGTCGAGGTGATCGAGGGCGGATCGGAGAAGGCGGTCGAACTCGGCGATCCGAGACGGGTGGCTGGCCAGGACTCCCTCGGCGAGAAGTCGTACCAGCCGCCCGTGGTGTGGCAGTGTCTCGGTTCCCGGCTCGGACAGGGCTGCCAGGAGTTCGTCGGGGCGGCAGAGCGGGTCGCCGAGATAGTCGATCGCAAGGCTCGCGAGCGAGGCGGCGCGGTGGTGTCGAAGGGTGGCTGCGTCTGCGTGGTCGCCGGGGTTCTCGAGCAGTCTGCTGGCTTGGTGTCGTAGTCGGCGAGCCTCTTCAAAGCCTGCTCGGTCGAGGGCGTCAACGATGAGTCGTGCGGTCAGGGCGAGTGCGCCGCCCGAGTCACCGGCGGCTTGAAGCGCGGTCACTTGACGGTCGCGTATTACGGCTCCGTGGCCGTGGTAGCCCGCCGTTTCGAGGCGGGCGGCCAGCTCGGCATAGAGATTGGCGGCCTCGCGGGGATCGTCGGCGCGCTTGGCGTCGGCTTGATGAAGCTTGAGTGGTGTGTCTTCGGAGTTGAGGGGACCTACCAGAATGCGTTCGGCTTGGAGCCGTCGGTCAGGCGGTGGGGTAGGTATTCCCGGCAGTGGCGCGGAGGTGCAGAAAACGGCTGCGGTTTCGCGGGTCCAGAACTGGGCGACTACGTCGGCCACGGCTCGAAGATATTGGTTGAGCTGTTCGGCTCCCCACAGGTCGATGGTCAGGTGTGGGTAGGCGTCGCTGAGGCTGGCGAGCTCGTCGAACAGCTGGGTTTGCTCGGTCGAGGCCGAGGTCGTCACGATGAAGTGCACGGCGTCGAACGGCAGCCGACCCGACATGAAGGTTCTGACTGCCTTGCGGAGTGTCGCGGGAGTGAAGGATTTGTAGTCCTTGCACTGGATGACGACGTACTTTCCATCGGGCTTGCGTCCGGCCAGGTCGATGCCCTGCTGGCGCTGTCCCTGGATGCCGTAGCGCCGGAATTGGATGCCTCGGAGTCCGAGTGTGCGCTTGGCAATACGCAGTACGAGCTTTTCGAATCGGTCCCAGCCTATGTGGAGGTCGAGGTCTTCGCCGGCCGGCCGGGTGCCGGGCGTCCCGGGTGCCGGCTCAGTCGACAGGTTCTCGTCGGTCTCGCAGCGTGCCCAGGGACGTGGCTGGCTTCGTGCCGTCATCCGGTCAGTCTGCTACGAATGCCGACCGTGCTTCGTTCGGACTGTCCGGGTGGGTGACGAGCGGTTGGCCCGAAGAAGTGCGGCACCTTTCTTGCGAGCCGGTTCGTGTCGAGGTGTCGGCGTACGCCTTGGAGTGCAGAGCTGCGTACGTGAGGAAGTACACAGAAGCCATCGACGTCGGTACGCCTGCCGGAACAAGCCGGGAGCGTCCGTCGACTACAGTAAGTCACCCTAGCCGGGGGGCGCGGTACGGCGGATCTGCCGATGTCCGGATACGGGCCTCGGCTCTTCTTTACGCCGGTTGCTCTGCGCTGCCCGAGTTCTTCGGCGAGACGTCCCGCGATAGTTGCTCCACGCTGCGGAGGCGGCCATCTGGGTCAAGTTGACCGAACATGTGGATCTCGGTCGCGATCACCTGGCCGCGGCGCATTGTGGCGGTCAGCGTGTAACGAGCGGCGACCTGGGCGCCGGACATCAGCGCATCGTGCACCTCGACATTGATCTGCGTAGCGTTTCGGCGGCCAGCCTTGACATGGGCAAGTAGCCGCATCTTGTCGAGGAGGATGCCATCGTTGCGGAGCACGAAGTCGTCGATGTGATAGCGACCGAAAACGGCCGCTGGGTCCTGGTGTCCGAACGTGAGTTCCTGCGGGTACCGAGTCAGGTAGCCGATCAGATCGTCGCCGGGCGTACCGGAGAGGTGCTGACTCATAGCGACTCCTCCATTTAAATTGGACATGTGTGTCCAAGATAAGCCGAACGCTTAAGCTTGGCAATCGTGGCCGAACCTATTGCTCAGCGAGGCCGTAAGCGGCGGCTCGATGCGGAGCGGAGCCGCGCCGCAGTGCTGGACGCGGCGATCGCCGTGCTGGGTCAGCAGGCTGACGCCAGCATCGAAGACATCGCCGCAGCGGCCGGAGTGGTACGGCAGACGGTCTACGCGCACTTCCCGTCCCGCACGGCCCTACTTGGCGCCGTGGTCGACCACCTCACTGCCGAAACGGCGAGCGCGCTGGATGCACTCGACTTGACGACACCGCCCCCAGGCGAGGCGCTGCGTCGCTGGCTGGAGGCGAGCTGGGCCATCGTGCAGCGTTACCCGGTCCTACTCAGCCCGGTCATCGCAGTGGCTGCACCACCGGCCGACGAGCACGACCGACACCGACCTGTCTCCACCCAGCTCAGCGAGCTGGTCCGCCGCGGCTGCCAGGCCGGCGTGTTCGAAGCACGCCATTCCGAAGCCTGGATCATCAGCGCCACTATCGCCCTCGGCCACGCCGCCGGCCAACAGGTCACAGCCGGTCGGCTGAGCCCCGAGGAGGCCGGAGCGGCGTATCGCGACAGCGTCTTGCGACTCGTTCTCAGGCAATCGATCAGAGACGACGGCTGACGTCCAAGCCCATCCCGCGATACGCACCGACCTCAGCTGATCGATCAGCCTCACTGTTCCGACATCCGGATCTCCCGCGATCCGCGCTCCACGTCAGATTGACCTCAGTCAGCTGAGCTGATTAGTTACAGCGCGTGGATCCGGAAACCGGTCTGGCATTGATCCACCTTCCGGACCGCGCTGGCCGCAGTCGATGAGTCAGATCGGTGCGGCGTGCCCCCCGGCAAACGGAGCGTTTTACGGCGGTTGCCTGCCGGCAACTGGGCGGTAGATGACAGACCTGAGACCGGCCGGGGGCAGGGGGACCGGTGGTGATCGGGACACCCGTCGTCTCGTTCGGCTACGCCGGGATCGGGGCGGTGGCCGTGTTGGCCGGGTCGATAGTGTCCACGCGGTTCGCCCTGTCGGCCCGGGTGCGAGCTTTAGTGCAGCATGCGGCCGCCGGGACCGTCCTCGCGGGCCTGGTCGTCGACGTGTTGGACAAGTTGCTGCACCGCGCCGGACAACTGGTGGCCGCTGTGGCCGCTGTGGCCGGCATGGTGGCCGGTTTAGTCGCCATGCTGGCGATCCGGGCGTGGGCCGACGGCGCCGGTGTCGGAACGTTCGTGGTGACGGCCGCCGTGGACATCCTCGTCGATGGTGTGTTGATCGGTCTGTCAGCGGCGTTGGGAGCGGGGACCGGTCTGCTGTTCGCTGTGGCGCTCGCTACGGAGATGGGTCTGCTGGGCGTGAGCGCCGCAGCGGCGCTTCGGAAGCGTCGGCCGTCCGGACGTGTGGTCGCAGCCGCTGCCGGTATCGGGGCCGCGATCAGGGCCGCGGGCAGTTTGGGCTGGGTGATCGCCCAGTCCGGCTCGTTCGCTGCTACGGCCGTGCTGGGCCTGGGCGCCAGTGTGATCATCTATGTGGGTTCTCGAGGAGCTACTTCGGGAAGCGCACGAGACTGACACCGGGCCGTGGGAGGTGGCGGTGCTGTTCACCGGTTTCCTGCCGTTCTTTCTTATCGGCATCGCCGCCGGCTGAGCCATCGTGACCCTGCGCCGCCGCACACCTCTGCCTGAGGCCACCGCGAAGACTGAGCCAGTTCACGGTCGCAGGGCGAAGGCGGCGTTGATCAGGGCGAGGTGGCTGAGGGCTTGGGGTAGGTTGCCGAGCATGCTGCGGTCGGCGGGGTTGATCTGTTCGGCGAGCAGCCCGAGATCGGTGGTGAGCGTGACAGCGGCCTTCATCTGGGCTGCGGCTTGCTGGTGCCGGCCGAGGCTGGTGAGGGCGGAGACAAGCCAGAACGAGCAGGCCAGGAAGGTGCCTTCCTCTTTCCGCATGCCGGTGTAGCGGTAAAGCAGTGGCCCGTCGGCGAGTTCGTTGCGGATGGCGGCGATGGTGCCGGCGAGGCGTTCGCCGCGGTCGAAGCCGGTCTGTCCGGCCAGCAGGGTGGCGGCGTCGAGGTCGTCAGTCCCGGCGTAGAAGGGTGATCGTCTCGGGGTAGCGGCGACCGTTGACCGGGT
Source organism: Actinoplanes sp. NPDC051343 (assembly GCF_044455125.1). Classification (NCBI taxonomy): domain Bacteria; kingdom Bacillati; phylum Actinomycetota; class Actinomycetes; order Micromonosporales; family Micromonosporaceae; genus Actinoplanes; species Actinoplanes sp. NPDC051343. The sequence continues at coordinate 68,164 of NZ_JBITEL010000006.1, forward strand.
CGTGGCGCATGAAGTCCGGAGCGTCGATGCGCACGGTGACACTGTACGGTCCGGCGCCGAAATTTGGGCGTTGGTGCCGTAGTGGTAGAGGAACGGGTGCCACAGGAACGGCAGGTCGGTGCGGATCAGTGTCCGGCCGTCCTGCTCGACCTCGATGTGGACAGTCAGGCCGGCGACGAAGCGGCCGACGGCGCCGTCGGCCACCGCGACCTCGAGGTGCACCGTGGCCTGCGGTGCTGCCTCACGCCAGACGAGCCGGTCGCCGTCGCGTTCGTACATGCCTTCGGCTTCCTCGTCGACGAAGGCGATCAGGTAAGCCGGCGCGGGCGAGCACGGCGCCGTCCTCGTCGGCCATGGCCTTGAGCGCGTCGCCGTAGGCGTCACCCTGCGTGCGAGCGACAGCAAGCTGATCGCCGGTCGCCTCGTTGCTGGCCCGCGCGGGCGGGTCGGTGGCCGGCGACGCCGTTACTGGTCCTCCTCCTTGTGCTGGTCGGCTTCCTGTTCCCGCTGGCGAGCTTCGTTGTCCCTCTGGATCTGCTCGGGTGACATGTTGGCGCGCGGGGTGTCGACGATGCTGCCGCCGGCGTGCTGGCCGTCCCGGTCGTTCGGCATGGTGATGACTCCTGAGTCAGAAGGCGACATCGATCATGTGTCGTTGCCTGTCGTTGAGGACCGCGTACCCGTGGTTCGGTCGGCTACGCCGATGCGGTCGACGTTTCTCGGCGCCTGTCAGTGCACCCGCCAGACCAGCACAGCGCCAGTGAGACACAGAACGGCGGCGAGCAGGTAGCAGACGAGATAGCCGGTGAAGGTGGGTGACGCGGACAACGAGGCGGCGAAGGAGGCGAGCAGGATGGTGTTGGTCTGCCCGCCGACCCCGCCGGCCAGCCGGCGGATGGTGCTGTTCGCCGCTGTGGAAGCGGCGGCTACCTCCGGCGCGACCCCGCTGGTCGCGGTCGAGCTTCCGGCCTGCAGGCCGGCGCCCGCTCCAGCACCCAGCAGTAGCACAGCGACCCCGACGACGATCGCGGATTGCCGCGCCAGGCACAGCAGGCCCATCCCGCACGCCACCAGCAGCAGCCCATCGGCGAAGATGCCGCGCGCCGGCAGACGCCGCTCGAGCAGACCGGCCAGCGGCGACGCGGCGGTCTGGCCGACCGCCAGCGGCACCAGCAGCAGCCCGATCGTGGCGGTGGAGGCGGACAGCCCGTAGCCGGTGGTGCCCGGGTCGGCGCGGATCATCTGCGGGACGAGCAGATAGCTGCCGAACAGGGCCCAGCCGAGCCCGACGGTGGCTAAGTTGCCCGCGCTCACATGCCGGTTGGCGAAGATGCCAAGATCGATCAGCGGGTTGTCGGTGCGGCGTTCGTGCCGCAGCCACCAGGCAGCGGCGACCACGGCGACCGCGAGCGGGCCGAGGGTGATCGGTGATCGCCAGCCCCGGACGACGACGATGGTCAGGCCGCTGAGCAGCGCGACCGCCGCGACGGTCAGGCAGCGTGCCGACCACGTCGTAGCCGCCGGCGGCCCGGTCCTGATGGGCGGGTGTCATCCGCCAGGCGAGCACCATCCCGGCGGCGACCAGCACAGCGCCACCGGCGAAGATCCACCGCCACGACGCGTACTGCGCCACCAGGCCGCCGCCGGCGAAACCGATCGCCGTGCCGATGCCGAACGCCGCGGCGAGCGCGGAGACCACCCGCCCGGTCAGCTTCTCGGGTACCGCGTCGCGGGGAGCGCGAGCGCGACCGGGTAGACCGAGCCGCCGACCCCCTGCACGGCTCGGCACACCAGCAGCACGGCCAGGTTCGGTGCGGCCGTGGCGGCCAGAGACGCGACCGCGAACACGCCCAGGCCGATCAGTAGCATCCGGCGCCGTCCGTACAGGTCACCGAGCCGCCCCATTGCCGGGGTCGCCGCCGTCGCCACGATCAGGTAAACGGTGACCAGCCACGACGACCACTCCCGGCTGCCGTGCAACGCGGTCTCGATGGTATGCACGGCGGGCACGACGGAGGTCTGCTGCACCGCGAAGGCGATCACCGCGACGACCAGGGACGGCACCACCGGCTGGGTGCCCTGCCGTGACCGTGCGGTGCCGGTGGATTGCTGGGTCACATGGCTTCCTTGATGCCGCGCCGGATCAGCCACGCGTTGACCGGATAGGCCGTCAGGAAGCCCAGGGCCATGCCGATCTGCATGAGGAACCAGTAGGCGGCGGTGTCCGGAGTACGGCACCGAGAATGCCCGCGTTCACCGTGAGCCACAGCGCCGAGATCTCGGGGTCATCACCCCGAACAGCACGAGCAACCAACCGACCAGCGCGCCGACGATGAGCCCGGAGACGGCCCCGCGGTGGAAACCACACTCAGGCCGCGCCGCGATTGGGCCCACGAGGGCGCGCGAGTGCGTACGGCCCTGCGCGCCGCCCTGGCCGACCGGGGCGGCTGGTCCCCGGTCTCTGGCTCGAACTGCGCCGCTGCAGAGGCCGCTGCAGCGGCCGCGGACGAGTCGCTGCGCTCGGCCGTCCGGGATCTGCTCGGCGGCGGCCTCGGCCGGTTCGCCGCTTCGCACGGCGGCGACATCCAGTTGGTCGACGTCCGCGAGGGCGTCGTGACCGTACGCCTCGAGGGCGCCTGCCACGGCTGCCCGCCGGCCGTCATACCCGGGGTCGCCGGTTCTCCGACCAGCGGTGAAGTGATCGAGGCGTCGGCCGCCGGGCACGGCTACAACGTGGGTTCGCTCAATGCGCCGATGGCCGGTGCCGATGACGGCGTCGAACGTCAGGACCTCATCGTGGTGGAGGTCCGGACCTTACTTTCTCTGTGTGAGCGGGTGGACACGGCATGCACACCGGTGTCCGCAAGACCGAGGGGAGATCGAGCTGTGGATTCCGTTGGGACTCAGGGTCGTGCCTGCTGTCGGATGCCGGGGGTGGCCGCCGTCCGTCCGGCAGCGTCCACGGCCAGGAACTCGCCGGTGTGCGGAGCAGGCTGTGCGGTCCCGTCGCGGTCGGTGAACCGGAATGGTAGCCCGGCGGCGAAGGTGGGTCGTGACCGGTCCATGACCTGGAAGTGCAAGTGTGGCTCGCTGGAGTTGCCGGAATTGCCGCAGCGGGCGATCTGCTGGCCGGCGGTGACGAACTCGCCGGCCCGTATCGTGGCGGAATGTCGTTGCAGGTGGGCGTACAACAGGTACCGGTTCGCGCCCATGTCGATCACGATGTGGTTGCCGACCACCCGGCCGGCTCCTAGAACCTCCCGGACCATGCCCTCAACCAGCAGGTAGATCAGGCCCGGCACCGAGTTGCGACTCCAATGGTCGCGCTGGCCCTGCCGCACCCGTACAACCCGGCCTCCAGAGGCGGAGTAGACGGGCTGCCCGAACCCGGCGAAGTCGCTCGCCGGCCTGGCGAGCGGGCGCCACCCAAGCCGGGGAGGCGGGCTGCCGGGTGGCTGAAACACCAGGTCGACGGCGTACGTCTGACCGTATGCGTGGACGCCGTGGCTGGGGACCCGGGTGGTGGGACTGTTGACTGCCCGCCACCTCCCGCGCACCGGCGGGTCCATCGGCACCGGCGCAGCGCGTACCCGGCCCACCCACGCGTACAACGCGAAGGCGCCACCCAGCGCGACACAGGCCAGCCACCAGGGCGGGCGAAGACCTGACCAGGGTTGGGTCAGGAGGACGAGCAGGACCGACAGCAACAACGGCACCCGGATACGGGCTGCTAGGTGGGCCATGATTTACACCTCCGATACGCTGGACTTCGTAAGTACGCATTTCCAAAGTAACGGAGGTTTGCCCGTGAACCAACCGGGAGACGACGAGCTGATCGCCCGGCTGACGCAGATCGAAGAGCGTCTCGCGGCGCTGGAGACCCGTGCCGCCGCTCCGATCGCCGGTCACGCTCCGATCGCGGACGATGAGGACACCTACTGGGCCTTGCGGCGGCTGCGCGAGCTGGCTCCCGAGGCAGGAGCGGTGTTGTTCACCGGGACCGTTGAGGTTTCCGATGGTGAGCGCTACGAATGGCAGCAGACGTTGCCGGTCGAGGGGATCGTCGAGTCCGACTGGACACTCGGGACGCCGGTCCTGGCGGCGCTCGCTCATCCGGCCCGGTTGCAGATCGTCCGCGCCGTCATGCGCGGCCGCCGGTCCGCCGCCGAGCTGCAAACCATCGACGGCATCGAGAGCACGGGCCAGCTCTACCACCATGTCCGGCAATTGGTCGCAGCCGGCTGGCTGCGGACAGCAGCTCGCGCAAGGTACGCGGTGCCACCCGAACGGGTCGTGCCACTACTGGTGGTCATGGCTTGTGTCCAGCATTGAGTGCTGGCGCAGCAGACCGCCGAATCTCAGTGCGAGGCCCGGTGCAAAACGAACTGCGTGCGGCCCGTGCCGTTGCGCCTGGCGTCGAAGGTCTTGCCGTGGATCCGCTCGGCGACTTCCGCGGCGACGTAGAGGAAAGCACCGTCGCCGGCGTCGTACTTGAGATCCCCGACCATGGGTTCCGACGCCAGGAAGACGCTCAGTCGCTGATGATCCGGGGCGTACTGGACGCGCACGCCGCCCTCCGGCGGAACGCCGGGAACTCGGAGCATGGTGTGAATGGCTTCCGAAGCGGCGTTGGAGATGGTTAGCATATTGACCTCCCTGACTTGTCTGAGCCAGCTTGGAACTCGTTCTCCGAACCTTGCTCGGTGATATGGAGATTTTCCAACCGCGCTATGAACGTTCGATGACAGCAGCCGACAACCTTGCGGGTGCCGAAAACGCCATCCGAGCTGGTCGCTGCTTGCGCGCGTACGTGAACTGCATCGCGTCGGCGTAGACGCTCAGTTGCTGCTCGTAGCGCCTGGCTTGGGCGGTATTCCGCGCGGCGAATCGGCCCTGCAGGACCGGGGAGAAAACCCGACGGTGGTGGTGGCGAAAAGTCCCGCGATCGAGACAACGACGGTGGCGTTCACGGCGCTGCAGCCTAAGCAGTGGACCGGGGGATCGGCGCGGCGCGGTCCGCTCTACCTCTCCTCACCAGCGCCGGTTAGGCGGCCGGAGAGCCCGGGGTCACTGTCGTCGAACACGCTGGGAGATGTTCGCCCGGCTCTCACTCTCGAATGTCGATGCGGTGGGCATGAACCCAGCCTGGATCCGGCCCGGTGTCGCGGCCAATGCGACAACCCGTACGGATCGGTCTGTCATGCAACTGTCACGTCGCCGGAGAACTGTCGCGACATGATCCCGCAAAGGTGTATTCGCACGGCAGGACCGGTCCGGGGAGGAGATGCCGATGGTGGACGGCTCGAACGACGACGTCGTGATCGTCATCGGATCGTTTGAAGGGTCCGCGGTCGACGCATGGGGACGGGCGATAGCCGAGGCGGTGGCATTGCAGTCACCGCGCCTCGTGATCGATCTGCGGCACTGCCCGGTCGTGGACGCCGCCGGGATCGCGGTCCTCCTGCAGGCCCATCGGGCCATGATGCACGCCGGGGGACGCATGGTGCTGCGGACGCCCACCGATCGGGTGCGTCGCACGCTGCGCCTGGCCGGACTCGTCCAGGTATTCGAGATCGAACAATCGGACGGCGTCGGGACGGAGACGGCATGATCGAGCTGAGCATCTTTGATGACGGCGTTGTCGTCCGGGTGGACGGCGATATCGAGGCATCGCCGGTATCACGTCTGCGTGACGTGTTGTCCTGGGCCGCGGATCATCACAGCGGCGTCCTCGTCGATCTTGCGGATGTGTCCACCATAAGTCCGGCCGCCCTCGGTGTGCTGATCCGGGCCCATACCCGGTCGCGATCTCGGGGCGGCGTGTTGTGCCTGGTGGCGCCATCGCGTTATGTGCTGACCGTATTGCACACCATGCACGTCGACGGAGTGTTCCCGACATTCGCGGACCAGGCGGTGGCCTTCTCCTGGTTGCGTCATGGTGACCTCAATTCGACGCCGGGCTTGGAGCAGGTCTTGGCCTCGACGACGAGCTGACGACGTGCGTCTTTCCGGACCGCCGCCCGACGGTGACGACGATCTCGTCGACGACTGGGATGACCCCGACGAACAACTGGTCGACCGAACGGCCCAAACACTGCTTGGCGATCCTCGTCTCTCCGGGCGGCTCCTGCATGTCATGGTGCACAACATGCGCGAATCCGCGCTGAGGGAGATGAAGGTCAACGAGGTCAGTGGCCGGCCGTCCGAAGAGGGAACGGCATCGCCGTCGGCCGACAGCGAGGAGGAAGTCGTCGACACCATCTCTGAAGCGTGCCGATCGATCGATCCCCTTAATCGGTAGGTCCTTGCGGCACTCAGCCGAGGCGAACGCCCTCCCTTCTCGGCCGCCGTCTCGCGACGTGGGCGGCCGGGGGAGGACGCGGACCGCCGAAAAGGCGAGTGGAATGATGTACATGTGCACCAAAAAATTTGGAAGTGGCTCCATGGCAGTACAGCCGGCCTACAGGCGCTCGCGGTGGTGGTCGGCCTGGGATCGGGACTGGGCGCGGCGGCGTTTCGCTGGCTGATCATGACTGCGACCCGGCTGTTCACCGGCCACGACGACTATTCGGCGGCGGCCGGCGCAGCGAACCCCCACCTGCCGGGGCTCGGCCGCTGGTTCGTGCTGTTCACGCCAGTGGTGGCCGGGTTCGTCTACGGGCCGCTGGTCTACCGCTTCGCGCGTGAGGCGCGGGGGCATGGCGTACCGGAGGTGATGTATGCCGTCGCGGAACGCGGCGGCCGGATCCGCCCGCAAGTTGCCGTGGTCAAGGCGCTGGCCAGTGCGTTGTGCATCGGCGGCGGAGGCTCGGTGGGCCGCGAGGGCCCGATCGTGCAGATCGGCTCGGCTCTCGGCTCGAGCCTCGGCCAGCTGGTGCGTTTGCCCGAGTCGCGGCTGCGGATCTTGGTGGCCTGCGGCGCGGCCGGTGGGATCGCGGCGACGTTCAACACGCCGATCGCCGGGGTGTTCTTCGCATTGGAGCTGATCCTGGCCGATTTCGCGGTCGAGTCGTTCGCCGCGGTGGTGCTGGCCGCGGTCGCGGCGTCGGCGCTGAGCCGAGCGGTCTTCGGCGATCACCCGTTTCTGACGCTACCGACCTTCACGATCGGGTCGATGGGCGAGTACGTGGCGTACGCCGTTCTCGGTCTGCTGGCCGCCGGTGTCGGAGTCGGCTGGTCGCGCGCCCTCTACTTCATCGAGGATCTCTGCGACCGGCTCTGGCGCGGACCGGAGTGGCTGCGGCCCGCGGCCGGTGGCCTGTTGCTCGGCGGAATCCTGCTGGCTCTGCCCCAGATGTACGGCGTCGGGTACCCCGTGCTGGGCCGGGCCGTCGGCGGCGGCTACGCGATCGGGTTCGTCCTGCTGCTGCTGGTCGGCAAAATCTTCGCGACCAGCCTCACGATCGGCATCGGCGGTTCGGGCGGCGTGTTCGCCCCCTCGCTGTTCGTGGGCGCGATGCTGGGTGAGGCGTTCGGCCTTCTGCTGCACTCCGCGGACCCTGCGCTGGCGCCGTCGCCGGGAGCGTTCGCGCTGATCGGTATGGGTGCCGTCTTCGCCGGGGCGGCCCGAACCCCGATCACCGCCGTGCTCATCATGTTCGAGCTGACCGGCGAGTACCGGATCATCCTGCCGCTGATGCTGGCGATCGCCCTCGCCGCCGGCGTGTCCAAGCTGATCAGCCGGGACACCATCTACACCCGGAAGCTGCTGCGTCGCGGTATCGATCTGCAGGCTCCCGACCGGGCTCTGGCCCGGATCCCGGTGGCCGCCGCGGCCGGCCCGCTCCCGGCGCCGTTGAGGCCTGGCGCCACGCTGACCGATCTGGCCGCCCGGTTCGCCATGGACGGCAGTACCGCGTTGCCCGTGGTGGACGACACCGGTCGCCTGCTCGGCGTGGTGCCGGCGCTGGAGGTCGAACGGGCGGTCCAGGACGCCGCCGAAGAAGTGACCGCCGCCGACCTGGCCCACGTCGTGCCGGTCCTCACCGGCGACGAATCGCTGGAGGACGCGCTCGCCGAGCTGACCCGTCACGGCGGCGCCGGGCTCCCGGTCGGGTCCGGTGGTGTCGCGTCCGGATGGCTGACCCACCGTGACCTGTTACGCGCGGCGGTCGGAGGCAGGCAGCGGATATAGACGGACTGCCGCTCTCGGAGGTCGGACGCGGAGACCACGACCTGCTGGCCGATCGGGTGCAGCCGAAGCGGCGGCGTCGACGCGTCGACGCGCGGAACGCACCGTGAGTTCAGCGGCTTTCACGAATCTCTGGCTCGCCTCCGCTGCCGGCGTCTCGGCTTGGTCGTCGCGGCGCAGGCGCTGCTGTTTTGTCGGTCGGATCTCTGTCGACCGGACTTCCCGGCGCACCTGCGGTCGAGCCTACACACGCGTGGCGTTAGGTGCATGATTGAACCTATATGTCGCCGCTGGCGGCCCACGGGATCAGCCCGTACGACGGACGTGCCACAGTAGGCCGGTGACATCAGAGACGACGTTGTCGGCGGGCGAGGACGAGGTGGTCGGAGCGCTGTTGGCGCTCAGCCGTGCTTTCGTGGGTGTTGCGGCCCGCTCGCTCGGTGGTCTGGACGAGGACGTGACGCTGCCGCAGTTCCGTACCCTGGTCGTGCTGGTCTCGCGCGGCCCGCAACGCGTGGTCGATCTGGCCCAGGAGCTGACCGTCACGTCCTCGACGGCGGTGCGCATGTGTAATCGCCTGTTTCGTAAGGGCTTGGTCGCGCGTCAGGAACGCCCGGACGATCGGCGCGCCGCCTGGATCACTCTGACACCGGCTGGCCGGGCGCTGGTCGGTGAGGTGATGCGTCGCCGGCGTGAGGCTCTGTCGGAGGTGATCGCCGAGTTGGCTCTTACCCGTCCGCTGGCGTTCGCCTCGGTCCTCAACGCCTTGGTCGAGGCGGTTGGTGAGTTGCCGGATCCGCAGTGGTGGCAGCAGTGGGAGACCTCTTCCTCTTCGTGAACATGTGCACGGCTGTACCGCAAGGGGCTGCGAGGATCACCGAGGCTTGCGCTTCGGGATGCCATCGGCGGTTTCCGCGACGATGACACCGATGGCCCCGAAGAACAGCGGGGCGAGCAGTGCGGCGGGCATCGAGGACGGCGTCCCCAGGAGGTCGGATGCGGCCGTGCCCAGCACTGCAGCGGCGATGCCGACGATCGTCGTCAACCACCAGGCAAGCCTTGTTCGTGCCGGGCGAACGGCCCGTGCGACCAATCCGACAAGCAGGCCGACGGCGGCCGCCAGCAAGAGATTCGTCATTGTCGGCGCGCTTCCCTCATTCGTAGAATGCTATGCGTCGCCGGCAAGATCTCGCCGTGCCGGTCACTCCGACGGCGACGTTTCGATATCCCGGTTCGGCGGGCGAGGACGCGGTCGAACCCGGGGGTGGACTGTCGCCATGCCGCCCGTGCGCTTTCGCCTCGGGGTAGCGACGATCGAGTGAGATGTGGTCAGTGAGCATCGCTGACCATGGTCGGTCGTGAATGCCGCGGACCATCGGCAGTCCCGTGACGGTTGAACAACATCTGCATATGTCAACCTCCAGCGCGGCCACCGAGCCTGCGTGCAGCTTGTTTCGAGCGGTGTCATCCCGTCGTCATGTGAGCTGCTTCCCCTGTCCGCCGACACGCCGTGGGCGCCGGACTGCTGCACGGGTAGCGCCGGCCTGCTGGCGGGCTCGGTCGGTTGCGCTTCCACGTCGGGTTGGCGGCGTGCCCACACATGCCGAACCGGCGCTCGTGCAGGCATGTCAGTGCTCGTGGTCGCCGGAACCACCTGTCGCATTCGGACCTCGACGTCAGGGGAGCGACCGCGAGCGATGCCGACGGCATCGCAACCCTGTTCGACGACGTGTACGGCGGCGGCTATCCGGCTGTTGAATGCGCGACGCGTACGGATTCCTCTACCCGATCGTCGGCGAGGTTCACTCGGCCACCCGCAGCCCGGTGATCCGCCGGCTGGTCGACCAGGCCAACGTCTCCGTCCTGGGTTACATGCAGGTCCTCGAGAACACCGGACTGGTGCAGTACCAGAAGCTGGCAGCAGCGGCGATCCCGCCAGCGCAGGATCTCCGCGATGGGCATGGCCCAGGCCAACGCCGGCATCTCACCGCCGGCCTCACCAGCATTGCTGTGGCTGCTCGCGATCGGGGCATCGGCGATCGCGGCGTTCACCGCCGTCCGTATCCGGCGCGCCCGGCGGTCGGCGGCCGACCCGCGCAACGTGGGCCGCCGGGCGTAGGCGTATGCCGGTCGCAGGGGTGAGGATCGCCCCACAGGTCCGGTCGTACCTGGAGGGAGGGGGTAAAACCGGCCCGTCACGCAGCTGTCAAATCGCTGCCGAGCCGTCGCCGCGTCGCCCGGTAAAGGCTGCAGCCGACTCACCGTATCGGCGACCGGCGACGACATCCGGCGACCGGTCCCGCGCGGTCCGCGTGGTGACGGTGCCCTCGGGCGGGTGTACCGCCGTTTGGACCTCAACGGCGCCGCTGCGGCCGAATCACCCGGCCGGCTTCTCGGCGTGGCCGCCGAATTGCTGCCGCATGGCCGACAGCGTCTGGCTGGCGAAGTGGTCGAGGCCGCGCGAACTGAACCGCGAGGTGAGCGCGGTCAGCAGGACCGGTGCGGGCACGCCTTCCTCGATTGCGGCGATCGCGGTCCAGCGGCCCTCCCCGGAGTCGGACACGCGCCCGGAGTACTCGTGCAGATCCGGTGACTCCAGCAGAGCAGCGGCGGTGAGATCAAGCAGCCAGGAGGAGATGACGCTGCCGCGGCGCCACACCTCGGCTACAGCGGGGATGTCGAGGTTGTAGCGGTAGTACTCGGGCTGGGCCAGCGGTGCGGTCTCGGCGTCGGCCTGTTGCTCGGTGTTGCCGATACCGGCGTTGCGCAGGATGTTGAGACCCTCGGCGTAGGCGGCCATCATGCCGTATTCGATGCCGTTGTGGACCATCTTGACGAAATGCCCCGCGCCGGCCGGGCCGCAGTGCAGGTAGCCGTACTCGGCCTGGGCCGGCTCCGACCCCTGGCCGGGAGTGCGCGGTGCGGCGTCGACACCGGGAGCGATCGCCTGGAACAGCGGTGACAGCCGCTGCACGGTGGGAGCGTCCCCGCCGATCATGAGACAGTAGCCCCGCTCACGTCCCCAGACACCGCCGCTCGTACCGGCGTCGAGGTAGTGGATTCCTTTCTCGGAGAGCGCGGCGGCGCGGGCGATGTCGTCGCGGTAGTAGGAGTTGCCACCGTCGATGACCGTGTCGCCCCGCTCGAGTCGTGCCGCCAGGGCGGTGACGACGGCCTCGGTGGGCGCGCCCGCGGGCACCATGATCCATACGGCTCGTGGCTGTTCGAGCTTGTCTACCAGGTCGTCGAGCGACTTGCAGCCGACCGCGCCTTCACGGGCGAGTTCCTCGACGGCGGTGGAGTCGGTGTCGAAGACGACACACTGGTGGCCGGCGGCCATCAGACGGCGTACGAGGTTGGCGCCCATGCGCCCGAGCCCCACCATTGCCAGTTGCATTGTCGTGTCCCCTCGATCGCGTGGTCGTGAGATCAGGCTTACCCAGTACGGCCGGGGCAAACGCCGATGGCCGGATCACCGCCTGGCGACGCGCTACGACGTTGCTCACCTCACCACACTGCCGTGCTTTTCCTCTGAGCACGCTGGACCGTCCCAGGCCAGGGCCAGAGTGAGTCGGCTGCGGGCGGCCGGGTCGTCGAGTGCCGGCCCGAACGCGTCGTGCAGCTGGGTCATGCGGTAGCGGACGGTCTGCGGGTGGATGTGCAGTTCGGCGGCGACCGCCTGCCGGTCGCCCATGTGCCGCAGCCAGGCGCCGAGCGTCTCGCCGAGACGTTCCCGCTGGGTCGGGCCGAGCACGGCGAGCGGTGCGAGGGCCTGTTCGCGCAACGCCTGCAGCAGCGTGGCGTCGCGGTGCACGATCAGCGCGTCGAGGTGGTCCTCGACGAACACCACGTCGTCGGTCAGGATGCCGGACGCCCGCAGCCGCGCGGACAGCTCGGCGAACTGCACGCTCACCGGCAGCTGCTCGACCGGCACCGGATGGCCGACGACCGCGGCCGTGCCGGCCAGCAGGGTCGTCAGCCGCTGCCGGCGCCCGGGGCGCACCGGGTCGGGGACGATCGCGCCGAGCAGCGTGCGCCGCCGGATCAGCAGGCAGGAGCGGTCGAGCCGGTTGAGCACGTCGTGGCCCATCGGATTGTGGACTGAGAGCAGGATGACCGCCGCCTCGCGGGGGACGGTCCAGCCGGCGCGGGCGGCGGCGGCGCGTACGGCCACACTGTTGGACCGGTCGGAGAGCAGCAGCTCGACCAGTTCGTCGCGCAGCATTTCCCGCTCGGCCACGCTCTGCGACTGTTCCATGACATAGCCGTGGGCGGACGCCGAGGACAGCTGGTCGACGAACGCGAACACGCCCTCGGCCAACGCGGCCAGCGTCTGCGGCTCGACCTCGGCCTGCAGCGCGGCACCGGAGACGTATCGCCACGCGACCCGCGCGCCGACCTGATAGGCCGAGAGCAGCGTGGAGATCTCGCGGCCCTCGCGCCACTGCACGCGCCCGATCTCCTGGAACAGCTCCAGCCGATTGCCGACCGGGCCCTGCCGCGGACGGTTGACGCCGTGCTCGACCGTGTCGATGAGCCAGAGCATGAAGGCCTCGGCGGCGCCGGTGACCTCGGCCTGCTCCTCGGCCAGGAACTCGGCGTAGTCCGGCCACCCGGTGGTCAGCATGACCCGGACCTCGTCGAGCATGTCCGGCAGTCGTTCGAGCAGCAGCGCCAACATCGCCCGTTGCTGCGTCGAAGTCTCAACCTGCGAAGTCACTGCCGCCGCCTACCCGGCGACCTGCGCCCTATTCGCGCCGGGTCCCGTCTTTGCCCGCGTGTTGCCGGGGACCGTCGTGTCCGCGACTCCTCTGCGCGCGGGCCTTCCGCTTTCGAGGCGCGACCGGGCCTTCTGCGATCGGCCACCTGGCGTTTTGGCGGCCCTCAGTGCGGCTTTTCGGCGCCGAGATCGCATTGGAGTTCGCGAAGCCACGGGACGTCTATCCGTCGTAGGTGTGGTGGCCCGGAGTCCCGGGCGTGTACGGTCCGCCGCCGGCGGAGCCGATCCTTTCCCGCCTGCACGGTGCGGGAACGTCGGGATCGGCCGCGTCGGCGGGAGCGGGAACGCCGTCCGGGTTGTCCGGTGAGGAGGCAGGGGCCTCCTCACCGGACACCCCGCGGTCGCGTAGGTCAGGTTCTCGATCTTGATCCTGTTCCACGTGCGGCCTCCCCGCCGGTCAATGCCGAGCCGTCGTGCCACGTCGGCCGAGGAGCCAAGCCAACGCCACGGCGGCGACCGTCAGCAGGAAGGCCGGCTTGGCGGCTTTCGATGTCAGCTTGTTCAGTCCGGCCTTCGGATCGACGACCGTCCCGGCAGCCGAACTGGCGAGACCGGTCGCCTTGTTGCCGATGACGTCCAGGGCTTTCTGCTTGTTCATGACGAACCTCCTCTGATGCGCAAACCCCCGAATCGGCCGGTGGTCAGCGGCGCCTGCCTACCCGAAACCCCGGTCGTCAACCAATCTCCGGGTCCTGAGGCCAGGATTCACGGTGTGGGTCCGTCGTTGCGATTACAGGTCGCGTGATCGTGAACAAGAAAGATCGAACCTGTCACGCGAGTGCAGACGTGCTGATTGCTGATCGTCATAGACCCGGGGAACGGTCGGTGGTGTCGAGTCATGGCGCCGTCCAACGGCGCAGAGTGGAAGGGGACAGACGATGAGCCTGCTGATCAACACCCACCGGATTCCCGAACAAGCGATGACGATTGCCATCGAGCCGCAGGGGGCGATCGGGCCGGAGGACGCGTCTCTGCTGAGCGATCGGTTCATCATGGTGCTCGCCGCCACGGAGCCGGACCGCATCGTGGTTGATCTCAGCGCGGTGCCGGCGATCTCGGACGCGGGACTCGAGGCTCTGCAGTCCGGCTGCCGCAAGGCCACTGCCAATGACGCCACCGTGGTGGTCGTCGATGCCGCGCCGCAGGTGGAGCAGCAGCTTCGGCGCCACGGTCTCAACGGCTTGGTCGGTGGCGGCCACGCCTCGGATGGCCGGTGAACACTGCGGGGTAAAAGGAGGTACCCGGGCTATGAGCGAGCCGCTTGGCGGCGTGTGGCGCGACGAACGCTCGTTGCCGCTGTCGGAGCTTACCCGGGCGATGGCGAGTAACGCCCAGGATGGGCAGATCGATGATCTGACCGGCGAGGACGCCGGCGCTGAGCGCGAGTACGGACACGGCGCGCACGCCGAGGACCGCGCCATCGAGCAGGGGGAGGGGAGAGATCCCCGTCCGACATCCGAGGCAGGCAGTAGCCTGCGCCCGTCGCCGGACGGCACATCGCCCTTCGGCCGCTCAGGACCGAACTGAAGCCTCCAGCACCCGACCGGACGACGAGCGTCACGAGGAGGAAGTCGCCTGGCTCCTCGCCATCCTTGTTGTACGGGCGGGGACCGCCGCGGCTGGATGCTGCTGGCGGTCTCTGGCAGGCGATCTCCCTTGGATGATCTACTTCGACACGCCGCCCCCACGTGACGCTCAACAAGCGCTCGGAGCAACACCCCACATGGCGTCAGTCCAGGGGCATGGTTCCGGGCGCTCGTGACGGGCTGGCGTACGGTGAGGGCAGGTGTGCCGGGAAGCCTGGTCGGCAGTGGTATTCCGCTGTCTCTGCGGGAGGCTCTGATGGTCCTTGCCGTGCGCACCGAGGTTTGTCGAAGCGGTACGGGAGAGTGCTCGCCCTCGATCACCTCGACCTGGCTGTGCGGCCGGGTGAAGTGTTCGGACTGTTGGGCCCGAACGGAGCGGGCAAGTCCACCACGATTCGGTTGTTGCTCGGCCTGGCCCGGCCGACGGCCGGCCGGGCGTGGATCTTCGAGACCGGCGCCGGTGACGTCTCGGCGTCTCATCTGTTGCTGGCCTACGTGCCGGCCGAGGTGGCGTTGTGGCCGCGGCTGAACGGTGCCGAGATCCCGGACTGCGGCGACTGCATCACAGCGAGGTGCGGGTGTCGTTCGCCGGTGTGGCACCGGATCTGTCCGGCGTCCCCGGCGTTGACGGGGTCGACGTCCTCGGCCCGGACCGGGTGCGGTTCCGGCTGTCTGGACCGCCGGGGCCGGCGTTGAGCGTATTGGCGGCAGCGGATGTCCACACGGTCGCGATCCGGGAGCCGAGTCTCGAGGAGATCTTCCTCGGCTACTACGGGCAGGCCGTGCGATGACCGGCCCGGCAGGCCGTGCGGTCAGGGGCCCGGGGGAGGCTGTCGCTCGGGGCGGCATTGGCCGGGGCGCTGAATGTGTTGCCGGTCGTGGCGTTGTGCCTCGGGACCTCCGTGCTCGCGCTGGGTTTCGCCCCGCGAGCCGTACCGGTGCTCGGCGCATTACCGGCGGTCGGCGGCTTCCTGCTACTGGTCCTCGGACAAATCGTCTCGGCTCCGCACTGGGTGCTGAACCTGTCGCCGTACCGTCACCTTGGGGCCGTCCCCGACGCCGCCCCGGACTGGCCCGGGACGGTGGGCATGCTGACCGCCGCCGCGGTGCTTCTGCTCTCGGGACTGTTCGGCTACCGGCGCCGAGACCTCGACGAAAGCAGCCGATGAGGCGGAACGGCCGCGGCATGCGATGCCGCGGCCGGCCGGCGACTTTTCTCGCGGGGGACGAGCGCAGCCGTGCACGGCCGCGGCATCTGAAGCCCATGCTTCCCGGTCGATTGAACCGGATGGCCGCGAATCTATGACAGTCGCACGACAGTCAGCCGGGACCGAGCCTGGCCGACGTCCCTTGCGCCGGCCACCGATCTCGCTCACGGAGCCACGCGAGGGCCGACGAGCGGTCGGCGAAGGTCGGGAAGGCCTGGTCGAGCTGTACGGTCCGCAGCATGGTGACGACGAAGGGCGGGGGTTCGACCAGGCACAGCACGCCGTCACGACTGCGGGCACGCCGGCGAGCACGGAGCAGCACGGCAAGGCCGACCGGATCGATCATGAACGATTCCTTTCCGTCGTCTCGGCACCTTCCACCTCGAACACTTCCTCGACTCGAGCGACCCGCAGCATCCGGCGGACCCGGTCGACCGGGCGGCGCAGGACGAGGCGGCCGCCGGCCTGCACCATCGCCCGGTGCGCCTGGAGGAGAATCGCGATGGCGGCCGCGTCTACGGTCGGGGTGTCGCCCAGGTCGATGATCAGCCGCCGGGGCTGCAGCGCCACCGCCTCGGTCATCACCACGCCCCATCGATCCACCTCGGGGCCCTCGAGCGCCCCGCTGATCACGACGACCGTCTCCGACCTCGCCTCGTCCGGCACCGGAATCCTCCTCCTCTGGGGCCAGCCGTTTCCGCCTAATACGGTCTCGGCACTGTGTGGCGGCTGTTCCGCGGCCGTACGACGGTTCCGTGACAGACGACGGAGGCAGGGTTTCATTCGCGTATGCCGGACCGCCGACGGGGGCGTCCCCGCCGCGGCCAGGTCGGTGGTTTCCGCGGAAGTGCGCCGTGGATCGGAGGATCTTCGCAGGGATTCGTCGTTCGTACGTGATCGATAGCGCCCGGGACTACATCTGGTAGACGTCGGGGACGTTGTCGCGATCACGGTCGACCCGCTCGGCCGCACACAAACGTCGATAGGCGCGGTTGCGTACTCGGAGGACTGCCGCCGCCAGGGCGGCCGCCGCCAGCGAACCCGCGAGTACCGCGATCTTGACGTGACCGTCGCGTTCACTGCCGAGACCGAAGGCAAGTTCGCCGATGAGCAGAGACACTGTGAACCCGATGCCGCCGAGCAGCGCCAGGCCCACCACGTCGATCCAGGCCAGCCCGGAGTCGAGTTGGCCGCGCGTGAACCGCGCCGTGAGCCAGGTCGCTGCCACGATCCCCACCGGCTTCCCGACGACCAGGCCCGCCATGATGCCGACCACGACCGGGTCGGTCAACGCGGAGCCGAGTCCGTCGAAACCGCCGATCGTGACCCCCGCCGACAGGAATGCGAAGATCGGCACCGCCACCCCCGCCGAGAGCGGCCGGAACCGGTGCTCGAGATGCTCAGCCAAGCCCGGTCCCTGCGCATCGGGGCCGCGCAGCACCGGAACGGCGAAGCCCAGGAGAACACCCGCCACGGTGGCGTGCACCCCGGAGGCGTGCATCAGCGCCCACGTGGCGAACGCCAACGGCATCAGCAGCCACCAGTTGCGCACCTGTCGCTGGACCAACAGCGTGAACACCCCGAGCGGCGCCAACGACGCCAGCAGCGGCCACACCGACAGATGGGCGGTGTAGAACACCGCGATGATCAGAATCGCCAGCAGATCGTCGACGACAGCCAAGGTGAGCAGGAACGTTCGCAGCGCGGTCGGCAGGCTGCGGCCGACCACCGCGAGCACGGCCAGTGCGAATGCGATGTCCGTGGCGGTCGGCACCGCCCAGCCCTCGGTCGCCTCACCCGAGTTGACGACTACATAGAGGATCGCCGGCACGGCCACCCCGCCGATCGCGGCCGCGACCGGAACGGCGGCGCGACGTGGATCCCGCAGATCACCGGCGACGAACTCGCGCTTGAGTTCGAGCCCCGCGACGAAGAAGAAGATAGCCAGCAGGCCGTCGGCCGCCCACTTCGCCAGGGAGAGGTGGAGGTGAAGCGCCCCGGGGCCGACGGTGAACCCGAGCAGCGCTTCGTAGTGCTGCGACCACGGCGAATTGGCCCAGATGAGCGCGACCAGAGCCCCGGCGAGGAGCAGCGCTCCACCTATGGTCTCCTCGCGCAACACTTCAGCAATTCGTCGCGCTTCTGGCCAAGACCCCCGGTCGAAGATTCGATAGATCCGTTTAGGTCTCTGTGTCACAAGGGGCGTCTCTTCCGGGAGTCGGGTCATCATGTTGCCGACCAGACTTCCCGGCGCACCGTTGCCCACTCTACCGGCTGCTGCAGCTGTCAGCGATGTGGTGCCGCTGCGTGCGGGCTGTCGGCCATCGCACCGGAGCTCTCGCGGAGAGCCGGCGTCGCTGCTCAGCGGAGTCGGCGAGCCTCATGAGGGCGGCCGGCCTTCGGCGTGGGCTTGCCGATCGCCGCCGAGGACTGCGGATCCGCCGGCGAGGCGGACGTGGTCGACGGTGCCGCCGTGGTCGTCGCCGAGCTGCTGGGTGCGGGACCGGGCGTACTGGTGCTCGGTGCTGGAGTCGTCGGCTCGGTCGACGGTTCGTGCGACGGTGGTGACGGCGAGTCGCTGCTGATGCCGCCGTCGTGAGTGGTGGCGGACGCGACTCCGGAGGTTTGCGGAGGCGGTGGCGTCGCCGGCGTGGCCGACTGGTGGACCGGTTGGTGGAAGGGGCGGTTCGTCCGGTCGGACTCGTGTGCTGCTCGAAGAGTCAAGTCTCTGTGCGGCTCGGACGACGGAGTTGTGCCGGGCGAGGCGGATGACCGTTGGCCGTGGAGGTTGTGCCCGCACGGATGACTTCCGGCACCGCCCAGCTCCGGCATCGGGCGGCAAGACGGTTGGGGTGTCACGACCGCGTTGTTCGGCTGTTCCGCTCCGGCGGAGTCGTTCGGGCCGAAGGCTTCGACGAGTCCCGCGGCGGCGATGACGATGAGGCCGGCCGTGACCAGACCGGCAGGCCGGGCGAATCGGTGCCGCCGCGGCGCGGACCAATCCGCAGTCGGCCGGGTCCGGTACGGCTCGGTGTCGCCGAGCGGTGGGGTCAGCGTACGCAGGTCGGCCGCGACGTTCGCTGCGCTGGGCCGTTCGTTCGGATCCGGGAGGAGGCACCGGCGAACCAGTTCCCGCAGGGGCACCGGCGAGTCGGGAGCCAGCTGATGAAGGACGTCCGGGGCGACCGGTTGACCCTCGGGCCGGTGAAGTCGCTGCCCGGTCAAGCAGTGCACGATCAGCAGCCCGAGCGCATAGACGTCGGCGGCGGGTGTGGCGACCCGGTCCCGGATGCTTTCCGGTGGCAGGCAGCCGGGGGTGCCCCAGACATGGCCGCTGGTGTCGGCGAGGTCGTCGCCGACTTCCGTCGCCACACCGAAGTCGACGACCTTCACGCCGGCGCTGCCTTCCAGGATGTTCCCCGCTTTGACGTCGCGGTGGACCAGGCCGTGCGCGTGCGCGGCGGCTAGGGCGTCGGCCACCGAGGCGCACAGAGCCGCGGTACGCGGCCACGACATCGGACCATCGGCGAGCAGCGCCGCTACGCTGGCGCCGTCCACGAACTCGAGCACCAGGTAGGGCAGGGGGTTGCCGTCCGGGTCCTGCTCCTCGCCGTAGTCGTAGACCCGGGCGATGTGTGGATGGCTCAGCCTTCCGGCCGCTATCGCCTCGGCGAGGATGCGCCGTCGCACCCAGCCGTTGCCCGGCAGATGCGGATGCAGCACTTTGACCGCGACGGTGCGTTTCAGGATCATGTCGTCGGCACGCCACACCACGGCCATGCCGCCGCGGCCCACGGGGTACCGCAGCCGATAGCGTCCACTGAGTGTCTTCACGCCGATTCTCCGGTCGTCGGTGCTCGTCTCTTTGCCCCCAAGCCTCACTCGGCGGCGATACCCCGTTGACCGCCGGGAAAATCGACCCGGAAGCGGGTGGCGCGCGATGTCACGAAGTCTTCACGAGACCGCGTCCGGCTCGTTGTGATTCCCGGGCGGCTGTCATGGAATCGTCAAAGGACTGCGGGGCGTTCGCCACGGTCCCCGTCCACCATTGCCTCGGAGTCGGCGTCCGTTGACGGCGGGCGCCTGCCCTCGGGGAGGAGGGACGGCCGTGCAGCCGTTGCCAGACGATGATTTCTCTACGCGACATGACGGCTGGCCATGCAATCTGGAGGACCGCGATGCCCGCTTGGTGCTGGCGGCGGTGCTCGACCTGACCGACGACGCGCGGACCAGACACGAACCGGTTCGGGTGAGTGCGCAGAACGACGTCGTGATCCTGCTGGGAACCGTGGCGTCGTGGGAGGCCCGGGACGCAGCGGCCGCAGTGGCGCGGGGCACGCCCGGCGCTCGAGATCTCTGCAACGCCCTTCGGGTGGCCGAGGATGCGGGCGACCGGGCGGATGTCGACGAGTTCGACCGCCTGGTCGCCACGATGGACCGCCCGCTCGCCGAGGATGAGATGCCGGCACGGCCGCTGCGCCGCCGTCGAGACCGCTGGACCGTCCCGGTGACGGCGTCCGCATGGGGTGCTCTGCCGTTGGCCATCGGCGCCGGCCACCTTCCCGCTCTGCCAATCTTGCTGGTCGTGCTGGCAGTGACTTTCACAGTATTCTCAATCAAGGCCCGCAGCTTGCTCCGCTGAGCTCCGCCGCCGACGGGACCGCACGCCGGTCCGGTGCCCAGCACCAGCCGTTCTCGTCCGGACCGCGACCCACGTTTACCTCGCAGCGGGCGGGGTACCGGCGCGCGATGGCCGAGTCTCTTCCGGAAGTCACGACGTCCCGCCGAGCCCGCACCGCGGGTCTGCTCAGCGCTACGGTCATCGCAGTGGTGGTCCTGCTGTGGGCCAAATGGCTTCCGTACGCCGGCAAGCTGCCGGGACTGGCCGGGAAGCACCTCTGGCCCGGCTCGAGCGTCCTGACCGCCGGTGATGTCCACCCGGGCGCCGCGCCGTCCTGGGCCGCGGCGGTCAGTTTCGCTTCGGCATATCTGAATGCCGTGTTGCGGGCCCTGGTGGCGGCCCTGCTGATCGCGGCCGCGTTGCAGACCCTCGTACCGCGGCAGTGGCTGCTGCGGCTTCTGAACCGGCGCGGCCGCTTGTCCTCCGCCGTCGCGGGCGGCTTGGCCGGCACGCCGTCGATGATGTGTACCTGCTGCACGGCGCCGGTCGTGGTGAGCTTGAAGCGCAATGGGGTGTCGACTGCGGCCGCGGTCGCCTACTGGCTGGGTAATCCGCTGCTGAACCCTGCCGTGATCGTATTCCTGCTGCTGGTCGCTCCGTGGCAGTGGACGGCGGTGCGGCTGGTCGTCGGAGCGCTGATCGTGGTGGCCGGGGCGGTCGTGGTGGCGTGGCTCGCCGACGGCCGGCCGGATTCCGTGCCCGCGACACCGGTGGCCCACGAAGGTCCACCGCCGTCTCTTCGCCGCTATCTCGCCGCGCTGCTCCGCCTGGCATTGACGCTCGTACCGGAGTATGTCGTTGTCGTCCTGCTCATCGGCGCGTTCCGCGGATGGCTGTTCCCGTTCGACGGCCGCTTCGGCCCGGTCGCGGTGACCGTGATCGTCGCCGCCGTCGCCGGCACCGCGCTGGTCATCCCGACCGCGGGCGAGATTCCGATCCTGCAGGGTCTCGCGGTGGCCGGCCTGGCCACCGGCGCGGTGGGCGCGTTGCTGGTCACGCTGCCCGCGGTGAGCATCCCGGGGATGGTGCTGGTCTGGCGCACCCTGGGCCGCCGGGCCACGGTGGCGACCGCGGCCGTCGTCATGGCGGGCGGCCTGGTGGCGGCGGCCGCGCTGACTCTGCTCGCCCGGTAGCGATCGTGAAGCGGGCGTCACGACATCGACACAGGACCGTGTGGTTGCCGCTCTACCGTCGTGGCGGTTGTCCTGGCTACCGTCACGGCAGAACCTTCGGCCAACTTCGACCTCGGACGGGTGAGCTCGATGTCATCGCAACGACGGGCAGCCGTGCTGATCGCCACCGCGGTCCTGTCCTGTCTCCCGGCCGCAGCGGCCGGCTGCGCCTCCGCGAGCGCCCATGGTTCCCCTTCGCCGGCGACCTCCTCGGCCGGCCCGTCGGACACCGTGTCGCGCGCCGGCATCGGCGCGACGCTCACCGTCACCGCCACCGTCGAGCGGGTCATCACCGTGAACGCGTTCGTCGTCGGCGACGACGACCTTCCCGACCGGGGGCTTCTGGTGTTCGGGGTAGCCCGGCGGCCCCTGCGGCCCACCGATCTCGTAACCGTGCGGGGCACGGTCGAACAATTCCGCTTCAGCACGTTCGCCCCGCGTTTCGCGATGTCCGACGCCGGGCGTTACCAGCCGTTCGACGGTCACCGGGTGTTGATCGCCGAGGAAATCAGGTCGGACGCGTGATGGGTGTGCTCCGCAACGTGCTGATGCGACTCTGTCGAGTGTTGACAGTCCGGCCCGCGGAGGCCGCAGACAGTCCGGCGGTCACCGGACGGGACGTTGCACCGGCGGGACCGACTACCCGGCCGGGCCGTCGGTGTACCCCGCCGGTGCCGGTATGGCTGGGGTGGCGGGTGTTCTCGACCCGGCTGCCGCGTCATCCCCTCACCCCGGTGCGGCCTCGCCGAGCGGTCAGGGTCGGCGGCTGCCGGCCCCGACGGTAGCCTCCCGGAGAGCTTGCCCGGCGTGGCGTCCGCGCCGGCCATCCGCTGGGGCCCGACGCGGCGGTCGCCCCAGAAACGGTGGACGGTGCTCAGGCCTCGTCGAGATCACCGCGCTGCTGCAGGATGAACAGCAACGCCACCGCGGGAATGACGGCCAACAGCGCTGCCGCGGCAACGATCGTGAGCGCCCACAGGGTCGGTGCCGGAGCTGCGGCGGCCGCGATCGTCAGGTGCGTGCCGAGCAGGAACGGATATTGGGCGATGCCCCAACCGAGGACCACCGTTCCGGCCCGCGCCGACGGCCAACGCCTGCAGCAGGCGGGGCCCCGCCCGGCGCACCAGCGCCAGACAGAGGACGCCACATGCGGCCGAGACCACCATCAAAGGGACTCCGCGGGTGGCCGGATGCATCAGTTGGTGGCGCGTGCCTCCGTCCGGCACTGGTCGGCCAGCCGGTTCACGTCTTGTTGCGCGGTCTGAAGCCGGCCCAGTCCGTCGGCGAGCTGGGCGGCGTCGAGGTGCCGCAAGGCCTTGACCGTGTCGTCGACGGTGGACAGGGCGCGCCGGGCCCGTTCGAGTCCTTGCTCACAGCTCCGGGGAACGGTGATCGTCAGATCGCCCGGGGCGGTGGGCGAGGCGGTCGCCGTGGCGGACGGTGGACCCGTAGGCGCTGTGGCACCGTCCGTGCCTCCGCCTTTCGTGTTGAAAGCGCTGCCGCCCACCAACCCGACGCCGAAAGTCAGGGCGGGAACGATCCAGAACCACGGGCGCGGCCCGGAACTGCCGGTCGCCGTGGTCGGCCGGGAATCGGATGACGGCATGACGCACTCCTTCCGAACGGGTCCGATCGCCCTACCCGTCGGCGAGGTAGCGAAAGCGTATCGGGGTAGGCGGACCGCATGGCTGAACTGATTCGTCGCGCGGACGCGAGATGGCTGAACGTGGTCGACAGCGTCGTCCTGTTCTGGTTGGTGCTGTGGACAGCTGTCGGCTGCTGGGTGGGGTTCTCGTTGTGGCACCTGGCGGGCGTGGGGGACACCCTGGTGCAGTCGGGTCAGACTCTGGAC
The DNA here is from genome assembly GCF_044455125.1 of Actinoplanes sp. NPDC051343. Lineage (NCBI taxonomy): Bacteria > Bacillati > Actinomycetota > Actinomycetes > Micromonosporales > Micromonosporaceae > Actinoplanes > Actinoplanes sp. NPDC051343. The sequence goes on from NZ_JBITEL010000006.1 coordinate 91,574, forward strand.
ACCGCGGGCCAGGCGCTGCAGCGGGTCGGCGACATTCCCCTGATCGGGCAGTGGCCCGACCGGCTCGGCGCGGAAGTGCGGGCCACCGCGGTGGAGATCATCGGCCGGGGGAGGGAGACCGCCCTCTACGGTCAGCGGCTGGCCGTACTGCTGGGCCTGACGGTCGGGCTGGTGGCGATCGTGCCGATCCTGGCGCCGTACCTGCCGGCGCGGATCACCCGGCGCCGGGAGGTCGCAGCGATCCGGCGCATGGCCGGCGATCCAAGTCGTCGCCCGCTGCTCGACTTCTACCTCGCCCATCGGGCGATGGGCTCCATGCCTCTGCATCGGCTGGAGCGGATGGCCGGTGATGCGGGCGCGCTCAGCGAGGAACGGCTGGCCGAGGCGGAACTCGGCCGCCTCGGCCTGAATCGATGAAGGTCGACGGTCGCCCTTCGTCATCAAATCGCCACGAAATCTCGGGAGTTCCGCCACACACGGCGGGCACGTGAGGCGAAAGATCCTACGTATTCGAGAGGACCAGAGCGATGAAAGGAACGACGAGCGTTCTGCTGACCGGTCTCCTGGTCGCCGCGGCAACGGCTGGTTGCGGTGCCGACACGACTTCCGGCGCGCCGCCGGCCTCCAGCACCGCGACAGCGGCCGGAAGCCCGCCACCTTCCAGCCCGGAGGCCTCCTCCGGTCCGACGGCGGCTCCCACCTCATCGGCGCCGCCGTGCGTGGCCGGTGCCTGGCGAAGCACGGGTGTCAGCGGCCGGCTCGGCGGTGCCGCGGGCCGGATAGCCGGAGGCACCGGGACGACCATGACCGTCGGCGCGGGCGGCACGACCGAGGTCGGCTTCACCGGCTCTCAACCGGTCTCCTTCTCGGCTCAAGCGGCAGGCCACACGATCCGGGGGCAGATCCAATACACCGGAAGTCTTCGAGCGGCAGTCCGCTTCCAACCCCGCGGCGCCGGTGCCGGGGCGTGGCAGCCGCAGGACGACGCCCGGCAGAACGATCTGCGGGCCACCGTGAAGCTGAGCGAACCTTTCTCGGTGACGCTGCTGGACAACGCCAGCATCGGCACGTTGACCGGCAAGCAGGTCCCCGGCACCGGGGACGCCCTGGACACCCTGCCGATCCTTCGCGGAGGCACGTACACCTGCTCCGGGAACACGCTGCGAGTGCGCACCGAACAGAACGGGCCCCAGCTCGACTGGACTTTCACCCGGGCTTCCTGAGCCCCCACCCGCCGGATGGTGCCCGTGACGTCTGCAAACCAGGAAGCCCCTGCCCGGCCGGCTCGGACGGGCGGCCTCGCCGACCGGTACGCGAGGGCGATCGTCCGGGCCCGGTGGGCCGTGGTCCTCGCCTGGTTGTTGCTCGCCGCCGGCACCGTGCTGTACACCCCGCCCAGCACCGAGGCGGGACTCTCCGGTCTCGTGTCCCCGGACAGCCCGCCGGTGCAGACCGAGATCCAGTCCTTCGAGCGGTTCGGGTTCCCCCTGCTCAGCCGTGTGGCGGTCGTTCAGCGTGATCCGTCCGGGCTGTCCCCGCTGGTGCAAGCCGCGGCCGTGGCCCGCGCAGCGGCGACCACGCAGCAGCGGTACGACGATCTCGGTCCGATCCTCGGTGCCATCCCGGTCACCAACACCGGCGGTCTGTTCCCCGGGGCTCGCGAGAGCGGGACGACCATTATCACCTTGTTGTTCATGCCGCCGACGGTGGGACTCAACACCCAGTACGCGGCCGCCCAACGGTTCGTCGCCCACCACTTCGGTCCTCAGGACCACGTCGTGGGAGTGACCGGAACGATTCCGGCGCGGGTCGCCCAGGGGAAGGTGGTCAAGCGCTGGATCGAAACCGTGGAGCTGGCCACCCTGGGTGCGGTTCTGCTCGTGGTGGCCTTCGCTTTCCGCTCGGTGGTGGCCCCGCTCGTCGCGCTCGCCACCGCTGGGATCGCGGCCCAGGTCATGCTCGATCTGGTGGGCACGCTCGGCTGGTTGTTGAACGTGCCGGTGCCGACTGAGGTCGGACCGCTGCTGGTCGCTCTGTTGCTCGGCGTAGTCACCGACTATGTGGTGTTCTACCTCTTCGCGCTGCGTCGCCAGTTGGCCGCCGGCCACGACAGGCCGATGGCGGTCCGGCGCGCGACCCGGAACACCACCTCGATCGTGGCGGTCGCCGGATTGACCGTCGCGGCGGGCACGGGGGTGCTCCTCGTCGCCAAGTCGCAGCTGTTCCACGCCTTCGGCCCCGGAATGGCGCTGGCCGTCCTCGTCGGTCTGGCCGTGGCGGTGACGCTCGTCCCCGCCCTGCTCGCGATCCTCGGCCGGTACGCGTTCTGGCCGAGCCACCCGGACCAGCCGCTCGGCGCGAGGGCCTCGACGGTATCGGCCCGGCGCGACCGGCGTACCCGATGGCTGGTCCGCCGTAAGCCGGCGGCCGTTGTGCTCACCCTCGGCGTGCTCGGTCTCTGCCTGGCCGCGCTGCCGGTGCGGGGCCTGAACCTGGGGCTCTCGTTCGTCCCCTCCCTGCCCGCGGACGACCAGGTGCGCCAGGCCGCGGCCGCCGCCCGCGACGGCTTCGCCGACGGCATCGTCTCGCCCACCGTTTTGCTCGTACAGGGCGAGCACATCACCAGCAAGCGCACCGAGTTGTCCAAGCTGCAGCATCTGCTGGCCGGCCGGCGCGGCGTGGCCGGTGTGGTCGGCCCGGCCGATCAACCGATCCCCGACGCACTCGGCCTCGTGCTGTCCCGCGACGGATCGGCGGCGCGCTACCTGCTCGTCCTCGACAAGCAGCCGCTGGGCGGCTCGGGCATCGATGTGATCTCCGCCCTCCAGGACGACCTGCCCGGTTTGCTGGCCGAGGCCGGACTGCCCGGGGCGCGGACCGGTCTCGCCGGGGACACCGCCCTGGCTGCCGGTATCGTCCGGCAGACGACCGCCGATCTTCGGCGCATCGTCGTGGCGACGCTTGCGGTCAATCTGCTGATGCTGGTGCTGTTCCTGCGGGCGCTTCCCGCACCGGCGTGCCTGCTGGCGCTGAATCTGCTCGCCCTCGGCGCGACGCTCGGCATAGCGACATTCCTGTTCGACACGGTCCTGGGACACGACGGGCTGACCTTCTATGTGCCGTTCGCCGTCGCGGTCCTGCTCGTCGCGCTCGGCTCGGACTACAACATCTTCACGGTCGGCCGGGTGTGGCGCGAGGCGCGCGAACGGCCGATGCGCGAGGCGCTGATCGTCGCGATGCCCGGATCCGCCCGGGCGGTCGGCACCGCAGCCGTCGTTTTGGCCACCAGCTTCGGCCTGCTCGCCCTGGTGCCGCTGAGACCGTTCGCCGAGATCGCGTTCACGATGTCAATCGGTGTGCTCCTGGACGCGCTGCTGGTCCGGTCCCTGCTCATGCCGGCGCTACTCGCCCTGCTCGGCGACACCAGCGGGTGGCCGAGCAGGCGGCTGCGTCGCGCGACGGTCCCTGCCGGCCGGCACGACGCATCCGAACCGGGTGACCTCGCCGGCACCGGGAGCCCGGCGACCTGACCCGGCCGGTTTCCTCCGACGGCTCGGGACTCCGCCGTTCATATCGTGACAGTCGGATGACAGTACGACGTCCGGCGTTTCGGCCCGTCCGGCGGGGGCACGCCGAAAGGGAGGTTTGCACCGCGGCGTCCAGCAAAGGGCGCCAGGGTCCTTCGGGCCGCCGGACGGGCGAGCCGGTCCGCCGCGCCCCGGCTTGATCGGGCCTGTCGCGGTGGTTCCCATCTCTCTGACCTGATCCGGCAGGTCTTGCCCCTGCCGGGCTGTCCTCCGGGGGTCGTCCGCGATGCTTCAGCACACCGTTGTCCTTTGCTCACCACCACCGGCGACCGGCGAGGAGGCCGATGCGGCCACCGCCGTACTGTTCCGCCGCCTGCACGACCCGTCGACCGGGGAACCAGATTGTCTCCACATCCGCAACGAGATCATCCGTATCAACTTGCCTTTCGTGGCCCGCCTCGCCGGCCGCTACCGGCAGCGTGGACAGCCGTCCGAGGATCTGCGTCAGGTCGCCGCTCTGGCTCTGGTGAAGGCGGTCGACGGCTTCGACCCGCGGCGAGGCAAACCGTTCTTCGGCTATCTGGTGCCGACCGTGCTCGGCGAGCTCAAGAAGCACTTCCGCGACCGGTGCTGGGGCCTGCACGTCTCGCGCCGTCTGCAGGAGGCTCATCTGGAGACCGCCCGGGCCGGCGTGGCCCTCGCTCAACGACTCGGACGCCCGCCAACCGACGCCGAACTGGGCCAGGCACTGGGCCGCACCGAGGAGGACGTGCGGACGGCTCGGGCCGCCGGCACGGCGTACGCGGTCGGCTCGCTGAACGCGACCGTCGGGGGCGACGACGACTCCGGGGAACGGATCGAACTGATCGGTGCCACCGATCCGGCTCTGGACTCGGCCAGCGACCGCCTGGCGGTGCGGGAGCTGCTGCGTCGGCTCCCGCACCGCGAGCAGTACGTCATCGCGCGCTACTTCTTCGGCGACGTCACCCAGGACGAGATCGCCCGGTCGCTCGGCATGTCCCAAATGAACGTGTCGCGATTGCTGCGTCGCGTCCTGCGCGAGCTTCGCGAAGGCCTCGTCGACGACGAGTCCGGAAGCGGGCGGACCGAGATGCCGCCGGCCGCCGGCGGAGCGGCGATCCGGGCCCACACGTCCGGTGCGAGCGCAACGGTGATCGGGGTCCGGGGCGACATGGAGGAGGCGGATGCGGCACGACTTCGTGAGGTCCTGGTCGACGCGGCCGTCCGGAACCGGCCGCGGCGGCTGATCGTCGACCTTCGGCACGTCGGCGCCGCGGGGGCCGCCACGGCGCGTGCCCTGGTCGACGGTTATCGGGCCGGCGGGCACAGCGGCACGGTCCTGCTCGCCGTCAACGTGCCCGGGCCGCTGCTGGCCCTGCTGCGACGGCTCGGCGTCGCCCGGCTGTTCTCGTGCAGTGGCCCGGTATCCCACGCGCCGGACTCGCCGGTGAACCCGGTTCCGGTCGGTCAACCTCGCGAGTCCCGTTGCCCGGAGCCGGCAACTGCTCGATCGGGAGATCCCCAGTGGACGGACGTCGACGGTAACCGCGATCTCGACTCAGCCCACCGCCGCGGTGGCCTGGTGACAGCGGTCGGTCGTGGCATCGAGCTGCCGGCGCGCCTTCTCCAGCTCGTCGAGCAGCCGCTGCAGTCGTCCGGTCTGCAGGTGGCGCACGGCGTCGACCGCTTCCTGAGCTGTGGACACGGCCGTCTTGGCCTGCTCAAGAGCTTGCCTGCAGCTGGCCGGAAGAACCACCCGCTGCGCCGGGGACGACGGGGTGGGATCGGCGGTGGCAGCGCCCCGACCGGCCGTTTCCGGACCGTAACCGGCGATGGTCATCAGCCCGGCACCCAGAAGGATGCCGAGCAGGAATGTCGTGGCCGGAATGGTCCACCACCAATGCGGGCGTCGCCCTGTCGCGGAGGACGGCGCCGCCGACTCGAGACTCGACATGATCGCTCCATGGCCGGCGGGTCGCGGCTCGGGCCGCGGTTGACTCCCGGAATCCATGCTTACCCACTGCGCGGCCGCCCATCAGACTGCCCGGCTCCCGGCGGGGTACGGACCGCGTCATCCCACGGAGGTGTGGTCGATGATCCCATTCTGTCCCGGACCGCCGGACGAACCCGTCCCGGGCGCAGCCGGCGCCACCGTCACCGACGACCGGCTTCTCCGGCGAGCGGCCGTCTGCCTGCTCGCAGTTCTCGGCCGGCGAGGATACGAAATCACCGTACGCGTGCAGAACGGTGTCGTGATGCTGTGCGGGTCCGTGGTCACCGAGGAGCTACGTCTGCTGGCGCACCGGATCGCGTGGTCGGTGCCGGACGTCCGCGACGTCAGCAACAGGTTGGCCGTCGACGCGAACCGGTGACGAGTTGTCGGTCCACGGCTGTCGAGCCCGCTGGTCATCGCCAGGAATGCACGTCCTCGGCAAGCATGATCTTGTGATCGGTGAATCGGTCGTACCGGCGGGGATCCTGAAGTCCGTACCTGTCGGCAAACCGATCGAATTCAAACCGATCAATCACTCCGGAAACCGTGACGAGACTCGATTCCCGTACGCCTCCGGGCGGCCCGCCCAGGACCAGGAGTCCTCGGTCCGGCAGGTCGGCGTCGCCGATGACGAACGCGCGGAGTGCCAGGACCGATGTCACCGCGGCGGTCGTGGTGAGCCGGTCGCCGACTCGCCGCGCCGCGATCGTGTCCACGAGGACGCCGGACGGTCCCGGTGCCGACGGAAGGTGCGGAGACGGGGGTTCGGGCGAGGAGTGACAACCGGCCGTCGCCAGGCAGCCGATCAGCGCCATGAGGACGAACCGCCGACCTGAATCGGGGAAGCGTTGTTTATCATGCATCAGCGCCACCTCCGCATCCGCGTGTTGCGCCACCTGCCCTGATGATTGACCGCTTTCGCGGCCGCTACGCCTCAAGTTACGAGCTTGGCACGAGACCGTTGGGCGTTTGTGAAGAATCGGCCGACCGCCCGGTGGGCGACGGGGTCAGTAGACGGATGCGGCGGTCCGGGCGACGAGGCCGCCCGGACCGCTGTCGCCGGGATCCCAGACACGTACGGACGGCAGTTCAGCCGGCGGTGGGAGCGTCGGCGCCGCGCAGACGGGCGTCCGGGCTCGGCTTGCGTCCGTTCGCGAACGTCACCTTCTCGAAGGAAGCGGTCCATCAGTCATCTCGACGTGGACGTCGAGAGCCGGGACGAACCGGCCGTCGACGGCGTCGGCCACGGCTACGTCGAGGTGCGAATTGGCGTCCTCGGCGTCCTCTCGCCAGACCAACCAGTCGTGCTCGAGGGCCTACATTCCCTCGGCCTCCTCGTTGACGAAGGCCACGAGGTATTCGCCGGCGGGGCGGACCGCTGCACCGTCCTCGTCCGCCATCGCCTGCAGCGCCTGGCCGTAGGCATCGCCCTGGCGCCGGGCGAGGGCAAGCTGCTCGTCGGTGGCCTCATCGCTGCTCTCCTGCGGCGGTGTGCTGGGTGGTGTCGTCACCATCTGTTCTCCTCGCCAAGAAGCGTCGGTCTTGCTCGCACATCCGCGTCGCCTACTGTTCCGCCACGCAGTAGCCGCGTCACGGCCGCCGGCGCGCGAAACCCGGGCCGGGCGATCCCGACTCGCTTGCGGGACCGCAAGACGGCGACGGGGCGTTCGGCCCGGGCCGACGAATCTCCCCTGTGGCCGGCGTCGCCTGCGGTCCCCGGGAGGGGACACGGTGTGCGGCGGCCTGATCCGGGTACGCAAGCCGCCGGGTAAACGTGATCAACGGAGGGTGACATGTCGAACGAGACGCCGGACACGCCCGACCTGAGCGAGACCGAACTGCGGGAGATGAAGGTCGGTGAATTGCGGGATCGAGCCCGTGCGGAGGGCGTCCCCGCGCCGTCGGGCAAGCGCAAGGAGGAACTCGTCGACGCCATCTCGGAGGCGCACCGCTCGTCTGCGGACGAGCAACGGCAGCCGACCGGCGACGACGGGCCGGACGGCGGGCGCGCCCGCACCGGCGAGCAGACTTCGAAGTCCGTCAAGCATTCCCAGGAGGTGACGTCGACCGACGCGGAGCCGGAGCGGCCGGGGCGCAGCCTGGTCACGACGAGCCACGCGGTGATCCGCGAGTGGGCCGAGGAGCGTGGCGGCGTACCGGCCACGGTGGAGGGAACTGAACACGGCGACCACTTGGGAGTGCTGCGGTTCGACTTCGGCGGTGACGCCGACCGGTTGCGCCACGTCAGCTGGGAGGACTGGTTCGCGACGTTCGACGCCCGCCGACTGAACTTCCTGTACCAGCAGGAGCGCTCCGACGGCCGGCCGAGCACGTTCTTCCGGCTCGAGAGCCCGGACCGCGAGGACGCCTGATCCGGCTCGACACCATCATCAAGGAGATTTCATGTCAGGACTTGGCGTGCCGTGGCTGGTGTTGATCTTCATCGCCGCGGCGGCCGGCAATGTCGGCGTGGCGTCGGCAACATCCTCGGCGGCATCGCCATCCAGACCGTCGTCCTGGTGGTTCTGGACGCCTTCGGCGTGCGCGGTGGCAAGCCGCTGACCTATCGCGCGGCGTCCCTGGTGCTGGTGCTGGAGGCAGGACTGGTTTGTCGCCGTGCTCAGCGTGGTGGTCGCCAGGGCGCAACTCCCGACCTGGCTGATCACCCTGCGCCTGACACCCGGCCCGGTGCTGATCACACTGTTGTGGGTCGGCGCCCTCCTGCTGCTGCGCCGCGCGGGCCGGTCGTTACCCTGGCACGAGTCGGGCGAAGCGCCGGACAATCAGGACCCGCCGCGCGGCCACAGTCGGCAGAACCGCGAGCAGGAAGCAACCCAGCACGGCACCAGCACCGGGAAGTCGGCGGCGATCTTCGGCGCGGCAGCATTGGTCACGCTGGTTGCGGGCGTGTTTCTCGAGCGAAGTGGCGACGCGATCGCCAGCCATATCGGTCTGTCCGGCGTGCTGTTCGGCGCCACTGTTCTCGCCGCCGCCACTTCGCTGCCCGAGGTCTCGACCGGCCTCGCTTCGGTCCGTAACGGCGACTATCAGCTGGCCATGAGCGACATCTTCGGCGGCAACGCGTTTCTGCCCGTGCTCTTCCTGGTGGCGACGTTGCTCTCCGGGATGCGCGTGCTTCCGCAGGCGCAGATCACCGACATCTACCTCACCGCGGTCGCCGTTCTGCTCACCCTGGTCTACGCGGCTGGACTGTTGTTCCGTCCACAACGCCGGATCTCTACCTGGTCGCCGTGGCCGGATCGTTCGCGATCGCGAAGAGCTGACCGGGGCCGAGCCGTTCCGGTCGTGCCGCCCGAGGCGGCACGGTGTCGGTCCGGGCCCGCCGGGGTAGGGGGCCGGCATGACGGAGAAGAACGCGGATGAGTTGTGGGATCTCGAGCTCCGAGGCTGGGCGGCTCTCAGCGAGGGCCGAGGCCGGGAGTTCTATGGTGAGTTGCTCGCCGACAACGCCGTGGTGGTGGTGCCCGGCGCGGTGCTCGACCGGGAGCAGACGCTCACGTCCTGGGACGGCGTGCCTGCCTGGCAGTGGTACGACCTGGTAAGGCGCCGCGTCGTGCACCTCGACGGCGCCGTGGCGCTGATCTACGACGTCACCGCACAGCGTGCCCTGGAGCCGCGCTACCGTGCGACTGTCTCCAGCATCTACTGCCTTCGGCCCGAGGGCCGGCGGCTCGTGATCCATCAGCAGACGCCGTCCGATTGACCGGAGCCCGGTCAAGAGGAACTCGCGGCGGGCTCGTCGTGGCCGCCGACGTCGCGCTGGATCTCTTCCAGGGACCGTCCTTTGGTCTCGGGCACCCGCCAGGCGAAGAAGGCGACGGCGGCCGCCGCCATGGCGGCGTACAGGACGAAGATGCCCTGCTGGGTGATGGCCCCGGCCAGGGTCAGGAAGGTCGCCGAGACGGCGAAGTTGGCGAGCCAGTTGGCGATCGTGGTGACGCTCATGGCCCGGCTGCGGAGCCGCTGCGGAAAGACCTCGCTGATCATGAGCCAGAAGACGGGGCCGAGGCCGATGGCGTAGCCGGCGATGAACAGCAGGAGACTGCCGAGGGCGAGCCAGGGCGCGTGGTCGCGCAGCGTGCCGAAGCCGAAGTAGGCGGCCAGCCCGAGGAGGGCGATGCCGGCGACGACGGTGCCGCTGATCAGCAGTGGCCGGCGTCCGACGCGGTCGAGCAGCAGGATCGCGGCGATGGTGAAGACGACGTTGGTCAGGCCGACCGTGAGAGTCTGGGTGATCGCGTTGCCGGCGCCCAGGCCGGTCTCCTGCAGGATGGTGGGCGCGTAGTAGATGACGGTGTTGACGCCGACGATCTGTTGGAAGACCGCCAGGCCGAGTCCGACGACCAGGAGCTTACGGACCGGAGAAGCGACCAGGTCGCGGATCGACGTCTGATTCGCCTCCTGGGAACTGGTGCGGATCTTGTCCAGTTCCTCGTCCGGATCGGTGTCGGTGCCCGACCGCAGAACGTGTAGTGCCTTACGGGCGTCGTCATCCTTTCCCTGCTCGAGCAGCCACCGGGGGGTGCGGGGCACGGTCAGCATGCCGACCGCGAGGGCAGCGCCCGGAACGACGGCGATGCCGAGCATCCAGCGCCAGTCCCCGGTGACTCCTTTGAAGGCGTAGTCGACCAGATAGGCCACTGCGATTCCGGTGGTGACGGCCAGTTGGTTGAAGGAGGTCAGTCCGCCGCGGGCTTTGGGCGGGGCGACTTCGGAGATGTACATGGGGCTGACGAACGAGGCGGTGCCGACGGCGAACCCGAGCAGTGCCCGGAACCCGATGAGCATCGGCGCGTTAACCGCGAAGGCGCAGCCGAGTGCCCCGATGACGTACACCGAGCCGGAGATCACTTTGGTGTACTTGCGGCCGATCCGGTCGGCCAGCCAGCCTGAGAGCAGCGCCCCGGCGGCGGCGCCGATGAGCAGGACCGAGACGATGGCTTCCTGCTCGAGCGGACCGGCGTGGAAGTCGCGTTTGATGTAGAGCAGGGCGCCGGAGATGATGCCGGTGTCGTAGCCGAACAGGAAGCCGCCGATCGCCGCGATGGCTGCTACCCGGGTGACGACCGCGTTGGTGCGTAGCTCGCGCAGGAACTCCAGCATGGGTCCGTCCCCCTCCGCTGCGGAAATAGACGGTTCCTGCCCCGGTGCTCGGACGTCAAACGCCCGGCCGAGCGGTGCTCGAGGGCCCCGGCACGCAACGGGTGCTGGGTTCGGCCCGCGGCACACTGGGCTGTACGGGGACGTTCACCGTGACCGATCCGGCCCGCTGGAAGCGGAAGGTGATCGGGACGGTGGTGCCGGCGAGCACCTGACGCTGGAGGTCGACGAGCCGCAGCCGATAGGCGTCGAACACCGGGACCGCGGAGGGGCCTGGTTCGTGCAGCGGAACGGCTGGCTGCAGAATCAGCTGACCGACGGTGGTGTAGCGCCCGTCGCAGTTGTCGTCCCATCGGATCTCGGTCTTGCCGGCGACCGGGCTGGTGACGGAGTCGAGCGTGTCGGGCTGGTCGGCCCCGTTGCGGAGCGTCAGCCAGACCACCGCGTCGGCACCGGCCGCATAGGTGGAATCCGGTGGCGCGTCGACGTGCACGCTGAGCAGCTGCACTGCGCCGGCGCGGGCGTTGGTGCCCAGCACGCCGGCGTGATAGCTGCTCGGGTTCGGATGAGAAGCGCATCCCGCCAGGGCGGCCGGGCCGAGAAGCCCGATGAAGGTGTTCGTGATTCGTCGGTTATTCCTCATGACCCTGGCCGTACCCGGTTTCTCAGGGCGTAGCGATCGGCGACTGCTAACTCGCGGCCCGCTGGGTACGCCAGCTTCGTCCCATCCTCACAGGAGGTGAGAAAGATGACTGAAACATCTCGTTTCGCGATGGCGAATCATCCTGATCTCATGGAGATGCAGGAGCGCTACGAGCGAGCATCGGCCAGTGGGCCGGCTGTGATCACCGACGGCCTGGTGCTGCTCGCCGGGCTGTGGCTGGCGATCTCGCCCTGGGTGATCCACTTCAACGTCACCGCCCCGGACGTGATGCTCAACGATCTCATCCTGGGCATCGCCGTCGCCGTGGTCGCCCTCGGGCTGACCCTGATGCCGGCCCGGATGGTCCGGCTGAGCTGGGCGACGGCGGCGATCGGCGCCTGGATCGTGGTGTCGCAGTGGGTGATCCAGCAGACGGACAGCAGTGTCGGCATCGTGCTCAACAACGTCATCACCGGTGGCGTGATCGCGTTGCTCGGCATCGCCGCCGCGGCGATTCTCACGGCCGGCTCTCGGGACCCGTCGGCCCGTCGCGGTCGCTGAATCACATCAGGAAGGTCCGCGACGGCTCGTCGTCGCGGACCTTCCGCGTGTCCGTCGCCAGTGATCGATGCAACACGGCAACGAGTTTCGCCGTCGTCGAGGCGGGCAGGTGCCTCCCGAGCTTCCATCGCGGCGTCCAGAACCCGGCGCCCGGGCCGACGAAACCCACCTGACGACGGAGCTCGGACGTCCCGCTGAGCCCCGGGCGCAGGTCGCCCGGCGAGCCGCCGGATCGTCCCTTCCCGTTCTGATCCGCATGAGCGCCCCGCTAATGCAGCGGGCGCCGTTCGTGCTGTTGTGGCTTGGAGGCGGTAGTGGCATCTCAGCATGCTCGCGTCGCGGAGACGCGGGCCGCCGGGCCGGCCGTCACCCACCCGGTGGACGAGACCGAGCGGATCAGCGCGATGCTGCTCGCAGCGATGCACGACCCGTCCACCCCACCGCGGGACCGGCGCCGGATGAGAACAGAGGTCGTCGAGCGCAATCTGCCCTTCGCGACCCGGCTCGCCCGCCGCTATCGGCACCGCGGGCAGGACGACGACGACCTCGCCCAGGTCGCCGCCCTGGGCCTGATCAAGGCGGTGGACGGTTACGATCCCGCGCTGGGAAAACCGTTCTTCGGTTATCTCCTGCCGACCGTGCTGGGCGAGCTCCGGCGGCACTTCCGGGACAAGGGCTGGACGATGCACGTCGGCCGGCGTCTGCAGGAGCGACATCTGCAGGTCGCCGGCGCCACGACCGAGTTGACCCAGCGCCTGGGCCGTTCGCCGCGGACCGGCGAGGTTGCCGCCGTCCTGCGGTGGAGCGAGGACGAGGTCATCGAGGCGTGGGCGGCCGGAACCGCGTACGACGTCGGATCGCTCAACGCGAGCGTCGGCGGCGCGGACGACGGCGTCGAGCGCCAGGATCTCATCGTCGCCGACGACCCGGACCTCGCCTCCCTGTGCGACCGGCTGGCCCTGCGCGATCTGCTCGCCCGGCTGCCGGACCGCGATCTCCGCATCGTCACCCGGTATTTCTACGGCGGCGCGACCCAGGAGGAGATCGCCGGCGAACTCGGCATGTCGCAGATGAACGTCTCCCGACTGCTGCGACGAATCGTCCGCGACCTGCGCGCCGATCTCGACGGCCGGACCGTCGCGGCGCCGCCGGATGCCGACCGGTGCCCGGGGGTCATCGTTCACACCGGCCGGGCGGGAGCGCGGGTCGCGGTGAGCGGCGACCTCGACCGGAACGCTGCTCACGTCCTGCGCGACCACCTGGTGGACGCGGCAGTCCGGTGGGACGCCCCGCGGGTCGAGGTCGATCTGCGCGGCCTCGGATCGGCGGACACCCACGTCATCCGGGCACTGGTAGACGGCTACCGGGCCGCGGGACACGCCGGGGCGACGTTCCTGGTGACGGGAGTTCCGGACACCTTCTTCCGGCTGTTACGCCGTCTGGGGGTCACCCGCCTGTTCCCGTGCTGTCCGGCTGAAATCGCCGATGTCGCGCCGCCGGCGGCCCACCCTCACCGTTCGGCGGGTGCCGACGTCTCGATGATGGAGGTCGATTGCCGTGGCGAGAAGCGGTCCGGACGCGGGCGCCGACACGCCGACACTCCGTGCCCGGCGCCGTCTGCGGCAGGCGCTGCGCGAGTTCGCGGCCGTGCCCCTGCTGGTGATCTCCTTATTTCTGGCGCTCGCGATCGGATCCATCCTGATCGACCAGAGCCACGCCGGATCGCTGAAGGGAATGCGGCACGGCTTGGAGCACTTCGTCGGTCAGCAGGCAGCCACCAATACTTTGCAGGCGATCGCCACCGGGCTGGTGACCGTCACCTCGATCACCTTCTCGGTACTCCTGCTCGCCGTCCAGCAGACCGCCAGCACCCTGTCCCCGGTCGTCTTCGACCAGTTCATGCGACGCCGGTCCAATCAGGCCTTCTTCGGCTTCTTCCTGGGCCTGACGCTCTATGCGTACGTGGTGCTGGTGGCGGTGCAGAGCGACACGCCACCGGTTCTCGGCGCGGCTCTGGCGACCCTGCTCACCGCCGGAGCGCTGGCCTGCCTGCTCGCCCTCGTCTATTCGACCGTCAGTCAGATGCGACCGGAGAACGTGCTGCGCCAGATCCACGACCGCGCAATGGCCGGACGATCCCGCGAGGCCGAGATCATCTGTCGCACCCGCCGTACGGAGCGGAGCGTTCACCCGGTTTCGGCGAGCTACCGGGCGAAGACCACCGGATACGTGGTAGGTATCGATCTGTCGCGGCTCACCGACGCGCTGCGGCACATCCCCAGCGCGGAGATCCAGCTCTGGGTTCCGCTCGGACACCCGGTGGCCTTCGGCGACCGGATAGCCACCGTCCGCGACGACGATCCCGAGGACGCGCGCCGCCTCGCCGACGAGGTTCGTGCGGCGGTCCTGATCGGCCCAGAGCCCGACGTGGGCAGCGAAGCCGGCACCGGCATCGCGGAGATCGGCAACATCGCCTGGACGAGCGCGTCGACCGCCAAGCAGAACCCGGAGATCGCGCGGCGGGCGCTGCATGTCCTTCGCGACCTGGTGGGACGCCTGATCGACGAGGCGCCGCCGGGATCCGGCGACGTGCCTCTGGCGATCGTCTACCCGGACACCGACCTCGACCAGGCCCTCGACGTGCTGTACGCGATCCTCGGCGCGGCCCATGAATCCCAGCAGCACATGACGGCTGCGGCCGTCCTGGACACCTACCGCGACCTGCTGGAGCGCACGAGCGGGCCCGTGCAGCGGCGGCTGCGCTCGGACCTCGCGGAGGCCCGTCGGCTGGCCGGTGAGATGCCGCCCGCTCCAATCCTTCGCACTCGTCGCCGATGGCTGCGGGAGTTCGGATCCACCGCCGACGAGCCCGCCACCTCGGCCAGCCGTTTGCCGCCTCGCCAGACGGCTAAGGAGCTGCCAAAACACTAGGGGAGGACGAGACATGAAGATCGCCGGCCCGGCCGCGTGCGCGGCCATGGTGGCTGTCCTTGCCGGGGGTTGCACGCACCAGACGGCGTCCGAGACCGGGGCGCCGGCAGGCTCCTCGAACCCCACGGCTACGGCGGCCGACCCGATCGTCGACGTCGTCGCCCGCCTCGAGCCCTCAGTGGTCACCATCCAGACCAGCGAAGGCCTGGGTAGTGGCGTGGTCTATCGCAGTGACGGGGTGCTCGTCACCAACGCCCACGTCGTCGGCACCGCAAAACAGGTGCAGGTCTCGTTCGCGGACGGCACGAAGGTGCCCGGTCAGGTCACCGGTTCCGACGATCTCACCGACCTAGCGGTGGTCAAGGTGCAGCGCAGCGGCCTGCCGGCCGTGACCGTACGACCCGACCTGCCCAGTGCCGGCGAGACTGCCCTGGCCATCGGCAGCCCACTGGGCTTCGAGAACACCGTCACCGAGGGCATCATCTCCGGCGTCAGCCGGCAGATCCCCGCCTCGACCACCGGCGGCCGGCCCCTGGTCGACCTGATCCAGACCGACGCCGCTATCTCCCCGGGTAACTCCGGCGGTGCGCTGATCGACCGGCAGGGGCGCCTGGTCGGCCTCAACGAGGCGTACATCCCGCCGTCCGCGGGTGCCGTCTCGATCGGCTTCGCCATCCCCGCCAGCACTGTCACGGACGTCGCCGGCCAGTTGCTGCGAAACGGCACGGTGGCTCATCCGTTCCTGGGTGTCACGCTGACGACGCTGACCGCTCAGGTCGCGCAGGAACTGGGAATGAAAGTGACCTCGGGGGCGCTGGTCCGGCAGGTCCAGTCCGGGAGCCCGGCGGCGACCGCCGGGGTGCAGTCCGGAGACGTGATCGTGTCCTTCAACGGCAGCCCGGTGCAATCGGTGGGCGACGTTTATGCCGCGTTGCGCAAGGTCA
Organism: Actinoplanes sp. NPDC051343; assembly: GCF_044455125.1. NCBI lineage: Bacteria > Bacillati > Actinomycetota > Actinomycetes > Micromonosporales > Micromonosporaceae > Actinoplanes > Actinoplanes sp. NPDC051343. The sequence goes on from NZ_JBITEL010000006.1 coordinate 107,315, forward strand.
AGCCGGGCGACAAGGTGTCCGTGGGGGTCAATCGGGGCGGGAAGGTCTCCACGGTCTCCGTCACCCTCGGCACGCTGTCCCGATAGTCGCCCAAGAAATGTGGCGAGCGAGGTTTGGCCCGGCCTCGGCGGGGCACTCGGGCCCCGGCTACTCGCACGCGGCGTCGATACGACGGCGCCTCGGGTTCGACGAACCCACCTGACGGGCGAGCAGGAGAGAGCCGGCGGGGCCGGCTCGGCAGTCATTGCGATCTTCTGCATGGCGCGGCCCTTGCCGGCGAGGCAAGAGCGGTCGCGCCCCACGACGCCGTTCTGGGGGACTTGTGACCACCAACTATGCCGTCCGGGAGCCGAAAAGGATCCCCGTTGATGCCACGGAGGTGGCGACCGCTGAGCTGTTCGCCGCGCTGGACGACAGCAGCGGGCCCGCCCAGGCGGACCGACTCCGGGCCCGAATAGTCGAGATCAATCTGCCGTTCGCGACCCGCCTGGCGAATCGCTACCGCAACCGGGGGCAATCCGGCGAAGACCTGGCTCAGGTCGCGGCGATGGCCCTGGTCAAGGCGGTCGACGGATACGACCGAAACGTCGGCAGGCCGTTCTTCGCCTATCTCATTCCCACGGTGCTGGGCGAGGTCAGGAAACACTTCCGCGACCACGGGTGGGCGGTCCACGTCGACCGTGGCCTGCAGGAGCGGCATCTCGAGTTGGCCCGGGCCCGAGTGGCACTGGTCCAGCGGCTCCAGCGCCCTCCGACCGTGGAGGATCTCGCCGCCGAGCTGAAGGTCAGTTCGGCGGACGTGCATGAGGCGTGGGCGGCCGGCAAGGCTTACGACTACGACTCGCTCAACGCGCCGGTGTCGCCGGGCGAGGAGGGCACCGAACGCCTGGACTTCCTCGGCGGCGAGGATCCCGCGCTCGCCTCGGCGGCCGACCGTCTGGCGGTGCGCAGCCTGGTGAACCGGTTGCCCGACCGGGAGCGGCACATCCTGAACCGCTACTTCTTCGGCGGGGCGAGCCAGCATCAGATCGCCGCCGAGGTCGGCATGTCGCAGATGAACGTCTCGCGGCTGCTCCGGCGGACGCTCGAATCGCTGCGGCAACAGCTCGACGGCGAGGCCGGGTGCCTTCCCTCGCCCCCCGGGACGGCGACGATCACCACCCAGGTGGCGCGGGGGCACGCCGTGGTCACCGTCACCGGTGATGTGGACGACCACTCGGTCGCCCGGCTCCGCGACGTCATGGTCGATATGGCCGTACGGGAACGCCCCCGACGCCTTACCGTCGACCTGGACGGCGTCGGCACCGTCGGTGGCCGCCTCGTCCGCGCCCTGGTGGACGCCTATCGAGCGGGCGGGCACAGCGGCACGACGCTCGTTGCCATCAACGTTCCGGCACCTCTTCTGACCCTGCTCACCCGGCTCGGCGTGACCCGGCTGTTCTCCTGCCGGGGCGCCGTCCGGACCACCGACGGAAGGACACCATCCACCGATGGACCGAACGACGCTCACGCTGACTCGAGCGGCGGCCCTGGCCCGCTCAGCGTGGGGCGGCGCTCTGCTGCTCGACGGCCGGACGATGCTCTCCGCCTTCGGCGATCGACCGACGAAGAGCTCGCTGATCGTCGCGCGGGTGCTGGGCGCCCGGCAGGTCGCTCAGGGCGCGATCACCGCGGTCACCTCCTCGCCGCGGGTCCTGGTTGCCGGCGCGGTGGTCGACGTCCTGCACGCGACGACCGCTGTCGGGCTGGCCCTGGCGGCGCGTCGCTGGCGCTCGGTTGCCCTCACCGACGCCGCCGTCGCCGCCACGTTGGCCGGGACGGGGTGGTGGCTCGCGATCCGCGCCCACCGCCGGTCCTGACTGCGCGCCCGGGCTCACCGTTTCCCGGCCGGACCGCCGGACCGCTCCGGCGCGAGGGCGAACGCCGCGTTGACCAGTGCCAGGTGACTGAGGGCCTGCGGCAGGTTGCCGAGAAATTCTCCGGTCGCCGGATCCATCTCCTCGGTCAGCAGACCGAGGCCGGTGGCGAGCCCGACCGCCGCGGTCATCTGGTTCGTCGCCTCGTCGTGGCGTCCGAGAGCGGCCAGCGCCGACACCAGCCAGAAGGAACAGGCCAGAAAGGCGCCCTCGGCCTTCCGCATGCCGGTGTAGCGGTAGACCAGTGCGCCGTCGGCCAGCTCACGACGGATGGCGGCCACCGTCCCGGCGAGCCGGTCTCCGCGGTCGAAGCCGATCTGTCCGGCCAGCAGCGTGGCCGCGTCGAGGTCGTCGCTGCCGGCGTAGAAGGTGTACGACTGTTTGTCGGGCGACCAGCAGTTCCGGTCGACCCAGTCGTGCACGGCGTCGCGTTCCTCGCGCCATCGCTGCGGGTGGGTCACCGGAATCTGGCCCGCCTCGTGCAGCCGTACCGCCCGGTCGAGCGCCACCCAGCAGCCCATCTTCGAGATCGTGTAGTGCCGGTTGACGTGCAGCTCCCACAGGCCGGCGTCCTCGTTGCGCCACAGGTCGCAGCACCGGTCGGCCAGGTCGGCCAGGAGCCGTCCCGACGCCGGGTCGAGCACGTGACCGGCCTGTACGTAGCGCCAGACCGAGTCGAACAGGTCGCCGAACGTGCCCAGCTGAGTCTGTTCCGCGGCGGCGTTACCGGACCGGACCGGCCGGCTGTCCCGATACCCGGCCGCGTTGAGGGTGGCCTGAGTGTCCGGTGTGCCGCCCCGCAACGAGTAGAAGACTTTCAGGTCGGGATCCGTGGCCCGGGCACACCGCAGCAGGAACGTCACGGCGGCATGGACCTCCTGGTGCAGGTCGAGCCGCAGCAGCGCGTCGATGGTGTAGGCGGCATCCCGCACCCACATGTAGCGGTAGTCGTAGTTGCGATCGCCGCCGATACGCTCGGGAAGCGAGGTCGTCGCCGCCGCGGCGAGCGCCCCGGTCGGCCGGTACTGCAACAGTTTCAGCGCGAGCGCCGAGCGCCGGACGGCAGCGCGCCACGGGCCCTCGTAGGTGAGGTCCCGGGCCCAGGCGCGCCACCAGGCGATGGTGGCTTCGAGGTGTTCGTCGAGGTGACGAAGCCGCGGTAGATAGACCGGCCCATCGTCGTTGGCCGCGAACGCCAGCGTGGACCTGCTCCCGGGGCCGGTGCGGAACTCACCGCTGATGTCGTACGGTCCGATCCGTGGCTCTCCGACGTCGAAGCAGAGAACGGCCATGTGCTGGTCGCCGCAGTGTGCGAGCAGCGCGTCCTCGCGCTGCTCGATCCACGGTTGCGCGGTCTCGAACCGGCTGCCGGGACGAACCGTCCACGCCATGTCGACCTCGCCGGACGCACCATCGACCCGTCGGACCAGTTCCGTCCACGGCAGTTCCCCGGTCCGGCCGACGGTCAGCGCGTCGGTCACCCGCACTTCGCCGCTCGCGGTGCGGAACGTTGTCTCCAGTACGTTGGTGTCCTCGAGGTAGCGACGCTTTACGGTGAACGGAGACCGGGGAGCCAACTCGACATAGCCGCCCCGCTCGGGGTCGAGCAGGGCGGCGAACGCCGGTGGCGCGTCCAGCGCCGGTAACGGCCACCAGTCGATGCGGCCGTCACCGGCGATCAAGGCGACCGTCCGTCCGTTGCCGATCACGCCGTATTCGCCGAGGGGTGCCCAGGGACCGGACCTCATCGGCGCCGGGCCCGGCGTATCAGGACCAGGCCGGCCGCGACGGCTGCAGCTGCCGAGGCGACCGCGTCGCGGTGCATGGAGATCCAGGACCACGGGTCCCGGCCGGTGGCCTTGTCGTCGAACATGCCGTGCGACCCGCGGTCCGCCCGGGCGTCCTTCGGCGTGTACACGTTCGACCCGAAGCGGGGACCATCGGATTCGGAGAGCTGGCCCTGCACTCCGGTGCGGGCCAGGTACCAGTCCAAAAACCAGGGAGCGACCCGGTTGCCGAGGATGGTGTAGGCGGTCGAGTAGCCGACCCACATGTTGCGGCGTGGGTGGTCGGCCAGGAAGCGGACGGCGCGGGCCGGCAGTTCGGGCTGGAAGATGGGGGCGACCGGTTGCGGGTGCTGGTCGAACTCGTCGGCGTTCCAGTCGAACTGAACCGTGTTGACCCCCGGCAGTTGCACCATACAGACACGCACGGCGCTCTTCGTGTGCTTCAACTCGGTGATCACCGACTCGGTGAAACCCTTGACCGCGTGTTTGGCGCCGCAATACGCGGATTGCAAGGGGATGCCGCGGAAACCGAGAGCGGAGCCGATCTGCACGACGACGCCCCGGTCGCGCGGACGCATCCGTTCCAGCGCCACCATCGTGCCGTACACCTGGCCGAAGTAGGTCACCTCGGTGATCCGGCGGTACTCCTCGGGCGGGGTGTCCCAGAAGTAACGCAGGTTGCCGCTGAACGCATCGTTGACCCAGAGGTCGATCGGACCGAGTTCCTTCTCCGTCCGGTCGGCTGCCGCCCGCACCTGATCCAGGTCGGCGACGTCGGTGGCGATGCCGACCCCTCGGCCGCCGGCCGTCTCCACGTCGCGGACGGCACCGTCCAGGCCGGCCTCCCCGCGGGCGAGCACGGCGACATCCCATCCGTGGGAGGCGAGTTCTCGCACCACGGCTCGGCCGACCCCCGCGGTTCCGCCGGTCACCACGGCCACTCGGCGTTTACTCATACTTCTCTCCTTTCGCCGTCCCCGCCCTACCCACTCTGGGCCCCGCCAGCAGTCACATCGCCTCCTTGATACCGCGACGGATCAGCCACGCGTTGACCGGGTAGGCGGTCAGGAAGCCGACAGCCATGCCGATCTGCATGAGAAACCAGTACGCCGGGCTGTCCGGGTGCAGGTGCGGACCGGGGAAGAAGACGAACGCCATCAACGCCATCCACCCGAACAGGCCCACTTCGAACGCGCTCAGCGACAGCACGTCCGCCTTGGCGGCCTCGATCAGACCTTTGCCGGGCGACAGTCCCCGCATCGGCGCGATGGCGAAGTACTGGAAGACGATGCCCAGGGCGAGGGCCAACGCGTAGTCGCCGATGAACTCGACCCAGATCGCCTCACCGGCGATCGTGAGACCGAGCAGGAAGATGCCGGTCTCGGCGATGATGTCGCCGAGCGTGCAGCCGGCGCCGCAGTGCATGACTCCGATGGTCGTGGTAGCCCAGCCGGGCTTGGGCGGCGGGTCACCGCGGTCGCGTTGCCACCGCTCAGTCTGGGGCCGGCCGAACCGGACGTACGCCCATATCGCGAGCGGACCGAGATACAACGCGTTGACCGGCCAGACCGCTTCCATGATGCGCATGCGCTGCCGGTAGCCGTTGGCGTAGATGTCGATCAGGATGGCGGCCGCGCAGAGCCCGCCCAGAGCCAGAGCCACCCAAGCGAGCGCGGTGAGCCAGGTCGGTGCCATCGTCGTCCCTTCCGCAGCGGTGTCGGACAGCTGAACCACCTACCCGGCTGGTCAACATCGACTCGCATCGGCGCTCTGGCGTATCGGGCGGACCGACCGTTTCGCCGATCGGGCGCCGGGTAGGGACCGCCACGACCCACCGACAGCGAAGGGACGTGACAATGCCGGAGATTGTGGGCGAGAGCCTGGCCAAGCGCTTGATCGCTTGGGGGGTGGACACCGTTTTCGGGCTGCCCGGCGACGGCATCAACGGGCTGATGGAGGGATTCCGACGGCACGCCGACCGGCTTCGCTTCGTGCTGGTGCACCACGAGGAGGCGGCGGCCTTCATGGCCGCCGGGTACGCGAAAGCGACCGGGCGGCTGGGCGTGTGCGCGGCCACGTCCGGGCCCGGAGCGATTCATCTGCTCAACGGGTTGTACGACGCGAAGCTCGACCACGCGCCGGTGCTGGCCATCACCGGCATGCAGGAGACCTCGGTGCTCGGCACCCACTACCAGCAGGAGGTGCACCTCGACCGGCTGTACTCCGACGTGGCCGAGTACAACCTGATGATCACCAACCCGCAGCAGGTGCCGGCCGTCGTCGATCTGGCGATCCGCAACGCACTGGCCAACAAGACGGTCTGCCATCTGACCTTTCCGACCGACATCCAGGTGGCGGCGGTCGGTGAGGACCCCTACCGGCATGTCGGCCCGGGACGCCCACCGGCGAGCATGCCGGCGATCGATCGCGCTCAGCTGCCGCCGGGAGAGCCGGAGTTGCGCGCCGCGGCCGAGGTGCTCAATGCCGCGAGCAAGCCCGTGATCCTGGTCGGTGCCGGCGCGCTGCACGCCCGCGACGAGGTGATCGCGGTGGCCGAGAAGCTGGGTGCGCCGGTGGTCAAGACGCTGCCCGGCAAGGCGGTGGTGCCCGACGACCACCCGGTCACTACGGGTGGCCTGGGCCTGCTCGGCACGAAGCCGAGCGAGGAGGCGATGGAGGAGTGCGACACCCTGCTGATGGTCGGCACCTCGTTCCCGTACGGGAAGTACCTGCCGGAGCCGGGCAAGGCCCGGGTCGTGCAGATCGACTCGGATCCGACGCTGATCGGGCTGCGGATGCCGGTGGAAGCGCCGATCACCGCGGACGCGAAGAAGGGCCTACAGGGGCTGCTGCCGCTGCTCAACGGCTCGGACGGGTCGTTTGTGGGCAAGTACCGCAAGGAGATGGACTCCTGGCGGGCCGACATGAAGGCGCTGCAGGACGAGACCCGCGATCCGATCGCCCCCCAGTACGTGGCGGGGGTGATCGACGAGCTGGCCGCCGACGACGCGATCATGACCTGCGACTCCGGCACGATCGCGACCTGGGCGGCACGGCATTTCACGATCCGCGGCGACCGGCAGTTCTACCTGTCGGGCAACCTGGCCACGATGGCGCCCGGGCTGCCGTACGCGATCGCCATGCAGCACGCCTTCCCCGGCCGGCAGGTCATCGCCTACGTGGGCGACGGCGGTTTCGCGATGCTGATGGCGGAATTTCTGACCGCGGTCCGCAACGGCCTGCCGATCAAGGTGGTCGTCAACAACAACAACTCGTACGGGCAGATCCTGTGGGAGCAGATCATCCTCGGCTATCCCGAGTACGCGGTGCGGCACAAGCAACCGGAGTCCGACTTCTCCAGCTGGGCGCGGGGCTGCGGAGCGTACGGCGTGAAGATCACCAAGCCCGGTGACGTGCGCGGCGCCATCGCCGACGCACTCGCGTACGACGGCCCGGCGCTGGTGGACGTGGACGTCAACCCGAACGAGCCACCGATGCCTGGCAAGATCAAGTACGACCAGGCCAAGCACTTCACCGAGGCGTTCCTGCGCGGGCAGCCGCACAAGGTCGCGACAGTAGCGACGGTGGTCCGCGACAAGATCAACGAGCTGCGCGCATGACCGCCGTGAAGCTTCCGGACCCCGTCGTGCATGTTCCGGACACCGGCGCCGTCGACGTCGCCGGTCTGGCCCGCGACCTGGCGGCCGAGGTGGACGGTGAAGTCCGCTTCGACGCCGGGTCGCGGAGCGCCTACTCCACCGACGGCTCGAACTACCGCCAGGTACCGATCGGCGTGGTCGTACCGCGTACGGTCGAGGCCGGAGTCGCGGCGGTGGCCGTGTGCCGCCGCTACGGTGCGCCGGTCACCTCGCGCGGCGGCGGCACGAGCCTCGCGGGGGAGTGCACCAACGTCGCGGTGATCATCGACTGGTCGAAGTACTGCCACCGGCTTCTCGAGGTCAACGCCGACCGGCGTACCTGCCTGGTCGAGCCCGGCATCGTGCTCGACCTGCTCAACGACCAGCTCCGTGACACCGGCCTGGAGTACGGACCCGAGCCGGCCACCCACAACCACTGCACGCTCGGCGGCATGATCGGCAACAACTCCTGCGGCGCCACCGCCCAGCGCACCGGCAAGGTGGTCGACAACATCGTCGAGCTGGAGGTGCTCCTCTACGACGGCACGCGACTCTGGGTCGGGGAGACACCCGACGACGAGTACGAGAAGATCCTCGAGGCCGGTGGCCGCAAGGCCGAGATCTACCGGCAGCTGCGGCAGCTGCGCGACGACTACCTGGCCCAGATCCGTACCCGGTATCCGAAGATCCCGCGCCGGGTGTCCGGTTACAACCTGGACAGCCTGCTGCCGGAGAAGAACTTCCACGTCGCCCAAGCCCTGGTCGGCACCGAGGGCACGTGCGTGACGGTGCTGCGGGCACGGCTCAGGCTGGTCCCGATCGTGCAGGCTCGAACCGTCGCGATGCTGGTCTATCCGGACATCGCCACGGCGGCCGACGACGTGCCGAGGATTCTCCCGCACCGTCCGATCGCTCTCGAGGGCATGGACCACAAGCTGATCCACTTCCAGGAGCGCAAACACCTCAACCCGAAAGCGCTGAAGCTCCTGCCCGAAGAGGGATCCTACCTGCTGGTGCAGATGGGCGGCTCGAACAAGGACGAAGCCGACGCGACCACCGACGCGATGCTGGCCGCCCTCGGCCGCGGGCGCGACGACGACAACGTGGTGTTCTTCGACGACGAGGAACACGAGAAGGAGATCTGGGAGATCCGCGAGTCCGGTCTCGGCGCCACCGCCCGTATTCCGGGGATGGCCGACACCTGGCCGGGCTGGGAGGACTCGGCCGTCTCGCCGGACGACCTGGGCGACTACCTGCGCGACCTGCAAGGTCTGTACGACGAGTACGGCTATCAGCAGGCTTCGTTGTACGGGCACTTCGGCCAGGGCTGCGTGCACACCCGCATTCCGTTCGACCTGACCGGTGCGGATGGGATCGCGAAGTTCCGCTCCTTCGTGGAGGAAGCGGCCGATCTGGTGGTGCGCTACGGCGGCTCGTTCTCCGGGGAGCACGGCGACGGCCAGGCCCGCGGTGAGCTGCTGCCGAAGATGTTCGGCGACGACCTCATCCGCGCGTTCGGCCAGTTCAAGGCCGTCTTCGACCCGGACAACCGGATGAATCCCGGCAAGGTGACCGCGCCCAACCCGCTCGACGGCCAGCTGCGGCTGGGCGCCGACTACAACCACGGCGACGTCGCGACCCACTTCAAGTTTCCGAACGACGACGGCAGCTTCGGCCGCGCGGTGCTGCGCTGCGTCGGCGTCGGCAAGTGCCGCCGGCACGAAGGACCCGGGGTCATGTGCCCGTCCTACATGGCCACCGAGGAAGAGGAACACTCCACGCGTGGCCGGGCCCGGTTGCTGTTCGAGATGCTCGATGGCACCATCCGCGGCGGGGCGATCGCCGACGGCTGGCGCTCCGACGCCGTCAAGGACGCCCTCGACCTCTGCCTGGCCTGCAAGGGCTGCAAGGCCGACTGCCCGGTCAACGTCGACATGGCCACCTACAAGGCCGAGTTCCTGTCACACCATTACGAAGGCCGCCTCCGTCCGCGGGCGCACTACTCCATGGGTTGGCTGCCGCTCGCCGCGGCGGCCGTCGCGGCGACGGCGCCCCGCTTGGTCAACTCGTTGGCCCACGCTCCGGGACTGTCCTGGTTGGCCAAGAAAGTCGCCGGGGTGGACACCCGGCGCGAGGTGCCGGTGTTCGCCGGTCAGACCTTCCAGCAGTGGTTCGCCGAACACATTCCGGGCGGCAGCGGCCATCGCGGCGAGGTAGTGCTCTGGCCGGACACGTTCAACAACCATTTCAATCCGGGCATCGCCCGCGCGGCGGTGGAGGTGGTCGAGCACGCGGGCTGGCGCGTCGTGGTTCCCGATCAGAAGGTGTGCTGCGGGCTGACCTGGATCTCCACCGGCCAGCTCGACGTCGCCAAGCGCGTCCTGATGCGTACGGTCGAAATCCTGCGCCCGCACCTGCGGGCCGGCACCCTGATCCTGGGTCTGGAGCCGAGTTGCACCGCGGTGTTCCGGAGCGACGCGGAAGAACTCTTCCCCGACGACCAGGACGTCGAACGGCTCCGCCGGCAGACGGTCACCCTGGCCGAACTGCTGACGGAGCACACGCCAGGATGGCGGCCTCCCCGCATCTCCCGGACCGCGCACATCCAGACCCACTGCCATCATCACGCGATCATGGGCTACGAGGCGGACCGCAAATTGCTCTCCAGCGCCGGCGTACAGGCGGACGTCCTCGACTCCGGTTGCTGTGGGCTGGCCGGCAACTTCGGCTTCGAGGAGGGCCATTACGAAGTCTCCGAGGCCTGCGCGGAGCGGGTGTTGCTCCCGGCGGTGCGCGACGCGGAACCGACGGATGTGATCATGGCGGACGGGTTCAGCTGCCGCACCCAGGTCGAGCAGAGCGACTCCGGCGGCCGCCGCGGCGTTCACCTGGCCGAGCTGCTGCGCGCCGGTCTGCACGGCGACGACGGCCAAGGCGCCCCCGAACAACGGTGGGCCGACCGCCCGCAACCGCCGTCGCCGACGGCCCGCGCACTGACCACCGGCCTGGTGGCGGGCGCCGCACTCGCAGCTGCCGGATGGGGTGTGCGCCGATGGTTGCGCTGAGCGCGTCGGCCTACACCATCCCGACCGACGCGCCCGAGGCCGACGGAACCCTCGCCTGGTCGAGCACGACTCTCGTGCTGGTCGAGGCGAGCGCGGACGGGCACACCGGCATCGGCTGGACGTACGGGCCGGCGGCCACGGTGCGCGTGGTCGCCGACCTGCTGGCCGATGTCGTCGAGAACGTGGACCCGGACGACGTCCCGGGAGCCTGGGTCGCGATGCAGCGGCGCCTGCGCAACGCCGGTCGCCCGGGCATCGGAGGACTGGCTCTGTCCGCGGCGGACAACGCGATCTGGGATCTCAAGGCGCGTCGCTGGGGCAAGCCGCTCACCGCCCTGCTCGGAACGGTCCGGACCGCCGTGCCGGTCTACGGCAGCGGCGGCTTCACCACCTACGACGGCAAGCGCCAGGACGCGCAGCTCGCCGGTTGGGTGCACGAGCAGGGCATACCCCGCGTAAAAATCAAGATCGGGGAGTCCGGGGGCACCGAGGTCGGACGCGACCTGGCGCGTATGGCCGCGGCCCGGATGACCATCGGTGAGGCGGCCGAGCTCTACGTCGACGCCAACGGGGCTTATCAGCGTAAGCAGGCCATCCGGGTGATGCAGGCCGCGGCCGAGGCAGACGTGCGCTGGTTCGAGGAACCGGTCAGCTCGGACGACCTGGCCGGGCTCGGCGTGGTCCGGGACGCGGTGCGACCGGACGTGGCGGCCGGCGAGTACGGCTACGACCTGGTCTATTTCGAGCGGATGGCGCCGTACGTCGACTGCCTGCAGGTCGACGTGACCCGGTGCGGCGGGATCACCGAGTTCCAGCGGGCGGCCGCGGTGGCCGCCGCGCACGGGCTCGAGGTGTCCGGGCACTGCGCTCCGCATCAGCATCTTGCCGTCGCGGCCGCCACCGCGAACCTTCGGCACCTGGAGTGGTTCCACGACCACGCCCGGATCGAGGCGATGCTCTTCGAGGGTGCGGCCCATCCGATCGGCGGCACCGCGCCCGTGGGCGGGGGAGCGGGCAATGGCCTCAGCTTTCGCGGCACCGACGCGGCCCAATGGCGGGTCGGCTGAGGTTGACCGCCCTCGGGTTCGGCTTCTCCGCAAATGATCGATCCGCGAGTCGTTTAGCCCGAACCGGGACGGGAAAGCGCGCCTCGCAACCGAAGGGGAGAGTTGATGCGACGACGTCCGGTTCGTTCCGTGCGCCGGTCTTACCGGCGCGTTCCGGCCGTGCTGCTCCTGCTCCTGCTGGCGGGGTGCTCGGGTGGGTCGCAGTCGACCCTGCATGCCTCCGGCTTCGGGGCGCAGCGCACCGAAGGCCTGTGGTGGCTCTTCTTCTGGATCTCGGTCGCCGTCTTCGCTGAGGTCATGGCGCTGCTGGGCTGGGCGGTGTGGCGGCGGCGACGCCCGAACGCGAGGATTCGCGGTGGCGACTCGCTGGGCATGGTGACCGTGCTCGGCGTGGCGATCCCGTTCGTGATCCTGGTCGTCGTCTACGGGTTCGGCCTGCAGGACCTCAATGCGCTGGCGTCGCCGCCGAAGAAGGCGGACGTCACCGTCGACGTGGTCGGCCATCGCTGGTGGTGGGAGGTGCACTACGCCGACCAGCCCGGCGCGGTGACCGCGAACGAGATCCACATTCCGGTCGGCGAGTCGGTTCGGATTCGGCTGCGTACGGCGGACGTCCAGCACAGCTTCTGGGTCCCGAACCTCATGCCGAAGACCGATCTGATCGCCGGCAAGGTGAACTCCACCTGGCTCTACACCGACAAGGCCGGGACCTACCGCGGACAGTGCGCGGAGTACTGCGGCCAGCAGCACGCGTTCATGGCGTTCCGGGTCGTCGCCGAGCCGCCAACCGTGTTTCACAGCTGGGTCACCGCGCTCGCGACGCCACCGGCCCGAACGTTGACCACCGCGCAGCAGCACGGCCTGCAAGTCTTTGAGCAAAGTTCCTGCGCCTCCTGCCACACCATCCGTGGCACCACCGCGGCCGGCACCATCGGCCCCGACCTTTCCTCCATCGGGTCGCGGTGGAGCATCGGCGCCGGGGCCGCGCCCAACGACGCCGGGCACCTCGGTGGCTGGATCGCCAACTCGCAGACCATCAAGCCCGGCAACGCCATGCCTCCGCAGCCGGTGGCCGCCCAGGCCCTGCCCGACCTGGTCGCCTACCTCCAGTCCTTGAAGTAGACCGGAGTCCCCATGACCGCCAGCACCGACGACAAGCCCCGCCCGGACACCGACCCGGAGGAACTCGACCGGCTGGAACAGCAGTGGGGCGAGCGGCCGTCGCTGCACAGCTGGTTCAGCACGGTCGACCACAAGCGCATCGGCCGCCGCTACATGGTGACGGCCGGCATCTTCTTCATCATCGCCGGTATCGACGCGATGATCATGCGGACTCAGCTGGCCCGGCCGAACGCGAAGATCCTGTCGCCGGAGGAGTACGACCAGCTGTTCACCATGCACGGCACCGCGATGATTTTCCTGGTCGCGACGCCGATGTTCTTCGGCTTCGGCAACTTCCTGGTGCCACTGATGATCGGCGCCCGGGACATGGCGTTCCCGCGCCTCAACGCGTTCGGCTACTGGGTTTTCCTGTTCGCCGGCTCGGTGCTGTTCGGCAGCCAGTTCGTCGGCAAGGCACCCGACGGCGGCTGGTTCGGCTACGTGCCGCTGACCGACAAGCCGTACTCGTCCGGTATCAACCTCGACGTGTACTCGCTCGGTCTGCTCTTTCTCGGTGTGTCGACCACGATCGGGGCGATCAACTTCATCGTCACGGCGCTCAAGCTGCGGGCGCCCGGGATGTCGCTCAACCGGGTGCCGCTGTTCGTGTGGGCGATCGTCGGCACGTCGTTCATGGTTATCTTCGCGTTGCCGGCGTTGAACCTGGACAACGCGATGCTGTTCCTCGACCGCCGGTTCGGAGCCCATTTCTTCGACGTCAGCCACGGCGGCAACACGCTGCTGTGGCAGCACCTGTTCTGGATTTTCGGGCATCCGGACGTGTACATCATCGTGATGCCGGCCCTGGGCATCGTCTCGGCGGTGCTGCCGGCCTTCTGCCGGCGTGGGGTGGCGGCCTACCCGCTGATGGTGCTGGCCATCGTGACGATCTCGATCATCTCGTTCGGCGTCTGGGTGCATCACATGTTCGCCACCGGCCTGCCGCAGCTGTCCTACAGCTTCTTCAGCGCGGCGAGCACGCTGATCACGATCCCTTCCGGGATCCAGATCTTCGCCTGGCTGGCGACCATGCTCAAGGGCCGGATCGTGGTGCGTACGCCGTTCCTGTTCGTGGTCGGCTTCATCGTCACGTTCGTGCTGGGCGGGTTCACCGGTGTCATGTTCGCCATCACGGCGTTCGATGAGCAGGTCACCGATTCCTACTTCGTCGTCGCGCACTTCCACTACGTACTGTTCGGCGGTGCGATCTTCCCGATGATCGCCGGCGTCTACTACTGGCTGCCCAAGTTCACCGGGAAGATGTTCAGCGAGCGCCTCGGCCGGTGGGCGTTCTGGCTGGTCTTCATCGGTTTCAACGCCACGTTCTTCCCGATGCACCTGTCCGGCCTGTTCGGCATGCCGCGGCGGGTCTACACCTATCCCGGTGACCTGGGCTGGAACATCCCCAACCTGATCTCGACTATCGGCGCGTACGTGCTCGCGGTGGGCCTGTTCCTCGTGCTGGCCGGGGTGCTGCACGCGATCCGCCGCGGCCAGCCGGCGACGGCCGACCCGTGGGGCGGCGACACCCTCGAATGGGGAGCTGCGTCACCGCCGAAGCCCTATAACTTCCCGGTGTCGCCACTGGTGCACAGCGTTCACCCGATGTGGGACGAGCGCACCCGCACCGACCTCGTCGAAGCGGAGATCCTCACCGGCCACCGGGCCATGCAGACCAGCGAGCTCGACGCCGTCCCCGAGAAGCCCATCGAGATGCCGGAACCCGCCCTGGTTCCGTTCGTCAACGCGCTCGGCATCCTGGTGGTCATCTTGGGCCTGCTGTGGGGCTGGTACTGGGTGGCGGGCGCCGGCGCGGTCGTGGTGTTCGGATCCCTCGCGCGCTGGCTCTGGCCGCCCGAACGTACCCCTGAGCAGGCGGGAGCGACCACGAAATGACTGCCGTCGTCGAAGAGGCCGCCCAGCCGCGGTCGCTGGCCACCGAGATGCCGTCCGGCCGGACCACCGGCTGGTGGGGCATGGTCCTGTTCGTCACCACCGAGGCGACGTTCTTCGCTGCCGCCCTCGGCAGCTACTTCTATCTGCGCTTCCAGGCCCAGCAATGGCCCCCGCCCGGCATCGAGGCGCCCAAGCTCACCAAGGTGATCATCATGACCGCCATCCTGCTGCCGAGCAGCCTGCCGGTGATGTGGGCCGAACGCGGCATTCGGAAGGGACAGCGCTGGCGGCTGCGGGCCGGGCTGGCGATCACGCTGGTGCTGGGGCTGGCCTTCCTCGCCATGCAGGCCTGGGAGTACTCGGAGGACACCAAGAAGCACACCTTTACCACCGACGCGTACTCGTCGCTGTTCTACGGCATCACCACCTTCCACGGCTTCCACGTCACGGTCGGCCTGATCATGGTCGGCTGGCTGCTGGCCGCGTCGCTGCGCGGCAGCTTCGGCTACAAGCGCCACGAACGCGTCCGGTTGACCGCCATCTACTGGCACTTCGTCGACGTCGTCTGGATCGCGATCTTCCTGACCCTCTACGTCTCACCGAGGTTGTGATGAGCGAGTCCACCACGCGGCGGCGTGGCCACAAACTCGGAGGCCTGCTCACGTGGTTCGGCGTGCTCGGCGGCGCGCTGGCCTGGGCGGTACACCTCTTCGTGGCCTGGGGCGCCGACGAGCTCACCTGCGCGTCCGGAAGCACCAGCGTCGACGGCATCCCGCTGCGCGGCGTGGTCGGCGCCGGCGTCGTGCTTCCGGCGCTGGTCACCGCCGCCGCCCTCGTGGTGGCGTGGCGGGCCTGGCGGCGGACCGACCGGGCCCGGCGAGGCGACGACCCACGGATGGAACGGGCCGGGATGATGGCTCTGATCGGTCTGTGCGCGAACGGGCTCTTCCTCGCCATCATCCTGGCCGGCGGGGCGGCCGTACTGGTGTTGCAGCCATGTCAGGGATGACCGGGCTGATGCCGCTGGCCCACGGCCCGGCAGCGGCCGGCGAGCGGTGGTCCGAACTCGCCGGTGTGCTTCTCGTCGCTGCCCTGGCGGCCGCCTACGGGCGCGGCGTGCAGGAAATCTGGCATCGGCGCGGCGTCGGGGCCGTCGTGCCCCGGTGGCGGGTCGCCGCCTTCGGCGGTGGCCTGCTGACCCTGTTGGTGGCCCAGCAGGGGCCGATCCACGAGGCGTCGGAGCACTCGCTGGCCGGGCACATGACCCAGCACATGATTCTGATGCTGCTCGGCGGCCCGTTGCTGGCTGCCGGTGGCGTGGGTCTGCCGCTCACCGTCGCCGCGCCCCGGCGGCTCCGGCACGCCGCGGCGCGCCTGCGGACCACCGGCACCGCCCGATGGCTGCGCCGGCCGCTCAACACGGCGCTCGTGGCTGCGGGGCTGCACACCGTCGTGCTGTGGTTCTGGCACCTGCCGTTGCCGTACGAGTGGGTCGAGGCGAACACCGTCGTGCACGGCGCCGAGCACGTCAGCCTGGTCGGAGTCGCATGGCTGCTCTGGTCCATGGTCGTCGGTCCCGGCGCGGCCCGGCTCAGCCCGCCCGT
Organism: Actinoplanes sp. NPDC051343; assembly: GCF_044455125.1. Lineage (NCBI taxonomy): Bacteria > Bacillati > Actinomycetota > Actinomycetes > Micromonosporales > Micromonosporaceae > Actinoplanes > Actinoplanes sp. NPDC051343. The sequence continues at coordinate 123,449 of NZ_JBITEL010000006.1, forward strand.
GGGGTTCCTGCTGCTATTCGCCACCGGCATGCCGGCTGCGGCCCTCGGTGCCGCGCTCACCCTCGCCCCGAACGTGCTCTACCCCGGCTATCGCCTCAGCGACCAGCAGCTGGCCGGCCTGATCATGTGGGTGCCGATGGACGTGGTCATGTTGGTCGTCGCCGTGACCCTGTTCCTGAGGTGGATCACCTCGCTCGATCGGCGTACCCCGGCCGACCGGGATCTGCGTCCGCTCGACGGTCCCAGGGAGACGAAGGAGGTTCCGGCGTGATCACCAACCGGCTGCGGTGGATATGGCCGTTCGCGGCGGCCGCCACCCTCGTGGTCGCACCCGCCGGCTGCTCCACACTGTCGCCGGCGCCGCCGGCCGAAGTGCCGTCCGGCGATCCGGGCCGCGGCGCGCAGCTGATCAATCAGTACGGATGCGGCTCCTGCCACACCGTCCCCGGCGTCAAGGGCGCCGACGGGCTGGTCGGGCCGCCGCTGACGAAGTTCGGCAGCCGGTCGTACATCGCCGGGGAGCTCGTCAACAGCGGGCCCAACCTGCAGCGGTGGATCGAGCATCCGCAGGAGATCGAGCCCGGCAACGCCATGCCCGACCTCAGCGTCTCCCCGGAGGACGCCCGGGACATCGCCGCCTACTTGTTCACCCTCGACTGAGGAACCGGACATGTCTGAGTCATCGTCGGAGACCACCGACCGCCCGGTGCGCCGCCTGCTCGCGGCCGCGGCCGGAATAGGCATTCTGGGCATGCCGGTCCTGACCACACCGCCGCCGTCGCCGAGCGCATCCATGCCGGCCTCCGCTCCGGCCGCGCCCACCGACGAATCCGGTCTCGGCACCCGCCTCTATCAGCAGAGCTGTGCCAGCTGTCACGGTCAGCAGGGCGAGGGGACCCAGCGCGGCCCGGCGCTGTCCGGAGTCGGGCCGGCCGACACCGATTTTCAGCTCAGCACCGGCCGCATGCCCCTGGGAAAGGAGCTCCACTCCGACATGCACGGCGAACCTGCCTTCTCGCAGGCCGAGATCTCGGCTCTCGTCCAGCACGTCGCCTCGTTCCCGCCCGGCGGCGGCCCGCCGATTCCCGTGGTCACGGAAGGAGACGTGCGCAGCGGCCGCGAACTCTTCCTGACCTACTGCTCGGCCTGTCATTCCGCGGCCGGGGTCGGAGCCACGCTCAACAACGGCCGGATCGCCCCGTCGCTGTCACGGGCCACGAGCACCCAGATCGGCGAGGCGGTGCGCGTCGGTCCGGGACTGATGCCGCAGTTCCCGCCCGATGTCGTCAGCGACGACGACGTGGACGCGATAGCCGGCTACGTCGCGGTGCTGCAGAACAAGCACGGTGACCTCGACCGCGGCGGCTGGTCGCTCGGCCGGCTGGGTCCGTTCACCGAGGGCGCGGTCGCCTGGGTGTTCGGGCTCGCCGCCGTAGCGTTTCTGGCCCGCCGGCTCGGGAAGCGTGCCCGATGAGCCCCGAGCCGGGCCCGCTGGGCGGCGAACGCGGAATCGCCCGCGGCGTCGGCATCGCGTTCGCGGTGACCGTCGTCGGCGCCGCCGGTTTCGCTGTCGCCTACTGCCTGGGCGGCAACACCCAACTGCTCGGCATCGGTCTGGGTCTCGCGTTCGCCGGCCTGACCGTCGGCCTCTGGCTGTGGGGCCGGCACCTGCTGCCGAGCGGGGGCTATGTGGAGGATCGCCCGGTGCTCAGCGCGCCGCCGCGCGATCGTCACCTGCTGGCCGAGGCCACCGCGGGCCCCGAGAGCCCGCTGCGGCGCCGCGGCCTGATCGGCATGTTCGTCGTTGCGGCCGGCTCGATCGGTGTGGTGATGCTGTTCCCGCTGCGATCGCTGCTGTCGTTCCGCAAGCCCGACCCGGTCTCCGAACTGCGCCACACCGCCTGGGGCGCCGGGGTGCGGCTGGTCACCCCGGAAGGGGTGCCGGTGCGGGCGGCCGACATCAACAGCGAGACCATCCAGATCGTCGTGCCCGAGGGGCACCTGAGGGACGGCGACGCGCCGGCCTTCGTCGTCCGGATGGATCCGGCCCGGCTGACCAGCGCACCGCCCGGCGGACTGACCGGGGAAGACCTGGTGGCCTATTCCCTGCTGTGCACCCATGCCGGCTGCCCGGTCGCCCTCTACGAGCAGACCACCGGCCGCATGCTCTGCCCCTGCCACCAGTCCGCGTTCAACCTGCTCGCCGGGGCCAAGCCGATCGCCGGACCGGCTGCCCGCCCGCTGCCCGGGCTGCCGATCGAGGTCGACGCCGACGGCTACCTACGCGCCCGGGGTGACTTCACCTCGCCGCCCGGCGCCGGCTTCTGGAGCCGCTCATGATCACACGCCGCCTGTACCGCGCTCTGGACGCGCGGCTGGGTACCACGTCGGTCGCGCGCACCGCGATGGCCAAGGTCTTCCCGGACCATTGGACGTTCATGCTCGGCGAGATCGCCCTGTACTGCTTCATCTCGCTGGTGCTCACCGGCACCTATCTGACCCTGTTCTTCGAGCCGAGCACCGCCGAAACCGTCTACCACGGCGCCTACCAACCTCTGGCCGGATCGTCGGTGTCGAGCGCGTTCGCCTCCACCGTCGGCCTGAGCTTCGACGTGCGGGCCGGCCTGCTCATGCGTCAGGCCCACCACTGGGCGGCATTGCTGTTCGTCGGCGCGATCGTGCTGCACCTACTTCGGATCTTCTTCACCGGCGCGTTCCGCAAGCCGCGGGAGATCAACTGGGTGATCGGCGTGACCATGCTGGCGCTAGCGCTGCTGAACGGCTTCACCGGCTACTCGATGCCGGACGACCTGTTGTCCGGGACCGGCCTGCGAATCATCTACTCGGTGGTGCTGTCCATCCCGGTCGCCGGGTCGTGGATCGCGCTGCTGGCCTTCGGTGGCGAGTTCCCCACCGAGGCGACGACACCGCGGCTCTACATCAGCCACGTCTTCATCGTCCCGGCCCTGTTCGCGGCTCTGATCGCCCTCCACCTGATCATCATCATCCGGCAGAAGCACTCGCAGTTTCCCGGGCCCGGACGAAGCGAGCGCACCGTGGTCGGCTCGCGACTGTGGCCGGGCTACGCCGTACGTTCGTTGAGCCTCGCCACGGGGGTGCTCACGGCGGTCTTCCTGCTCGGCGGCCTGGTCCAGATCAACCCGGTGTGGATCTACGGACCCTTCAACCCGGCCCAGGCCACCTCCCCGGCCCAGCCCGACTGGTACGTCGCCTGGGGCGACGGCGCCCTGCGGCTGTTCCCGAGGATCAACTTCCACATCTTTGGCCATCTCGTGCCGGCGCCGTTCCTTCCCGGCGTGGGCCTGGGCGGGCTGACGTTCGTGCTGCTCTATCTCTGGCCCTGGCTGGAACGGTGGCGCACCGGCGACCGGGGCGCGCACCAGGTGCTCGATCGACCCCGGGACCGGCCGTGGCGAGTCGCGATCGGCGCCTGGGCGCTGACCTTCTTCGCCGTCCTGCTGGTCGCGGGCGCCGACGACATCATCGCCCGCCTCACGCTCATCCCGGTCACCGGCATCCTGCGAACCCTGCAGATCCTGGTGCTGACCCTGCCGTTCGTCGTCGCCGCCGTCGCCCTGCTCATCGCCCGTTCCCTCAAGCGTGGCACCGCCACCAGCGTGGCGGAGTTGACCGCCGAAGACCTGCGGGCCGGGATCTCCGGCACCGCCATGCCGGCCTCGGACGAACAGTCGCCGCCGCAGCGCATCGACCTGTGGCGCAACCCCGACGGTACGTGGCGGTGGCGTTGGACCGGCGGCGAGGAACTCAACAGCAACGAGGCGTACGAAAGCCGCGACGAGGCGCTCCAAGCGGCCAAGGTCGCCTTTGCCGGGGTCCCGGTGCACCAGACCGACCCGCCGGAAGGCGTCATCCTGCCGGCCCCGCGGCAGGAACCGGGCTGGGGTACGAAGGTGGCGGCGGCCGGTGTCTGGGTCGCGCTGGCGGTGCTGGGCCGCCGCCGTTCCCGAGCCGAGGACTGACTACTGGACCGACTGGAGGAGGACGCTGTGGCGACGGACGGCAACGGGCGCGGCCGGCGTCGTCGCGGCCCGGCGTCACGGCTGCCCGTGCACCGGGCGGTGCTGGCCATGGGGCTGCTGGCCGCCGGCCCGCCACTGGTGCTGCACGACGGGTGGCGCGGTCTGCTTCCCGCTGTGGCCGGGGCGGCTTATGCCGGTTATCTCCTCGCCGGAAAACGGTGGCCACACCACACACGCCCGGCCTGGAACAGTCACATCCCCGGACCACGGGCTATCCCCGCCGCAGGCGGTGGTGTACCACCGACAGGCGCGGCTCGGAAAACCGTCAATCGGCCGGTAGATCCGCCGTCGACGGCGGAAGCGCACCCCGGTCCGGACCCGAGTAGATGAGCCGAAGAGCCAGACGTACGGCCGCCGAGCGCCCCGCCCCGCGCACGCCGTCGTGCAGCAGGGCGGCCTTGGCGGCGTTGCCGCCCGGCCCGCCGTGCACTCCACCCCCGGGATGGGCGCCCGCGCTGGCGAGATAAAGACTCCGGATCGGGGTCTCGGCCCGGCCCAGCCCGACCACCGGACGGAACACGAGCTCCTGGTAGATCTTGGTGGTTCCGCCGTTGATCGCCCCGCCGACCAGGTTGCCGTCGGCGTCGTAAAGGCCGCCCGGCGTCTCCACTAGGCGGTTGACGACCAGGTCGCGGAAGCCGGGCGCGTGGCGTTCCATCTCATCCTCCACCACCCGCACCTGCCGGTGCAGGGCCTCCGCGTCGGTGCTGAGCACGCGCGGCAGGTGGGTGTACGCCCAGAGCACCTCCGTCCCGCGCGGCGAGCGCGTCGGATCGGCAGTGGTCATCTGGCCGAGCAGGATGAACGGCTTCTCCGGGCGCCGCCCGGTGGTCAACGCGGCGTTGTAGTCGCTGAACCCGTCCAGGTCGGTACCCAGGTGAACGGTCCCGGCACGACGAACCTCCGCCGACTTCCACGGCATCGGCGCCGACAGCGCCCAGTTCACCTTCAGTGTCGAGGGATCCCACTGGAAGCGCCGCAGGTCGTCCAGCATCCGCGACGGCAGGTGCTCGGAGCCGACCAGCTTCAGGTAGAGCGCGGGAACGTCGACATCGGCCACCACCGCCCGACGCGCTCGGACCAACTCACCACCGGCGGTCCGCACTGCCCGGGCCCGGCCGTCGCGGATGACGATCCGGTCGACCGGTGTGCCGCACCGCAGCTCCCCGCCGCGTTCGGTCAGGCGGCGGACCAGCGCCTGAGTGAGCATGCCGGAACCGCCGCGCGGCACCGGGAAGCCGTACCGCTGCCCGACCATCGTCATCAGCCAGCCGAAGACGGCGCTGCCCGGCTCATCAGCCGACATGTCCGAGTGCAGCGCGGTCCCGGCGAGCAGCAGCCGGGCGCCCGCACCGCGGAACTGCTCCTCGCCCAGGCGACGGACCGGCAGCATCGCGAAGCGGGCGAACCGGGCCGCGTCGGCCGGGCCCAGCCGGCGCAGCAGGTCCAGCCCCGGCCGAACCGGCGGGAACGGCCGGAACAGCGCTTCCAGCACGGCATCTTCCAGGCGGTCCCAGCGGTGCACCAGGTCAATCCACGCGTCCCCGTCTCCGGCGGCGAAGGCGTCCACCGACGCGGCGGTCTCCGACAGGTCCCGGGACATCACCACCGAGCGGCCGTCAGGCAGCACATGAGCGAGCACGGCCGGGGCGTGCGACCACTGCAGCCCGAAATCCGGCAGGCGCAGACCGCGCAGCACCGGAGACGCCGCACCGAGTGGATAGAACGCGCTGAACAGGTCCGTGACATGACCCGGACCGAGCACCTCGGCCGACCGGACCGCTCCGCCCGGCGTCTCCTGCGCCTCCAGCACCAGCACGCTCCAGCCGGCGTCGGCCAGCAGGTTGGCGGCCACGAGGCCGTTGTGTCCGGCGCCGACCACCACGGCGTCGTATTGAGTGACCATCGACATGAGCTACCGCGTACCCAGCAGCCGCCGGACCTCACCAGCGGCCGGGTCGTTCGGGGCGGCCTTCAGGAAACGGTGAAGCGTCGCGGCGGCCTCGGTGGAGCCTTGCGCCCGCTGGGCCAGGCCGAGCAGCAGCAGCGCCTGAGCGTCGTCCGGATGCCGGTCGACGACCGGGCCGGCGACGCTCACCGCCTGAGCTGCTTGATCGGAGCGGAGCAGTGCGAAGGCGAGCCGCAGCCGGACCGCGTCGTCCGGATCTTGCGTGACGGCGTCCTGGTAGACCGCCGCCGCCTCGGCATACCGGCCCTGGCTTTCCAGCGACCGGCCCAGCGCGACCAGGTCGGTGCTCGGCTGGGGGGACGCGGCCGCGGCAGTGCCGGCGTGCTGGTGCGGGCTGGCCACGGCCACGACGGCGACCAGGACGACGACGGCCGCGGCCAGAGCATCCCACAGCTGGGGGGAGAGACGGGACGGGCCGCGAGCGGTCTCAGGTGCTCGGGCGCCGCGGCGTCGCACGCGCCAGGCCAGCACGACGGCCAGCACGACGATCACGATCGGCACTATCCACAGCACGACGCCCAGCCCGCCGTGCGGTGGGTCGGACAGGATGCTCGGGCCGTAGCGGTCGACGAAGTACTGCCGGACCTGTCGCGGCGAGCGCCCGGCGGCCAGCTGCTGGGCGATCGTGTCGCGCATGGCCGCGGCCATCGGTGACTGGGACTGGGCGACCGACTCGCCCTGACAGGCCGGGCAGAGAAGCTGGGCGGCGATCGTCCGCGCCGATTCCGGCTGCGGGGCGGCCGACCGCCACACCGCCACCCCGGCGCCGGCCAGCAACAACACCAGCAGGGCGGAGGCCGCCAGCCGCCGGGCCATCATGACGCCAGCAGCGCGGGCACGCGCTGCTCGAGCCACGCTTCGTCGAGCGCACCCTGGACCCACCAGCGGATCCGGCCGGTCCGGTCGACCAGGAAGCTCTCCGGCACGCCGCGCGCCCCCCACGCCACCGCCAGCACGCCCGGCGGGTCGGCCACACTGGTGAGGCTCGTGGCTCCGACATCGGCGAGGAGCCGATGAGCGGACTCGGAGTTGTCCCGCATGTCGATGCCCACCACCCGGAAGCCGTCGGCCGCCCAGCGGCTCTGGGCGGCGGCGAGCGCGGGCAGCTCCTGGCGGCACGGGTCGCACCATGAGGCCCACACGTTGACCAGTACGACCTGACCGCGCAGGGTCGCCAGATCGAACTGCGGGCCGTCAAGCGTCCGGCCGCGCAGCTCCGGAGCGGTTTCGTCGCGGACCTGCGCCTGCACCGCGTCGCCCGCCGCGCTCGCCGACCGGGCCGACGCCCGCATACCCTCGGTCAGGACCACCCCGAGCGCCGCCACCGCCAGCACGGCCGTCACCCCTGCGATCAGCCGCTTGTTCATGCCGGACTCCCGACGGTCACTGGTTGCGGTGCCGGGGCTTCCTGCGGGGCCGCACGGCGGCGCCCCGGCCACCGTACGGCGGACGCGAGGCCGCCCAGAGCAGTCAGCGCGCCGCCCAGCCACACCAGGCCGACCAGCGGGTTCACCGCCAGGCGAACGGTGGCCGTGGTTCCGTCCGAGGCGACTGCGAGCACGGTGGCGTACACGTCACGCGTCGGGCTGGACCGGATCGCGGGCACGCTGACCGTGAGATCCCGGGCCGGGTAGTAGCGCAGCTCCGGACTGCTGATGCCGCTCGCGTCACCGGTCAACGTGAGCCGGACCCGGGCCGCGACCCCGGAACCCGAGCCGTGCTGGTCCACCGCTTCGAGGCGTGCCCCGACGTGGCCCGCGCGGACGGTTTCCCCCACGTGCAGCTGGCGCTCGGCGATCACGGTGTAGGCCGACGAGGCCGCCACTCCCACTGCCACCACCGCCAGCCCGGTGTGGGCGACCAGCCAGCCCGCCCGGCGCCACGGGCGGGCGGCGCTCGGCGGCCGGCGAAGCATTCCCGTCGCGCTCCCGGCCAGACCGGTTACGACGTACGCCCCGAGGCCGAAGGCCATCAGGGCCAAGACCCCGGGCCGACTGAACAGGCCGACCAGCACAACGGTCGTCAGACCGACGGCGGCCGGAATCCGCACTGCGCGCAGGTCGGCGGGGCGCCCGGGCCGCAACACCGGCGCCAGCCCCATGAGCAGCAGCACCACCAGGGCGACCGGCACCGCCGAACGGTTGAAGTAGCCGGGCCCGACGCTGGCCTTGCTCCCTTGCACGGCCTCGACGAGCAGCGGGAACAGCGTGCCGGTGAGCACGATCGCGGTGATCGCGACCAGCAACACCGAGTTGCCCAGCATCACCGACTCCCGCGAGGAGAGCGAGGAGGCCGGTGCGGCGCCGACCGAACGGCCGGCTCGCCAGACGGTCAAGCCCACCACGACCGCCACGGCCAGCAGCACGAAACCCAGCAGCATGGGACCGAGCGGCGAGGCGGTGAACGCATGCACGCTGGCCACCGCACCGGACCGGGTGAGGAACGTGCCGACCAGCACGAGCAGGAACGTGCCGCAGGCCAGCGAGGTGTTCCACGACCGCAGCGCCGGGGTGCGACGCCCGGCGATCAGCGTGTGCAGCAGGGCCGTCGCGGTGAGCCAGGGCAGCAGCGACGCGTTCTCCACCGGGTCCCAGGCCCAGTAGCCACCCCAGCCGAGCACCGCGTACGACCACCACGCCCCCATCGTGATCCCGGCAGTCAGCAGCGCCCACGCCACCAGAGTCCAGCGCCGCACGGTCGCGCTCCAGATCCGATCGGTCTGCCCGGTCACGAGCGCCGCGATCCCGTACCCGAACGGTACGACCAGCGCGATGTAACCCGCGTACAGCAGGGGTGGGTGGATCCCCATTGCCGGGTGCTCGCGGAGCAGCGGATTGGGCCCCGGACCCGCGGCCGGGACTGGTGAGACCGCCGCGAACGGATCGGCGGCGAAGTAGGTCAGCGCGAAGAAGAACGTGGTGACCACTCCGGTCACCGCCAGCGCCCAGGGCCGCAGGCGATCCGGTGTCCGGCGGCCGAGCAACACTGCGCAGACGGCGAGAATCAGCAACCACAGCAGCAGCGAGCCGTCGAGCGCGGCCCACAGGCTGGTGACCGTGTAGTAGAGCGGCACGTCCCGACCGCCGTTCTCGGCTACGTACTGGACGCTGAAGTCGTGCCGGATCAGCGCGGTCTCGAGGGCGCCACAGGTCAGGGCGGCCGCCGCGAGGGTGACCCAGCCGGCGACCCGGGCCGGCCGCGGCGGGGCGCCGACCACGGCCACCCGCAGCCAGAGCAACGCCGAGCCGACCGCCGCGACGAGGCCGAGCCCGAGCCCGACGCGCCCGGCCTGACCGATCACCGGTCGTCCCCGCCGTCACCGGCGGCCGGCCGGTATTCGTTGCCATGTTTGGCCATCACCGTGTCGGAGTGGAACACACCCTGGCCGTCGAGGGTGCCCTCGACCACTGCCTGCTGACCCTCCCGAATCGTCCCCGGCAGGTCCTCCACCTGCTCCACCTGGACCCGGCTGGTGCCGTCGCCGAGCTGGAAGCTGGTCAGTCCGTTCTGTGTGTGCAGCGAGCCCGGCACGACCTCGCCGCCGAGGCGCACCCGCGCGGCAGGTCCCTGCTGCACCTCGCTGGGCGTGCGATAGAACATCAACGTGTGCTGCAGGCCCGCGCCCATCAACAGCAACGCCCCGGCGACGGTCACGCCCAGCAGCAGAAGGCGGGCGCGGCGGGGCGTCACCGCCGGGCTCCGGCGAGCGGGCGGCCGGAGGCGGTCGCCGGGATTCCGGCTCGGGTCTCGAGGACAGCCAGCCGCTGCAGGAAGATCCACGCGGCGGTGACGGTGCCGGCGGCGACGCACAGCAGCAGCGCGGTCAGCATCAGGCCGTTGATCGGCGGCTTGACGTTCGGTGCCAGCAACGTGGCCTGCTGGTGAAGTGATCGCCACCAGACGACGGAGAAGTGCACGACCGGCACGATGAGGAACCCGGCGACTCCCAGCCGCGCCGCCCGGCGCGCGCCCCGGGCCGGGTCGTCGTCGCTGAACCGCAGCGTCGCCTGCGCCGCGTAGATCAGGAACATCGCGATCGTGCTGACGATCCGCGGGTCCCACGCCCACCAGACGCCCCAGGTGAGGTGACCCCAGACCGTTCCGGCGGCGAACGTGACCACCGTGGCGCCCAAACCGATCTCAGCGGCCGCTCGGCCGGCCCGGTCCCAGCGTTCGTCACCCCAGATCAGATACGCGACCCCGGCCACCAGCACGACGAAGAACGCCAGGTAGGCGGTCCAGGCGGCCGGTACGTGCAGATACATGAGCCGCTGAGCCTGGCCCTGCGCGGCGTCGGGCGGCGCGATCGTCGTGCCGGCGAGTGCTCCGGCCAGGCTGAGCCCGGCGGCTGCCCATCCCAGGGTGCGCCGGTCCTTGGCGGCTCGAGGGCCGGCGAGCAATGGCGTGGGTGCGTTTGTCGGCATCGGTGTCCTCCGGTCGACCGCTGGCATGGCTCGCCGCCGCCTTCCCGCCCGGTGCCGTCTGAAACGCCCCGGCGGGCGCTTTCTTCCCGGTCTCGGTCGTCTCCGTCCGGTCCACGGGGACCGACCGATCACCCCGGGGTCGGCCTCGACGAAAAATCTGACGGGTGACCGGTGTTTGACGGCTGAGCTGCCGGGTAGGTCGCGCCCCGGAACCAGGGGGTGACCATGGGACTGCGAGAGACGTTCCTGCCATGGCCGGTGCTGCGCCAGGCGTTCAGCTCAGTGCGCGGCGGCGATCGATCGGGGCGCGGCGAGGCGGTGCGCTCGCGCGCCACCGACCGGCTCGAACCGCGTACGGAGACGGCCGATCGAGTGGTCGAGAGCGTGTGCCCGTACTGCGCGGTCGGTTGCGGCCAGCTCGTCTACGTCAAGGACGACAAGGTCGCGCAGATCGAGGGTGACCCGGCGTCGCCGGTGAGCCGTGGGCGCCTGTGTCCCAAGGGCGCCGCCTCCAAGCAGCTGGTCACCAATCCGCTGCGCGAGACGAAGGTGTGCTACCGGCGGCCGTACGGCACCGAGTGGGAGGAACTTGACCTCGGCACCGCGATGAGCATGATCGCCGACCGGGTGGTCGCCACTCGCCGGGACACCTTCGTCGAGACCGACGAGCAGGACCGCCGGGTCCGCCGCACGATGGGCATCGCGATGCTCGGCGGGGCGACCCTGGACAACGAGGAGAACTACCTGATCAAGAAGCTCGGCACCGCGCTCGGGGCGGTACAGATCGAGAATCAGGCCCGCATTTGACACTCCTCCACCGTTCCCGGTCTGGGAACCTCGTTCGGTCGCGGCGGCGCGACGACCTTCCAGCAGGACCTGCAGAACGCCGACTGCATCGTCATGCAGGGCTCCAACATGGCCGAGTGCCACCCGGTCGGGTTCCAGTGGGTGATGGAGGCCAAGGCCCGCGGCGCGACGCTGATCCACGTCGACCCGCGGCTGACCCGCACCGGCGCGCTGGCCGACCTGCACGTTCCAATCCGTGCCGGCACGGACATCGCCCTGCTCGGTGGCCTGATCAACTACGTGCTGAGCCGGGGGTTGGAGTTCCGCGAGTACGTGGTCGCCTACACCAACGCGGCCACGATCCTGCGCGAGGACTTCCAGGACACCGAGGACCTCGACGGCCTCTTCTCGGGCTGGCAGGACGACACCAGCAGTTACCAGACCGACTCCTGGCAGTACGAGGGCGTCCGGGTGGCCGGCTCCGCCGGTAAGCGTCAGCAAGGCACCGACCGCTCCCACCAGCGGCACTCGACCGGCCGCGGGCACGAGCACGGCAGCCACGGCGCCTCCCTGGAGGGCCTGCACCAGATCGAGCGCGACGAGACCCTGCAGCATCCGCGCTGCGTCTTCCAGGTACTCAAACGGCACTACAGCCGTTACACCCCGGAGATGGTTGCCCGGGTCTGCGGCATCCCGGAAGAGATCTTCGAGCAGATGGCCCGGGCGATCACCGAGAACTCCAACCGGGACCGCACCACCGCGTGGGCCTACTCGGTCGGCTGGACCCAGCACACGGTCGGCGTCCAATACATCCGGGCGGCTTCCGTGCTGCAGCTACTGCTGGGCAACATCGGCCGGCCCGGCGGCGGCATCCTCGCCCTGCGGGGGCATGCCAGCATCCAGGGCAGCACGGACATCCCGACGCTGTACAACCTGCTGCCGGGATATCTGCCGATGCCGCATCCGGATTCGCACGGCGACCTCGACGAGTACGTCGCCGACGACTCGGGGGAGACCGGCTACTGGGGCAACATGCGGTCGTACGCGGTGAGCCTGCTCAAGGCGTACTGGGGGAACGCGGCCACGGTGGAGAACGACTTCTGCTTCGACTACCTGCCGCGGATCACCGGGGACCACAGCACCTATCAGACGGTGCAGAACCAGCTCGACGGCACGTGCAAGGGCTACTTCCTCAACGGCCAGAACCCCGCAGTGGGCTCGGCCAACGCCAAGGCCCAGCGCCTCGGCATGGCCAACCTCGACTGGCTGGTCGTCCGCGACTTCTCGCTGATCGAGAGCGCGACCTGGTGGAAGGACGGGCCGGAGATCGAGTCGGGCGAGCTGCGGACCGCCGACATCGGCACCGAGGTGTTCTTCCTGCCGGCGGCCGCGCACACCGAGAAGGACGGCAGCTTCACCAACACCCAGCGGATGCTGCAGTGGCACCACAAGGCGGTCGAGCCGCCGGGAGACGCCCGAAGCGATCTGTGGTTCTGGTTCCACCTCGGCCGGCTCATCCGGCAGCGGCTGGCCGCCTCGACCGATCCGATGGACCGCCCGATCCTGGATCTGACCTGGAATTACTCGACGTCCGGCCGGCACGCCGAGCCGAGCGCCGAGGAGGTGCTGCAGGAGATCAACGGCTGGAAGTCCGACGGGTCCTGCCTGTCGTCCTACGAGGAACTGCAGGACGACGGCTCCACGACGTGCGGCTGTTGGATCTACTGCGGCGTCTACTCCGGCGGCGAGAACCAGTCGGCCCGGCGCAAGCCGCACACCGAGCAGAACTGGGTCGCACCGGAGTGGGGCTGGGCCTGGCCGGCCAACCGGCGGCTGCTCTACAACCGGGCGTCGGCCGACCCCGACGGCAACCCTTGGAGCGAGAAGAAGGCGTACGTCTGGTGGAACCCGGACGAGGGTAAGTGGACCGGCCATGACGTGCCCGACTTCCAGCCCACCAAGGCCCCGGACTACCGGCCGCCCGAGGGGGCGAAGCGCCAGGACGCGCTCTCCGGCGTCGACCCGTTCATCATGCAGGCCGACGGGAAGGGCTGGCTCTACGTGCCGGCCGGTCTGACCGACGGACCCTTGCCGGCCCACTACGAACCGCAGGAGTCGCCGGCCCGCAACCTGCTCTACGGCCAGCAGCACAACCCGGCCCGGCAGCTCAACAAGCGTCCGGTCGACCTCTACCAGCCCAGCGGCGACGAGCCGGGCAGCCAGATCTTCCCGTACGCGCTGACCACCTACCGGCTGACCGAGCACCACACCGCGGGCGGCATGAGCCGATGGCTGCCGTACCTGTCCGAGCTACAGCCGGAGATGTTCTGCGAGGTCTCCCCGGAACTGGCGACCGAGGCCGGGCTGGAGCATCTGGGCTGGGCCACCATCGTCACCGCGCGCAGCGCCATCGAGGCCCGGGTGCTGGTCACCGACCGCATGCTCCCGATGCGGGTGGACGACCGGTTGGTCCACCACGTCGGCCTGCCCTACCACTGGGGCGGTAACGGCCTCACGACCGGCGACGGCGCCAACGAACTGACCCACATGAGCCTCGACCCCAACGTCCACATCCAGGAGGCCAAGGCCTTGACGTGCGACATCCGGCCCGGCCGGCGGCCACGCGGCACGGACCGGCTGGAACTGGTGGAGCACTACCGGCGGCGCGCCGGGATCACGACGCAGACCGGAACGGCCAAGCGGACCGCCGAGGAGGGCTCGCATGAGTGACGACCTGCTGGAGGGCTCGACCGGCTACCGCGACGCACCGCCGCGGATGGGCTTCTTCACCGACACCAGCGTCTGCATCGGCTGCAAGGCGTGCGAGGTCGCCTGCAAGGAATGGAACGCGATCCCCGACGACGGCCTGTCCCTGCTCGGCATGTCGTACGACAACACCGGCATGCTGGGCGCCGACACCTGGCGGCACGTCGCGTTCATCGAACAGGACAAACCCCTCGGACGGCAGAACAACGCGGTCGCGGCGATGCCGGCCGGCCCCACGGCCACCCACCACGACGCCGACGTCGTGGCGGCAGGCCTGGGGGAGAGGCACGGCGCCGGACTGGGCACCGACACCGGCGGCACCCGGCCGTCGGCCCAGCCACTCGATGTCCTCGGCGCACCGGTGTCCCCCGACGGGCGTAAGGAACTGCGGTGGCTGATGGCCAGCGACGTCTGCAAGCACTGCACGCACGCCGCCTGCCTGGACGTGTGCCCGACCGGCTCGCTGATGCGTACCGAGTTCGGCACCGTGATCGTGCAGGAGGACATCTGCAACGGCTGCGGCTACTGCGTGCCCGCCTGCCCGTACGGGGTCATCGACCAGCGCAAGGACGACGGCCGGGTGTGGAAGTGCACGCTGTGCTACGACCGGCTCGGCGCCGGGCAGGAACCGGCCTGCGCCAAGGCCTGCCCGACCGACTCGATCCAGTACGGCCCGCTCGAGGAGTTGCGCGAGCGCGCCGCCGAACGCGTGAGCAGCCTGCACGACGCCGGGGTCTCCGAGGCCCGGCTCTACGGCGCCGACCCGGGGGACGGCGTCGGCGGCGCGGGCGCGTTCTTCCTGCTGCTCGACGAGCCCGAGGTCTACGGCTTCCCGCCCGATCCGGTCGTGACCACCAGGGATCTGCCTCGCACGTGGAAGCACACCGCACTTGCGGCGGCCGGGGTTGCGGTGGCCGCCGTAGCGGCGTTCGTAGGGAGCCGGAGATGAGCGAAGTTGGGCGCGACGGGCTGCGCGGTGTGGTTCCGGGACGCCAGGCGCGCGTCGGGGAGCGCGGCGGACGACGGCGACGCGGCGGCGGTGAGGTGGTGCCGCCGGCGGAGTTCCGCTCCTACTACGGCCGTTCGGTCATCAAAGCGCCGACGTGGGAGGCCCGCGACATCGGCGGCTACCTGTTCCTGGGAGGACTGGCCGGCGGATCTGCTCTGCTCGCTGCGGGCGCCGACGTGACCGGGCGTACGGGAATGCGGCGATCGGCGCGAGCCGCGGCAGCCGGCGCGGCCGGTCTGTCGCTCGCGGCCCTGATTCACGACCTCGGACGGCCGGCGCGTTTCGTGCACATGCTGCGGGTGGTCAAACCGACGTCGCCGATGTCGATCGGCACCTGGATCCTCGGTGGCTTCGCTCCCCTGGTCGCCGTCGCGGCAGCCGACGAGGCCCGGGCCCTGCTCCCGGGGCGGATCCGCCCGCTCACCGCGGTGCTCGCCCGCCCGAGCGGCCTCGGCGCGGCCCTGCTCGCGCCGGCGCTCACGACCTACACCGGCGCGCTGATCGCCAACACCGCCGTACCGGTCTGGCACCACGCTCATCGGGAACTGCCGTACCTTTTCGGTGCGAGTTCGCTCGCCGCGGCGGGCGGCTTCGCGGCGGCGACCTGCGCGACCACCGAAGCCGGTCCGGCCCGGCTGACCGGGGTAGCCGGAGCGCTGGCCGAACAGATCATCGACGCCGGGGTCCACAAGCGGCTCGGCATGGTGGCCGAGCCGTTGTCGCAGGGGCGAGCCGGCCGCTATCTAAAAGCCGCCCGCTGGACGACCCGGGCCGGCGCTGCCGTGCTCGCCGTGTCGGCGGTCCGCCGCAACCGCGCCCTGGACGTCGCCGGCGGTCTGGCGCTGACGGCGGGCTCGTTGTTCACCCGGCTCGGCTACTTCCACGCCGGCACGGCGTCGGCGACCGATCCCCGCTACACCGTCGTCCCGCAACGCGAACAGCTCCGAGACGGCCGGGCTGACCCGGCCGATCGCTCCCGCAAAGCCCGGAAGAGCTGACCCCGCGCACTCGCGGCCCGGCCGAGGAGCACCGCTGGCCGATTACCGTGACACGACCGTCGCAAAACTGCGAAAACGTCGCCACATCAGTCTTTCACGCTGGCAGGGATAGCGAGTCGGGACGAGTGACCCCGGAGAGAGGAGTCGACATGACAGCCGAGACCGTCGGCTGGAGCGGATCGGCTTTCGCGCGGCCATCGATTCCGCCGTGGCCTGTCATCCGTACGTCGCCGTCGACCTGACTCATGCCGGAGTCATCGACGCGTTCGGCCTCGGGGTTCTCGTCCGCGCCCGCAACGCCGCCCGTCGGCGAGAAGGCGAACTCGTGCTGGCTGGACCATCCCAGTTCCTGCAGACGGTGCTGCGGACCGTGCGCCTGCACACCGCGTTCCGCACGTTCAACACGGTGCCGCAGGCGACCACCGCGGTAGGGGGCGAGTCGCCCGGAACGGAACGCTGATCCGAACGGCGGCTCGGGCGCTGCGTGCGTACCGCCGCCTGACAACACGAGGAGGAGACCGATGACAGACAAGTCGATGCGGACGCTGGTCCGGCTCCGTGACACCGATCAGACAGTTGCCGATCCCGACCAGGACATCCGGGGCCGGGACGTGTTCGACAGCGGCGGCGAAAAGGTGGGAACCGTCGAGGACCTCCTGATCGATCCGCAGGAGAACGCGGTCCGCATGCTGCGCCTTGAACACGGCGGCATCCTGGGCTTCGGGGCTACCTCGTCGTTCATCCCGGTCGAGGCGGTCAGCGCGGTCGAAGCCGACCGGGTGCGCATCGACCAGTCCCGGGCCCGAATCTCTGATGCACCGCGATACGACCCCGAGCTAGTCGACCAGCCCGACTACTACCTCGGCCTGTACGACTACTACGGTTACGCACCGTACTGGACTGCGACGAGCGCGCCGGCTCCGCACTGGGCGGCGATGCTGGGCCGACCGAAACACTGAGCGGCCTCAGTCGTTCCGGCCGCCGTGCGCCAACCCCTCGTTGTTCATGCGATGAAGAACCGCGCGGACAGCGGTCACGGCCCCCTGCTCATCGACCACCGGCCGGGCAACGAACCGGACGGCGGTGCTGGTGCCATGCCGCTGGACGCGGACTATCAGGTCGACGGCCCTCTTCAAGCGGGTGAGCCGTCGTATCGCATCGGTCACCGCGGTTTCGTCCGGTGCGGCGACGTACCGGTGCAGGGCACCCAGCTTGACCGGCCCGCGAAGCGGATCCCGGCTCAGAAGCTCGTAGACCGCATCCGACCAGACCGCCTCTTTCGCGTTGAGGTCCCATTCCGCCCAGCCGCCGCCCGCGGCCCGTTGGAGCATCCGCAGCCTGCGGTCCAGGCTGTCGCCGTCTTCGGATCGCCAATGGATGAGTACTCCATCGCCGAACTTCGCCGCCCGGCCGCCCATCCGGACCGTGATCGGACCGCGCGGGGTTTCGACGTCGAACTCGGCCGGTCCCCAATCGACCGGCGTACCGCTGGACATCGCGACCCGGTAGGCGTCGCCGATGCCACCGGTGAGGACGTGCGGATAGAGCTCGTGCAGGCGCCGGCCGACGATCTCGTCCGCGGCGCGGCCGGCGATGTCGATCGTCTGCGGACTGCAGTGCTCGAAGCGCCAGTCGACCACGTCACTCGTCGTGTCACGCACAGGGCTCATCAGCGCGAAGCAGGGTGGCAGAGCTTCCAGGATCGCCTGAGCCCAATGTGTGGCGGGGGATACCGCCGGACTGTGCGGAGCCGTGCGGAGCAGCCGGGACAGTTGATGCCCGGCGACCTCCACCATCTCGGCCACCTGGGCCCGGCTGTCCTCGTCGAGGACGATCTCCTCCGGCCACAGCACGGACGCGACTCCGAAGACGCGGCCCGCCTCGCGCAGTGGCAGACAGGCCCGCAGGCGGCCCGGCCCCAGTAACTGGTAGCCGCGCCGGTCGGCCTCCTCACGAGTGATCCACAGCGGACTGTCGGTCGCGACTGCGCGCAGGTAGGCGACGTTGAGCGAGCTCGGTGTGCGACGCCACCGGTCGACCAACGGGATCGGCAGGCCGTACGAACCGACGAGCCGCACGGCGCCGTCGGGTTCCAGCACACCGAACACGACGGCCGCCGCCCCGAGATCGCGGAGCCCGATGGTGCACAGGACCGACGCCAGCTCATCCGCGTCGGCGGCCCGCGCCAGCTCCTTGCGAATCGGTCCGGCCCACTCCGGGACCTCAGCGCCAGGTGCTGTCTCGGCCTCGAGGGCGAGGGCAGGATCGGGCGCCGGGCGGCCCAGATAGGTCTCCGGACAGAAGCCGATGTCGGCCGAGGGCCGATCGACCTGGCCCGCGTCCGCGGCCGGAACCGGTGACCCGACGACCCGAGCAGCCGCTTCCAACAGGGTCAGATTCTGTCGGCGGGCCGTACTTGCCAGACGGTCGAGTGCCGTGTTCAAAGAACAGCTGAGCCGGACGCTCAGGATTCCCTTCGCCTGTTCCACGGTGGCCTGTGTCCGCTGCTCGTACCGGATCCGCTGAAGTTTGCCGACCAGATCCACCAGGATGTCCGAAAGCGCGCCGGCATCCTCGCGTTGCGCCGTCGAAGTGGGCCGGTTGCCCGGTGCCGGCCAGTCGAGCGCCGCCGGGTCAGGCCTGGGCGGTTTCGGCGTACGGGGCACACCGGCCGCCGCGGCGAAGGCGGCGGCGACCGCTGTCAGACGGTCGCGGCCGTCGAGGACGGGTTCGAGTAGGGCGCGTACCGGCGCCGGCCGGTCCGGATCGTCGAGGTGAAACGTCAGTTCCGCGCAAGCGTGCTGGTGGAGGACCCGGTCCACCGCGCCGGCCAGACTGGCCCGTTCATCCGGCCGGGCAAGGTCGGGTAGGCCGGGCAGCGTGACCGGGCTCGGGCAGCCGATCACCGTCGCGTTCTCGGCCGCCCACTCGATCTGTCCGCTCTGCAGGTTCCACTGCGCCCACCCGGCCGGTACGGATTCCTGCACCAGACCGATGAGGTCGTGCAGGCGGCTGCGGGCGTCATGATGCTCCCAGCTGACCAGGATGCCGTCGCCCAGACGGGCGGCCCGGATCCCGATGGTGGTGGCCGCGGTGCGGCCCAGCACGGCCAGCGGTTCCCGCACGGGGCCGTGGGTGAAAGTTCGGCCGGTACGCAGTGCGTCTTCGTATCCGCGCAGGATGTCGCTGCCGATCAGCTGTGGATGCACCTCCAGCAGCCGGCGGCCCACCAGTTGCTCGCCGGTGTGTCCGAGGGCGTCCCGGGCGTGGGGACTGCACATGTCGAAGCACCAGTCCACGATGGAACCCGAGTCGTCGCTGACCGGACGTAACAGGGCGAAGGATCCGGGCAGTCCTTCCAGGACGGCCTGCAACCAGTGCGCCGTCGGCGCGCCGATCGTTGCGGTTTCGTTCTGGCCCAGCCGGACCAGTCGGCGACCGGCCGCGGCGGCGAGAGCGGTCACGAAGGCTCGTGCGGTCATGTCCAAGCCGGGATCACGGGGCCACAGCACCAAGGCGACCCCGAAGACGTCACCGCCTCTCCGCAGCGGTAGGCAGGCCCGGAACTCGTGGTCGCCGAAGACTTCCAGCCCGGCGCGGTCGGCTTCCCGACGGGTGAGCCATAGTGGGCGGCCCTCGGCCACCGCTGCCACGAAGGCCACTCGTACGCTCGAGGGCAGGCGCTGCCAAGCGCTGACCAGGGACCGCGAGATTCCGTACGACCCGACGAGCCGGACGGTCTCGTCAGTCTCCCGGACCGCCAGCATCAGCCCGGTTGCGCCGAGCGGCGGAAGTCCTTCGTTGAGCATGGCCTCGGCCACGCCGTTACCGTCCCCGGCGGCCGCCATGGCGGCGCACGCCAGATGGTACCGAGCGGCGTCTTGATCGGACAGCGGTCCCAAAGAGGCCGAATCCCGATGCTCGACCAGCGGCAGGAGACCGAGCAGGCCCGCGGCCACCTCGGCAACCTTCGTATTTGTCTCCTGGGAGATCCGGGTCAGCTGATCGAACGCCTGTCCGGGTGAACAGCCCAGCCGCCCCATCAGAACGCCTTTGGCCTGTTCGATCACCATCCTCGAGCGTTGCGACCGGCGCAGACCGGCGAGTTCCTGGCTCAGCCTCAGCACATCTCGGGCTGCACCCGGCGTCCCGGCTGAGCGGCCGGAGGAGCGGCGTGCCGGTCGAGATTGCGGCACAACGCCACCCCCGTTCTGCCGTTTGCGTCTTCGGGTGCTTCGCCCATTTCTCAGTGGTCTTGACCCAGTCTGCCGTGCCGGTCACAGCTCGCGAGCAGCGTATCGTCGCCCGATGGCATAGGCGTGAGAAGTGCCCCGCCTCCGATCGATCAAACGAAAGGTTCCCGTTTCGAGACCTCTACGTCGGCGCCGCAGACGACCACCGCCGGACATCTGTTCACAGCCGCCTCGGCGCGACGGTTCGCACCGCCCCGCACGGGTATGCGGACTGCCGGTCGAAGCGAGGAGCTGCCGGATGCACAGCTGGAGCCACGTTCTGTTGGGTGACTGGCGGGAAGCACTCGATGCGGTCGTCAAGGTCGTCGCCTTGTTCCTGACCGCGGCCGTGGCGCTGCGCTTCACCGAACGCCGCACGCTGGCCGAGTTCGCCCCGTTCGACTGGGCCGCGGCCGTCGCCTGCGGTGCGATCATCGGCCGCACCGCCACCGCGCCGGACATCTCCTGGCTGGTCGGAGCCGCCGCTGTCGTCGCTCTGCTGGCGGCCCACTCGGCGGTGTCCTGGGCACGGTTCCTTCCGCTGTTCGCCCGCTGGTTCGACCCGCCGCTGCGGGTACTGATCCAAGACGGCCGGGTGGACCGTCGCCAACTCCGGCGGTGCCGGATGACCGACGCCGACCTGGAGGAGGTTCTGCGACAGCACGGACACGCCGGTCCGGACGATGTCCATCTGGCGGTCTTCGAGACGAAGGGTACGGTCTCCGTCCTCGGCGGTCGCTCCTGACCGGTCCGGGCCGTGAAGCGTCGGCCGGCCGAGTGCAACGCGGCCGGGCAACCCCGTGCGGTGCCTGTGCTGCGAGTCGCCGGAGGAGGAGCTGGCCAACCGGCGAAGGTCCGAGGCCACCGATCACCCCGAAACCGGCAGGAGTCGCCGCGGAACCATTCGGGTTCGAGAGCCGCTCCGGGCAGGCGACGAGGGCGCACAAGCCTGGCGCAGAAGATGAGCGACCCGGCCGGCCGGTGGGCGCTTCTTCGGCTCACGAGCAAGACAGCGGCGGTAGATGGACGACACTTCCGGAGGAACCTCGCACCACTCCGGCAGTCGCGGGGTCGGTGAGCATGCCCGGGCTACCAATACGCTGTCGACGCCGCCGGTCCATGCGGGGCGTCCGGCCAGGCAGGCATGGAGCACGAGCCCGAGAGCGTATACATCGGCCGCCGGACTGACCGGCAGCGCGTGGAACTGCTCGGGCGCGAAGTATGACGGCGTGCCGGGGATGCGCCCGTCGAAGTCGATCGCGCTTGCCCCGGTCGGCGCCGACAACCCGAAATCGACAAGCTTCGCTCCGGCCGCCGACAGCATGATGTTGCTCGGTTTGACGTCGCGATGGACCACATCGTGTTCGTGGGCCGCGGCCAGCGCCGAAGCGACATCGGCGCAGACAGCCGCGGCGTCACGCCACGACATCGGCCCGGCTGTGCCCAGGCGCGTCGTCAGCGTCTCACCTGCAACAAGTTCCATCACGACGAACGGAAGGTAGCGGCCGTCCTGCTCCGCCTCGCCGTAGTCGAAGACCCGGGCGACGTTGGGATGGCTGAGCCGAGCCCCGCTGAGCGCCTCCTGGCGGACCGCGTCGCGGTACCTGTAGCTGTGCGATCGTTCCAGCATGAGAATTTTGACGGCGACGGTCCGTCTGAGCACGGTGTCGACGGCGCGATGCACGACGGCCATACCTCCGCGGGCAAGTTCATCACCGACGGCGTAGCGACCGGCCAGCATCCTCATGGTCCACCTCCACGACGGGTCGGGGGAGAGCCGCGCCGGACGGGCCGTGGGCTCACCACCACGATCCACGTCGGATTCGGCGACGAAGGTGCGGTCATGTGAAGGTAGTACGACGATTCTCCGCGGCTCCGTGGCCGGCGGCGCACTCTGCTCAGGGTTCGATGAGATCGGCGTAGTCGGCGATGGTCAGCGGTTCGGTGGTCAGGGAGCCGTCGCCCTGGGGGACGGTCAGAGGCGCGCCGCCGCGGGTGAAGGAGACCGTGCCGACGTCGGCTCCCTGACTGGTCAGAGTGCAGACGATCTGGCCGTAGGCGAGAACTTCGTCGCTGCGCGCGCCCTGACCGGGGCCGGTGTCGATCTCGATACTCGCCCGTCGCTGGACCAACGTGATCGGGCCGATCGCCATGGTGCTCAGCGCGGTGGCCAGACCGTCCTGCTGCTCGGCGTGGGTGGGCGGGGCTGACAGATCGGAAACCATCTGCTGCGGGCTCCGCGCAACCGCCAGTCGCCTCTGGACGCGGACGAGCTTGCCGTCCCGCACGAGGTAGAGACGCTCGACGACCGGTCCGAAGCCGTCGGGCGCAGGGGTTCCGGAGCGATAGTCGGGGCGGGGGCGGTCGACAGTGCGCGGCATGTCGTCGGCCGGCACACCACAGCCGTCGACGAGCAGGCACGCCAGCAGAGCGGCGGCGACGGTGCGGCGTCTCATGGCGTACGGCACCCGGCGAGCTCGATGCGGAATCGCGCGCCGCCGCCCGGACGATCGAGCACGGTGACTGTGCCCTGATGCGCGGCCGCGTGCTGCGCTACCAATGCGAGCCCGAGTCCGGTTCCCGCTCCATCGCCCCGGGTCCCGGCCGTTCGTCCGCGCACGAACCGATCGAAGATGATCGGCTTGTCCTCGGGCGCCACGCCGGGGCCCTCGTCGTCCACGTCGATGCGGCCGAGGTCGCCGTCGAGTTCCAGCCGCACCGCCGTGGGGCCGCCGCCGTACGCCGTGGCGTTGTCGAGAAGGTTGCCCAGCGCCTGGCGGACCCGGCGGCGGTCGACGCACCAGACAGGATCCCTCGCACTCACCAATTCCTCGGGCAGGCCGCGCCGATGACACTCGGCCCGCGCGAGTTCGCTCACGTCGACCGGCGTCCGCTCGGCCGGCCGGTCACCACGGGCCAGGGTGAGCAGATCGTCCACCAACTGCTGGAAACGGACCACCTCGCCGACCACCAGTCCCGCGGCGGTGGCGCTGCGCTCGTCGAGAGCGTCACGACGCCGGTTCAGCACGCTGGCGGCCGCCGACAAGGTCTGCAGCGGCGACCGCAACTCGTGACTGACGTCGGCCGCGAAGCGGCGGTCGCGTTCCAACCGGGCGGACAGCTCGTCGACCATGTGGTTGAACGACGTCGACAACTGCGCGAGGTCGGGCTCCTGCGCGGGGTCGAGCCGGGCGTCGGAGGCCCCGCTGGCGATATCGCGAGCGGCTTGAGCGACTCGCACCAGGGGTCGCAACACGTATCGGCTCGCATACCAGCCGAGTCCCGCGCCTCCGACGGTGGTGCAGATCGCTACGACGACGAGCACGAGGGTCAGGATGCGTAGCGTGTGGTTGAGCTCCTGGAGAGAATCGATCTCGTAGAAGGCGGTGCCGGGTGCCAGCGGAATGCCCACCAGCAGGTAGGGGATGCCCCTGGAGTAGATGCGCTGGACGGCCGGAGTGGTCGCGGCGACCCGCTTCTGCAAAGCTGCCGATACCGAGCCGGTGACCGCCGAATCGGCGCTACGGGCGTACCACTTGTCGCCCCGCTGCAGCAACGCGCGGCGGGTTTCCCCGGTGTCGAGCGAGCGCAGGACGGCGACGATGTCCGGGTCGGCCGAGGCGGCAATGCCCGCGTGGACCACCGCGGCGTCGTAGTAGGCGGCTCGTACCGCAGTATTCTCTCGTTGCCCGAGCAACGAGTGCCGAGTGATCTGGTAGGAGACGAACGCCATGGTGGCCGACAGCGCGAGCGCGCCGGTGGCGAATCCGGCGATCACCCTGGCCCGGAGACCGGCCCGGATCATCGCTGCAGTTTGTAGCCGAGGCCCCGCACGGTGACCAGATGCCGCGGGGCGCTCGAGTCGTCCTCTATCTTCTGCCGCAGCCGGCCGATGTGGACGTCGACGAGGCGTACGTCGCCACCGTCGTACTCCCAGACCCGTTGCAGCAGCTGATCCCGCGAGAGCACCCGGCCGGCGTGCTCGGCGAGCTCACAGAGAAGCTGGAACTCGGTGCGGGTCACCGCTACCGGCTTGCCGTGCACTCGCACCTCGCCGGCCTCGGGGCAGACCTCGAGGTCACCGAAGCGCAGCACCCGCATCTCGTCCGGCTCGGCCGTGCGGGTGCGCCGGCGTAGCGCCCGGAGCCGGGCGGTCAACTCCTTGACCGCCACCGGCTTGATCAAATAGTCGTCGGCTCCGGCTTCGAGCGCGGTCACGATGTCGTCGGTGTCATCGCGGGCGCTGATCACGACGACGGGTACGTCGTCGGTGCGTCGAAGCTGCCGTATGCACTCGTAACCGTCGATGCCGGGCAACATCAGGTCGACGAGGACGGTGTCGGCCGGCCTGCTCCGCTGAGCCGCCAGGCCCTCCTCGGCGGTGGAGGCGCCGCTGACCGCATATCCCTCCTCCTCGAGTGCGAGGACCAGCGACAGCCGGATCCGATCGTCGTCTTCGATAACCAGCACTGCGGACATGGACACATCCTCGCGCCGCCGGGCGCCGGGCGCGAACTCCGCGGGCCGTCCGAGCGGTTCTGTCATCGGATCGTGCGTGCTGTCATGGAACCGTCATGTGGCGGCGATGAGTCGGCCCGGCCGGAACACCGACGGTTCGGCCGGGACCCTTCGTCAGTTCTTCGGGCGCTGTGTCGGCCCGGCCGGGATGTGCGCTGCGTGGGCGAGACCGTCCAGCGCGGCGATGATCGGCTGGTTGATCCAGTCGAAGTTGGGCACGGCGACCGCCTCGCAGACCTCGTGCAATCGAGTGGCGGAGACGGTGCTGTCGACGTGCGGCATGGTCAGCTTGTGGCCCATCATGGTTGCCCACCTTCTCGGGAACGAGGTCGGCCGGAGCCGACCCGACGGACTCTCGGTACACCCGTCATTCTCCCTCGTCGTCGCCGTCTTTGCACGCCGAGTTACGTGTAGTATTGAACTTATCTATACTTAGCTGAAAGCGACTCTCGTTCAACTGCAGCGGCTTGCCGGGAAAAGTAAGTGCATTATTACACCTTTCCGGGCGCGCATGCTCGCGGGTGGCAGCGCGGCCTCGGCCAGGCTCAGAGGGTGCCCCGAGGGTCAGAAGCAGCGGTACGAGCATCCCGACCAGCACGTGGTCGACCGCCTCGACGCTGAACATGGCCGCCCCGTAGCGGCCCAAGCCGGACGATGTCGCGAAGAGCAGCACGGTGCACCCGGCCAGCCAGACCGCCGTACGGTGCCACGGCCAGCGCTCGCCGAGGCGGCGCACGCCGGCCAGGTACGCTCCGGCCAACACCACGCACAGCGGCGCGAACAGCAGGTCGAGGCGCCAGTCGAACAGCAGCCGCAGCGCCGTCGGCGGGGCGCCCACGTTGTACCCGATGATCGTCTCGTCGGCGCTGACCACATCGAGCAGGAACTTCGGAGCCGGCAGATCGGTGAGTGCCGCCGAGAATCCGAAAGCGGCGATCAGCGCACCGAGTTCGGCCGTGAGCAACCGGCGGGACGGCGCCTCGTCGTGAAGCATGCGGCGGCGCAGCCGGTGCGACAGCCGGCCGAGCCCGGCCAGCAGCACGATCTTCACGAGCAGAACCGCTCCGTACCAGGTGGTGAAGATGCTCGACCCGGGCGCCAGGAGCGCGCCGTCGATCAGGCCGGAGTAGGCGACGACCCACCAGCATCCGATCGACAGCCGGCGGTAGCGGCGCAGGGCGAAGTCCCGGTCGGCGCCGAGGCCGCGGGACCGCAGCAAGGCGACCAGCGTTCCCAGCCAGATCACCGCGGCCGGAATATGCAGGGCGATCGCCGCGGTCGCAACGTCGTGGTTGTTGTCGGAGGAGGACTGACCGGCGGTGATGATCGGTAGGGTGGCGAACACCGCGAGCCCGGCGAGCAACGGAGTCGTGCGCCACTGCAGCGTCCGGTGGCAGCTCACGGCAAGGACCGCGGTGAGGGCGGCGGTGGTCAGCCAGGACTTCGAGCTCTGCAACGCACCGGTCGCCTCGGACAGCGCCGGCCAGCTCAGCAGGCGGCGAACACCAGAGCGCCGATGCAGACGGTGGCGGCGGCATCGACCACCAGCCGGATCAGGGGCGCCCCGATGCGCACCACGACGCCCGGGTCGTGGATGTCGAGCGACGCGTACGGGACGGCGCCGGACAGCAGACTCACGACGACGACGGCCGCGGCGCCGGCGCCGGCGCCGTACCACATCACCGCGCGCGTCCAGCTCCGCTCGGCGTTCCTGATCGGAACCGAACCTCGCGAGCCGCCCTGATGGCGTCGTTCTTCGTCCGCGTGCCTTCCGATGTTGCCTGCCACTGATCCTCGTCTCCGCTTCGGTCCTCGTTCTTGATCCGGGCTCGAGCACCGGGTGACCTTGGCCGTGCGAGACGGCCGTTCAACGGTGTGAGGTGGCGGTTCCGGAGTTCACGTCCTATGAGGCGGCCTGCGTCACCGCCTGGGTGAGCAGCTGTGGCGTCGGCACACCTTCGTTGGGCCCCCGCAACTGCTTGCCGTTGACGACGACGGTCGGCGTGCCGGTGAATCCGCGCCTGGTGAACTGGTTGGTGACGGTGGTGACCCAGGGGTCGTAGGTGTGCTTGGAGACCGCGTCGGTGAAGGTGTCGCCGGTCAGGCCGACCGATTTGCCGAGGTCGATCAGTTTGGCGTCGGTCAGGCCGTTGCTGCCTTCGGCGGGCTGGTTGGCGTAGAGGACGTCGTGGTACTCGACGAATTTGCCCTCGACCCCCGCGGCCGCGGCCGCACCCGCGGCCCGGGTCGAGTATTTGGTGCCGTTGGAGCTGCGGTCGAGGATCGAAACGGTGTGATACCGCATGGTGATCTTGTGCTGTTGGACCAGCTGCTTGATCGTCGCGCCGGTCTGGTTCTCGAACTCATGGCAGATCGGGCACATGAAGTCTTCGTAGAGGTCGACGGTGACCGGGCCGTCGCCGACCTTCCAGGCGGTGCCGTCGTCGACCACGCCGGGTGGCACGGTGAGCTTGCTCGCGGTCGCCTTGTCCTGCTGCGCCAGCACGGTCCAGCCGATCAGCCCCGCCGCGACCAGCACGACCACCACGGCGATCGAGGTCCAGATCGTCACCCGGCGGCGGCGCTCGGCGGCCTTCTGCTGCTCGACGATGCGCCGGGCGTTGTTGCGTTGCCGGGCGCGGTCACCCTTGCTCATCGCTCTCCTATCGGAAGTGCTCGTCGCCGCCGGGGTGCTCGACCGGTCGGCCGAACCGGCCCCACGCTGCCCTCGTCGACGGTCCGGTACCGCCCGAGGCCCTCCCCGCAATTTTAGGTGTACCTCAGCACCTTTCGGTATCAGTCGTTTCTGGCGCATTCGTTCAGGCCGACGGTATAGCGCCCGGGATAAACTCTGCGCGGACCGGTAGCGTCGCACCATCAAGTGCACTACTGCATCATTTGCGGAGGCCCCGATGACTAGCGAGGGGCGGCCGGCCGAGATACTGCTCGTGCAGGACGACGTCGCCGACGAACTGTTCCTGCGCGTCCAGAACCTGTCCGTGCAGGGCTACGTCCGCAAGCCCGTCGACTTCGACGCCTTGACCGAGATCGTCCGATCGCAGCGGGCGCTCGCTTTCAGGTGCGCCGCCGCCGTTGGCTCCGACGACCCGGTGGCTGCTGCCCGCCCCGGAGCGGCCGGCAGCCGCATTCGGCAGCGAGCCTCGTCCGGCAGTGAGAGGAGCAACCCATGGAGATGACCGACCGGCCCGGCCCGCCGACGGGACTCGCCCGGGTGCTGTGGCGACTGCCCATCCTGCTGTACCGATGCGGGCTGGGCCGGCTGCTCGGGCATCGCGTCATGCTGCTGACCCACATCGGCCGGTCCTCGGGACAGCCCCGTCACGCCGTCCTCGAAGTGGTCGAGCACGACCGGAGCGGCTACATTGCCGCCTCCGGCTTCGGGGCCCGGGCCGACTGGTACCGCAACGTCATCGCCGAGCCCGACGTCACCATTCAGATCGCCGCCCGGAAGCTGAATGTCACCGCCGCACCGCTCTCCGCCAAGCAGGGAGGCGAGGTGATGGCTCGGTACGCCGGAGAACGCCCGGCCGCCGCGCGCCGGCTGTGCGGACTCATGGGTTTCCGCGTCGACGGCGGTGTCGAGGACTACCGCGAAGTCGGCGAGCAGGTCCCGTTTGTTCGGTTCACGATTCGCGGCGAGGGCTGAACGGCGCGCTACCGCCCTGACCAGGAGTTCAACCCGGGCGGCTGAGACCGTCACGCAACTGTCATGTCGCTGCAGAGCCACCGCCACATCACCCGGTGATGGTGTGCACGGACGCATGACGGGTGCGATGAGGAGAAGTTAATGCCGGACGGCCCGGACGACGACTTCCCGGACGACGGGCAGGACGCCGACGAGCAGCTGGTCGACCTGGCGGCGCAGGCCCTGCAGGGAGACCCCCGCGTGTACGGCCGTTACCTGCACGTCATGGTGCAGAACAGCGTGGTCATTCTCGTCGGGGAGGTCGGTTCCCCCGAGGCGAAGGCCGCCGCGGGCAGGCGAGCCTGGGCGGTTCCCGGTGTATACGACGTCTGCAACCGCCTCACCGTATCGGCGGCCGGCGACGACGCCTGGTGACGGTCGCATCGAGCCTCAGCCGCGTCGACCCGGAGGGGTGACTGCAATGCCGAGGTGGAGTGGGCGGTAGCCAGTTGGTGCGCTGTCTCGCGGCGTTCAGCGGTCGGACGCGGCGGTGAAGATGGCTCCGGGGTCACCGCTGGTGCCGTCGGTGTCAGCGAGCGCGAGGATCTCGTCGCCGGCTTGCAGGACGGTGTCGTGGGCGACCTGGACAAGGCGGCCATCGCGGTTGATCATGCTGATCCAGAGGTTCTCACCCACGGGCAGGTCGGCGATGGTGCTGCCGTCGGCGGTCGATCCGGTGGCGACTCGGTAGCGGCGCAGACCGGTGGGTTCCTCGCGGAACCGCATGCCCAGCGCCCACGGTTCCAGTTCGGTGCTGCGCATGGGTACCTTCGCCCACTTCGCCACCGTGGGTGCGAGGCCGCCTTGCACCACGACGGAGAAGGTGACGACGATGAAGACGATCTCGTAGATGCGCTGGGCGCCGGGGATGCCGGCGGTGAACGCGAAGGTGCCCAGCAGGATCGGTACGGCGCCCTTGAGACCGGCCCACAGCACGAAGATCCGTTCACCGGCGCGCAGCTTTACGGGCAGCGAGATGAGCCCGACCAGCAGCGGCCGCACGAGCAGGGTGAGCACGACGGCGATGATCAGGCCGGGCCACAGGGCGTCGACTTTGGGCAGGTCGCGAAGGGAGACGGTGAGGCCGAGGACCACGAACGCGACAACCTCGGCGAGGCTGGCCACGGCGCTGTGGAACCGTTCGACCTCCCGCTTGTACGGAGCATTCGCGTCGCCGACGAAGATGCCGGCGACGAACACGGCCAGGAAGCCGGAGCCTGTGCACACGGTGGCCAGGCCGTAGACGGCCCCGGCGAACGCCACGGTCCGGATCGGGTAGAGCGCTTCGCTGGGCAGGGGCATGCGCCGCATCAGGCGCAGCAGCAGCCAGCCCCCCACGCCGCCGACCACCCCGCCGATCGCCATCTGCCGGAGGAATTCGACCAGCCCGTGGCCTACGGCGGCGCCCCCGGTGAGTCCCGCGGTGCCGACCAGGACCGCCATCAGGGCGATGCCGACGGGATCGTTGGCGCCGGCTTCGCCCTCGAGCAGCACGCCGGAGCGACCGACGATTTCCCGGCGGCCGAGGACGGAGAACACCACGGCCGGGTCGGTGGGGGACAGGGCGGTCCCCAGCAGGAGGGCCACCTGCCAACCGAATCCGAGGGCGACGTGGGCGACCGTGGCGATGCCGGCCGCGGTGACGGCGGTGCCGGCCACACCGATCCAGAGCACGGCGCCGGCGTTCGGTCGCAGGTGACGCCACCCGATGCCCATGCCGCCGTCGAACAGGATCATGATGAGGGCGACCGTGACCACGTTCTGCACGGTCTGCACCCGCATCGACGCGAGCGTGGGGAACAGATCGGAGGCGATGGCGGCGCCGACCAGGAACAACGCCGGCGCCGGAATGCGAATGCGATCACTGATCCGGTTGGACAGGATCGCCGCCACGACCGCCAGCGATACGCCGAGCACGACCCAGCCGAAAGACTCCACACCTTCCACTCGATCAGGCTATCCAGCCCGGCCGAAAGTATGCGTCGGAAGGGTCACGCCGATGCTTCGATCCGGGCGTTCCGGCGGTCGTGAAAGCTGAGTTCTGCGCCATCGTCCGATCGCCGCCTCGGAGCCGGAACATCGCCACCGCCAGATCGGCGAAGACCGGAAGGCGTCGTCCAGATGCATCGTTTGCGGCACCGTAAGCGGCAACCGGCGACGATCGGTCGAATGTCATCGAATCGTCATGGGTTCGTGTGCGGTTCGCCGAGAAGCCGAATTCCCGGCCGATTTGCACCGTCAGATGGGACTCCGTTTTGCGGAAACGCGGTTATTGCCCGACTTCTGCGGAGAGATAATTGCGGTATTCGGTGCCCGGCAGCCGTTCCGCGTCCGGGCATCGAGCGCCCGAAACGGTCCGGTTTCGGTACGGTCCGACGATTCCGCACCACTGAAGGGGGATGGCCGAGTTGGCGAGCGTGGTGTTGGCGGAAGACGACGACGACATTCGGGAGATCGCCGTACGGGTGTTGCGCCGGGCCGGTCACACGGTTGCGTCGGCCGCCGACGGGGCCGAGGCGCTGCGGCTGGCCCACCGGAGTCGTCCCGACATCGTCGTGTCGGACATCGACATGCCGTTGATGTCCGGGGTGGATCTCTGCGCGGCGATCCGGGCCGATCCGGGTTTGCGAGACGTTCCCGTGGTGCTCGTCAGTGGGAGCCTGATGCCCGGCGATGAACGTCCGGAACAGGCGCACGCCACGGCGATGGTCGTCAAACCGTTCGTGATCGCCGACTTGCTCGCCTGCGTGGACAAGGCCCTGCAGTGCGGTCACGAGGACGGCCGGCCCCCGTTTGCGTGCCCGTAGCGCTGCGGCCCTGGACAGCTTCCGCCTGCTGTCAGCGTTGCGGGAGGTCGCGGCGGTGGAAGCCGTTGAATCCGGCCAGCAACAGGCCGATGCTGATGCCGCCGAGTACGGCCAGGCTGCCCGCGTCGACAGTTCCCAGCGGCGGATTCCCGGCATGTGTGGTCGGAGCGATGTCGAGCATCCACGACGCCAGGTGCAGGCCCGGCCCGAGAAGGGCGATGAACGTTGTCGCGGCGAAGTCCGTTGCCCGGGTATGTCGGCAGCACCGTAAGCGTCAGGGAGGTAGGGAAATGAACACGATGACGGGAGCCGACGTGCGGGGACGCGAATCGGTCACTGAGCGAACCGTGCCCGTGCGCCCGGGGATGCTGCGAGACGGGCTTCTGCTGCTGGCCGGGCTGTGGCTGGCGATCTCGCCGTGGGTGCTGGACTTCGACGTCTGGGCGCCGCGTCTGCGTGTCAGCAACCTGGTGTTCGGCGCCGCGATCGCGGTCGTCGGGGTGGGGCTGACGCTGGCGCCCGAGCGTGTGTCTCTCTTGAGCTGGGCGATAGCGTCAGCGGGTGGTTGGGTGGTGGTGTCCCAGTGGATCATTCTGCGGTGGGCGGCGACGAGCGGCGTCATTCTGAACAACGTGATCACGGGCGCGTTGATTTTCTGCCTCGGGGCGGCGTCCGCGTCCGTTTTCAGCGGGAAGCCGTTCCTCGGTGACGACGCCTGACGGCTCGAACCCGCGACCGAAAGCCTCCCGGTCAACCCGAGGCTGTCGCTGACACGGCTGGGCGGCAGTACCGCGGTGCCCGGCCGAAGCCGGCTCGCGGCTCCTCGCCCCCTTGATCACGGTCATCAGCTTGTCATCTCCGCGAGTGGTGGCCGCCACAGGCGGCTACCACTCTGTAGGGACGGACAACGGTCGGCCAGGCGGAATCTGGGCGCGAATGCAGTGACGATCCTGGCCGGGTCAGCTTCGACCGAGAAGACGTGGAGGAGACGGCTATGAAATCGGCTGTGGACACCGTTCCGGATCTGGTCGTGGACACCGGGACCGGCCAGGTGGTAGTCCCGGCGGTGCGGGCCGAACACACCACGGTGGTAGAACTGCACGGTGATATCGACATGGAGACCCTGCAACCGTTGCGGGACTGTGTCCTGGCCGGAATTGAGGAGAACAACGACGTCGTAGTCGATCTCACGGACGTAGCCTTGATCGATTGCGCGTCGCTCGGTGCGCTCGTGCAGGCGGACCGTCTGGCCGAGCGCCGGGGCCGGAACCTGAGTCTGCTGGCGCCGTCGGCTATGACACGGCGAACGCTGGCCGGTGCCGGCCTCAGCAAGACCTTCCGGGTGATTCAGGGCCGCTCCACATCGGTCTCCGGGGCGTATCGAGGTGGCTGATGACCTCAGGACCGCGTAGCAGCGATGTGGGCCCGGTTGCCCGAGGCCGGCCGTCTACGGGTTCGGCGTACGGTCGCAATCCCCGTCCACGCCGTCGTCGGCGGGAACGCGCGCGGATTCGCTGGCGGGCTGTGGCTTGGGACGAGCTTTCAATCCGGCGTGTACGGCTGCGGTCAGTGGCACCGCGAGGATAGCGCCGGCGACGCCCCACAACAGGGTCCCGGCGGTAAGTGCGGCGACCACCGCGAGCGCGTTGAGTTCGACGTACCGGCCGATGAGGAAGGGCTGCAGGACGTGGGCCTCGAATTGATTCAGGCCGAGAAGGACACCGAGCAGGATTACCGCGGCGACCCAGCCGTGGGAGGCGAAGGCGACCAGGACGGCGAAGCCGCCGAAGACGAGTCCGCCGACGATGGGAATGAAGCTGCCGAGGAACACCAGTGCGCCCAGTGGTATGGCAAGCGGGACACCCATGATGAAGGCGGTGGTGGCGACGACCGTACCGTGGAACAAGGCGACCAGGGCGGTGCCTCGCATCCAGCCGCCCAGGGTGTGCCAGATGATCGGACCGGTCTGCCGGGCCCCGGCGCGTGCCCGGCGTGGTAGCAGACCGACGAGCCAATGCCAGACCGTGTCGCCTCGCGCGAGCAGGTAGAGGCTGACGAAGACGGCGATGAACAACCCGACGAGGGTCTCGGTCGCCGTGACCAGTCCGGTCCACGCCGGCCCGGCGAGGTTCTCGGCTTGTTGCTGGAGAGCGTTGATGGCGTTGTCGCGCAGAGCGCTGAGCTGTTGGTTGCTGATGGACAGGTCGGACAGTGCGTTTTCCGCGCTGGCCAGCAGCGAGGGCCCTTGGCCGACGATCTGGTAGACGACCCAGGTGCCTACGCCACCGACGACTGCCAGACCGGCCAGTCCCGCGATCAGCGCGGCCAGCGCCCGGGGCAGACGATGGCGCCGGAGCAGGGCCACGAGTGGGGAGGCGAGTGCGGCCAACAGGATGCCGGCACTGAACGGCAAGGTGATGAGGTAGAGCCGCTTCGCGGCCTGCAGCAGCACCCACGCCCCGGCGGCCAGAACCAGGGCGCGCCACACCCAGCCGGCCGCATCGACCAACTGCGCCGGCGGCGGAGATCGGCGTGCGCTTTCATTGGACACCGCACCCTCCAACCGAAACTCATTTCCGGGAAACCGGACGATGGACCGCCTCGATGACGTGTCCCGGCCGCCGGGAGGCGGCGAGCGTCCATGTGGGGTGCGCCTTCCCCGTCTCACGACTTCTATAGCCCGGGCGCTCC
This sequence comes from Actinoplanes sp. NPDC051343, assembly GCF_044455125.1. Lineage (NCBI taxonomy): Bacteria > Bacillati > Actinomycetota > Actinomycetes > Micromonosporales > Micromonosporaceae > Actinoplanes > Actinoplanes sp. NPDC051343. Next base: position 157,416 of record NZ_JBITEL010000006.1, read on the forward strand.
CGTTTTTGCCCAGGCGATTGGGACCAGACGACGACGCGGCCTGCAGCCCGAGGAGGAGCCACTACGGTGCCGACACCGGCCATCGGCCGATGAGGGCGTTGCGTACGGCGCGGAGCTGATCGTGAAGCAGCCCGCGTTCGGTGTCGTCGAAGTCCTGCCGGTCGACGGTGTCGGACAGGCGTTGCACCTGCCGGGTTATCGCGAGGTGGTGGGCCGGCCGGGTACTGACCCAGGCGACCTCTCGGAGCAGAGTGGCGATGCGGGACAGCACCTCCGGGTCGCCCGCGCCGAAGCGGCGGGGCTGGGTGACGCCGAGGTCAAGCAGCTGATCGAACTCCGGCCGCCGCAGGACGACACGCACCTGTCCTTCCTTGTCACGCAGAAGCTCGTCGCTGAAATCCTTTTGTGCCGCTTCGCACAGCAGGGCAGAGATGTGGCCGAGGGCATGTACGGCTGTTGTCGGATCGTTGATACCGGGGGAGAGGGCCTTGGAGGTGACGTCAACCAGTTGGCGCAGCCCGAACGCGACATCCTGCACCGGCGTGCGCTCGAACTTGGTATTGACGGCATCGGCGACCCGGTCCTGCACTGCGGCGCGGATGTCCTCGGCGAGAGCGCCGTCTTTCTGCTTCCGCCATACCGCGGCGATGGGCGTGCCGGCGATCAGAGAATCGCCGGGCAGCCGGTCGAAGTGGATCACGACATCCGCGCTGATCGCCGCCGACAGCAGCGCGGCGCTGTCGACCGCGGCCAGGAAGCCTGAGGAGGGTGCGCACAACAGGGCGGCGTCCGTGGGCACTTCCACGCGTTGGCCGACGGTGGAGTCTCGCCCGTCCGAGCCGGTGAGAAGGCGGCGCATGGTGGTCAGGGTTTCGGCGTGGACCTCCCGGAGCATCGATTCAACGCGGATCTGCCGCGCCAGATGGGCCAGGAACGCCACCAGCGTCACGACGCTCAGCACCGTCAGCGCGAACGCGATCGTGACCGCCAGCTGAGGTACGAAGGCGGCCTGGTCGGACAGGGACGCGCGCACGGTGCGCAGCACGGTCAGCGCGTAGACGAAGGTCGCCAGCAACACGCCGAGGCTGAGATGCACCAGCCGGTCGCGGGTGAAGGTGCGCAGCAACCGTGGTGAGAACTGGCTGCTGGCGAGCTGCAATGTCACCACGGTGAGGGAGAAGGTCAGAGAGGTGGCAGTGACCAGCGAACTCGCCACCGCGGACAGGACTGAGCGGGCGGCTTCCGGTCCACCGTTGAACAGGTACGCGGTTACGACCGGCGGCAGCGCGTCGTCGACGTGGGCGTCCACGCGGGGCATGACGACTCCCAGCGCGACGGCGGCCACGACAGCGATCGCCGGCACTGGCCACAACTCGGTCCGCAAGGCGTCGCCGATCGTGGTCCGCCATCGGTTCGCTGCAGTCTTCATGCCCCTGATACCGCCCCGCATGGGCTCCCGGCAAGCGTCGCCCGGCTGGCCGCGTGCCGTGAGTGACCAGGCCGTGAAGGGCGGATCCGCTCGCTGAGCAACCTCAACGCCCCGGGTCCATGACAGCCGGATGACAGCCCGCGCGGGCTCAGCGCTTCCGTGGTCACGTGTTCTTCACAACGAGCGCGTCGCAGACATCCCTTACCCCTGAGACGCCCGCCGCCGCCGCCGCCGCGGCGATCCGCACACCGTCAGAGTCGACGGTGCCTTCCAGGATCACGACACCGTTCTGCACTGTGAGCTCGACGGTTCCGCCGGTCACCTTCGGATCATCGAAGAGCGCCTGCACGACGGCGTTGGTCAGGCGTTGATCGGCGGTCAGGTCCCGCTCCGGCCGGGCAGCCGGATGATCACCGGCCGGACGCCCCAGCAGGGGCGTTAGGTCGTACCACTCCGGATGCATCCACGAATACATACGACACCTCCACTTTCGTCGGCTGGACAGACGCTGATGACACCAGACTCCCCGTCGTTCATGGCAGTGTCTTGGCGAGCACATCACAGCTGCGTGACTGAAGGAAGGCAGCGGCTTGGGCTGCATTCCTCCAGCGCAAGGTTCTTCCGGATCGGCCTGCCTACTCGGATCGGGCCGTACCGGCAATCACCTCGCGTTATCGTGCCGGCTCGCCGAAACGTCGTCCGGCAGTGGTGCCGAGGAAACCGAGCGCAGGATCCGCACCGCGTCGTCAGCGACATCCGCGTCGACCAGGACCTCGTACTGCTGCGCCCGCACGTCTGGCGGATAGGTGAACCAGCGGCGCCCACGAGTGATGACGTAGCCCAGCAGAGCCACCGTCGCGCCCAGCACGGCACCGACAATGCCCCCGTTCACGGCGCCCCATAGCGCCGAGAACTCGGGGGTCATCACCCCGAACAGCACCAGCAACCAACCCACCAGCGCGCCGACTATGATCCCGGAGACGCCGCCGCGGCCGGCGACATCGGCGGAGGACAACCGGCTCCGGCCCCGCTCCCGCGTCTGCAGGCCGCTGCCGACGATCGTCGTTCTTTCCACCGGAAAGCCGGCACCGTCCAATCGCGCTACCGTCTCCTGCGAGGATCGATGGTCGCTGTGGCTCGCGACGACTCGTTGCGCGACACCGACCTGAGCGACCCTGACCACGGCCGGAGCGGTGTCTGAGGTTGACTTGTGCACCATCTCTACCCCTCATTCTGGTCCGCGAGTCGTCCGTGCGGCGGCTCAGCGCTGTGAACAGTCGTACCGGCCGACAAAGCCGTTCATCGGCTTCTCCACCGGCCGGGAGCTTCGCAATTCATCGGGTCGTTGTCACGCTAGGAGGCTGATTGCACGGACGGTGGGCGAAAGATGCTCGCTTTGGTGACGGATCACCGGCGTGCCCGGCTCGCGAGGCCCTTGGTCGCCCGCTACTTCCAGGGGTTCGTCAGACGGCTGGACCATCGGTCCAGCGCGGTCAGTGAGTGGGCCGGATCGGGCTCACCGGGTTGGTGGCATCAGCTTGGAGGAGCGGCAGAAGTAATGTCAGCGCACGGTCGAACGCCGGAGTGTGCGAGACGCAGCCGTCCGTGGTGACGGTCCACGACGGCGTACCGATCAGATATTTGAACCCGTCGGCGCAGCGGATCGCGGTCGCGACGGAGCGAGGCTTCGACGGGGTGGCGTCGGCGAGCACCTGTTTCAGCGTGGCGAGCTGGCTGGCGTCGAGTGCCTTCGGCCTGCCGGTGACGCCGTCGTTCGAGACGGTGACCCATCCGTCGTCGGTGATGTGGAGGCGCGCATCCACGCCCGCAAGACCCCCGCGGCGGGCGAAGTCGAGGGGGAGAACCTCAACCACGGCGGGACGGGAGGCGCCGGGGTTGCTGGCCGAGGTCCTGGGCGCCTGGCCGGGTTCCGACCGGGCACAGCCGGACATCGAACAGAAGGCGACCACGATGGCCAAGGCTGCTGGAAGATTCCTGCGCATGGTGATGAGACGTCGACGTCGAACGGTCCGTTCCCGTCAGACGGGCGAGCTGATGACAGTGACGCCGACCCAGCTTGCCGGCACACCAGGGGTCACCGCGCCGGTTTCGGCACCGGTGTCCAGGTGCGGGCGAGGTTGGCGGCGGCCTCACCGAGCATCCGCCCGTTGAGCCTGATGGACAGACGGCGCGGGGTCAGGCGGGTGGCCAGGCGCATCGCCGGTCGGGAATGAAGGTCGCGGGTACGCCGGTCGCCTTTTGACGGCCGGAATGCGGGGTAGGGGCCAGGACATGGACATCACCGAACTCATCTTGTTCCAGCATCACGAGCAGCGGCGCACCTTCGCGCTGCTGGACGACGTTCCTCGCGATGATGCGGCTGCTCTCGGCGCCATCTGGAGCCGCCTCGAGGTGTTGCTGGAGGTTCATGCCGCAGCCGAGGAGAAGTTCTTCTATCCGAAACTGCTGACGATCGGTCGCGGGGCCGGCGACGCCGACAGCGCCCGCGATGAGACCGAGGACGCCGTCAAGGACCACAACGAGATCCGCGACGCCGTCCGGAAAGTGGCCGGCCTGGAGGTGGGCAGCGACGCCTGGTGGGAGCGGGTCACCGAGGCGCGGGTAGCCAACAGCGACCACATGGCGGAGGAAGAGCGCCAGGATCTGGCCGATTTCCGTCGACACGCCGACCTGCAGACCCGTCACGACATCGCACTGGCGTTCATCACCTATGAGAACGAGCATGCGTACGGGATCGCGCCGGTCGACAAGGACCCGGAATCCTACGTGCAAGAGCAGGCGTGAACCGCAGCGGCGAGCGCCCCGCGAGTCCTTCCAGAGTAGGTGAACCGGTGGTGGCTGTGCCCGGCCGCAGCCACTACCAGCACGTCCGGAGCCGGAATCGGACGGCGCGTGCCTGAGACAGGCGAGTCGGCCGTTACGCGCTGACCGGACTATTGGTCTGCGCGACGTGCGGCCGCCGGCGTCCGCATCGGCACTGGCTTGGCGTGAAACGCGAGGCGCGCGGTGCCGCGTCTGTGGCCGACAACTAGAGCGCGGTCGACATGAATGCCTGGATCGAATTGCTGGAGCCGCCGCGCCCAGCACCTCGTGCTGACCTCCCCGTCAATGCGAGTCAGGCTGTGACAGGTGTTGGCGAGCCGTCGGAGGCTTGATGATGGAGATCGGCCGGTGCTCGCTATGAGAGGCCCCGCCCGTCGCGCCGACGGCGGTTCTGCGCTTGGAGAGGCTTACCGATGGAGCGTCCGAGGGCGGTGAGCTTGGTGGAAGACATCCTCGAGCGTATCCATCAGGTGCACAGCGAGTGGCCGCTGAGCATCGTCCGCGAGATTCACGTCTTCGGGTCATTCGCCAGGGGTGCGCTACATCCGGGAGACGTCGACCTGTACGTCGACCTCGAGAAGCAGGACAAACGGTGGAAGTCGACGTTGCTCAACGCGCTGACCCGTGGCTACGACCCGCATCGAGTATTCCGGCAAGCGCTCGTCGGCCGCAAACGCGGCGCGCAATTCACGTTCGAGCCTCCCGACATAGCGGCGCCGGGCACGACGCTGTTGTGGCGCCGCGGCGAGAGCCGATCCACCGCGCTGGCTCGGCTACATGCGATCAAGGAAGACCCGCTCGCCGGGAGGGCTGAACGCGACGCGATGCTCCCGCAGTTCGAGGGCATGGACCACTGGCTGCCTCTCTACTGCCGAGAAAGTCTGATCGAAGCGATCGACCGCGAGGCCCTGCACGTAGAACGACTCGTCCTCGAAGACCGCGACATCACCCATCCCCGCGCCCTCGAACATCTGAAATGGCGATGGCCCTCGACGAGCCCGCTCTACCGGGCCGGACGCGCGGTGTTCGCCCACTTTCTCAGCCGTGGCGTCGACCCCACAGAGGTGCATCTGCACGGCCAAGACGTATGCGGCCCGGGAACGCCCTACTTCGTCGGCTTCCAGCTGCGTTACCTCGGAGCGGCGCAGCATTGCCTGACTGCCGACCGAGGCCGGGAGTGGATCGAGGTCGTACATCCCTCGCGTCGAGGTGACATCTACGCGCTGCGGCTGCTTCCTGATTCTCCGTCCAGGCTGGCGACGCTCGATTGGCTGTAGGACAGACCGAGCCGTCAGCCCGCCGTCAGCCCTCATGCTCGTGCGGGCGCGTGGCACCGACGGCTATCCAACATCTACCCGGCAGGTTACAGGTTCGAGAGCCGCATCCGAGTTTTGTCTCGGCGCGCGAGGTTGACCTGCTAACGCTTGCGGAAGTGATTCTGAAAAAGCGTGAATGCAGGATGCTTGACAAGCACTTGAGTGTTGCCTCGGAATTGCGCACTAAGGCCGGATGACATGAGGTTTCCTAAACCGTGTGTCGTCGCAATGAGGATTCTATCAACCATCCTCGGCCCTTTCGCGTTCCGTGATGTACGTCTCGACTGCCGATCTACGGAACCGTAAATATTTGCCAACACGGAACGCGGGAGGGCCCTCTCGGGCGGATCGCCACTTGCGAATAGTGCCTACCGGAACCCTGAGCATCTGTGCGACCTCATCAATGGTCAACAGCTCGTCCCGTGGTTGCGATCCGAGATTTTCTCGCCGCACGAGTATCGCCCTCCTTGTGTCGATATCGTGGCGTCCATACTGAGGCACTCCGCGCAGGTTCGTCTTCCGTATTTTTCCCGAAAGAGGCACGTTGCTTGGCGAGTCGGAGTCGACCCGTTGCTGGGCTGGCGTCAAGTCGTCGGGAGAGTGGCCACACGGGCACTCCGAAGGCTCACGTTGCTGAGAACCGGACGACCAAATTATCTCCCACGCTTCAAAAGCCAACGCCGCCGCTGTCAGCTGCCGTGCGGGATGCGTGAATGGAGCAGGCCCCGTTGTTGCCGAGTTCAACCTGTCATGGACCGACACTGCTCGTCAGGTGGCGACGGGATCTGTCACCTTCCCGAAGCAGGAGCCCAATGGTCTGCTAATCGGATGGAATCCGCGTCACCAGCTACAACGCGCGACCCATCCGCGCTCCGGACTCTCAGCCGAGTTTCTGCACCGAGCGGAGCAAGGATATGACCGGCAACCAGACCGGCGCCGGGCGCATTCAACAAGACATGGCAGTGGCGATGCGCCGCCCGGGACTTCCGATGCCCACGCTGCCCCGCCGCAACCGCGACGCCAACGTCCACTACACATTGACCAGAGTGGGCCACAACGGACGACTCGCCGACCGATCCTTGATCAGGGAGCTGGGCTGGCCCGCAAGACAACACATCGCGATCGAGGCTTCAGCCGACACGATCACTGCACGAGCAGCACCAAACGGCAACAGCGCGATCACCAAAGACGGGTTTCTGCTGCTTCCTGCGTTGACTCGTCATCGATGCGATGTCCACAACCGAGAACAGGTGCTCGTCGCCGCCTACCGCTTGCCAGAACTATTAGTCATCTGGACGATGCCGGCGGTCGATGGCATGGTGGCGAGTCGCCTGCGCGAACACCTGGCCGGGATCAGCGATGCCCTCGCCGGCTGACCCGGAGTTGGACGCCGCGCGCCTCCTTCTCGCCCGGCTCGGGCTACGGCCTGAACAGCTACTCGAAGGCGCCCCACCGGCAGAACCGATCCCCACGTTCGACGAATACATCGACCGGGTCGTGGAAGCGGTCAGCGACGGAACCCGACACGCCTACGACACCTACTGGAACAAGATTCGCGCCACCTGGGGACGACGACGGCTGGACGAACCCACCGCCACTGAGATCAACGCCCTCGCCCAACACGTCAAGGACGACGCGGTCGTCCGAAGCAACTCCCGCGGCGGCCGTAGCGCAGCCGAACACCTCATCTCCGCTATGCGCTGCCTCTACAAACACGCCGAAGCCGACCGGCTCATCACCCCGGCCAACAACCCCGCGATCCGCGTCGCCAAGCCACGGCGCCTCGCCAGTAACCGCCACAGCCTGCCCGACCACCAACTCGCCGCGATCTTCCAGACCGCCACCACGACCGGTAATGACCCAGACCTCGACGGACTGGTCCTGCGCCTGCACCTCGAGACGGCCTGCCGCCGTGCGGGCGCGCTCGCGCTCACCCAGGCCGACCTTGATCCTGAGCAGTGTCTGATCCACCTGCACGAGAAGGGCGAAACCGACCGCTGGCAGCCCGTCTCACCGACCCTGATGCGGGCCCTGCGCGAACACTTCACCCAACGCGGCGGACGGCACCCGCACGACAAAATCCTGCGATACCGCCGAGGTCGTCCCATCACCAGCCGACGCTACGACTACCTGTGGCAACGCCTCGGTAAACACCTTCCCTGGGTCGCCGTGCAGCAGATCAGCACCCACTGGCTGCGGCACACGACCCTGACCTGGGTGGAACGACGCTTCGGATACGCCGTCGCCCGCGCCTACGCCGGCCACGAAGACGGCCGCAGCATCGGCACCACCGCCACCTACGTCCGCGCCCAGCTCTACGAGGTAGCCCTCGCCCTGGCCGCCCTCACCGGCGAATCGCACCCGCTGGCACTGTCCGCGATGACGGGCTCACCGGACACCCTCACGTACTGGCGCCATCAGGAAATGGCCGGACCGCAGCTCCCCGCGGGAAACTTCGGCCCAGCCGTCACGAACGCCTGAAACGCACGACCCGCGCTACGACCCGGCGGCACACAGCGGATGCGGCTCACCCGTCAACGCAGACAGCGCCGCCGCCAGCTCGGTCATGCTCGCCTTCGTGTAGACGGCGATCGTCCCCACGTCACCGCCGCCGCTCTCCGAATGCCCCGCGTACGCCCGTGCCACCGCAGCACCGAAGTTTCGTTCCACCCACGTCAACGTGGTGTGCCGCAGCCAGTGGGTGCTGATCTGCTGCACCGCCACCCACGTCAGCGCCAGACCGATCCGCACCCATAGATGGTCGTACCGCCGGTACGTGATCGGGCCGCGCCCGCGCCGATACCGCAGCAACTGACCATCCGACGCGGCCCCGCGCTCCACCGCATGCGACACCAGGTGCGACATCAGAGTTGGCGAAACGGGCTGCCACCGAAACGTGCCGCCCTTCTCCCGCAGCATGATCAAGCACTGCTCGACGTCCAAATCCATCGGCCGCAAACCCAGCGCGCCGCCACGGCGGCACGCCGTCTCGATGTGCAGCCGGATGATCAGGCCGTCCAGCGCCGGGTCGTCACCGCCGCCGACCGCCACTTCGTTGATCTCCGCCAGACGAGCGTCCGGTAGCGCCCGCCGTGTACTCACCAGACGCTTCGGCTTCGCCACCTTCAACGCCGGGTTCTCCGCCTCGCTCAGATACCCGTCCGCCTCCGCCCGCCGATACAGGCACCGCAGCGCCGAAATCGCGTTCTCCGCGGCGCTGCGCCCGCCGCGCGAGTTTCGGCGCTGCACGGCATCGGCCTTGATGTCGGCCACGAGGCTGCGCACATCGGACGCATTCACCTGATCGATGCCCCGCGACCCCCACCGCGCCACGACCCGATCGAAATACGTTCCGTAACAGCGCAAAGTCCCGGTGCTGATCGAAGCGCGCACGATGGGCACGTACTCCGCGAACGTCGGTGCTGCTGGCCGGGGCGGCCCGGCCTCCAGCAGATCGCTCGGCGAGATACCCATTCGTTCCAGCAGCAGCCGAGCCGCCTCGAGCCCTGCCGAATCGAGCGATGCTCTATTCATCGGCTCTCACCCTCAAGGGCCTCGGCGTAGACGCGCTCCACGACCTCGTCCAGCGCCGCGGGAGCGTGAACGACCAGCAGGCCACCGTCGGGATAGGCCGCGAGCAACAGCCGGTCACCGGTGTGGAGCCGGCAGAAGTTCCGGGCCGCGGCGGGCAGATGAAAACGTCCCAGCTTGTCGAGCCCGAACAGCCCGTGCTCGTCGGCGGCGACCAGAATCAGATTCGCACTCTGGCGAATGTCGAGCCGGACATCGGCAACCCAGCCGAGCGCACCGAAGACCTTGTTATCGGCGAGCCGGCCGTTGTGGCCCAACGTCGTCAGCCCGTAGACCGCGGTGCCTTTACGCCTTTCCGTCAGCTTGATCAACGGGAGCGGCGGCCGCCGCATCGGCGCCGCCGGAGCCTGCCAGCGAGCTGCCTCTGCCTTGCCAGGCGGTATCAGCGAGGGGATGACGGCGGCGGAGAGGGCGTCAGCCACGGCAACCACCGCCAGACCCGGCTGACCGGTTTTGACCATGCGGTAGATACTCAAAAGGCGGGTTCAAGGATGCTTGAACCCGCCTACGTCGGATAGTGCATGAGTGCACCAGGATTGTGTCCGGAGGGGGACTTGAACCCCCACGCCCGATAAAGGGCACTAGCACCTCAAGCTAGCGCGTCTGCCATTCCGCCACCCGGACCTGCATCGACCCATACCTGCTCCGACCTCGAAAAGTACACTCGCGATCGGCGCCCCAGCGGGCCGCACAGGAGAGAACTGTACACGGCCCCCGGCGGCCCCCGCAGGGAGGGTCGGCCATAGACATTTGTCGCATAACGTTGGGCTGGCCTGGCGCGGGGAGGGTGTAGCGGGCAGCATGGCGGTCGTGTCGGAAGCGTCCCCTCTTGGCCCGGCCCGGCGGCGGGCTCAGGAGCTTGCTGCGTCAGGTGATCTTGTCGGGGCCCGTGAGCTCCTGGAGAAGGCGGTTGAGCTTGGCCGGGTCAACCTGGCCGAGGACGATCCGGACGTGCTGCTGACCGGTTGTCACCTTGGCCGGATCTATCAGCGGCTCGACGATTACCCGTCGGCGCGCCGCGTCCTGGAGGAAGCCTACGCGGCGGGGCAGTGGCGGCTCGGGGATCACGATCCGCTGATGGTGGAGATCTCGCACGACATCGGGGTGGTGGCTGAGGAGCTCGGCAACCGCCACGAGGCGCGCAAGGCGTTCACCCGGGTTGCGGAGTACGGGCCGGCGGCGCTGGGTGCCAACCACGAGGCGGTCGGCCGGGCGCAGGCCTATCTGGGGCATGCGCCTGAATCCGTACGCCCGCAAGCGTCCCCGACCGCAAACCCGGCAGTCCCGGGGGTTTCACCACCGAATCTCACGCTGGTCACACCGGTTCCGTCCGTGCCTCCGTTTCCCGAGCCGGGGCTGGTCGAGCCTCCGCCTGCCGCCGCGCCGGTGTGGACGCCGCCGCCGCGTCGCTCGCCGGACGGCGTTGACGAGCCGACCGTTTTTCAGCCGACGATCACACCTCGTGGTGACGACCGACAGGCCGCCGCCCCGTCGACACCGCCCGGGGCGGCCGCGGCTCAGCGGTTCGGTGCTTCCGGCGCTGGGACTGAACGGGGCATGCCCCGGCTGCCGGCCCAGCGCGGGCCCGATCAGGCGGTGTGGGTGCCGTCCGGCCAATCGCACGGGCCTGGTGCGGGGCAGCCGGCTCCTTTCGCGCCGGCGGGTCAAGGGCTGGGTCTGGCGCCGTCGCCGGCAATGCCGATGACTACCGGTGGTGCTTCTGTCGGCGGCGACGTCGCGTACAAGAAGAGGGGCGTGAGTGTCTTCGCGGCGATCGCCGCGGGTCTTGCGTCGGTGATCGCTGTGGCCGCGTTGGTCTTTGTTCTTGCCGGCCGTGGTGATGACAACAGCAACGCAACTGCTTCAGATGTGCCAACTCTGGCCGGGAAGCCGCCGGCCGGTGTGCAGCTGCGTGACCGTGGTGCCGAGATCGAGATCACCTGGAAGGATCCGACGTCCGGGACCGTCTCCTTCATGATCGTGATGGCGCATCCGGGCGAGGAGCTGAAGCCGATGGCAACGCTCGGACCTGGGAAGACCTCCTATCGTGCGGGCGGATTGAGCACGCAGCTCAACTACTGTTTCGCGGTGGTCGCCGTCTACAAGGCGAACCAGTTCGCGACGTCTCCGCAAAGTTGTACCAGCCGTCCGAGCGCCGATCCGGGTTCGTCCACAGGCAAGTAGTTGATCACGCTGGGTGTCCTTCTTCATCCACAGGCGTGACTTCCGGGTATCGATGGCTGCGAGCGGCCCCCTATGATGGCCTGCGTCCCTGAGGAGGGCACGCGGCCGGACGGGGAGGTTATCGGCAGTGACCAGCGCAGATGGCGTGGACGTGGCGGCTTCAGCCAGGCGCAGGTGGCTGAGTAAGGGCTATCTGGTGACCATGGGCACGGTGCTGGCCTTGACGGCCGGCCTGGGGCTCACGGTGCTCGGGCTGGGGTCGGCCGATCAGGCGGTGGCCAGCTACGACGCGGCCTCGTGGGTGTGGAGCGAGGCGAAGAGCGAGGTCGCCCGGATCAACGGCATCACGGCCAAGGTGGACACCCGGGTCAACGTGCCGAAGGCCAACGGGCACGCGGTGACGATCGCGCAGAACGACCGGTTCGTGATCCTGCGCGACCAGACGACCGGCGCGATCGGCACGATGGACCTGAGCACGCTGCAGGAGCAGTGGAATCAGAGTCAGACGGCGGGTGCGGGGCTCGGTGTGCGGGTGGCGCTCGACGAGCATTCGGCGTTCGTGATCGACACGGTGCAGGGGCAGGTGCAGCAGATCGATCCGGCGACGCTCGGGCCGATCGGGCAGGCGCTGCATTTCACGCCGGGCATTGCCGGTGGCACGTTCGATGGCACGGGCCGGCTGTGGATCGCGTCGCCGAGCGAGGGCACGGTCACGGCGATCACGCCGCTCGCCACGCCGTCGGGGCCGACGGGTGGGCAGGCCGCGGCGTCGCCGAGGGCGAGCCAGCTGAAGACGACGACCGTCGCGACGCCCAGCCATGATCTGGTGCTTTCGACGATGCGCGACGGTGTTGCGGTGCTCGACCGCACGACCAACCAGCTGACCACGATCCGCAGCGACATCCGCAAGGACGTGACGCTGCCGCTGAGCGGGCCGGGCGAGCTGTCCGACAAGGTCGACGGCGAGCAGGTGCCGGTGACGGTCAGCGACTCGCGGCACGTCTATGTGGTCAACGACAAGACCGGCGGGCGGACCGATTTCTCGGTCCCCGGCGACGGTACGGGTCTGGAACCGGCCGTGGCCTGGCAGGGCTTCTTCTACGTGGCCGACTCGGCGAGCGGTGCGGTGCACGTGTTCGACTCGGCGGGTCAGGAGCAGAAGGGCTTCGGGTTCAAGAACCCGGGCGGCCCGCTCGAGATGGAGGTCCGCGAGGGCTACCTGTTCATCAACGCGCCCAACTCCTCGACCGCGCGCGTGGTCGACGACGCCCACACGGTGCGCGTGGTCGACAAGTACGCCGACGACATCCTCGGTGGAGACCCGCCGAAGACCCCGCCGACGCCGCCGCCCCCGCCGCGTAAGCCGAGCAAGCCGTTGGTGAGCAAGCCGGGCCCGCCGCGCAACGTGCGCGCGGCGGCCGGGAACGCGTCGGCCACGGTGAGCTGGCAGGCGGCGGCCGCGAACGGCGCGCCCATCCAGCGGTACGTGGTGCAGGGTGCCGGCAAGACGTTCCAGGTCGGGGCCGACCAGCGGTCGCTTGCCGTGACCGGTCTGACGAACGGTGAGACCTACCAGTTCGCGGTGCACGCGGTGAACAGGAAGGGCGACGGCCCGGCCAGGACCAGCAACTCGGTGCGGCCGACCTCCGAGGTACCCGACGCGCCGGCCGCGGTGACCGCCGAGGCCAAGCCGGACGGCACGGTGGACGTCAGCTGGCCCGAGGCCAACGGCCAGGGGCTGGCGATCAGCCGTTACACGGTCACGGCGATCTCCGAGGGCGGCAGCGCGCCGATCGGCGACAGCACCAAGACGTCGCTGAGCGTCGCCGCCGGCCAGCTGGAGTACGGCAAGCAGTACGCGTTCACGGTCACCGCGGTCAACGAGCACGGCGCCGGGTCCAAGGCGTCGCCGGTGTCGGCCAGCGTGGTGCCGTTCACGACGCCCGGCAAGCCGCTCAACCTCGACGCGAGCACCGACGGCTCGCAGTCCGGCGCGGTCAAGGTGGCCTGGCAGGCGCCGACCGACAACGGGCGGCCGATCACGAAGTACGTGGTGGCGGCCGGTGGCAAGTCGGTCGACGTGACCGGCGGGACGAGCACGACGCTGACCGGGCTCAAGGCCGGTGCGAGCGTGCCGGTCGAGGTGCGGGCGGTCAACGAGGCCGGCCCGGGCGAGGTGGCCACGGCGACGGCCGCCACGGTGGCCGCACCGCGGATCACCGTGACCGGCACGAGCACGGACTGGAACGCGGTCACGGTGTCGCTGAGCGTGGACAAGGGCGGCGCGTCGAGCGCCAGCTGCAAGCTGACCGCGTCGGGCGGGGGCGGGTCGGATTCGGGCAGCTGTTCCAGCCTGAAGTCCGGCTCGCTGAAGCAGGGCACGTCGTACACGTTCACGGTCTCGGCGACCAATGTGGCCGGCACGACCTCGGTCAAGGCGAGCGCGCAAACCCCGCTCCTGTTCGGCAAAGCGGCCTGCGATGACAAGGACACGACCGACCCCGCAACCAGTACCTACTGCGACAAGGACAAGCCGGACGCCCGCAACGGCGACGAGATCTTCAGCGTCGCCGAGCAGGACAACGACAAGCAGGTGGGCTGGGCCAAGCCGGGGCGGGAGCTCCAGGCGTACTGCAAGAAGTCGGGCACCGAGATCGACTCGTACATCTACAACGACCACAAGAAGAGCACCTGGTGGATCCAGGTCAAATACAGCGGGAAGAACTACATCCCGTGGGCGTGGCTCAACTTCGACGACGACGCGGCGACGCTGGGCGCGCTGCCGACCTGCTGAGGACGCCGTGACCACCCACGAACCGATACCACCGAACCACGTCCAGATGTTCGCCCAGCTGGCCGGGCAGCTCGCCGACCGGATCGGCTCCGTCGTGCTCGGCAAGCCCGACGTGGTGCGGCTGGCGCTGACCGCGCTGTTCGCCCAGGGGCACGTGCTGCTGGAAGACGTGCCCGGCGTCGGCAAGACCACGCTGGCCCGGGCGCTGGCGGCGTCGGTCCGCGGGCAGTGGCGGCGCATCCAGTTCACGCCCGACCTGCTGCCCTCCGACGTCTCCGGTGTGACGATCTTCAACCAGGCGAGCCGCGGGTTCGAGTTTCACCCCGGGCCGGTGTTCGCCAACATCGTGATCGCCGACGAGATCAACCGGGCGTCGCCGAAGACCCAGTCGGCGCTGCTCGAGGTGATGGAGGAACGGCGGGTCACGGTCGACGGCGTGCCGCACCCGGTGCCGCAGCCGTTCCTCGTGGTGGCGACGCAGAACCCGGTCGAGATGGACGGCACCTACCGGCTGCCCGAGGCGCAGCTCGACCGGTTCCTGGTCAAACTGTCGGTCGGCTACCCCTCCGAGGAGGTCGAGGTCGAGGTGCTCCGAGGGGCGGCGATGCGCTCCCCGGACGCGATGGAACCGGTCACCGACACGGCCACGATCGGCGAGATGGTCAAGATGGCGATGCGGGTCCACATTGCGGAGCCGCTTTACACGTACGCGGTACGCCTCGCCGCGGCCACCCGCAACCATCCGCAGGTGCGGGTCGGGGTGAGCCCCCGCGGTGTGATCGCGCTGACCCGGGCGGCGTGTGCGTTCGCGCTGATCAACGGGCGCGGGTACGTGCTGCCGGAAGACCTGAAGTCGCTGCTCGCGCCGGTGTTCGCACACCGGGTCCTGCTGTCGGCCGACGCACAGCTGCGTGGCGTCACCGCGGCCGAGGTGCTCGACGACGCGATCCGCCAGGTGCCGGTGCCGCTGCCCGACGGGCAGCGCGTCGCGGCCGGGGCGTGACCACGGCGAGCGGCGCTGCGGGCCGCCCCGCCGATGAGCCGCCGCTGCCGGCCGGCAGCGCTCCGCCGACCGGCAGCGGCCCGGCTCTGAGCGGCCCGGCTCTGAGCGGCATCTCGCAAACGCGCGGTGCGCGTACTCGGCGGGGCAGGGCGCGGTGACCGGAAACGGCGAGGAATTGACCTCGGCAGCGAGCCAAAACGCGTCGGCCGACTCGGCTGCGGGCTCGCCGGTGCGCGACGCGCCACACGGCAACGACGGCGTGGCTGGGGTGGCCGGCGGGGACGGCGACGGACCGGCTGCGAGCGCGAGCGTGTCGGCTGTGGGCGCGGACGAGCCGGTCGGTGCGGGAGCGCGGCTGGTGGCGGCTCGGATTCGGGTGCCTCGGCGGGGGATCACGGCGCGGGGGGTCGGGGTCGTGGTCGCCGCTGTTGTGTTGCTCTGGGGCGGGTTCGCGTTCGGGTATCCCGACCTGGCTCTGCTCGGGGCGGCCGCGGCCGTTGCGGTCGTCTGTGCGGTGCTGTTCGCGTTCTGGCGGCCCACGCTCGGCGTCGACCGCGTCGCCGACCCGGACCGGGTTGCGCGCGGGGAACCGGCCGCGATGACGCTTACCGTGCACAACACCAGCCGGGTGCGGGCGGCCAACCTCGTCGCCACCGATCGGTGCGGGCCCGACGCCGTTGCGGTGCCGCTGCTGCGGCTGCGGCCGGGGAAGGACACCACCGCGACCTATCCGGTGCCGACCACGCGGCGCGGGGTCGTGGCGGTCGGGCCGTTGCGGGTCACGCGCGGCGATCCGCTCGGGTTGGTGACGCTGGCGCGGACGTACGGACAGACCGCCGCGGTCTGGGTGCATCCGCGGATTCACCTGCTGCGGGCGGTTCCGGCGGGGATGGCGCGCAGCCTCGACGGGCGGATCGACAAGGTGCCGCAAGGGACGATCACCTTTGATTCGCTGCGGGAGTACGTGGTCGGCGACGAGTTGCGGCGGGTGCACTGGCGCAGCTCGGCCAAGGTCGGCGAGCTGATGGTGCGCGAGCAACTGGACACCGCGGAGCCGACTATCGTGGTGCTGCTCGACGACCGGGCGGTCGCCCACCCGGAGGTCCAGGACGGGACGGCGGAGTCGTTCGAGGTGGCCTGCGAGGCGGCGGCTTCCGTGGTCGCGGCCGCGGCGCGGGAGGACGTGCCGGTCAGCCTGCACCTGGTGTCGACCGTGGAGGCCGGGCCCTACCTGGACGTTCTCACCGAGGCCTCGCTGCTCGACGGTGACCTCACGCGGACGCTGCGGCGGATGCGTACCCAGCGGCTCGGCGACACGCTGGTCTTCCTCACCGGGCCGGGCGGGCGGAAGGACCTGGGGGAGGTCAGTGCGCTGCGCGGGCCCTACCCGGTGGTGATGGCGGCCCTGTTCGGCGACCGCGACTCGGCCCCGGTGTCCGGTGGGGACGGCCTCATCGTCATCGAGGCGGACACCGGCCAGGACTTCGCGGCGGCCTGGGACGGGGTGCGCGGATGGTGAGGTGGGTGCGGCCGGCCGTCGTTGCGGTCGCGCTTGCCGGGATGATTGCGCTCAGCGGGGTGGCGCTCGGGCGGATCTTTGCCGGGCCGCTGCTGGCCGAGCTCGTGGCGGGGGCGGCGATCGGGTCGGTCGGGATCGGGGTGGCGGCACGAAGGCTGCCGCCGTCGGCGGTCGCTCCGCTGTCGGTTGCGGTGCTCAGCGCGTACGGGATCTTGGCCTTGTGGATCTCGGCGCAGCGCGCCGACGCTAGCGGGACGCTCGCTCACATTGCGCGGGATTCGCTGGTCAACGGGATTCCGCGGCTGCTCACCGCGATGATTCCGGTCGAACCTACGCCCGACACGGTGATCGTGCCGGTGATCGCGGCCTGGCTGGCGGGGCTGGCCGGCACCGAGATCGCGGTGCGGGCGGGGCGGGTGCTGTTCGGGATCGCGCCGGCTGCGGTGCTCTACGTTGCGGCGCTCTATGTGGTTGGTCCCAACGCGGGGGCGGCCGGCCGGCCGACGTTGACGTTCGCCGGGCTGGCGGTCGCTGCCCTCGCGGTCAGCGCCCGACCGGCTGACGCCGGTGCGTTGCGCGAGGTCTCGGCGAAGACGCGCGCCGCCGTACGCGGGAGAGCCCTCGCCGGCGCAGCGGCCGGCCTCGTCGTGGTCTTCGGCCTTGTCGTCGCCGTCGGGCCCTGGATCGGCGCGCAGGTCGCGGCCGAGCCGGTCGATCCGCGGCAGTACGTGCAACCGCCGCAGGTGGACAGCCTGGACGAGAGCCCGCTCAACCGGATCTCCGGCTGGGCGCTCAGCCCGGACCAGCAGCTGCTGTCGGTCGGGGCGGTGACGCCGCCGCTCAAGGCGAAAAAGGTGCGGCTGCGGCTCGCGGTGATGCCCGACTACGACGGCGTGACCTGGAAAGTGGGCGCGACATATCGCAATGCCGGGCGGGTGCTCCCGGAGGAGCCGCGCCTGGCCGGCGCGGACATTACCGACGTACGCGAGAGCATAACGGTCCAGGGCCTCACGGGTCGGCTGCTGCCCGTGGTGCCGACGCCGAACGCGGTGCAGGGGGCGCGGGTCGCGTTCGACCAGGCCACCGGCACCCTGATCCGGCCCGAGGGGCTGACCGCGGCGCTGCACTACACGGTCACGTCGGTGGTGCAGACGCCCGACCTCAACGGACTGCCGGGTGCTTCGACGCCGAGCGGGCCATCGGTGGCCCGCTACCTGGTGGTCGGTCCGAACGTGCCGGACGAGATCCAGAAGCTCGCCGACCAGATGGAGGACGGCAACGGGGCGCCCTACGACCGGGCGTCGGCGATCGAGGACTTCCTGTCCTCGCACTATCGCAAAGTGGCGGACGCGCCGAGCGGGCACGCGTACCCGAATTTGCAGTTCTTCCTGTTCGGGCCGCGCGGTCAAGGAGGTCAGCGGGGGACGTCGGAGCAGTTCGCGGCGTCGTTCGCGCTGCTCGCCCGGTTGGACGGGCTGCCGTCGCGGGTAGCGGTCGGATTCGACGCGCCGTCGGCGGGTGGTGAAGTGACCGCCGCCGACGCGATCGCCTGGCCCGAAGTGTTGTTCGACGATCTGGGGTGGGTGGCGTTCGACCCGATGCCGAAGTCGAACGACCCACGGCCGGTCGAGGAGGATTTCACGCCGAAGCCGCCGCCCCCGTCCGACCCGTCGACGCCACCGGCCGACGCGCCTTCCGAGTCCGCATCGGTGGCTCCGTCGGCGCTTGCGGCCGCCCATGGGGGAGGGCCGTCGGGGGTTGTCGTCGGTTCCGCCGCCTCGGGGGCGGTGCTGGTGCTGCTGGCCGGGGCGGGCGGGGTTGTCGTGTTGATGCGCCGGTCGTTGCGACGGCGACGGCTCTCCTCCGGCTCGATGGATGCGCGCATCGAAGGCGCGTGGCTGGAGTTCACGGACGCGTTGCGGCTGGCCGGGCGGCCGGTGCCGCCGCATCTGGCGGCGACCGAGGCCGCAGCCTTTGCGGCTTCACCGCTCCCGCCGCGGCGAGGGGTGTTGCGTCGTGCTGCCCCGGCGGCGGCCCCCTTCGCGCCGGCGGGCCCCTTCGCGCCGGCGGGCACGGTCGCGCCGGCGGGCACGGTCGCGCCGGCGGGCGCGGTGGCGCCGACGGCGGCGGTAGTGCCGGCGGGCGCGGTTGCGACGTTGGAACGGCCGGCGGACGCGTCGTTGCCTCCGTTGGACGAGTTGGTGGCCGGGATCAACACGGTCGGGTTCGCGCCGGGCGCTGCCGACGGCGGTCAGGCCGAGCGGGCGGGTGAGCAGGTCGTCGCCTACGCGTACGCCCTGCGGGAGCAGCTTCCGTGGTGGCGTCGCGTGTGGTGGTCCGTCAACCCAGGACCGCTGCGCTGGCACCGGCGCCGCTGACGGTCCAGGGGCTGCGGCTTCCGCCGTGACCTCTACCCGGTCGGGCGCGACGAGCCGGCTGGGCGGGCGGTGTCGGCGAAAATGGTGTCGCGGAGGGCGGACAGCGCGACCCGACAGGAGCCGGTCAGTACGGGCTGATCGACCACGAGGCCGAGCCTGGTCGGCACCGGTCGCAAACCGAGCTCGGCGACGTGGTGGGCGACGCGGCTCCGCAGGTGCTCGCCGCCGGCCTGCAGGAGGGGTCCGGCGAGGATGACGACTTCGGGATCGATGACCGCGATGATCGCGGTGAGGCCGGTCGCATAGCGGGCGGCCAGCGCGTCCAGGAACTCTTCGGTGCCACGGCCGCCGGTCAGCGCCGCTTGCACCATTTTGACGACGTCGGTGCCGTGCAGACCCAGTGAGCGGCCGAGCTCGCGGATCGCCACCGCGCTGCAGGAGCGGTCGAAGCCGCCGGCGCTCTTACGGCCGGACGGCGGGCGCAAGGGTTGCCCCGGAACCGGTATGTAGCCGACCTCGCCGGCGCTGCCGGTGGCGCCGCGATGCAGGCGGCCGTCGATGAGGACGGCGGCACCGATGCCCCGGCCGGACCACAGCAGTACCGAGGTCATGGTGCCGGTGGAGGCACCCGTGGCGTACTCGGCCAGGGCGACCAGGTTGACGTCGTTCTCGATCTCGACGCCGGTGCCCAGGGCTGTGGAGAGCCGGTCGCGGATGTCGGGGCCCTGCCAGCCGGGCAGGTGTTTCGCGTGCCGGAGCGCCTTCGCCGTCGGGTCGTAGCCGGCCTGCACCCCGACCACCGCGCTGCCGACCTGGTCGCGCGACAGTCCCGAGGCGGCGAGCAGCTCGTCGTACGCGTGGGTGACGTGGACGACGGCGTCCCGCTCGCCTGGTTTGCCGGCCACCTGCACCTGGCTCACGACCGCGCCGGACAGGTCGACCGCCGCCGCCCGGATGACGCCTGGTTCGACGTCGAACCCGACGGCGTAACCGGCGGACGGATTGATCTCGTAGAGCTCGGCCGCGCGGCCCGGCGTTCCGAGGGTCGACAGTCCGACGGACATCACCAGCCCGGCCCGTTCCAGCCGGGTGAGCGTCTGCGAGGCGGTCGGCTTGGACAGCCCGGTCAGTGCGCCGAGCTCGGTGCGGGACAGCCGTCCGTGCTCCAGCAGCAGCCGCAGCGCCGAGCCGTCGTTGATCGCCCGCATCGCCTGTGGCGTGCCCCGCATCGTCACCGGCCGCTCCACTCCTGTTATCCCCCTCCGAGACGGTCAGCTTTGCTCGCCACGCGTAGGCGACGGCGGTGATCCAAGGCTATACGCGCCACCGGCGACCCCATTGCCGCCGGGCGGGAGTTTTGTGCCTGACCTGGAACGAGGGGCCCAGACAATGAGGGGCCCAGACAATGAGGGGCCCAGACAATGAGGGGCCCACACAATGAGGGGCCCAGACAATGAGGGGCCCAGACAATGAGGGGCCCGGATATGGAGTCTTGACAGGGCTGAGTTTGGAAGGAAGGCTTCCTTCCATTCAAGTCGCCGTTGAGCGCGTTTGGTGGTCCCCGGCCTTTCTACTGACCCGGCCTGATCGGCGATCTGACCCTGTTTCGCGTACCTCAGGAGGGGATTATGATGCCGTTCCCGCGCCGCCTTCGGCCGGCTTCCGTCGCCCTGGCCGCCGCCGTCCTGCTGACCGCCGCGGCCTGCACCAGCACCGGCGGTTCCTCGGCCGCCTCCGGCCCGGCCGTAGCCATCAAACCCGGCGACAGCCACCCCGCGACCACCGTGACGGTGTGGTCGTTCACGCATCTGCCGAACGAGGTCAAAGCCTTCCAGGCCGCCGCGGACCGGCTGCACACCCGCTACTCGTGGTTGACCGTCAAACTCGTGCAGAACAAGGACGACGCCGACTTCACCAAGGCCGTCGCCGCCGGCGCGCCCCCCGACGTCTTCATCTCGAGCTCTCCGGACAGCGTCGCCAAGTTCTGCCAGAACAAGACCGTCGCCGACATGAAGCCCTACCTGGGTGCGGCCGGCATCGACCTGGCCAAGACGTTCCCGGTCGGCGACTACCAGTACATGCAATACCAGGGTCAACAGTGCGCGTTGCCGCTGCTCACCGACGCGTTCGGGCTCTATTACAACAAGGCGATGTTCCGCGCGGCGGGCATCAGCACCCCGCCGAAGACGCTCGACGAGCTGCGGGCCGACGCCGAGAAGCTGACGATCAGGAACGCGGACGGCAGCGTCAAGCAGTGGGGCTTCGTGCCGGCCGAGGCCTACAACGTCAACAACACCCTGTACGAGGGCAACCTCACCGGCTCGTCGTTCTACGACAGCAACGGCAAGACCACCATCGCCTCCGACCCGAACTGGGGCAAGCTGCTGACCTGGGCCCAGCGCCTGGACGCCTACTACGGCCAGGACCAGGTCAAGCGGTTCGTCGCCCAGTACCAGCCGCACTCCGACGACGCGTCGAACCCGTTCACCGCCGGCAAGGTGGCGATGGAGGTCGACGGCGAGTGGCACATCGGCGAGCTCGCGGACAACGCCCCGAAGCTCGACTACGGCATCGTCCCGGTGCCCAAGCTGGCCGGCAGCAACGCCTCGCCGGGGGCAGGGGAGACCGCCGGCACGGTGATGTACCTGCCGACGAGGGCCGCCCACCAGCAGGAGGCCGCGTTCACGATCGCCAACATGGCGACCGACACGGAGTTCCTGACCGACCTGGCCACGGAGGTGTCCAACGTGCCGTCGACGTTCGCGTCGCTGGCGGCCTGGAAGAACGCCGGTGACCCGCACTGGGCGACGATGATCGCCATCAACAAGGATCCCGGCTCGGGTTACACGCCGCTGACTCCGGCCAGCGCGGAGGTCGGCACCACCTGGGGTACGGCCATCCAGTCCTTCGACCAGTCCTCCGGTACGCCGGACCCCACGGCGATGCTCGCGACGACGGCCGGCAAGGTCGACCAGCTGAACGCGGCGGCCAAGAACTGATGACGGCGACGGCCGCAAGGCGCTCGGCGTCCACAACCAGGTGGACGACCGTGGTTCTGTTCTGCTCGCCCTTCATCGTCGGGGTGGTGCTGTTCCTGGGGTACCCGGTCGGCGCGGCGCTGTACTACTCGCTGACCGACTACCAGGCCGGCTCTCTGCTGACTCCGAAGTTCGTCGGGTTCGCCAATTACGTGCAGGCGCTCGTGCACGCCGACGACTTCTGGGTCGGGGTGCGGAACACGCTGTGGATGGTGCTGATCATGGTGCCGCTGCGGACGGTCTGGGCGATCTTCGTGGCGTGGGCGATCAACCGGGTCAAGCGCGGCGCCCGTGCCTACCGCACGATCATGTATCTGCCGTCGATGGTGCCGGTCGTCGGCGTCGCACTTTCCTTCATCGTCGTGCTCAACCCGGCCGGTCCGCTCAACACCGTGCTCTCGTGGGTCGGCGTCCGCGGGCCGAGCTGGCTCGGCGACCCGGCGTGGACCAAACCGAGCCTGGTGCTGATGGCGCTCTGGGTGGCCGGCGACGTCATCGTCATCGTCGGTGCGGCCATGCTCGATGTACCGGCCGACCTGTACGAGGCGGCCGAGCTGGACGGAGCCGGCGGCTGGAGGCGGTTCTGGCACGTCACGCTGCCGGGCATCTCGCCGGTGATCTACTTCTCGCTGATCACCGGGATGATCTACACCTTCCAGTACTTCACCGAGGCGTTCGTCGTCTCCGGCGCCACCTCCAACGGCGGGACCTCGAGCAACCAGGTCCTCGGCTACCCGCACCAGTCCCTGCTGTTCTATTCGACCGAGATCTATCAGCAGGGCTTCTCGTACTTCAAGACCGGGTACGCCTCGGCGCTGGCGTGGATGCTGTTCGCCGTCATCCTGGTCGTGACCGCCGTCTTCATCCGGGTCTCGCGACGCTGGGTGTCGTACGGCGGAGGTGGCCGATGAGTACGCTCACCGCTCCCGCCACGGTCGACGCGCCGGCGGTGCAGGCGCGCGCGGGACGCCGTACGCTGCACGTCGTCGCCGAGCACGCCCCGGCGATCGCTCTGGCCGTGGTGTTCGTGGCCCCGCTGGTCATCAGCGTGCTGACGGCGTTCATGACGCAACGCCAGGCCGGCACCGGATCACTGTTCCCGCACCCGTGGCGGTGGAACAACTTCGGCGCCGTCTTCGACGCGATGCCGTTCCTGCACGACCTTTACAACACCGTGCTGTACGCGGTGCTGTCGGCGGTCGGGACCGTGCTCTCGTCGGTGCCCGTGGCGTACGCCCTGAGCCGTCTGCGCTGGCGCGGGCGCGAGGTGGTGTTCCTGCTCGTGCTGGCCACCATGATGATCCCGGCGCAGGTCACCAGCCTGCCGCTGTACGTGCTCTATGCGAACCTGCACTGGATCGGCAGCCTGAAGCCCCTGATCGTCCCGTCGTTCTTCGGCGACGCGTTCAGCATCTTCCTGCTGCGCCAGTTCTTCATGACGCTGCCGTCGGAGATGATCGAAGCCGCGCGGATCGACGGCGCGAACGACTGGCGCATCCTGCTCCGGGTCGTCGTCCCGGTCGCGAAACCGGCCCTCGCCGCGGTCGGTCTCTTCGCGTTCCTGTACGCCTGGAACGACTTCTACAACCCTCTGCTCTACACCGGCAACAGCACCACCGGGCAGACCCTGGCGGTGGCACTGTCGCAACTGGCCAAGTCCGGCCACCAGGGCGCGTACCAGCTTCAGATGGCCGCCTCGTTGATGTTCCTCGCGCCCGTACTGGTCATCTTCTTTCTCGCCCAGCGGGTCTTCGTCGAGGGCATCACCACCACCGGAGTCAAAGGATGAACCTGTGAAAATCACCGTCGTCGGCGGCGGCAGCACCTACACGCCCGAACTCATCGAGGGCTTCGCCGCCCGCGCCCGCGCCGGGACGCTGGCGATCGACGAGCTCGTCCTGCATGACGTCGACGCCGACCGGCTCGCCGTCGTCGCGGCCCTCGCGCAGCGCATCCTCGACCGCACCGGGTTTCCCGGACGCCTCGTGCGCTCCACCGACCTCGACGACGCCGTCCGCGGCGCCGCCGCGGTGCTGATTCAGCTGCGGGTCGGCGGCCAGGCCGCCCGCCTGACCGACGAGACCATACCCAACCGGTACGGGCTGCTCGGCCAGGAGACCACCGGTGCGGGCGGATTCGCCAAGGCGCTGCGTACCGTGCCGGTCGTCCTCGACATCGCCGACCGGGTACGCGCCCTGGCCGAGCCGGGAGCGTGGATAGTCGACTTCACCAACCCGGTCGGGATCGTCACCCGCGCCCTGCAGCACGCCGGGCACCGCGCCCTCGGCCTGTGCAACGTCGGCATCGGGTTCCAGCGCCGCTTCGCGCAGACCTTCGGTGTCGAGGCCGACCGGGTGCGCCTGGGCCACGCCGGCCTGAACCACCTGTCGTGGATCCGGTCGGTCACCGTCGACGGCGTCGATCGGCTGCCGGAGATCCTCGACGGGCCGCTGCTGGACGATCTCGCCGGTCGCACGGGTTCCCCCTCGCTGCTGCGCGCGCTACGGGCGATCCCCTCGTACTACCTGCACTATTTCTGGGACACCGCCCACGAGCTCGCCGCCCAGCAGAGCGGCGAGCACCGCGCGGCCGCGGTGCAGGCAATCGAGGCGGAGCTGCTGGCCATGTACGCGGACCCGGCGTTGGACCACAAGCCGGAACTGCTCGAAAGCCGGGGCGGCGCCTACTACAGCGAAGCCGCGGCGGCCCTGGTCACCAGCCTGCTGACGGGCGACGGCGCGCACCATTACGTCAACGTCCGTAACGACGGCACCATCGCGGGACTGCCCGGCGACGCCGTGGTCGAGGTGGGCGCGACAGTCGACGCCCAGGGGGCTCACCCGCTGCCCGTCCCGCCCCTGCCCCCCGAGATGCTCGGACTGGTCCAGGCCGTGACCGCGTACGAGATCCTCGCCGTGCAGGCGGCGACGACCGGTGACCGTACGGTGGCGGCCCGCGCGCTGCTGGCCAATCCACTCGTGCGGGAATGGGATCTCGTCGAGCCGCTGCTGGACGAGCTGCTCGAGGTCAACCGGCGGTTCCTGCCCGCCTTCTTCCCGTCCGCCGGCTTCCCGTCCGCCGCAAAGCCCGAGCCGATTCGTGGCTGAAAAACTGATCGTCGGCGCGGACGGCGGCAACTCGAAGACCGACCTCGTGCTCGCCGACACCTCGGGCCGCGTCTGGGCGCGCGTACGCGGCGCCGGCACCCGCCCGCAGCAGGACGGCATGGCCGCCACCGTCACCGGGCTGGCCGCCCTGCTCGGCACCGCACGGTCGCGGGCGGCCGAGGCCGGCCTGCGCTCGGACGCACCGATCGGCGTGGGCACCTTCTACCTCGCCAACGTCGACACCGAGCCGGTCGAGGCGCTCATGCACAAGGAACTGGCCGAGCTCGGCGTGGCCGAACGCCTCGTGGTCCGCAACGACACCTTCGCGGTGCTCGGGGCGGGCCGGGCGGGCCGGGGAGGCGTCGGGGTGGTCGGCGGCGCGGGGATCAACGCGGTCGGCGTGCATCCCGACGGCCGTGTCGCGCGGTTCCTGGCCCTGGGCACGCACTCCGGCGACTGGGGCGGCGGCCGGTCCCTCGGCATGGCGGCGCTCGGGGCGGCGATTCGCGCCGGCGACGGCCGCGGCCCGGCCACCTCGCTGCGCGAGGCCGTGGCGGCGCATTTCGGCCGCGACTCGCCCGAGGAGGTGGCGATCGCCGTCGACGAACACGACCTGACGTGGCGGGAGATCATCACTCTCACGCCGGTGCTCTATGCGGTGGCGGAAGCGGGCGACGCGGTCGCGTGCTCCATTCTGGACCGGATGGCGGACGAGGTCGCGATCATGGCCGGTGCGCTTCTGACCCGCCTCGGCCTCATCCACGCCGCGGTGCCCGTCGTGCTGGGGGGAGGCGCACTGCAGAACGCCCCGGAACGCCTCATCCACCGCGTACGGGAAAAGCTTGCCGAATCCGCGCCGCGGACGCACGTCGTCGTGCTCGACGCCCCACCCGTCGTCGGACCGGTCGTCGACGCCCTCGCGCTGGCCGGTGCCGCACCGGAGGCGGCCGAGCACGCTCGAGCCCAGTTGATCGCGGGGCTGCCCCCGGCGTAGAGCGCCTCCGCCCCGGCCGTTCCAGCCGAGGCGGAGGCTACTTTCCAGGTCAGGAATGGGTGATCGGGTCCGACAGACCGAGATCCCACACGGCCAGGCCGTGCACACCACGGCCGGTGACGAGCGATTGCCGGTCGGCCAGGGATTTCGCGTCGGCCCACCACATGACCGACCCGTCCGTCAGAGTGGCGTGCCACTCGTGCGCCGAGGTGTCCCAGACCGCTTTGGACCCGGCCAGGGAACGGGCCTGTGCGTCCGAGACCTGGTCGACGTGGCCGCTGCTCCAGTCCTTGTACCACCGGTACCCGTAGCCGGCCTCACCGAGGATCACCTTGCCGTTGTTGCCGTTCATGTGGCCGAGAACGAGGTCGAGGCCGGTGGTCTGCCAGGACAGGGCGCCGATCGGACCGGGACCGGAGTCACCGAAGCCGTGCTCGTCGTACGCCATCAGGACGAGGCGGTCGACGGCTTGCCCGAGCGCGGACAGGTTGTACCCGTTGTCCTGGAATTCCTGCTCGCTGGTGAAGCAGGTGACGGCGATGCTCACCGCCTTTCCCGGAATTGCGTTCTTCAGCGCCTTGATGAAGGCGAGCAGTCCCGAGGTGTCGCGCACCTGCAACGATTCCAGGTCGACGCCCACCCCGTCCCAGCCCTGCGAGTTCACCGCGCTCTTCAGCGTGTTGACGACCGCGTTGATGTTGGTGGTCGAGGCGAGCATCTTGTGGGCCGCGGGCTCGTCGAAATCACCGAGCGACTCCGAGAAGTTGCCGATCAGGACCTCGGCCTTCTTGCCCTGCGAGTGAGCGGCGGCCAACTGTGCGGTCGCGTCCGAGTCCGGGCGGCCGACGCTCGTTCCGTTCGAGGAGATGTTCACACCGTCGACGCCGACCTGTTCGAGCGCGGCCGCGCTGGCCGCTATGAGGGACGTCGCGTCTCCCTCTTCCTGATAGGCCAGTACGGGGGAGGACACCGCGGCGTCGGCCGGGGGTGCGGCCAGTCCGAAGGCGATGACCAGGGTGCCGACGGCGGTCAGCGTTCCCGCCTTCACGGTCTTGGAACTGATGCGTTTGGACATGACTTTCCTCATCTTTCGCGCTTGCGTGCGCTGAACCGGTGAGGTCGTCATGGGGGCGCCCGGCTGTTTGCCGGCCGGGCTCCGGTTGCCTCGAGCGACCCGCAGGAATCATCGTCGGCAAGCAGGGGAGACATTGACGCAGGCCGGTCCGGGCGCGGTCCCGGCCTTTCATCCCGGGTTGGTTGCGCGAGCTGATGTCGCCGTTGGGTCGGAAGCCTGGATGGCGCCGCCTGAATGGAAGCCAGCCTGTTTGGAAGGAAGCCTTCCTTCCGAACCCATCCATGTCAAGACTGGACCGATCTATGTCAAGACTGGACTCACCTATGTCAAGGCTGCCCGCGGTTATCCGAGGCGCTGTAGCGCTGTCTCGATAGCGACCTCGACCCGGGAAGTCATGCCGGGCACATCGACGGGACGGCGCCCGGCGACCTGACCACGGATCCACTTCGGCCCGTTATCGTCATAGTGCAGCAGGGCATACAGGTCCCACCACGGATCGAGAGTGACCCCGGCGATCGACTCATAGAGCGACCGAAGCTGCTCCGACCACTCGGGCGAGTAGAGCGCCGCCAGGTATCGCCGGCAGTGCCCGACGTCAATCGCGCGCGACCCCCGATGGATGGAGTTCCAGTCGGTCAGTCCGGTGATCCTCCCGCGCGACCACAGCAGGTTGACCGGCAGGAGGTCGCAGTGCAGAAAGACGGCACTGTCCTTCGGCGGCGGCGCCGCCATGACAGCGAACGCCGCCTTCCACACGGCCGGCTTCGGTGCGTCGACCGGCACCCGGAACCCGTCCGGAGAAGCGATCCAGGAATCGGTCCAAGGTCTGAACATCTTCGCGGGGAGATCGAGTGAATGCAGCAATACGGCAATCTCCGCGATCCTCGTCATCCACGAGCGGGGTTCCGCCGGATTGAGGTCGACATGCCCCGGCAACCGTGTCATCAGCAACGACGGCGCGCCCCCCGTCGAAGCACCAGCAACATCAGCAGCCAGGACGCCCGGAACCGGGAGCCCGCTTCCCGCCACCACACCAAGGTTGGCGATCTCCTTCTCCAGGCTCCCCTGCAGGTCGAGCCCGCCCGGGTACTGCCGCAGTACGACGAACGTTCGCGTTCCACGTCGCTCGACAGTCAGCCGATTGACGGCGGAGCAGACGCCACCGGTCAATCGGCGACAGCCAACGACGCGACTGCCCCGACCCATCGACGCCGCCACCCAGGCGAGAGTCTCGACGGAGGGCCGACGCTGCCGGAACCCGCTATCCCTCCAGTCGCCGTCGGTCATGAGCGCGAGCCTATTCGTCAGGGGCCTGCGGAAATAGGGCTTTCTGACCCGCCGGAGGCAGTGGCCCGGCTGCCGGACGGCCGTTCGCGATGGAGCAGGCGGGTGAAGTGGACATCAGGTATGACAAAAGGCGGGCTCAGGTGCCCGCGAGGGAGCCGCCGATGCCGCCGACGCTGAAGTACCGGTTCGGGGCGGTGAAGACGCCTCTGCCCGCCGCACGCGTAGCGGCGTGGTCGTTCGGCGCTCTTTTGTCATTCCGGCCGGAAGTTTCGGAGAGTGTCCTTCGCTTAGCGGGACTATCCGGCCAAGGCCTCGGCGGGTTTGCGAGACTCTCACGCCTGGCGTATGTCGAACGGCCTGGTAGAGGCTCTGCTGTCGGGCAGCGCCACCGTTGATACCTCTCGGAAGTTTTCCGGAAGTATTGTCTCGACAGTTGCTGCCGTGTCAGCATGACGGAACATTGAAACCCGTCGTTCTTCGGTTCGGGTCGACTCCCCTCGCCCACGGCGGCCGCGATCCACCGCGCGTGCCGTGTGCGACGGCCGGGACGCAGAACCCATGAAGGAGGCTTTGTGGAAGCCAGTTCTCCGGTCGACTCCGCCGGCTCCCAGCGGAGAAGATCCTTGCGCCGCCGTTCGCTGATCGGCGGGACCGTCGCCGCCGTCGCGGCAGTCGGCGTCGTGATGGTGATGCCCAATGCGAACGCCGCGGCGGGCAGCCTGGGCGCGGCCGCCGCGCAGTCCGGCCGGTACTTCGGAACGGCGATCGCGGCCGGCCGGCTGGGTGACTCGACGTACACCACGATCGCCGGGCGTGAGTTCAATATGGTGACGCCCGAGAACGAGATGAAGCCGGACGCTACCGAACCCCAGCGGGGCCAGTTCAACTTCAGTGCCGGCGATCAGGTCTACAACTGGGCCACCCAGCACGGCATGAAGGTCCGCGGCCACACCCTCGCCTGGCACTCGCAGCAGCCGGGCTGGATGCAGAGCCTCAGCGGCAGCAGCCTGCGCCAGGCGATGATCGACCACATCAACGGCGTGATGTCGCACTACAAGGGCAAACTCGCCTACTGGGACGTCGTCAACGAGGCGTACAACGAGGACGGCAGCCGGCGCCAGTCCAACCTGCAAGGGACCGGTAACGACTGGATCGAGGTGGCGTTCCGCACGGCCCGCGCCGCCGACCCGTCGGTCAAGCTCTGCTACAACGACTACAACATCGAGAACTGGTCGTACGCCAAGACGCAGGGCGTCTACAACATGATCAAGGACTTCAAGTCCCGCGGCGTGCCGATCGACTGCGTGGGCCTGCAGACCCACTTCACCGGCGGCAGCTCACTGCCGGGCAACTTCCAGACCACCCTGTCCAGCTTCGCCGCCCTCGGCGTCGACGTTGCCCTGACCGAGGTCGACGTCACCAACGCGTCGACCTCGCAGTACGCCGGACTGACCCAGGCCTGCGTCAACGTGCCCCGGTGCGTCGGCATCACCGTCTGGGGCGTACGTGACAGCGACTCGTGGCGTTCCAGTGAGAGCCCGCTGCTGTTCGACGGCAGCGGCAACAAGAAGGCCGCGTACACCTCGGTGCTCAACGCCCTCAACGCGGCCGGGCCGACGACCTCACCGACCGGGGGCGGCCCCACCACCACGCCACCGACGACCACGCCACCGACCACCACACCACCCACCACGCCACCGGCGGGTTCGGGTAACCGGATCGTCGGCGCCCAGTCGGGCCGGTGCATCGACGTGCCGAACGCGTCGCAGAGCAACGGCACGCGGGTCCAGCTCCACGACTGCAACGGCCAGACCAACCAGGCCTGGACGCTCACGTCGAGCAAGCAGCTCACCGTGTACGGCAGCATGTGCCTGGACGCCGCCGGATCCGGCAACAGCTCGGCCGTGCAGATCTACAGCTGCAACGGCCAGGCCAACCAGCAGTGGAACGTCAACTCCAACGGAACGATCACCGGCGTACAGTCCGGACGCTGCCTCGACGTCTGGGGCACCGGCAACGGCCAGCAGGTCCAGATCTACGACTGCAGCGGACAGGCCAACCAGCGATTCAGCCTGAACTGACACCGACGATCTGATCGCGGCGGGGGGGGGGGGGGCCCCCCCCCCCCCCCCGGGCCGCCCCCCCCCCCCCCCCCCGCCCCCCAAAACCCGAGGTGGGTGTGTG